>CAVZIS010000007.1:0-180000 GCA_963775345.1 Vicinamibacterales bacterium
GAATAGTGCCACTCGATGTGGCGCCGCCCGATCCGACAATGGACTACTCTGTGATCAAGGACGAGAGCTACGTCTACGGCGGCAACGCGGGGTTGAACATTGCACCGTCAAGGGGTTCCAGCATCGGGCTGCATTACGGTTATCGTCAAAGCAAGTTTCTCGATCGTGATTCCGACACCGAAACACAAATAGCCGGGATGCGCTACCGCCATACCGCTTCGAGAAACGCGACGTTCAACGTTGGATACTCTCGCGACGAAGTCTTGTACCAGCAACTGAATCGAGTCACCGTAACGCAGAACGCCGACATCGGCGTCTCGTATTCGAAACCGCTGTCGTCCACTCGCCGCTCGACGCTGCGCTTCAATGTCGGTTCGGGGATCACCGATGACGGGGTCAACCGGAGCACGAGACTTCTCGGCTCCGCAGCGTTCGTCCAGCCGATCGGCCGGACCTGGAATGCGCGGGCGGATGTCCGCCGCGACGTCGGACAGGTCGACGGCTTCGATCAGCCGATATTGTCCAATGCGGCGAGCGCCGGCGTCAGCGGCTTGATCAACCGGCGCATCGACCTTTCCACGAATGTTCAGTACGTCGGTGGAGCAATGGGATTGCAACTCAACGCTCCACGATTCACCAGTTACGCGGTGACCGCGCGGCTTCAAGGCGCTATCAATCGTTTGCTCGCGGCGTATGTCGAATATCTTATCTACCGTTACGAGTTCGAACCTGATGCCGTTCTACCGCCTGGTGTACAGCAGCGGATGGATAGACAAGGTGTGCGGGTGGGTTTGAATCTCTGGCTTCCTTTGGTGAATTAACGATGATTCCTGGCAAGCAGTACACACCGGAGGTTCTTCTCCGTATTGGTTGGCGGCGGAAGTGGTACATCCTCGTGCCGTTCGTGGTGATTGCATGCGCAACGGCTGTCGTGAGCCCATTACCTGCCCAACCGGTATCGATCCGAGACATTACGTGCTCGTGGTGCCACAGCAAATTCCCAGAGGACTACGTTCAGCCGACCGTCACGTCGCGGCTCGAAGACCGGCTGTCCTCGATCAACCAGCAGATCCTGAGCCGAACGCGCCTCGAGCAGATCGTCCGTGAGTTCGATCTCTACGCCGAAGAGCGCAGGGACTCCATCATGGAAGACGTGATCGAGCAGATGCGCACCAGAGACATCAATGTCGAGATTAACGCGGGGGCAATGGACCGCCGAGAGAGCACCGCGCCGACATTTCGCATCAGTTACACCGGGACGGATGCGCGCACGACCATGAGAGTGACCGAGCGGCTGGCGTCGCTCTTCATCGAAGAGAACCTGCGCGATCGAGAAGCGCTTGCCGAGGGCACGAACCAGTTTCTCGATGCCCAGCTGCAGGATGCGCGGATGCGCCTGATCGATCAGGAAAAGCGGTTGGAGGAGTATCGGCGGAAGCACGCCGGCGAGCTGCCTTCTCAGCTCCAGACCAACATACAGGCGATTCAGAACCTGCAGTTGCAGATTCAGACCCTCAACCAGTCGATCAGCCAGGACCGCGATCGGCGACTCATGCTGGATCGCCTGGTCGTCGACGGCGAAACGCTCGCGTCGATGGCGGCGCCGCCGCCGGCATCGGTGCTCGCGCAGTCCGACAGCGCGGCGGCATCGATACCCGCTGCCCAACAACTGGACATCGCTCGATTGCAACTGCGGGCGCTCGAGTTGCGACTGAAGCCGGTGCATCCCGACATCGTCCGGCTCAAGCGTGCGGTTGCCGATCTCGAGAAGAAAGCGGAAAAGGAGGCCCTCGAGCGGCCTGTATCGCCGGAGTCGGAGCCGGTCGGCCCTGTCGGGCTGACGCCTCTGGAGCTGGCAAGGCGGGCGAGGGTCGCGGATATGAAGGCGGAGCAGGAGGCGCTGGACCGGCGAATTGTGGCCAAAGAGGCCGAAGAGAAGCGGCTGCGCGCCACCCTTGCGACTTACCAGACGCGGATCTCCGCGGTGCCGGCGCGCGAAACCGATCTCGTCGAATTGACGCGCGATTACGAGACGCTCAAAGAGGTGTACACGAACCTTCTCGCCAACAGCGAGAACGCCAAGGCCGCCTCGAATCTCGAGCGGCGGCAGATCGGCGAGCAGTTCAAGGTGCTGGACCCGGCGCGGATGCCGGAGAAGCCGATTAGTCCGAATCGAATCCGGATCAACTCGATGGGCGCGGTCGCCGGCCTCGGTCTCGGCCTCGGCCTGGTCCTGCTCCTCGAATATCGCGATCGCACGATGCGCACCGAAGAAGACGTCGTTGGAGCGCTGGCGCTGCCGGTGCTGGCGCTGGTGCCGCAGATGATCGGCCGGGCCGAGCGTCAGCATGCCGTTCGCCGGCGTCGGATGCTGGGCGCTGCGGTCGCGGCTTTTGTCGTCGTCGCCGGCACGGCGGCCGTGGTCGCCTGGCGCCTGCGGCTCGTCGAGCGCTGGATGGCGGCGCTGCAGAGGTGGGTATAGGGATGTACGAGGATTTTTTTGGACTGCGAGAGCGTCCATTCGATCTCACGCCAAACCCGAAGTACCTGCTTCTGACACCGAAGCATCGGGAAGCGCTGAGCAATCTCGAGTTCGGGATCGCCAGCCGTAAGGGCGTGGTCGTCCTGATCGGCGAAGCCGGCACGGGAAAGACGACCATCGCGCGAGCGGTGATCGAAAAGCAGAACGGCGAGCAGGTCAAGTGCGTCTACCTGAACAACCCGGCGCTGACCCGCAGCGAGTTCGTCCAGTTTCTCGCCCAGGCGTTCTCTCTCGGAAGAGACGCCGAGAGCTCGAAGACGGTGCTGCTATCGGATCTGGTGAAGCGAATCGAGGAGCTTCGGGCCGGAGGAATGCACGTCGCGCTGCTGGTCGACGAGGCGCAGAGCCTGCCCTTCGATCTGCTGGAGGAGATCCGGCTGCTGACAAACATCGAGACCACCGAGGAGAAGCTGCTGACGGTTATCCTGACGGGTCAGCCCGAGCTGGCGGATCGTCTGAACGACGAATCGCTGCGGCAGTTGAAGCAGCGCATCGAGCTTCGGTGCACGTTGGGGTCGTTGGACCTGCAGGAGACCGCCGCATATATCGCACGGCGCATCCGCACGGCCGGAGGCGAGAGCGCGCGCATCTTCACTCGCGAGGCAGTGCAGCTCATCCACGAACGCTCTCGGGGCATCCCGCGATCGATCAGCGTCATCTGCGAAAACGCGCTGATAGGCGGCTTCGCCGCCAACGAGCGCCCTGTCACCCGGCGTGTTGTCCAGGAAGTGTGCGACGATTTCGATTTGCGCGCACGGGCAGAGGGATCGAGCGCGAATACCGGCAAGAGCATTCATGTTCCACAGGAACACGAGAGCCCTCTGGGTGCACCGTTCGCACCACCGGCAGAAAAGCCGGCCTATGACACCAATGTGGCGGCAGCGGGCCAGTCGGGCGGCCGTCGCTGGCGCTTGTTCTCCTAACGGACTCTGACAGTATGAGCAGAATCGACCAGGCGTTGAAACGGCGGCAGCGAGAAAACGGCCAAGGTGGCGGCGAGGCCGAATCACCCATCGTGGCCGCGTGGCAGCTCGAGCGGTTTCCCAATGAGACTGCGCAGGAACCGGAGAAGTCGGACTTTGACGTCGAGATCGCGCCGCCGTCGGATCTCGGCGTTGAGCCGTCGCATTTCGAGCCGCTGATCGAACCGGCTCCGATGGCTGTGTTTCGCGGATTCAGTCACACCATCCAGCAAAAGGTCGTCTCGGGTGGAAGCATGCACCCCGAGTCGCTCGAGCAGTACCGGCGGCTCGCCGCTGCTCTGCATCACACGCAGGTCGAGCGCGGCATCAAGAAAGTGATGGTGGCAAGCGCCGTCGCCGGCGAAGGCAAGACGCTCACGTCATTGAACCTGGCGCTCACGCTCAGCGAATCCTATCGGCGGCGCGTCCTGCTGATTGACGCCGATCTTCGCCGGCCGAAGTTGCACGATCTGCTCGGTGTCCCGAACACGATGGGGCTCAACGAGGTGCTGAAAGATTCCAAAGAGGCCAGGCTCACGCTGCTCGAAGTCTCTCCGCGCCTGTCTGTGCTGCCAACCGGCCGGCCGGATCCGGATCCCATGAGCGCGCTGACCTCGCGCCGGATGGCGCTGGTTCTGCAAGAGGCCTCTGAGAATTTCGACTGGGTCATCATCGACACGCCACCCGTCGTGATGCTGCCCGATACGAACCTGCTCGCCGCCATGGTCGACGTCGCCATCCTCGTCGTCGAGGCGGGGCTGTACGCCTTACGACGTGAGCGATCGCGCCATCCAGGCGCTGGGCCGGGAGCGGGTTCTGGGTGTCGTTCTGAACGGCGTCACACCAGACGACGGCTATCGCGAGTACTCGTCGTATCGTCAATGACATACCATGGCATTTGACCCGATATCGCCGAGCACAACGCGGTCGGCTCTGGTCGATCTGGAACTTCCCACCGTCAAAGATTCCGTGATCGGAATCAGCGGCGCCCGGCAGAACGCAGCCGTCGCGGTTGCAGTGGGCGGACAGCTGGTTTCTTACTGCGAGCAAGAGAGAGTGTCGCGCGTACGGCGAGCGGCGCTCGAGCCGGGTCGTCTGCCTGTCGAAGCTCTCGATGCTGCTCTGAGAGCCGCCTGCCGCGAGCGAACCGGAATCGCACGCTTTGCAGTCGCGGAAGATTCCGTCTCGCTGCCGGCAGCATGCGAGCTCGTCCGCCACGATCATCACTTCGCCCACGCTGCCACTGCGTTTCTCACGTCGCCGTTTGAAAGCGCTCTGGTGGTTGTCGCCGACCGGCACTCTGTCCCGCCGGTTTCGGTCTGGAAGGCAGGGCCCGACCGGCTGACGAACCAGTTCTGGCCCTGGAACGGGGTGGGGTTCGCAGCGTTGTATTCACGCTGCGCCGAGCTGATGGAATTCGGCGGACGCGAACATCTTCTCGAGAATGTCGCCCGACTGTTCCACGACGACACCGAAGGCGAGCGTCTCAGAAAGTTGTTCTGGTATGGCGACGGCCGGCTCAATGTCGATCCGCGGTGGACGGTCACCGTCGCAGACTGGCTCAGGGAGTATTCCACTACGGAACACCGCGCGCGCGTTGCGAGCACCTTTCAGTCACGTATCGCTGCGGTCTTGCTGGAGTTTCTGGCTCACATAAAGAGACGGCATCAAGTCGAGAATCTGTGCCTTGGCGGCGGCCTTTTTTACAACACGACCCTGAACACCCGCATCGCAGAGTCGGGATTGTTCAAGGCGGTGCACATCTCTCCGAATCCCGGGAATGCGGGATTGGCTGCGGGCGCAGCTCTTGCCGTGGATTGGCCTAAAGCCGCGCGCCGGAGCGACGCGGGCTCCCCCTTCCTCGGTCCGGAATATTCCGCCGAGGAGATCAAGCAGACGCTCGACAACTGCAAGATCTCCTATGAGTGTCTGAGTGACGGTGCGGCTGTCGATGTGGCCGCCGACGCGCTCTCGCAGGGTCTTCTGGTCGGATGGTTCGACGGCCGCATGGAATGGGGACCGCGCGCGCTCGGGCATCGCAGCATCCTGGCGAGCCCGTTATCGCGTTATGTCCTGGACAACGTGAACCATTATCTGAAACAGCGGGAGCTCTACCGTGCGTGCAGTCTGTCGGTGCCCGAGGAGGACTGCGCAGACTACTTTTCCGGCCCCCGCAAGGCCCGTTACATGGAATTCGACTTCGCCGTCCAGTGCGACGCCCTTCGGCCGGCTGTGCCGCCGGCTGTTCGAAGCCTGCGGGTTCAGACCGTTGAGCCGTCGCAATCCCGGTTCCACGCCCTCCACAAAGCGTTCGGGGCGCTGACGGGCGTCGACGTTCTCGTAAACACGTCGTTCAACGGCTTTTCCGAGCCGATCGTCTGTTCGCCCAGGGACGCGCTGCGGGTGTTTTTCGGCACCGGCGTCGATCTGCTGGTCCTTGGACGGTTTGTGGTGCGAAAGTGAATTCGTCGCACGCCGAGAGCAAAGTCGGCCTCGAGGCTGCCTTTCAGAAAATCGCCGCCTCCGCGTCTGGAAAGCCCGCGCACGGCTCAGCACGCCAACATCTTTTATTTCAGCAACTTAGAGGCGAAAAACGCCCGAAGCGTGCGAGCGCAATTTTATTGGCCTTTCGATTGCTACACTATCCGCCGGACGCTCGGTCTGAGCACACAGGCGTTAGGTGCGTCGCGTGTAAATCTCAGGCGCGTCCCAAGGGGGGTTACGGAGATGAAGAGTCTAATACGTGGAGTTCTAGCGGGATTCGTGTTAGTGGCATCGGTTAGCAGCGTGTCAGCAGATCCACTGCAGTTCAATCACGTCGGACCGGGAGGAGACCTCTCGTTCGATCAGGCAGGCACGGCCACGATCACCGACGCGGCAATTTCATCCGTGTTGGACTTTGATGCTTCCGCGGGTCCCTTGCTTATCAAGGGCACCTGCGGCGTTCTTGGCTTGTCGGGGTGTCTTGACCTCGAGACAGGGGACTTCATCAGTTTCGTTGCCACTCCGTCTGGAATCAGATGACCCCCTTGCCGGTACCTACACATACGGACCGGGTGGCTCCATAACCATCGAGGGTACCGCTCATGACCCGATCGCAATGGTGGATATCGCCGGCCCCGGGACACTGTTGGACGCGATCGTTTGCGACCAACGTGACGATCGGCATTTCGGGAGGCGGAGCGATGCCGTTGCTCGGGTCCTTGTCCGGCGCCTTGGCATTCGGTGGCGCGCTTGATCCCGATCTGGCCGCATGGTTCGGCTCGTTCCCAATCATCGGCGCCGGTGACGATTCGCAGAACGCCTTTAGGCTGAGCTTTGATGGCACCGCCGGAACAGGCACGATCACCCAGAGCACAGTTCAAGTGAACACCTCTGTGCCGGAGCCGGCCAGCATGACTCTGTTTGGCATGATGAGCTTGTTCGGGCTTGCTGCCTTCCGTCGGACGGCTGTCTAGGTTTCGATAAGACCAACCTCCCTTGCCTAAGCCTGGCTTGACCTAGCGGTCAAGCCAGGCTTTCTTGTTTTAAAAAGCTCTGCGCACAGGCGGCCAAAACGCAGATATTAGTCACGTGTCGAGAAGACTTTTCTCCTCCTGCTGCCGGGCCGTCGTTCGACTTGCCATGTAACGAACTGATTCTGAACAGTTTACAAGTAGCGGTCTGACCGCGAGCAGGGGAAAGACAGGCCAGATCTTTGCGATGGTGATGGACCGAGGTATCACTTAAATGACTGCCAGGAAAGCTTCGGCTTTGATGCTCGTGCTTGCGATGACCCTTGCCACCGCGTGTTCGCGCGATCCGGAAACCGCCAAACGGGAGTATCTGGCGAGCGGCGACAAGTACTTCGCCGAAGGGAAGATCAAGGAGGCCATCCTCGAGGTACAGGAATGCCGTCAGCCAGGACGAGCGCTTTGGCGAAGCGCGTTACAAGCTGGCGGAGGCCTACGTCAAGGACGGCAATCTTGCCGCCGCCCTCGTCGGAATACGTGCGCGCCGCGGATCTCCTGCCGGCCGATAACCAGGCACAGTTGAAGGCCGGAAGCCTTCTGCTGCTGGGGGGGCGTCATGAGGATGCCAAGACCCGGGCCAGCAATGTTCTCCAGCGGGATCCCAGGAACGTCGAGGCGCAGGTCCTGTTCGCGAATGCGCTCGCCGGCCTGAAGGACCTGGAGGGGGCCATCGACGAGATTCAGAAGGCCATCGAGCTCGATCCCAGCAAGAGCGGCAGCTACGCCAGTCTCGGAGCGATGGAGCAGGCCCGCGGCAGCCTGGCCGAAGCGGAAGCCGCCTTCATCAAGGCGACCGAAGCCGATCCGAAGTCGGTACCGACACGGCTGGCGCTCGCCAATTTCTATTGGGCGACGCGCAAGCCGGACGACGCCGGGCGCGTGCTGCTGGCCGCCTACGAAATCGACCAATCGCACCTCCTCACGAATCGGATGCTTGCGCTATATCAGATGTCCCGGGGCAAGGCGGCGGAAGCCGAACCCTACCTGAAGAAGGTCGCAGAAGTCACGCAAGAATTCGTCAGGAAAGCTGGCGCTCGCCGACTACTACCTGTTCATGAACCGGCGCAAGGATGCGCTGCCGATACTCGAGGGGCTCGTCGCCGATCCGGCGATGCGGACCGCTGCGGAACTTCGCCTTGCGGGGGTGGACTTCGACGAGAAGCGCCGGCTGGAGGCGCACAAGCGCGTGGACGGCATCCTCCAGCGGGAGGGTCAGAACGTCACGGCCCTCGTGCTGAAAGGCAGATTCCTGCTGACCGAGGGCAAGGTGGATGACGCAATTCAGCAGTTGGTCGCAGCGACGGTCGCCGATCCTCGATCGGCGGAAGCGCAGTACCGCCTTGGCGAGGCGTATCTGGCGAAGCGCGATAGCGAGAGCGCCATCAAAGCGTTCAACGAGACGCTCCGGCTGAACCCGCGCGCGACGGTGGCGCAGCTGCATCTGTCGCGGCTCGAGCTGGCCTCGGGAAGGCCGGATTCGTCAATTCAGCTCGCGGAGCAGGTGCTCAAGAACGCGCCGGCGAGTCCAGACGCGAAAGTCACGCTCATTCGTGCGCTGGTAGCCCGGCGCGACTTGCGCAGAGCTGAGGCCGAGCTCCAGCCACTGCTGAAGCAGTATCCCAATAACCCAACCGTTCATGTACTGGCCGGCACTGATATCGGCGGCAAAAGGCGATCGATCGCATACGCTGGCGGCGTTCAACCGCGCGCAGGAGCTCGACCCGAACAATCTGGAAGCGACGGCCGGTCTCGTGTCCCTCGATTTCTTTGACAAGAAGCCGGCGGATGCTGTTGCCCGCGTCGAACGGCGGCTTGCGAGAACGCCGAACGACACGGCTGTGCTGCTGCTCGCCGGCGCCACCTATGCCAGGGCCGGCGACTCCAAGAAGGCGGAGCAATCGCTGCGAAAGGTGCTCGAGCTGGATGCCGGCAGCTTCCAGGCCTATCAGATGCTGGGACAGCTCTACATCGCGCAGAACAGGCTCGACGAGGCACTGAAGGAGTTCGACGAGGTGTCGAAGCGTCAACCGCGGCCGGTGATGGCGCACACGATGGTCGGCATCCTCCACGAGATGAGCAACAGGAAGGCCGAGGCGCGCAAGCGCTACGAGCAGGCGCTGGCCATCGACTCGGAGACGCCGGTTGCGGCCAACAACCTGGCCTGGCAGATGGCCGAAGCGGGTGACAACCTGGATGTGGCGCTGGAGCTCGCGCAGAAGGCGGGGCGGCGACTCCCCGACAACGCCGCTGTCCAGGACACGCTCGGATGGATTTACTACAAAAAGGGACTGGCGACGCTCGCCGTGCCGCCGTTCCAGAAGAGCGTGGAGAAGGATCCGAAGAATCCCGTCTACCATTACCACCTGGGCCTGGCGTATGCGAAGGCGGGTGACCAGAAGCGGGCGCGCGCTGGCGCTTCAGCAGTCTCTGACGCTCGCGCCGAATTTCGATGGGGCGGACGAGGCGAAGAAGGTGCTGGCCTCGCTGTAGGGATAACGGCGCGTTACCGAATGAGCTTTCAATGACGTCGCCGAGTCACTCGCCGGATACGTCTCGGACTTCAAGCACCGGCGGGTCCTTGTATTAGGCGACGCAATCCTCGACGAATATCTCGTCGGTGATTGCGACCGGATTTCTCCGGAAGCGCCGGTGCCCGTGTTGAAGGTGAGCGCATCCAGGCGTGCTCTGGGCGGCGCGGCAAACACAGCGGCGAACATCACTTCCCTTGGCGGCCGCGCATCGTTGATTGCCCTGGTTGGGAACGACGAGGCTGGCCGCATCGTTCAGCAGTCCGCGTCGGACGCAGGAATTGACCTGTACGCAGTTGAGGACGGTCACCCGACGCTCCGGAAAACCCGCGTCGTCGCCAGGCAGCAGCAGATTGTCAGGCTGGACTACGAAGAGTCGGTTCGTACGCCGAGCGCGACCGACATCCTTCGCCTTTTTGAAGGGCAAATCGATCGGTCCGACATCGTCATCATCTCGGATTACGCCAAGGGATTTTTGTCGCCCGCACTGTGCCAGGCGATCATCGAGAGAGCTCACCAGTCCGGCCGTCAGGTCATCATCGATCCCCGACCTCAGAATCGGGATTGCTACAAGGGCTGTGATTACCTCACACCAAATTGGCGCGAATCGCGGGCCCTGCTGAGTCTCCTGGAAGCAGAAGCCACCGACGAGAATGTGAATATCGTGGCGCGGACGCTCGCGTCAGACCTTGCGACGAATGTCGTGTTGACGCTCGGACCACGAGGAATCATGTTCTGCAGTAAAGACGGCGCAGAACAGTTCTCGCTCCAGACTCTCGCAAAAGAAGTGTTCGATGTCAGCGGAGCAGGCGACACGGTTGTGGCTGCTTTCGCCCTCGCCCGGGCATCCGGTGCCACGCACCCGGCGGCGGTGGCCTTTGCCAACAAAGCAGCGAGCATCGTCGTGGGCAAGTTCGGCACGGCAACTGTTACCGCCGAAGAGGTGCTTCAGGACAACGACTCCGCTCGTGTGATTCCGCGCCACGGATTGGCTCGCCTGGCCTCCACGCTTCGAGCGAAAGCGCAGCGCATCGTCACCATAAACGGGAGCTTCGATATTCTGCACAGCGGTCACCTCCACATCCTGCGGGAAGCCCGTCTGTGTGGAGACGTGCTGATAGTGGGGCTCAACAGCGATGCATCGGTGAAGACCTGCAAGGGCGCTGACCGGCCGATTGTTCCCGAGAGGCAGCGCGCCGAAATGCTGCTGGCGCTCCGCATGGTGGACTACGTCCATATCTTCGACGAAGCCGATCCGATCGCATTTTTGAAGGAAGTCTTACCGGACGTGCACGTCAACGGTTCGGAGTACGGCGAGAACTGCGTTGAAAGCGAGACTGTGCTGCGTGGTGGAGGCAGGATCCACATCGTCGGGCGCGTGCCGGGCTTGTCGACTTCCCGCCTCGTAGACGCACTGGAGCAATAGGCCGGCCACTACCTTGACGCTCCCGGTATGACGTTCAGGTTCGTGCGTCCAGATCGACGATCGCGGCGGCGAGCAACGGAATCATGATCTCATGGTGTCCGATGAGCGAGTATCCACGCCCCGTGGGCGCGGTGGGCCTTTCCACCACGTTGGTCTGCGTTCGGTAATGACGAATGAAGTCGAGGTCGACGGTTGTGAGGTTCGCGAGCGCAATGCCCTGATTGCGAGCGATCGCCACCGCCTTGAGAAACACTTCCGGCAGTATGACCGCCGAGCCGCAATTGAGGTACACGCCGTTCTCGAGGCGCGCGACGTTCGCCGCCAGGTACTTGAAATCGCGCAGACTGCCTTCTCCGAGCGCCGAACCAGAGGCATCCGGGTGCATGTGAATGATGTCGGTGCCGATTGCGATGTGCACGGTCACGGGAATGTCGAGACGTGCGGCAGTTGCGAGAATGCTGCGGTCCCCGAATTGAGGCTCACTTTCAGGAGGAAGCGGCCAACCGCCTGGCCGATGCCGAGCCCCTCTTTCACATAGCGGGTCAACACCTCGTTGAGCATCCGGCCGGTTTCTTCCGACATGCCGAACCGGCCAGGCCCGAGCGCTTCATCCACATCTTCAGAGGTCGCGCCGACCAGCGCCACTTCGAAGTCGTGAATGATTCCGGCGCCGTTTGTCGCGATCGCCGACACGAACCCGCGCTCCATTAAATCGACGAGAACGGGGGCGAGTCCCGTCTTGATGACATGCGCACCGATCCCCCAGACGACACCACTGCGGCGCCGGGCGGCGACGATGGCCTGAACGACGGCCTTGAAATCGGCCCCAGCCAGAATGCCGGGCAGAGAGTCGATGAACTCGCCGATGCTCGCCTGCGGTGCGCACGGCCGGCCAAATTCCGCAACATGGGCCTTGCTCTTGCGCGACTTGAGCGGATAGGTCTTGGGACGGGAAAGATCGAATTGCTCGTAGGGGAATTTCACATCAGGTCCTGATCGGAGGAGAACTACGACTCGAGATCCCGTTCTATGAGCAGGCAGATCGCATGCAGGATCGTCCGATGCACTTCCTGGATTCGGGCTGTGGACGATTCGGGAACATTCAGATGGATGTCGGCATCGCGGCCCATCGGTCCGCCGTCGCGGCCGGTCATGGCAATCGTGGTGAGGCCGATCGCTCTTGCGGTTGCCAGGCCTTTTTCCACATTCCGCGATCGGCCACTCGTCGAGATGCCGAACGCCACGTCGCCCTTTCGAGCAAGCGCTTCGAGCTGGCGCTCGAACACACGGTCATAACCATCATCGTTCGCGACGGCGGTGAGAACGCTCGAATCGGACGTCAGCGCGATCGCCGGCAGGGCACGACGCTCCCGCTCGAAGCGTCCGACCAGCTCGGCGACAAAGTGCTGAGCGTCCCCGGCGCTCCCTCCATTGCCGAAGGCGAGCACTTGACGCTGGTCTGCAAGAGCCCGGCTGATTGCGGACGCCGCCAGCGTGAGGGCCGGGAGCCCGCTCGCAGCGAATCGCACGTGCGCCGCGATCGTCTGCTCGAATACGTCAGCGAGGATTTCGAGAGGAGCGCCTGTCATCCCGCACCTCTGGTCAGTCTGCGCGATACGCCGAAATGATTTCGGCGTCTCTGCGGAGTGTGTAACCCAGGGACTCGAGCCGATTCAGAAGCGAGGGAAGCTTGGTTTCGAATCCATCGACGTGATGGAACTCGAACGCGATGTTCCTAATCCGTGTGAACACGTCGTCTGGAGTAGCCGAAAACACCTGGTATTCGGCCCCTTCACAATCGACCTTCAGAAGGTCAATGGAATCAATCCTGTGAATCTCGAACACGTCAGGCAACGTCACGCTGCGCGTCGCGCGCTTTTCTGCGTCTTTGTACCAGTGAGCGGAGGCGTGAATCTCATTGTTTTCCTGAACCTGGACGTTCAACGTCATTTCGTCGGAACTGCCGACCGCCGCATTGACGGCCGTAATTCGATCGGCGTAACCGTTGCTCTGGACGTTTTGTGTCAGCAACACGAAATTCTCTGCGGTCGGCTCGTAGACGATTACCTGTCTGGCATTCAGGTATTTGACCGCATAAAGAGAAAAGTCGCCGATGTAGCCGCCGATATCGACGACGAGCGGATTGGATGGAAGAGATAGGTGGCGAGTATACGGCTTGTCGAAGAGGATCTCCCGGATGATATTCACATCCCAGATGTTCTGGCGCACCGTCAGATTCAGACCGTAATGAGTGCGTAGCACCACAGTGCCATCACCCTTCTGATTGAGAGCCTGAAGATACGTCCCGTAGTTCTGGAACATCGCTCTTGCGGCAGACTTCTGCCGCCACGACCGCAACCGCGTAACGGCCTGTCGAACGAGAGGAATCTTTTTCAAGCGACTCTTTATTGTCGTCATCATTCAACGCCGGGGCTGGTAACGTAGGTTCGGCTCGCTGACAGCCGTAAGAACCCGCTCGACCATTTCATTCCTGAGCCGCTTTCGGAGGGCTTCGTCGCTGAGTTGATATTTGCTGGAAGCCGCCGCCTTTTCAAGTGCGGTGGCAAGAGTTGCAGACTGCAGACGTGAGCAGAAGCTATTCACCACCCGGGCACCGCGACCGAAGTGATAGGGGATACCGACGGAAACGGCTAGGTGTGTCCTCGAGGTTCAGCGATAGCGCCCAGTCAGCCCACTTGAAGTCTGCGATTGCGGTGGTTTCTCGCCACCACGCGAGAGCTCTTCAAACGAAGCCAGGGCACGCCGAGGGCATCGGCCACGATCAGCTCCATGCATCCCTTCCGCAATGACACGATCCATCGAGGAAATCGCGCGAAGGACTCTGGTTGTCTCCCAGCGGGGATCAATCAGGGACACTCGGGCGCGCTCACATGCTGCGACCGCAATCGATTGAGCGCGCAGTGATGAAATGCGGCATGAATCCGACGGCCTGGGATCGCTCTCAAGGAGTGTGGCCAGAAATTCGCGACGAGGAGAGCAGGGATCCGAAAGGGGCATGATTCATCTGGCAGACTGAGACTTCGTGGCCGTCAGCGGCACCCGTACAAATCGGATATCCCAGTCAGGCTGAACAACGGCCGTGCCATTTTGTTGGCCGAAACCCTGCACCTAGTATGAGCTTCCGGCCGGAAAGAGCCAACAGTCGTTCATCGAGAATCGTACCCACTCCGACTAACCAGTCCGCAGCAGTCGACGCTTCCAGATTTGGAATCAGCTGCGGCCATAGCCAGCTGTTTAAATCGTCACCGAAGTTGCCAGCCTCGGCTTTGTAATAGAAAAGCTGCACTGAATGCTGGGGGCTAGAGCTCAATGCCGAACTGAAAGAAGCTCGTCACGTGCATCACCGTGAAGCGGCAACGGGTCGAAGACTCACAAAAGTCCTGAGAACACCTTTCCACCAGAGCAGGAGAACCCATAGTGGGAGGATCACGCTGATTATCCAGAGGGCGTCCTCGAATCTGGGCTGCCAGGCGACGAGCCAGGTATGACGCACTGAGAGTCCAGCGATTCCCAGAACCAGACCCGTTGCTACAAATACACCGACATCGTTAATCAAGTCCCGCCACGTCAAAGAGGTATGCCGTGTGACAAACGCGAACAACATCGGCGTCCTGACCGCAAGGCCTATGACCGAAAAGGCGAGTGCCGCGGCCTCGAGACTGAACTGCATTCCGACAAGAATCGAGACCGCCGCCAGTATCGTATTGATTACGGTGAAACGGAGCAGTACTCTGCTGTGACCGGACGCCACCAGCATCCAGATCCCGATTTGCGAGACAGCTTGAGTAGCTGCGAGTGGAGACAGTAGCGCAAAAACGGTGGCCGTGCGGTCCCACTGGTCACCGAGGTATCACCCAGAATGATTTCTGGAGCAGTAAGGACACAGATTACCGAGCATGGCACCGTCAGGGCACTGACAAGAGTTATCAATTGCCGAGCGGCACGCCGGAATTTTACCGGGTCGTTTTGGAGCCGGGAAAGGGCCGGCAGGGCGACCGCCGACATCGGAGGCATAATCTGGACAACAGGCAGCAGCAACAGCCGGTATGCGCGCTCGTAGATCGCGACAGCGGCTGCGCCAAGGCTATATCCGATAACGACGTAAGGCAGCTGTTCTCGAACGGAATTTATGAAGGATCCGGCAGTGAGGTAGCCGCCGAACTGGAGCATTGGTCCCACACTCCTGGCTCGAACAGGTCTCCCGGGCCGCCAACGACAGAACAACCACACGAATACGGCGTTCCCAAGACTTGTCCCGAGGGTAAGACCTATCAGGGCCCAATACCCTGTGCCTGCGAAGGCCATCGCAAGCGCAACTGTAATGCCGGTCATCACCGTCAGAATGTCGATGAGCGCCAATTGCCTGAAGTGCATCTGTCGCCGGAGTATCGCCTTGTGTTGAACGGCCAAGCCTGCAAAAAGGAACGTGAATGCCAGAGCGAAGGCAATCCACGTAAGGCGCGGCTCGTGATAGATAGCACTGAGAACTGGCGCCAATCCCACGGTCAGAACCATGAGTGCAGCACCTAGCGCAACATTGATCCAGAAAAGCGCTGTCAGCTCGGCGTGCGTGACCACTTCCTTCTGTATTGTCGCCATGGACAGACCGGCGTCCATGAAGACGTCCATGAAAGCCACCACAGCCGTTACGATCGCAATCAACCCGAAATCTTCCGGGGTCAGGAGACGCGCCAGAATCATCGTCAAGCGGTAGTCAAACCGAACTTGATGGCCTGGGCCGAAAACGTTATGGCTGCGCCACGAACGGATCGCTCCTTCAGGTTCTTCAGGAGCTTTCTGGTATCCAGAAAGTCATCTTCTGCAATCACACTGCTCGGATCGTCTGCGAACTCCGCTTCCAGATTCTGCGATCGCTGAGCCGGCACTTCTGAGCTCGATGAATTCATTAGGTTGCCAACGAGGGATTGCTTCTCATAAGGACCGACAAGATCGGAGGCCGCGAACGCCCGCTGCACTCGATTCTGATAGGATTTACGTGCGAAAGCTTCGGCGATTTTGATCCGAGCGCCGGCACCAACCAGTATAGGGACAACCATCGCTGTCCACGACGCGAATTCATTCGAGGTATCTAGGGAGCTTCTGACGAATCAGGGGTCACACCTCAGCAATGAAGCAGGCCACACCTTCGGCGTTGGCGCTCCAGTCGAATATCGGGTAGCTGGAAGCCGTTCGGGATAATCTCCACGTGGTCAGAAGTCATGTGCGCACGGTCCTTGTCACTGCAGAGAACCAGAACATCGAATCTCTCGGAGGAGCCGTCGCCAGATGAATGCCATCCGCTTGTTTACAAGCCACTGTGGATATGACTTGCTGATTCCTGCGGCTGAGTGGTACAAGCAACTGGGGATATCGTGCGATTTTCGAGAGGCAAGCTGGATGCCTTTAAAGGCCGAGGTTAACAATGCGCTCTTTTCCTGGCACTCGTGAGCGGTGCTGTTCAATGAAACGCGTCGTGATGCTTGCCTTGGTGCTCGCGGTGCCATCTGTGGCCATTGCTGGGACCATACGTACGGCCGCAAGTTGTAACCAGGCCGACGTGAAAGCCAAGTACGACGAAGCTGAGAACGACGACACGCTGGCAATCCCGGCAGGTTCATGTGACTGGGCGAGCGGCATAATTGTTAGTAAAAAAATTACCATCAAAGGCGCAGGCATCGATAGGACAATTCTGACGGGCAAAATGAATGCCGCAATCTTGGTTGCGAATGCGAGCGGAGTGCGCATCACAGACCTGACATTCAACTGCGTGGCTGTGGCACTTGATAATGAAGGTTGGCGTGTGGATCACAACAAGTTCACCTGCACCAATTTCAACACCGGGGTCTCTGTGCGCGGCGCCCGCGTGACGGATAGCCCGAAAGGACTCGTGGATCACAATACGTTTTTCAATCGGCGTGTCCACGTCGTCGGGTTTGCGGCTCAGTCGCTGTCAGAGCTCAATGGTTCAACGCAATGGGCGGACCCATTAGGATTGGGCACTGACGAAGCGGTCTACATCGAGGACAATACATTTACCTATACCGTCTTCGGCAACGCAGTCGACTGCGAGATGAGTGGGCGGTATGTGGCTCGATACAATACCATCGTCGATACGATTTTAGAGGCCCATTCGATTCAGGGGAATATTCGTGCCTGTCGGAAGTGGGAGATTTACAACAATACATTCATTCAAAAGACGCGGGATCTCTTTAGCGCTGTGTTCCTGAGAGGTGGGACCGGGGTCGTTTTCAACAATACGATAACCGGCACTTTTAACAGCAGCAATTTACTTATAGACAATGTGCGGACTTTTCAGGCGATTGGATACGGGGGACGGTGCGACGGTTCCTCACCCTGGGACGGGAACGCTGAGCCCAACGGCTGGCCGTGTCTGGACCAGATTGGCCGCGGCGGCGATAGCGCGCCATTTGATGGCACGCCTCCGCCATATCCCAAGCAGACATCGGTACCTGCCTACTTCTGGAGCAACACTGTGAACGGAAGTACGACAGGAGTTGGGATAGCCAACGCGGGCGCCAGTCATATTAAAGCCGACCGAGATTATTTCGTAAATAGAGGACCGAAACCAGGCTACACTCCGTTCGTCTACCCCCATCCTCTTGCGACGAGAGAGACACCGACTCCATCCGACCTTCGGATAATCCGATGAGCGAACCGGAGTTTCCGATCTGCGATCGCTGAGCCGACACTTCCGAGCTCGATGAGCTCATTGGTTTGCCAACGAGGGATGGCTGCTCATGAGGACCGACCGATCGGAGGCAGCCAGCGCCCGCTGAACAGCCCGTTGCACTCGATTCTGATAGGAGTCCCACGTCCATCTCTTCAGGAACAGTTCGTGAGCGAGCGCCGACATTTGCAAACCCTGTTCGGGATATGCCATCAGGCGCAAGCAAGCCTGGGCAAAGTCATGCGCAGTATCAGCGATGAGAAGGTGTTCCTTGTCTCTTACTTCATAGCCATATGCGCCAAGAGACGTCGAGACGACCGGGCATTTCGGTGCAAAGGCTTCGGCGAGCTTTATGCGAGTGCCGGCGCCTACTCGTATCGGAATAACCATGGCCGACCACGACGCGGTTTCACGTAGCAGGTCAACAGCTCATTGAGCATCCGGCCGGCTTCTTCCGACATGCCGAACCGGCCAGGCCCGAGCGCTTCATCCACATCTTCAAGAGGTTGTCCCGACGAGCGCCACTTCGAAGTCGTGAATGATTCCGGCGCCGTTTGTGGCGATCGCGACACGAACTCGCGCTCCATAAATCGACGAGAACGGGGGCGAGCTACCGTCTTGATGACATGCGCACCGATCCCCCAGACAATACCGCTCCGGCGCCGGGCGGCGACAATCGCCTGAACAACGGCCTTGAAATCGGCCCCAGCCAGAATGCAAGCCAGCGAGTCGATGAACTCGCCGATGCCCTGCTGCGAGATCGGCCGCTCGTCGAGATGCCAAAAGCCACGTCCCCTTTCGAGCAAGCGCTTCGAGCTGACGCTCGAACACATGGTCATAACCATCATCGTTCGCGACGGCGGTGAGAACGCTCGAATCTGACGTTAGCACGATCGCCGGCAGCGCGCGACGCTCCGAAGCGTCCGACCAAGTCGGCGACAAAGTGCTGAGCGTCTCCGGCGCTCCCTCCATTGCCGAACGCGAGCACTGACGCTGGTCTGCAAGAGTCAGGCTGATTCGGAAGCCGCCAGCGTGAGGGCCGGGAGCCCGCTCGCAGCGAATCGTCATGCGCCGAGATCGTTTGCTCGAATACGTGAGCGAGGATTTCGAGGGAAGCGCCTGTCATCCCGCATCTCCGGTCATTCTGTTTCTGGCACGTCGTGCGATTCATTTAATCAGGGTGTCGAATTGCCACGGAGTTGCTCAAGAATCTCGCGAGCGAGCGCGTCGGCGACGATTCGATTACCTGATGCGTTCAAATGGACCCATGTGACAAGGTGCTGTCTGTTCAAGTCCATCGCGCTGATAACATCTGCATACGAAATATTGTTTGCGATCGCCCATGCACGTTAGGCATCCATTAACTCCTTGTGCACCCAGAAGAAGGCTTCGCCTGGGTTCAGGTGGCCGGTCGTCGCTAACTTCGTTCGCACCGCAGCCTGCTCAGCCTCGTACCGTAAGCCCTGAATCAGTCACGCGTCTCTAACGCTTTCGCCTGTTGGCTGGCGACAATGAACTTGATATTGTTTTGCTGGCACGCTCATTTATACGTTGCAGGTTCGCAATGAAGTGCTCTTTTTCCCTGTGAAGCGCTTGAAGTTCCGGGTCTGAATACTCTGTTGTGTTGTCTGAAATGAGACTTCCGACCAAGGCAATCGACAGGAGGCGGTATCGCATTTGCCGGAACACCTCATTTGCAAAGGGGACCTTCTTGACTGCTTGTTTGGTCCTTTCCGTAGAGTTATCTGGTGGCCGCCGCCAGGCAGCGTCGTTGATCCCTTCGTAGAAGGTCACAAAATCCGGCTTGAGCTCCAAACCCTCGTTGACAAAAAAGAGAATAAATTTGCTCCGACCTCAGATGAGGTATGCCGAAGTTGATCACTTCAAATTCCGGAAGCGCTCCGCCGGATGGACGGGCGGCGTTAGCTCGGTCAAGGCCTTGTTCAGTAGCTCTTCTAGATATACAGGGTATGTTTGATTGTCAGGATCCCTGAATCCAAAGGTAGAGGAGGAGCCGAGCGTCGAGTACACGAATTACACCAGGTCGTTTGGCGAGTTCGAAATCCTCTCCTCTAAAGCCTCGGGAGTTGATTTTGACCTCAAACCTGGAGCCAAACTCATCGTGGTCGACCAACTTTTCATTCGGATAATACTTCGTATAGTTTTTGGCCTGATTCAGATGAAAAGCGACCGTGCTTTCTTCTTCAGCTCTTCGGATGTCAACGCCCTTTGGGGTCAAATTTTTCCTGATCTCGCGAGAACATCGTCCCGTATAGCAGAATGCGCGGGCCAATCTGTAAGGCGAAATAAGTCCTTACGAGCGCTTCCGCAAAAGCGAAAGGGACGCAAATCAAAATGAAATAGAAAACGATCTTCTTTTGTGGCGCTCACTTGGTGCAAGGTCATAAAGTGAACTCCCAGTGTCTGTCGTGGCACCTTATTCGGTGTTGCAATTGCCTTCGAATTGAGTCGTCCCGCTCTGGTAACAGTGAAGCGTCCGGTCGACCGGCTCCAGTCGTTTGCGTATCGTCGCCTTTGAAGAAAGACAACTCGATCACTTCGTGACGGCGGTTTTCCCCTCAGTGTGCGTGATAAGCAGAAATGATTGCAGTCTTTCTGCAGAGTGTGTAATCAAAGGGACTCGAGCCGATTCAGACAGGGAGCGAAGTGTGGTTTCGAGTCCAGCGACGTGATGGCTGCGCCGCGAACGGTTCGCTCCTTCAGGTTCTTCAGGAGCTTTCTGGTATCGAGAAAGTAGAATCTTGTGCAATCACGCTGCTCTGATCGCCTGCGAACGCCGCTTCCAGACTCTGCGATCGCTGAGCCGACACTTCCGAGCTCGATGAGTTCATTGGTTTGCCAATGAGGGATGGCTCCTCATGAGGACCGACCGATCGGAGGCAGCCAGCGCCCGCTGAACAGCCCGTTGCACTCGATTCTGATAGGAGTTCCAGGTCCATCTCTTCAGGAACAGTTCGTGAGCGAGCGCCGACATTTGCAAACCCTGCTCGGGACATGCCATCAGGCGCAAGCAAGCCTGGGCAAAGTCATGCGCAGTATCAGCGATGAGAAGGTGTTCCTTGTCTCTTACTTCATAGCCATATGCGCCAAGAGACGTCGAGACGACCGGGCATTTCCGTGCAAAGGCTTCGGCGAGCTTTATGCGAGTGCCGGCGCCTACTCGTATCGGAATCACCATGGCCGACCACGACGCGAGCTCCGGGGCGGCGTCCTCTATCCAACCGATCCCATCGATACCATGTCGGCCCGACGAGTAGCGTTCACTACCGCTGCCGACAAGGCGTAAACGGACGTCAGGCATCTGGGTGCGAATCAAAGGCCAGACCTGAGCAATAAACCATTCGACGCCATCAGCATTTGCTGTCCATTGAAAGTTTCCAATGAAGCCCAGCCGCAGTGGGTGCGCGAGCAGTCGTTGTGATTCTCGCTCCGGTGACAGTGAATCCATTTGGCACGATCTCGACGCGATCTGAAGGCATGCGCTGCTTGTCTTCCTCGCTGCAGACCACCAGCACGTCGAATCTCTCTGCCAGCACTCTCTCGCGTCGTTTCCAGATGACTTCCATCCGCGCGTTGACGAGCCTGGTCCAAAGGGACTCGCTTCTTGCTGCTGCTGAGTGGTACAGAGAACTGGGAAGGTCGTCGATATCGAGCACCGATGACGGCCAGCGGGCAATGCGAAGCCTGTTCGCGGTCTTTATCGTCTGCACCCAGACCACATCGTGCTCTGCGATAAGAGCTGCCATCGCGCGCCTGTCTTCATCTGTTGCTGCGTATGCATCGGTCGCCAGGTACCGGGCATCGAGCTCGTGCCGAAGGCGGCCCCGCCAATCGCGAGGTCTCAACTCTGGTCGAATGGTACAAACGACGTCGAACTCGGCACGAGTTCGCTCTACCGTTTCCTGCGAGACTGGATCTGGCGACACGATGGCCAGATTGACGTGACCGATTGTTTTCAGCAGGCGCCCCAGATGGAGGACCCGTTGTTGAGTTCCGTAGCTGGGCGCTCCGGGCCAATGAGATGAAACGTAGAGAATGTTGAGAGGTCGTGTGCCCGTCATGGTTAGGAGTCCCAAACCGTCCTAAAGGGGCACATTAAAGAATCATCTGCCAGGAGTCCGTCGTTGTACAATGCGGACGCCGCTTGTCGGTTAACCCCCCTCGACAAGAGAGGCCCTGTGCTTAGCGCTCTCGCATTTCCGGACAGAAGCTCAACTAACCCATAATTCGCCGAGGTAACGATGTCGATGTTTGTTGGAACGCGTAAAGAGTGGTGGTCTGTCGTATTCACAATCGTCGTTTTGGCGCTCGCGGCTCCCGACCTGGCAAGCGCGGGCACCACCCATACGGCTGCAACTTGCATGCAGCCGGATGTGAAGGCCGCATACGACCGCACGGCTCCCGGCGATACGTTAGCCATTCCAGCAGGATCCTGCAATTGGGGAACCAGCGCCATTCTGGTTACGAAGCGAATCACCATCAGCGGCGCAGGCATCGACCGCACGATCTTGACCGGGACAATAAGTTCAGAGACAGGAAATTCGCAAATCCTGTTCGGGAATGTGGATGGCTTGCGGATTACAGGTCTGACCTTCAATTGCACGGCGATCAGTCTTGACAGGGAGGATTGGCGCGTCGATCACAATAAGTTCACTTGCACCGTCTTCAATACGGGTGTCTTTGTTCGGGGCGCCCGGATGACCGACAGTCCGAAAGGGCTCATTGACAACAACACCTTCGTGAATCGGCGAGTGCATGTCGCAGGCCTGGCGGCTCAATCGTTGACGGAGCTGAACGGCTCGACACAGTGGCGCGACCCTTTGGGATTGGGTACCGACGAAGCTGTTTACATCGAGGACAATACATTCACGTTTACAGTTTTTGGAAACGCTGTTGACTGCGAGATGAGTGGAAGATACGTTGCCAGATACAACACTCTGGTCGATGTGATCTTCGAAGCGCACTCGATTCAAGGGAGCGTCCGTGCGTGCCGAAAGTGGGAGATTTACCACAACACAATCACGCAGAAGACCAGAGAGCTGTTCAGCCCTGTCTTCCTGCGTGGTGGCACCGGGGTGATGTTCAACAACACGATAACCGGCAAGTTTGCCACCGGCAATCTGATGATGGATAACGTCCGGTCGTACAAATCCATCGGCTACGGCGAAAATGTGACGGTTCCTCACCCTGGGACGGCAATGCGGACGCGACTGGCTGGCCATGTCTGGATCAGATTGGTCGTGGAGGCGATACCGCAGCATTTGATGGGACGCCACCTCCGTATCCTGTTCAGATCTCTTCACCGGCTTACTTCTGGGGCAACACCGTAAATGGAACGCTGACAGGAGTGGGGATAGGAAACGGTGCCGGCATTCATATCAAGCCTGACAGGGACTACTTCGTCAACAAGGGCCAGAAACCTGGTTACACTCCATACGTCTACCCTCACCCTCGTTCGAGCGGCCTTGAGCCACCGACGAGTTTTCGCATCATTCCGTGACCGATAGCGTCTTCGCTCGGTGGCTGCTGTATTGCCGAGAATAGTGTTCGAACGCTGAGCGCGACAGTCAGGGCCATGTCGATCTCGGCCAGGTAATTGCGCCGGCCGGTGAGGTGCGCATCGACCATCGAGTGAAGCGCACGGGGGTCGAGATAGCCCCGAAAGTCTGCCGCCGGGTCGAACAGGATGTTTTTCACCTCGTTCGAGAGCTCATTGCAGATCCATCGGCGAAAATGCTGAAACTTGTGCCGGCCGAGGAGATAACGTTCGGGCGAAAGAATTGGAAACTGTTGTGAGATCACCGCTGCGGCATCCGGCATACCGTGACTCGCCCAGTACTCTCCCTTGAACAGAATTGCCCGATGCGCCTTTCGAGCGTACTGTCGCAGTTTCGTTCCGCCTCCGAGTTCCCCCCGATCGGTTGTGATCTCCAGCAGGTCGGGCCGATTCCGGGCAATCAGTTTGGCCGAGATTTCAGCGCCAGCCCGGTATCCCCGCGGAGCACGGTACACCAATCTTGCCAGCTCGTTATCCATGAACGGCGTACGAACCAACACCTGCGCTCTCTCGACAGCCAGCCGGCCGTAGCCTTGATTCGGCGCCTGGTGAAAGAGCGTAAACGACACAGGGTGAGTCGGTGAGGTCTCAACGAAACGTTCCCGAGCCCGGTGGACTGCCTGTCGAAAATCTGTCGCAACCAACTGCATACGAGGCAGTTCGGCCTTGAACGTTCGAGTGCCTCTCAGCAGCTCGCTCCCGTAGTTTCCAGTCAGACGAATTGGTGAAATCGTTCTAGAGCAGCCGTTCAGGTACAACTCCGCCGCGCCAGACATGCCGATGTATCCGTCTGAGCAAGCGACCGCCTGTGCCAGGTACGCCGCAAAGTCTTTGAGAAACTCGTCGCCGAGCACCAGAGTTGCGTGCGTTTGCCCACATGCACGGGCGATGGCTCTGGCCACGGTGACATCAAAAGTGTCGCGATACTTGCTGCCGAACGTATAGCAGGGGTACCGGCTGGGAGACATTTCCAGGCAGGCAGCCACAATTCTGGAATCGAGGCCGCCGGTGAGCGAGAGGCCAACCGGCTGACTCGCGGTGCCATGCTTGCGAACGATCTTCGGAATAAGGTGTTGAGCTTCTTCCTCGAACTGCCGGGGCTCGAGCTGGGATTGATTCTCCCAGCCGGCTCGATCGAAGTATGAAACCCTGCCTTGTATTTGACCGTTGCTCAGCGTCAGAAGGGATGCGCCTGGAAGCACGCTGATGCCCTTGAAGAGCGAGCGGGCGCCAAGCGTGCAGCCGGCGGTGAAATACTCCGCTAAACCGTCAGGATCAAAGTTCCGGGTCTCCGGGAAGGCGGCGAGCAACGCTTTCGCCTGGCACGAAAAATAGATTCCGTCCGGGCGTTCATGAATGAATACGCGTTTCATGCCGTATCGATCGTTGAAGAGATAGGTCTTTCCCTGACGGATGTCGATGATGACGCCGGCGAACCACCCGTTCAGATTCTCGAGAAAACTCAGACCGTGTTGAGCATAGGCAGATGCCTGGCCGGCGCCGTCGATTTCCCCGGACAGTATGACCACCGAGCCAGCATCCTCATTGCAGCCAAAAAGAGGGCCGTCTTGAGCGACATCGAATGTCCACGCCACTTCCACACCAAGACGCTCACAACTGTAGGTATCAGAACGATGGTGCGGCTGGCACGACGACGCGCCGAGCATCGTCGTCAGCGTTCTGCGGCGCTGAGCCGGCGCTGCAGTGCTGACCATCCCGACGAGCGACGGCATGCTAGGGGTTGGCCGTGTGAACAGAGCACGGCACGTGTGACAGGCAGGACATTACAGAGGCGTGATGTGCGCGCGGCGTTGAGTCAAGGCATCGCGCAGATCTCTGAGCGTAGTCTGGAGCGACGCGGGAATATGATCGATGAGGCTGTTCCGGTGCAGACCAAGGCGCATTGCGACCACGCCCTTCCGCGTCAGGGGAACATAATAGCGGGGTAAATCGACGCGCTGAAAGCCGTTGTGTTGCTTGAAGTCGCTGAGGGAATCCCGTTGACGCTTGCCGAACGCAAACCGCGAATAGAAGAGATTGGGAACGCCCCGACTGGCGCATGAACGGACGGCCTGGGCGATCAGTGCGTTGGTGGGTGCTTTGTCCCTGTGGCTGATCATCGAGACAATCTGCATCAAGCCCGCCTGCACGGAATCCTCGTCACTGACGAGCTTGGCAAAGCCGATGAGACTTCCTTCCCAATAGGCGCCGATAAAGACACTCCGGTCCAGGAAAGTGCCGTTCTCTCGTCGAACTGTGTCGAGAGCTTTGCCATAGTGCCAGAAAGTCTTGCCCTGCCGAACGGGACTTTCGTTGTATATCCTCGATATGCCCGCGACGAGCGCGGCGTCGAATGGAACCTCTCGAACGGTTACGCCAGACTTTTCCGCTCGCCTGGCCATGTTCCGCGTCTTTCCGTTGATCTGTTTGGTCCACCAATGGTCGAACGTGGATACAGGAAGTGCCGCCAGGTTGTCCCATTCCAACGAGTAGTTGTATTCGGGCGATGTTTGAGACAACTTCTGAACGAATGTAAAGAGATCTATCCGAGGCCTCACGTCTCTCAATTGAAGGAGGATACTTGGGGGGTCGGCAACCGTATCGTATTGCTCAGCAGCAAGACGGGCGAGGCGGACAACGCCGCGCTCGATCTTGATAGCCTTCCCGCTAATTTCCAGGGTGTCATGAGTTCGCATGTCGCTCGATACCAATGCCAAGTTGCTCACAAGCTTGCGCCATAGGGAGGACTCGGGCTCCGGACTCGACGGCTAGTTTGACGACGCTCTCGAAGAACGAAGGGTCGCATCCGCATGCCGACGGGTCTGCTGTTACATCATGAGTTGCGAATATCAGCCAACCGCCGGCATGCGCATTCGCTTCAACCATTTGTCGAACCTGCTCGAGGTTGTCCCGGTTCCGGCGGTCGAGAAAGTAAGCTTTCAACAGATTCAAGTCGATGACCCGTGAGTTGAAGGTTTGACCACCGCCCCTGCATGCGACGAAATGGTCGCCGACGGCTCGTTTTATGGCCAGCACGGGTCCATCGAGCGGATAGGCGAAGGTTCGGAAGACAGCGCCCGGCAGGATCTCAGTGAGGGCTTTTTGATTTGCAGTTATGGACCGCTCGAACGCGCTCGCGCTCGAGACCCGACCATCAAGGTGTTCGAAGGTATGGCATCCTAACTCATGGCCATCTGATAGAGCCGCTCGCAGGTCGGCGCGCGAAGCGATTTGCCCCGAAAAGCTCTCGCGGTCCAGGAGATTCAACGAAACGAAGTACGTGCCTCGAACACCAGCCTCCTGGAGGACTCTTCCTCCCTCGAGAAGAGCAGAGCGGGGAAAGTCGTCGAAGGTGAACGACACGACAGGCTTCTGCTGAGGAAGCAAGAAATCACGACGGCCATAACGACTGACTAAAATACGCCGCCACTTGTTTTGTACACGAAGGCCGAGAGTCCCTACAGCCGGCACGTCCATTACTTCCATTCTGTTGGCCTGTGCACCGAACTCGAGCGCATCGATGGCACAGGTGAGCCTCTGCCGGCGATGGCAGGGGAGCCGATCGCCATAGCCGGAACAGCGGTGTGGCGGGGTCCTGGCGCAAAAGCAGTTCTCGAGGCTTCTCTGACACGGCTCGACAATGCCACAGTCATTCCGACGCAAAAAAACAGCATCCAAATAGTTGATACGGAGCGGAAAGTGGATTCCGTCCAGTTATAAAGAATGACGACGACAAAGAAACTGAGCCGAATGACTGCGCCTGGGAAATCGGAGGTGGAATGACGAACGATCTTGGGGATCGTAGTAAGGAGCCCGCACACCAGAATAAAGAGCCCGATGAAGCCACTGCTTAGATACGTATCCAGGTAACCGTTGTGCCCGTTTCTTACAGTCCATGAGTCGATGATCTTCAAGCCTGGGTCTGTGAGCCAGTACGCTTCGAACCCGGCGCCAAAAAGCGGGCTGGCGGTTGCTGTAGCCAGTATTTCCTTCCACATAGGAACTCTCGTCGTCAGATCGCTTTCCCGGCCAAGAGCTTCGATGATGGTCGCGGAGATGCCGAAGGAAAACTCCAGAAGTCCAACGGTCAGTGCGCCCACGAACGCGAGCGTGACGATTCGTGCCGGACTTCGGGCATTATCGGCAGACGGCCCGCCAGAAGAATGCAGATGGCGATTATCAGGCAGGCCATCGCCGTCGCGCTGTTTGCCATATTGATCAACCAGACGATCATTGGGAGGAGAACCCACTCGACTCGCAGTTTCTTGAGAGTAATGCGATGGCTGGAATTGTATAGAAGATTCCAGACCGAATAGATGCCCGCAAGCAAGCACAATTCGCCCAGGGAGTTCTTCTGAGTGCTGACGCCCGTATACATTGCCAACCCTGTAGTGTGGTACGCGCGCCCGAGATCAGGGAAGTACTTGATGAACACGATGGACAATGGGATGGTGAGGTAGGCTAACCGCCTCAATACCACTCCAAATGCCACGGTCGGCTGTTTCTCCGTCAAGATCACCAGAGCCATCAGCACATTTCCCAAAGCCTTGGGCACTCTCTTGAGAGACACGCCTGGAAACACGGACCATAAGACGCTGACGAGACCAAACACAAAGAAAAGCCAGATCCATTTGTTCTGAAAGAACACCGTTTTCCAGTCGACTGATCTGGAGCGGAGGATGAAGATGGCCGCGCCGATCAAAAGAAAGAAGATGCCGCGATCGAGAGGGCTACCATCGGCTTCACTGCCCAGCGCCATCGGTACGCCGACGATGTTCAGCCACCGGGACAGGAAGCGGGTTCCGCCGAAGAACATCCATGCCAGGGGGACCCACAATGCCCATGAGGCATCGCCGTTGCTCTGCTTCTTGTCTACCCTGAACAGGTAGATCACGAAAGCAACACAAGCGAAAAGCGCGAGGTGACGAGGTATCAAGATGTCGTGTGTGTCAGTACCGGTATTCAGAAGTGGCAACCCATAGTAGGCCGTGACGACACCTCCGCAGTATGCCAGTTTCTGCAGTACACGCACTCGTAAATGCTTCGGCAGGATAACTGATGGCGGCGCAAGAATTGAGCAGATAGACAAAATCAGCAGATTTCTCGTGATCATCCCTTTGGCCGGAAGACTTCCAGAGCGCATTCGTTCACCGGCAACGGTGCCGGAAACCAGCCAGCGCTTGACCTGATAGGAGCTTTTCCATCGCTCTGGCGGAACCGCTTCGTACGCTACCGCCTCATCGCACCACAAGTAGCGACCCCCGGCCTTGAAATGCCGGGTGAAAAAATCGCCGTCCTCTCCGCCTGTTCTTCCAAAGGCCGGATCGAACCAGAAACCGTCATCAACGAATACGGATCTGACCACCAGAAGGTTTCCTGTCCGCGCATCCCTGTGAGAGATCTCGGTTCCAGTGGGATGTCGATCTCTTTGGAAGAATCGTCCTCGCTCGAGCCACCGGGGGGCATCAGGCGGTATGACTGGGAGTACCGGTCCCAGGATTCCGTGAGCGGTGTTCTGCCTCCACGCCCGATACAGCTCACCCAGCCATTCCGGCACCGGCCATTCATCGTCGTCTATGAGGGCCACGAGATTCCCGGTCGCGTTGCGAATCGCCCTGTTTCGAGCCAGGGAGATATTCTGTTCCGGCTCGCAGTCATATGTGAGCGACAGGCCGGTCCGGGCGGCGAAGCTCCGAACGACGCCTTGCGATGAACAATCCTTATCGTTGTCAACGACGACGATGTCAAAGGTGAAAGTTTCGTCTCGAACTTGTGTCGCCAGGCTGTCGAGCAGGCGCGCCAGAAGGTCTGCTCTCTTGAATGTGCAGATACATACCGAGATGTGATCGATTGGCATCAGCGGTCCGCTACTCAGCAGGCCTTGAGGGCGAGACGCACGACCGTGTACTCGAGATCGCGCTGGTCCAAATGGGCAAAGCGCTCGGCCAGTTTCAACCCGCTGATATCGACCCGTTTGCCGTCGGCGTCCACGAGCGCAAAGCCGTTGCCTCGAAACATCTCCAGCCACTCGCCACGCTGGACGCGGTTGATCCCCTGGACTTCATTGTCAAAAAACCGTTGCCACATCGTCTCGGAAAAACAGAGGTACTTCTTCGCCGAAACCGTCTTGTCGTAATGGGCCAGATGATCCGACGTGTCTATGCTGTGCAGGGCCCACCCCCCGGGCCTCAACAGCCGCCGTGTTTCAGCGATCAACGTGGGAAGGGCGCCTCTGTTGACATGCTCGAGCACCCCGGCGCTCACGACGAGCTGGAACGAGCAATCGGAGAAGCGCTCCAGGCTTCCGGAAGGATCGACAACGTATTCAAAGGCAAGAAGCCGATAGAGTTCCTCAAATGATTCAACCCCGAGAATCTGGTCTATGAGGAATTGAGCGCGGCGCACCTCGGAGTCCGAAAGGCCTTGTATGGTGTTCAGAAGGGGCTTCAGTTGACCGAGATAGTTCTTCATGCCCCCGAGTTGGCGATTGTCCCAGACGTCGAACAAGACCGCTTCGATATCGAAAAACAGCCGCAGGGTGAGCGCTTCCCAGTGAAGCCACCCGGTTCCCAGCTCGAGAACGCGATCACCATTTGCAACGATGCCATGCCGTTTGACGAGGGTGAGCATCCTGTCGAGACGCTCTAGGTAGTAGCCGGGTATCGAGCCGGCGCTTCGGCGCCTGTTTCCAACCCCATTTCCAAGGCCTCTGTAAAGGCGGCGCATCGCGGGTGCGGCCGAAAAGCACTTGAGTGCCGCCGCGGCTGCCAGGTACCTCACCATCAGTGTTTGGTGACCTTGATGTTGACGAAGTCAGCTACCGCCTGGCCGATTACGCGATATCCATTTTTTGCAGGATGCATATCGCTGTCGCTCCTTGTATAGAGCTGCTTGCCGACGTTTCGCCGCAACGCGGGCAGTGCATCAATGTAGGAGATGCCGGCCTCGTCGAGAAAGGCGACGACCTGTTGGCGCGCCATGCCTTCGTCGCGAATCAAATCCTCAACGTGGTTTTTCAAGGGAATATCGGAATCGCGCAGCAGGAAGTCTGCAAAGACCGTTTCCTTGGTCGGAATCATCACGACTCCGAAGCGAATGCCATTCTTTTTTGCTTCGTCGTCCATCTTTTTCAGCAGCGACAATGTGATCCTCATTCCCTCCCGGATGGCCGGATTCTTCAGATCGAGCCGTTCCCGAATGTAAATCGGGCGAAACGCCTCCTGAATCCCCTCCTGAGGGACGGTGAGGGTCACCACTGAGGAGTCATGGGTCCGCGCCGCCTGCCTGATCTGAACGGCACCCTTGAGTCCACCCAGAATGGGCCCATGAAAGACAAGGCGATAGACCACGCTGTTCCGCGAGAGCCATAGTCTGATCGTCCTCTGCCAGTTGCCATTCGCTTGCGATTCCCATATGTCGTGATCGACATGGGCCCAGCGCTCCTGACGGAGATTCGCCCAGTGATCCAACCCGTACGTGATCGAAAACGCGTTCTGGAAGTCATCTCCCATGTACAGGCCGCAGAAAATCCAGCGCGGCCGCAATTGCAGGGCTCGCGTCTTGAACAACTGGTAATACTGATTCGGCCCGTACCCGCCAAGCCCGAGGTTATAGACCTTCAAGCCTGTGAGATCGGCAGCCACATACGGCCAGGAATCGCTCATCGTGGCGTTGTTGCCGTAGGTGTGTGAATCACCAACCGCGACGATATCAACCGTAGAGGGAATAGCCCGGTTTCGAAAGCCCCATTGGTCGAATCCGCCACTACCGGCTTCGACTTTTATCCCAAGAACGTCATCATTGACCATGGTTGGCGAGAGGTAGTCGGCTGGATTCAGAAACAGCCGCGCACCGATCTCGCACAGCACCAGACCCACTGTGAGGGAAAGCGCGATGACGCCGATGTTGATGAGGTAGTCTCTTCTCTTCATTGCTAGTCGAGCTTGAACTCGTCCCGCCAGTCGCCGCTCTCCTGGAGCGCGGGCTGCTGCGCCTTGTCAAGGACGTAGTCGCCCATGACGAGACAATCCATTTCGGTCCGCATGAAGCAGCGGTAGGCATCCTCTGGCGTGCAGACGATAGGCTCGCCGCGAACGTTGAAGCTGGTATTGACGATGACACCGCAACCCGCCAGTTGCTTGAAGGTATGGATCAATCGCCAATATCGCAGGTTGACGTCGCGGTTGACCGTCTGGATTCGAGCCGAGTAGTCGACGTGTGTGATGGCCGGCAGGTCCGACCTGAGGAAGTAGAGGCGGTCGTACAGGCTCAAGTCGCTGTAATTCCGTGGCAACGGAATCTGCTTTTCTTCGCGCACCGGCGCGACCAGGAGCATGTACGGTGAAGGCCGGTCGAGCTCGAAGTGTTGCTCGACATCTTCTTCGAGAACAGAAGGCGCGAACGGCCGAAAACCCTCACGATACTTGATCTTGAGGTTCATTTTTCTCTGCATCTCGGGATTTCGCGCGTCACCGAGAATGCTGCGGTTTCCAAGCGCACGAGGCCCGAACTCCATTCGACCCTGGAACCAGCCGACGACCTTGCCCTCCGCGAGCTTCGCAGCAACGTCGCGCGCGAGCTCGCAGAAATCCGCGTAGTGCCGGGCGACGCCGTCATACCGGTTGATCGTCCGTTCGATCGCCCGGTTGGAGAACTCGGGACCCAGCAGGGAACCTTTCATCGCGTCTGGCGACGATGTGATGTTTCGTTCCTTGCCTTCGCGTATATGCCAGACGGCATATGCGGCCCCGAGGGCGCCGCCGGCATCACCAGCCGCCGGCTGGATCCAGATATCCTCGAAGAGCCCGGACCGCAGCAATTTTCCGTTGGCGACACAATTCAGCGCCACCCCGCCCGCCAGGACGAGATACCTGCTTCGGGTCAGCTCCCTGGCGCCGCGACACAGCTTGAGGACGATGTCCTCGGTCACCTGCTGAATGGCCAGCGCCAGATTCATGTGGACCGGCTCGATCGGCGACTCCGGCTGGCGAACCGCCACGCCGAAGAGACTTTTCCACTTGTCTTCGTTCACCATTCGAAGACCGGTGGCATAGTCGAAATAATCCATGTTCAAGAGAATCGATCCGTCCTCCCGGATATCGACGAGGTCCGACAGGATTTTTGAAACGAACTCCCTGGTTTCGGCGGCGTCCGGATTTCCATACGGAGCCAGGCCCATCAGCTTGTATTCCCCGCTGTTCACCTTGAACCCGGTGTAGTAGGTGAACGCTGAATAGAGCAGCCCAAGCGAATGCGGGAATTTCAGCTCGCGCAGAATCGAGATGTCCTTCCCCTGCCCATGACCGATGGTGGCCGTGGCCCATTCACCGACCCCATCCAACGTCACGATAGCTGCTTCTCGAAACGGTGATGGATAGAACGCGCTGGCGGCGTGTGACAGGTGATGCTCCGGAAAGAAGATCGGCACCTGGCCCTCTCCCAGTTCTGCCAGGTGTTCCCGAAGCAGCTTCTTCATGAAGAGCTTCTCTTTGATCCAGACCGGAATCGCCGATGAGAAGCTGGTGAGCCCGCGGGGAGCGAAGGCGTGGTAGGTCTCCAGCAGCCTTTCGAACTTCAGCAGGGGCTTGTCGTAGAAGGCGACTGCACTGAGGTCGGCATACTTGAGCCCGGCCTCCTCGAGAACGTAACGTGCAGCATTGGTCGGAAAGGCCGCATCATGGCGCCGTCGCGTGAAGCGTTCTTCCTGCGCCGCGGCAACGACCTCGCCATCGATCAAAATGGCCGCCGCGCTGTCGTGATAGTACGCGGAGATACCCAGAATTGCCTGTTTCATTGCGGACCTCGGCTCATCAGCCTTCTCGATCGTTCAAAGCGCCGGCAGTTAGAACAACGTGTAAATAAACGGCGCAATTGCCGAGCCGCTCGTCAGCACAATCAAGGCGCCGAAGAGCAGAAGCACGACGACAATCGGTGCGAGCCAGTACTTCTTCCGCGCCCCGAAAAATCCCCACAAGTCCTTCAAGAATTCCATTTCGTCTTCTCCAGTGTCTCGAAATCAATACGGTTGCTCGATGTCCTTCCCCGTGAAGAAATGGTTCCGCTGCTTCCATCACGGAGCTGCGCTTCGCCTTGAACTCTTTCAGACGCAATGCATCCGCCCCCATCAATCTCCGCCAGAAGCCGATCGGAGCGACGACGCCGAAGAACACAACCGAAAGAATCACTCTCGACATGACCGTCCCGAGAAGATGCGCCATGCCCAACCAGACCACGGCGACGGGGCGATATATCTGAGGGGCAATCATGTTCACCACGTGCACAGCGATAGCCATGTACACGAAGACGTTGCGTTGGAATGCCAGCGTCAGCAGCAGGAGCATCAGCACCAGAGCCATTCCGGTATCTCTGGCCTGCTCTTTTCCTATCTTCATCGTCGAGAAACTCCTCGGATATTCAGCCGTTGCAGTGCCGGTCAGTCGGTGACCGGCAGTTTGAACTCGAACGGCTTCGGTACGCTGCGGATCGGCAAATGCCTGGGGTCGATGTGGAAATCAAATGTCGTTCTGTCGCCACTGACGATCGCCTCGGCGGCTTCCATGCCCGCCAGAGTCGCGATATCGAGATCCGTTCTACTGACGTAGTAGAGATTTTCCAGCTCCTTCAGCCCGGCAACCGCCTGCATCCTCGCCTTGCTGAGCCAGTTGTGCCGATTCTGAGAGGCATCGGCACCGGGGAATTTCAACACGAGATGATCGAAGCACTTCGTCGCGTCGACCAGGTTGTACCGGGCGCAATCCTCCAGCGTGTTCCTGGCCAGCTGTGCAGGGTCGAGATCGAGGAGACTGTCGGCTCCAAAGCAGTAATACTCACAGCACAAGCAAGTCTTTCCCTCGGGCACCATGTCCCCATTGAAGCCACTGTAATTCGTGATCCGCCCGATACGGGTTTTCGGGCACGTCACTTGAAGCCAGGCCTGCGGAAACCGCGGGTTTTCATCAAGGAACAGATAGACGAGAACGACCGTCCTCCGAACGGGTTCGATAGCCGGCGGCGGTTCGGACGATCCCGAGTCGGATGACAGAAAGCGCAAAAGCAGTTCCAGAGGAATGCTCGAAACGATGTGTTTTGGGCTGTATGTGACGCGACCCGACGGGAGATCAGCGGTCACCGCTTCAATACGTCCATTGCCGGCGCTCATGGCGAGGATGTTGGCCTGATATTCGATTCGTCCTCCGTGCCTCAGGATGCCATCTGCCAGAGCATCGCAGATCTGACCTGTTCCTTTGGCGGGGTGGCGCCAGATGCCCTTGTAGGTGTTGACTTCCTTGGTGGATACCGACCGGATGACTGCCTGCTTCAGCGTTTCCCAGGCGCCTGCATTGTGCCCGTTCGAGCTGACGTCGTTGCCAGAAAGCGGAATGTCCTTCCATTGCTTGCCCGTCAGCTTCTCCTGAAATCCCTGGGCGAGCACCTGAGTGAGCGACCGGCCCCGCTTTCTGTAGAAATATTCTTCGACGTTGCGGGCGGATGCGCCAGGCTTGATCTGGGCTGCAAGCAGTCCGAACGCACATTCAAGGAACAGGCTCCATGGCATCCCCCGCCGGAAACCGCGGTATGCGGGCGACATTTCAATGATGTGTTTGTCATAGAGAATGCCGCCGCGATGAGCATAGTTCCGGTAGTTTTCTCCCAGAACCTCGCTCCATAAATGGTCCACTTGCTCGAGACGGTTGTAGAGCTCCTTTCGACCGACGTCGACGACGAACTCACCGCGCCGGATGGATCGCATCAGGCCCCCGAAAACCTTGTCTCTCTCGAGAAGAACCGGCTTCAAGCCCGCCTTCGCCAGCGTGTAGCCTGCGGCGAGGCCGGCCGGTCCCGTGCCGAGAATCAATGTATGAACGTGCTCGATTGACATGACCTCACCAAGACAGGGTTCGCGACATCAGCAATGTCAGCGCCCGATATGTCGTTGCCTGCGCCCAATGCAGCATCGGCGCTTTGGCCTTCACCATTGGGTACACGCGATAGTAGAAGTGTCCGTCCGCATCCTGCATGTTGTGAATCGTCCAGGCCGCGACTCGTTGCGCCAGATCGAGACAGTCTCGATCGCTGTCGGCGAAATTGGCGAGTGTTTCGATTGACTGCGCGGCGCATTGGCTGTCAATCGGCTGAGTGCGGTCGTGGTAGTAGCGCGGACATCCGTCTTCCCGGAAGAAGTGACGCTTGTAGTACTCGAGACCAGCCTGGATGTTCTCGCGGTATTTGTTATCGCCTGTGCTGTCGATGTAGTGTCTGAGACTGTCCAGGTTGTAGCCTGTGTGGAAGTTGTCAATCCAGCGGTATTTCTCCTCTTCGCCGTACCACCAGGAACCATCAGAGCGCTGGCGCGAGCAGCTGTAGCGCATCGCTGCCTCCGCGGCGTCGATATACTCAGAAAGCCCTGTATGACGCCAGGTACGGGCCAGCATGGCTGCTCCCAGCATGTTGGCGTTGTGAATCGACTCCTGATTCAGGCCGTGATAGCTCAGGCAGGTACCTGATTGCGTCTGTTCTCGCGGAAGCGCAAGAATCCATCGACAAGCGCTCTGCGCAACGTCAAGATATCGCGCTTCGCCCAGGACTTCAAAAGCGTCCACAAACGCATAGCCAATGAGTGAAGTCCAGACAATGATCGATTCGTCCCGAGTATAAGAACCACCTCTGCTGGCGAAGTCGAAGTGGTTCGCCCATGAAAAATCTGCGAACTTTGGCGACTTGTGCTGGGTGAGCCATTCGAGATTGCTGATGGCTTTCAGGCGGTACTGGTGTCCACGGGTCAGCCTGTACATCTCGAGATAACCCGAAGCCATGTACCCTCGTCCCTTCGTCGAAGGGAGCGGTTTGATTCCCAGCAGGGGACGCAGATTGAAGGGGCTCTGCCGGACCGCCTGCAAGAGCAATCGCTCCATCAGAAGATTGCCTGCAGTAAACCGTCGAAGCGGGGAGGAGAGTCCATCGAACGGCTCGTAAGCCTCGTAGTGGTGGTCTTCGACCCATCGCTCGACGCCTTTGAGACTCTCGTAGATAACGCGCTCCGTGTCCGTCAGAGACGCTGGATCAAACGGTTTGGGTGACACGGTGGAGCGTTTCAGCCTGTGGGCGTCGCTGTCCAGCGACCGAGCGGTTCCGATGAGTTCCATTACAGCTTTATTCCCTCTCCTCCACATCGAGAACGCGGGCGTAGAACGCCTCATGCCGTGTGGTTAGAGCGTCGAGGGAGAAGTTCTTGACGACGTGTTCTCGACCGCGCTCTCCCAGTTCTCGCCGGACGCCTGGGTCAGTCAGCAATTCCTTGACGCGCCCTTCGAGGTCTGCAGCGTCCCCCTGCCTGACTAAATAGCCGGTCGTTCCGTGCAGAACTGCTTCACTCACACCTCCGACGTTGTAAGCGACGACAGCTCTCTTCATCGCCTGGGCTTCGAGCAAGACCCTTCCTAAGCCTTCAGCAGCAGTCGGAAAGACAACAACATCGCTGGCCGCATACCAGTTGCGGAGCTCGGTCTGACTGAGCTCGCCCGCCCAGATGACGTGGCGCTCAATGCCTTTCGCTCGTATCTCGTGGGTCAACGTATCGACAAGGCCACTTCTTTCTATTCGCCCGGCAAACGCGAGCGTCGCGTTGACTCCGTGCCTCAAGAGGCCAATGAGAGCTCGCAACGCATCCATGTGACCCTTGCCCTCAATCACTCGAGACGGCAACAGGATTAGTCCGCCTTCGGGTGCCGATCGAAGCGAGGCTGCTTTCGCCGGGTCAAAAAAGTCCGTGTCTATTCCATCAGAGAGATTCGTAAAGCGGGATGCCAGGAAAGGTGGAACACCCATCCCCGACACGCCGCTCACAGCTCGAGCGTTGGAAACCTGCTTCTTGATTAGCGGTCTGCTCAACCTGGAGTTTTCGAAATGATTGACGACTACAAATGGAGTCGCGGTCTTTGCGAAATGACGTAACACCACGCTGGAATCAGGACTAATCCAATGAAAAACCGCCAGATTTACATCGTAGCCCCTCAGCGTGGAGAGAAGAGCGTCATGAGAGATGAGCGGAACGCCGAGCCGCCTCTTCGCTGCTTCCCATAACTGGTCGCCCAGCCTGGTTGGAGGGTGAGCAGGCCCCTTGAGAATTGAGGGAATCCAAACAAGCTCCCCCATTCCCATACGTTCGGTCGTCGGTGTCCGCGGACTCTTGCTATCGGTCAAATACATTTGAAGAATCCGCATCCTGTTTCGTTCCAGCAATCGGCGGTTCAAGTCTGCCAGGTAGCGCTCCATGCCGCCCGCATCATGATGGCGGAACATGTGAGCGAAGCGGAACAGTGTGACGTCCGCAAGGCACGTACGAGCTTCAGCCGAAAAGGGGAGCTCCGATACCGGCGAAACATGCGATGACGTGAGGATCACGAGGTCAGTTGTTCCGTCCGTCGAATCCGTCCGAAGAAGCCGCGCAAACGCGCCATTTGCTCGCTGCGGTGGAACTCCATCAGGTCTCGAGAGACCGGACGTTTCACTCGTCGGGCCGCCGCCCATAGGTAACCCGCCAGAAGACTCAAACCGCCAATTACATAGGGCGGCCGGCTCATCTGATAGCTGCTACGGAATATCTGCCAGAGCGGGTGCCCTCCGAGGTAATAGTCCCTCTGGCCGTGACGGAAGATGCCGCCCAGCTCGGTATTCGCCCCGGTCCGCATCGGCTTGTTATGTGTCGGACGATTTCTCGCTGAACGTTCGTGTCCTCCAACCCTTCATGCGCGCGGTCGTCACAGCCGTCCAGTCAACCCCACCCGCCTTAATCGGTACGTAACCACCGATCTCCTGAAAGCAATGACGCCGGAACAACTGGCAGGCTCCTGACACATGCTCGATGTTGCTGAACCGGAAGTCGTAACGACTGCCATCTTCCACAAACGGCGTGCCCGCGACCCCGAGACGGCAATCGGTCTGGAATTTCTGGATCAGAAACTCGAAGTAGTCCCGTGCGAAGGAGATGTCCGCGTCCAGATTTCCAATGACATCGAAATCGAGGTGCTTGAGCCGATCGAAGCCGGCGTTGAAGCAGGCGACCTTGGCGGCGAAGCTGCGATCCCGATGCTCGGGCATGTGAACCAGCTCGATCCAGTCGCGGCCGCGGCTGAACTCCGCCACGATTGACGCGGTTCTATCGGTCGAGCCATCGTTGACGATCACCCACCGCAGCGGGAGATGCGTTTGCGAGACGACCGACTCGAGCGTGCGCCGGATGTACTGCTCCTCGTTCCGGGCGGGAGTGACGAGCACGTACCGAAGGCGAGTGGCGTCCAAGGTCACCTCTCGGCGCGCGCCCGAGCACACGCGGCCGCGAGCCTCTGGGCGACGTACTTGATCTGTTCTTCGGTCAGCTCGGGAAACATCGGCAGCGACAGGATTTCGTGCGACGCCGCGAACGCCTGCGGAAAGTCCCGGGTGTCATGTTTCAGGTACTTGTACGCATTCAGGTAAGGAAGCGCGATCGGGTAGTGGATTCCTGTGCTGATGCCGTCGGACTTGAGCAATTCCTGTATCAGGTCACGTCCCTTTGCCGGCACTCGCACCACGTAAAGATGGTAGACCGCCCGGACGTTGGAGAGCTCGTCTGGTGTCCCCACCAGGTTCTCGAGCGCTTCGTTGTAAAGATAGGCGTTCCTCCGGCGCCGCTGTGTCCAATCCTCGAGATGACGCAGCTTGACGCTCAGGACGGCCGCCTGGAGGCCGTCGAGCCGGCTGTTGACCCCCTCGAAGTCGTGATCGTACTTCTTCGTCCGGCCGTGGTTGGCGAGCATGCGCGCGTTCCTGGCCCACTCTTCGTTGTCGGTCACAAGAGCGCCCGCGTCGCCATACGCGCCAAGGTTCTTGCCGGGATAGAAACTGAAGCACGTGATGTCGGCCAGTTTGGCAACCGGCTGTCCCGCGTACTCCGCGCCGTGTGCCTGGGCGGCATCGCCCACCACGAAAAGGCCGCGCCGCTTCGCGATCTCGAGAATCGGATTCATGTCTGCGGGCTGGCCATACAGGTGGACCGGCAGGATGGCCCTGGTTCTGGCCGTGATCTTCCCCTCGAGTTGCTTGACGTCGATGTTGAACGTCTTGGGGTCGATATCGGCGAACACCACCTGCGCACCTGCCATGCGGATCGCCTCGGAGGTCGCCACAAAGCTGTTCGCCGCGGTGATCACTTCGTCGCCGGGGCCAATGCCGAGCGTCTTGAGCGCGATGAAGAGCGCGTCGGTCCCGTTTGCGACGCCCACGCAGTAGCTGACGCCGCAGTAGCGCGCGAAGGCCTCTTCGAAATCCTTCACGAACGGGCCGCCGATGAAGGCGGTGTCCTTGATGACCGCAGCAATGGCTGCGTCAATTTCATTCCTGATTGAGTCGTACTGTGCCTTGAGATCGACGAATGGAATCGCCATGGTGTCCAGAATCTGCATCGTAAGTTCCTTATCGAGTGTGAACGGAAGAATAAGGGAGTTCTGCGATCTGCCGAATGACACGTGCCGGATTTCCCGCGACGACTGTACCCGCAGGCACGTCGCGGACGACGACCGCGCCCGCACCGACCAGTGCGTGTTCGCCGATGACCACGCCCGGCAGCAGCGTAGCGTTGGCGCCGATTTTTGCACCCTTGCGGATGACAGGACCCGCCAGGTGGTCCTTTACTCCTGGTGAGAGAGGGTACTTCGCGTTGGTCAGCACTACGTTGGGTCCCAGCCAGCAGCCTTCTTCCAGGACGGAAAATTCGGGAATGAATACCTGGGTGTGAATCCGCACGCCATCGCCGATTTCGACGTGGTGCTCGATCACAGAGAGGGTGCCCACGCTGACGTTGTTGCCGATCCTGTTGGACTCGCGAATGTTGACCTTGTTGCCCGTCTGGAAGTTGGCGCCGATGACGTTGCCGGCATAGATGACCGTATGAGACCGAATCACCGCGCCCGCGCCTATCGTCGTCGCCAGCTCACCTTCGCGGACGCCGCGGGGAGGAGCGCCCACGATGCAGAAGTCTTCGATGATGGCGCCGTCTCCGAGCAGAACGTTCGCGTACACTTTGGAGGTCGTCATGACGCGAGCCGTCTCAATCCCTTCTGCACGTATTGGTCTCTGAATTCACACAGCATCCTTCTTGCGGCAACAGAGGCCTCGTACTTCAACGACCTGCGGCGTGCAGGGGCTGACGGATGCGGCTTGTAGGCCACGTTGATGACAGTTTTGGATCGCGGCACCAGCCGGTGACGAATGAGGAGATGATCGCCATTGCTCTGCCATTCGATGCTCAGACCGTCAGCCTGAATATCGGATACAGCGGCAGGTTCCGGTTCTCTTTTACCGACGAAGATATCCTTCGGCTCATCGGCGGCGTTCGTGAGCAGGAGCTCGCTGCCATACATTTCGACCTCTTCCACAGCCAGGGGGCTGGTACGTCTCCGGCACGCCCGTCGAATGACCTCCCGCGGCGACCTCCAGGTGAGGCGGCAGTTCAGTGCCGAGAGTTTGCGGACGACCTCCACGAGGGCCTCGCCCTGGTCGCGGAAAAAGCCATGATGAGTGACCAGAAAACACGGTTTGCCGAGAAGCACGTCGAATGCGAGGTTCTCGACGCCATGAGACGGGTATCGGCGCGTGAAGATAGGGAACGCCCCGTACTTCATGATTGCAACATCCCAGGCGTCTCGGATTGAGGTCCGGCCGTTGTGGTCGTCGACGGGAGAGACCTCGGTGTTCACCGCGCCGAGAAAGCCGTTCCGCTTGAGCACAACGGGACATTGGGACGAAAAAACACCTTGCGGAAAGACCATCACCGGGTCGTGGTTGATTCGCGTGCGCGCCTGATGCGCCTGCATTCTCGCCTGCGCCAGCTTCGCCTTCCTGTCGAGCACCTCGACCACCGATGTCCCGAACTCCCCGGCGATATGGTCGCACCCGTGGATCGAGACCGAAAACGACGTCGATTCCTTCCTGAAGAAGGTGCTGCTCTTAGATGATGTCCGGCGCCAGTTCCACGGAATGAACGCGATGTTGGTCGTGAAATGGTGGCGCGCCATCAGATCGCGCAGCGCCGCGAAATCGCAAAAGCCGTAGCGAGGTCGAAGCAGAGGGTCGTCGATAATCAGGCACGCACCATGCTCGACCGGCCTCCAGATCACCGAACGGAAAACAGACGTGATGAAGATCGTGAGAGGGACGATCGAGCAGAAATCGGTCTTGACGTCGTAAACGCTTCCCCGCACGGGCTCGTCGATATCGACCATGGCCGCGCTGGCGGCAAGGCAGGCCGCCACGCCATCGAGGCGAAAACTGATACAGAGAGGTTGACCGTCCGCCGACATGAGGACCTTCAGGTCTGTAGCCGCTTGGGCGGCCCCGCTCGTGACGACAACCGCATCTTCCGGCGCCAACGGGGCAGATACGGTGAGCCCTGACATCGGGCCCGTCAGGTCCGGAAGTTCCTCAGTGACTTTCAAAGAAGCCAGGCCATTAGCAGCCTTGGTCGCTGGGTTGATGGACCATTGGCTGCGGGTGAGCCGACGGAGCGCTCGTTCGCTCGCCTCGCGATCTTCGGTTGCGTACAGATATACCGCGCCGGCATTCCGAAGCCATTCAGGACTGCCTTCATTGATTACCGCCGCAGCCAAAGTCTCGATGGCGGCAAACACGGCGACCTCGGAAGGCGTTACGAGCAGGTGGGCGAGCCGGCTCGAATCAAGAACGTCCACCGAATCGGCCTGGACGCCGAAAAACGCCAGGATCCGGTCGAGGCGCAACTCTCGCGCGCCCGGGACGTCCTTATAGAGAACGACTGCTCGACGTGCCACTTTTTCAGGGCTTTCTGGCGATGACCAGCGAACGCATCGCGCGGCTGCGTGCGACGGTATTGAGAAGCGGCGTCATGACCCGGCACACTCTCGTCAGCGCCGGTCCGGCGGAGTGCGGAATCCAGCAAAAGTGCCGCTTCGAGACAATTTCGAATCCGGCTGCTTCGAAGGGGGCGGTGTACTCCTCGAGAGACGGCAGATAGGTTTCTGCGGGATCTTCGGCAGATCCCATCAGGTGGCTTCGGAAAGCCGGGAACCGGTCGTTCATATCGATGACGACCGAGACGCCTCCAGAGCGCAGCAGGCGAGCGATGTCGCGCGCGCAGTCGAGTTGTTTGCCCAGCCGATGGCAGTAGCGAATGGTATTGACGCCGAAGATCAGATCGAACGAGCTCTCGAAATCCTTGGGGGCCCGGAGGGTGGACTTTGAAAGATCCTCGATGAGCTGCTCGTTCCGTGCGACGTGGAACGCAATCTTTCCAGCCGAGCGTCCCGATCCCGCGCGCCTCGCCTCTTGCTTCGCCGAGTCGATCAGCGTGGGGGAGAAGTCCGTTCCCCAGGCCGACCCGATCGGAATCTTCCTGCCATCGAGCATGCCGAGCAGGCCGATGATGTTCATGCCGGCTCCGCAGCCGAACTCCAGCACGTGCAACGGCCGCCTGGCGGAAGCTCCGATCAGCTCCAGGGCCTCGAGATAGATCCTGGCGTATTCATTTCGAAGAAGGTAATTGATGCCGTGACCGGCGGTCTCGAAGCTGTACTTTCGTACCGACTCCTGCGAGTTGTACTCGGTCGAGAAATTCCTGAGCATGTCCTGCGTGCTATCAAGTGGCATTGGATCCAGAGCCTTTCGTGCTGGGGTGGTGGAACGGGAGAACGAACAGACGGTAATACTGCAGCTTCGAGAACTGCTCGGCGACGTTTTGAATGCCGTGCCACGTTTCGGTCCAATTGCTCAAACCCCCTCGACCGAACACCGGCACGCAATGCACGCCGATCCCGGTGTCGGCCATGACCCGGTCGTAAATCAGGGAAGAGCGCTTGCTTCGAAAGCCGGAAGTCACGAGTGCAACCGAACGGATGTGCTCCTTTTCAAGAAACGTCCGCATCTGCGACGCCACGTTCAGCGTGATGGGTTCTATCTCGCGAACCGGGACGATTTCGGCGTTCTGCAGCCTGGCAATCTGGGTCATCACCCCTACGAATCCCTCCGCGACTGCGTTGGGATTTCCCGTCGAATCGCTTCTCACATGGACCAGCACTCTGTTCGATATCCCTGCATTGCCGAGCAACCTCGCCCGTTCATACAGGAGGTACTCGTGATCGAAGTCCTCAATCAGCAGGGCGTCGACGGGTACGATCTCTTCCTTGCAGACCAGACTGGCCGCCACCCATGACGCCAGCGGCTCGTGCGCCGCTATCATCGAAAGGATGAACGCGAGGACGATGAGTGCGCGAAACTTCCAGATGGTTCGCATTACAGATCACGAAGCGATTCCCAGACGGCACTTCTTCGGCCGGAAACGGAGCTGCACGTCCGTATTGGTCTCGATCGACTCGTAGAGCGCCGTGATCAGCTCGAGCGATTTCCGGCCTTCCAGACCATCGACGAGCGCCGCTTTCTTGGTCTGGATCGAGGCGATGACGTCGCGAAGATACTCGCCGTGGTTGTACGCCAGCGCCGGCGGATTCTTTCCAAACTTTCCAAACACCTCATCGTCGATTGGCTGCCGGTCTTCGAAGCTCCAGGTTACCAGCTCGTTCATGAAGAACCCGCCGATGACGACGCTGCCCTTCTCTCCCAGGATGCTGATGGAGCCCTCGAGGTCCTTCGGCCGGGTGGCCGTGGTGGCTTCGAGAAGGCCGAGGGCCCCGGAGCTGAAGCGAATCGCGGCAACTCCGGTGTCTTCGGATTCGATCTTCACCAGACGGGTCGCCGCCAGTCCCCTGACGAGCTCGACGTTGCCCATGAACCACGTGAGCATGTCCACGTGATGGGCCGCCTGGTTCATGAACACGCCTCCGTCGTGGGCCCACGTGCCGCGCCAGGATGCCGAGTCGTAATACGCCTGGTCGCGAGTCCATCGCAGCCTGATTGTACCGAGGACGAGACGTCCGAACCGCCCCTGGTCGAGCGCCTCGCGGGCTTTCATGATCGGCAGGTTGTAGCGATTCTGATGGACGACGAACAGCTTGACGCCGTTCGCGTCGCAGGCCTCGATCATCCGGTCGGCATCTTCGAGACGCAGGGCCAGCGGCTTTTCGACGACGATGGGGCGGCCGTATTCGACCAGCTCGAGCACGTTGTCGCAGTGAGTGCCGCTCGGGGTCAGAACAGAGAACACGTCAATACGGTTCCCGACAGCCCGCATCATTTCGGCAATGCTGCCGAAACCAGGCGCGCCGTACTTCTCGGAAAATTCCTTCGCCCGGGAGGCATCGGAATCGACAAAGGCACCGATCTCCGCCTCCTGTATGTAATTGTGCAGCGCGTGAGCGTGCTTTTTGGCGATGGCGCCGCATCCTACGAGCGCGAATCGAACCTTGTTCATTTCGCTCAGTTCTCCAGAAGCTTTTGATAGAACTTCACCAGCTCGTCGCCCTGGCGTTCCCATCCGTACTGGCGAAGGAACCCGTGCGCCTGTTCGGCCTGCCTGCGATAGCGCTCTGGCTGCTGATGAAGCTGATGGATGGCATCGGCCATCGAGCCGACGTCTTCCGGTTCGAAGTAGCTCACCATGTCATCCGAGAAGTAGTAATTGATCGCTTTGAGCCGCGGCACAACCGCGGGAATTCCGAGCGAGACGTATTCCATCAACTTCACCGGAAGCATCAAGTCGCCCGCCGAGCCGCGCCGGTTTCCGACGACCCCCACGTCCATGGAGCCCAGGTGGCCGGCCAGCTCCTGTGGTGGAAATCCCTTTCGGTTGAACACGACCACGTCGTCGACCAGGAGCTCGCTCGCAAGCGCGCGAAACGAGGCCAGGTCGTCTCCGTCACCCCAGAGGTGAAGCCGCAGGCCCTGGATTCGCTGGCGGAGGGCGGCGACCGCACGGATGATCAGGTCAACGCCCAGCCGCTCGGCCATCGTGCCGTGGTAGACGAGATTGAACGTCCCATCTTTTCTTTCGACTCGACGCCCGGCGGCCCCAGGCGTGAAGATTCGAGGATCCGGCACGTTCATCGAAATGAAGGTCTTCGAATCCGGAATGCCTCGCTCGACGAGCAGCGCCTGTTGCGGATGGTTGACGCAGATGACACGGTGCGCCACGAGCGCGCTGAGCTTCTCCTCGAGGCAGAGCGTCTTCTTCAGGATCGTCGCGTCGGAAAATTTGCTGGCGAACGTTTCCGGTACCGAGTCATGGATGTCGAGCACGACCTTGCTGCCGCCAAAGCGAGGCAGCAGCCCGGCAAACACCAGGAAGTCCGGCACATTGTGCACATGGACGACGTCGAGCCTGCGCCGGACGAGCAGGGCCAGGCACGCCGCCGATGAGGAGAGCAGGAAACGGAGATACGAGCCGACATACGCCAGCCTGCTCTTGCCGCGGTATTTCGAAACGCCAAGCTCTCGCACCTGGACCCCGTCGAGGAGAAATTGTCCCGCGTTGCCGCCGTTCTTGGTCGTGAGACACAAAACCTCGTAGCCGTGAGACGCCAGCGTTTCCGCTTCGCGCCGCACACGCGCATCGAACACGTAGTTCGTATATGCGATCATGCAGACGAAGCCTTTGCCGCCCATCACAGGTGCAGCCTCATGGCGTCGCCGCCTTCAAACCGGAATTCTTCAGTCTTTGACCGATCAACCCGGTTGACCTTGACCACTGCCGCGGGAATCGAGGAAGGCGCGGCTGACCCTGTGACCGTCACCTCTCGCGAGTCGGCGCTGGATGCGAAGCGAATCGAACGGCGCCAGCGGAACCAATCGACCGCGTTTGCCGCCGTCGTGAACCACACGCGGTTCCCGTTCTCGATTTCTGTTCGCAGGTTCTGATAGAAGCCGCCCCACGATCGCTCGGGCGCCAGACTGCGTCCATGCCAGTTGATGACGAGTGTCCCACCGTGCGCTTTCGAGTTGGAGACGATGCGGCGACAGAGCTGTGACGCCTCGTGCGGGGCCAGGCCCATCCTTCCGGGATAGAACAGCGCCGTGTCCATGATCGACATCGGCAGCTCCATCAGGCGACTGGCATTGTGGAAAGCGAAATGCCTGCGACGTGCCTGCGCGATATCCCACCGCTTCGTTGTAGCCCCAGGTCGAGTCGTAATCGAACCCGGCCTTCTCGAGCTGCGCCGGTGAGCCCTTGTCGAAGTACAGCCAGTGCATGCGAATGCCGGCCGAGCGCTGGCCGGTTACCGAAAGAAGCTCGGCCAGCTCGGCGCGCCCTGCGTCGGCGTCGGACCAGGCATCGATGCCGTGGACGGCGATCTCCGTCCCGCGATCGTGGGCCTCGCCGACCTCGCCGCGAACCTCGCCGATCCCGTACGGTGCCGCTCGCACGGGCTCGGGCGCATCGGTCAACGCCTTGCCGGGACGCCCTTTGAACGGAACGAGAAAGAACGTGGATCGCGAGCTTTCTTCGACACGCGCGTAGTCCTGAAACGGCAGCCAGAAGTCACGTGCGAGCCCCAGCAGGACGAACGGCAGGGTAAGCAGCGCCGCCCAATTCCGGCCGGCTTCGCCCAGAGACCGCCGGCCTTTCAACAGCTCGGCAAGCGTGCCGAGCGACGCCCGGGCGACGAAGCCCGCCAGCGTGCGATCGAACCTGTGGCGCCGGATGCCGAAGAAATCAACGTCGTGTGTGAGGCATCCGACGAAGTCGTAGGTGTCTGGACGAGGCGGAATCTCGACGAACGGCACGCCCGCGTCGAGAAGCAGACGCCGCAGCGATTCGATATGGAGCTCGAGCGTGGGAACCAGGGCATGTGTCGGCGGCTGTCCTTCGGTGAGGAGATAGCGAATCTCATCGAACAGGTCGTACCCGATCCTTCGGACATACCGTCCGCCGGCGCAGAACTGGCACTCGAGCGCACGTCGGTCGACCGTGAACGACGCGGGACTTCCGATCGCAGAGAACGTCGAAATTCGGCCGTAGACGGGAAACGTCAACTCACTGTATCGGACATCCACCGGGCCCTTGCTCTGTACCGCTTCCAACGAGATACCGGAAATCCGATCGACCGCAGTCTGATTGGGGCTGTAGACGAGGAACAGGCCGGCATCGAGATGATCGATGTCGCCGTCGGTGCTCACGACAACCGGATACTTGCGGCCAGGGACAGCCGGTTCCCACGGTGTCTTGAAGAGCTCGAAGAGCTCCGCGGCAAACGGCTCGCTGGATGGACTCGTCGCGATGCCTATCACTTTGCGTATCCGATCGCGCGTGTTTCGGACCGTCGAAGAACGGCGAACAGCGGCACGAGGAGCAACAGACTCATCATAAAGAACACGATGCCGCCCTCGTGATGCAGCTGACCCGACAGGAATCCTGGATCCACGTGCAAGGCGAGGAGCGTCAGGCCAACGATGCGGATTCCGTTCTTCAGCAGCGCCACCGGCAGAACAGCCAGAACGACGACCGCCTTGCTCCAGCCGCGCTGCAGGAACATGTGTCCCGCCAGAAGCGTCGTCAGCAACAGTGCGATGCTCGAGCGAATGCCGCTGCACTGATCCGCGACCTCGATGGACACATTCGGCAGCGCAAACACGAAGCCTTCACGAAAATGCGGTGTGCCTGTCAGCTGAAAGAGCAAGGCGACGACCTCGGTCGAGCCGACCTTGAGGAACTGCACCGCCTTGTCGAGCACGACTGCAGGGATCGGAATCATGAAGACCAGAAAGAGCAGCGGGAAGAGCGCCGATCGCGAGGCCACCGGTCCGAAGAACAGCAGGAAGCCTCCGATCCACATCACCACGAGGGGCACGACCGCCCACGTGAGGGAATCGACCGCACCAGAGGGCCAGAGCAGCCTGGCCGTTGCCGACAGGATGAGACCTGCGGCAATCAGACCCAATCCAGCCCTCGGCGCGAATTCAACGGACGAAAAAATCGTTCGTCTTTCCTGATAGATGAGCGCGGCCGTCACCAGGGGAATCAGAATGAGGTGCGACGACGCCATGTCGTCGTTCAAGGACAGCATCAGAAGCCTTCGCAGCGCCGGGACGTTGGTGAGCGCAACGCCGACGCAGTACAGGCCGAAGTAGAGGAGACGTTTGGAAAAAGTCATGATGCCTCTCGGTGCGCCCCCATTGCGGCGATGTGACGGGAGAGGGTTCCCACCATCGTGAGCTCGGACGGATCGAGCCCGTTGAATTCGATGCGATATCCCAGCCGCTCTTCGAGCTCTGCAATCAATCGGATGAACCCGAGGGAATCGATGACCCCTTCGGCGAGCATGTCAAAGTCGTCAGGTACGTTCTGTCCGTTCAGCGCGGCCGCGGAATTCGACTGCTCCAGACAGGACAGAATCAGCACCTTGATCTCTTCAGGACGCGGCTGGTTCACGCTTCGAGCAACCTTTGCAAGGCGTTCCGGTCCACCTTGCCGTTGGCGTTCTGCGGCAGGCCGGGCAGGACGTGGATGGTGTGGGGAACCGCATAACTCTGCAGTCTGGCTTTGACGCGCGATTGGATGAGGGTGGGATCGATGTTCGTCCCCGTCAGGAACGCCACGATGCCAGTGGCGCCGGCGGCCGTCACCGGCCACGCAAGCGCCACCGCGTCCTCCACGCCCGATTCCAGACGCAACACCGACTCGACCTCGCCCAGCTCGACGCGATGCCCGAAGATCTTGATTTGGTGGTCGACGCGGCCGAGGTACGTGAATGGCGCTCCAGGAAGCGGTTTGCGGACGCGATCGCCGGTCCGGTAGAAAACCTTGTCCCTTCCCGGCGGGATCACGTAGGAGCTCGCGGTCTCGTGCGCATTGCGCCAGTAGCCTGGGGTCAGTTGCGGGCCGCTCATCAGGAGCTCGCCCGCCGCGCCCGCTTCGACTTCCCTGAGGTCATCGTCGACGACGATTGCATCCATGCCCGGAAATGGTTCCCCGATTGGGACGATGCCGAGACTGCATTCAGCAGGCGATCGCGCTGGATCCCAGCGGTAGGCCGAGCACGCGACGGTCAGTTCGGTCGGTCCGTAGAGATTCTCGAGGATCGAGCGCGGCGCCGCTGCCAGCCACGCTTGCGCCACGTCCACCGGAAGAGGCTCACCGCAAAACAGACTCAGCCGCAACGACGGGTACGTCTGGTCGGTCAGACCGCCGAAACGTTTCATCAGCGTGGCGACGCTCGGCACCGAGAACCAGACACTCAAGTTCTGCTCGCGGATGAAATGCGCAGGATTGAGCAGCGTGTTCCGGGTGGGGCAGCAGACGCACGCTCCCTTTTCCCAGGCCACGAACATGTCGAACACGGACAAATCGAAGGTCGTATCGAACGTCTGCGAGAAGCGATCGTCGGCGGTAATTTCGTACGTCTTGGCCGCCATGCGGACGAAGTGAGCGGCGTTGGCGTGGGTCACCATGACGCCTTTGGGCGTCCCCGTGCTTCCCGACGTGAACAACAGGTATGCGATCGAGCCCGGCGCCGGTGATTCGAAGATCCATGAAGCCGCGGGCTCGAGATCCTGCGAGCCGGCGATGATGTGCCCGGGCCAACGCTTTCTGAAATCGCTCACGTCGCTTCGATCCGGAAACAGGATGAGGAGCGGTGAATCGATGCCCTCCAGAATCTGCTCGAGCTGGCCTTCTGAGAGCGAATCCACGACGAGCGATCGGCAGTCGGCGCTCGCCAGCATCTGCCGCGTGCGGCCGGCTGGAAACGTCCGGTTGAGCGGCACGTATCCCCGGCCCGCGAACAGCGCCCCGAGAATGCCGGCAAACGTCGTCGCCGATCGGTAGGCAAAGACCCCCGTCAGCGGGGATCCACCGGGTGGAGTTCTCATCTGCAGCGTTCGGGCGATGGCAGCCGCCTTGTCGCGAAGCTGGCCGTAGGTGAGCGCGGTGCCATCGACCTCTAATGCCGTTCGGGCCGGATGCGTCTCGCTCGACTGCAGGAACCCGATATGAAGAGCAGGAATGGCCATCATCGCGTCGAGGTCAATCCCTTGAGGAACTCGTCGTACCCATGAGCGCTCGTCAGCGGGACGGCGACATGACCGAGTTGCTCCGCTGCGGGAGATCCCCAGAACGAGTGGGCGGGCACGTTGCGCGTGATGACGCTGCCCGCCTTGATCACGGCGCCTTCGCCAATCGTCACGTTCGGCAGAATCACGCAGTGAGGTCCGATGAAGACGTTCTTTCCGATCGCCACTTTGCCGGTCGCGGTCTTTCTTCGAGGCCCCCAGTAAAAATGCGTCAGGATCGTCGTCCGGATGCCGATCGACGAGTTGTCGCCGATCGAGAGCGCCGACGGATGCAGATCGTCGAGATAGACATACAGGCCGAGCCACACATTGGAGCCGATCGCCACGCCGCGCCATCGTTGAAGACGGGGTCGAAGGCTGGCCCCTCCCGGACTGAAGAAGGCGAGCCTGTTGAGCAGCGTGCCGAGGATTCGTGTCACTTCGGACCCAGTCTGTAGACGAGGCGTCCGCCTTCCAATGTGGCGTAGGCGATTCGAGCCCGCCCGCTGTCCGGGCCTTCGACGCGCCAGGAGTCGCCGTCTGACACGAGCGTCATCGCGCTGCGATTGCGCCACCATCGATTCAGCTCGGCGGGCAATGTGGTCCACAGGCTCCGCGACGCGCGCAGCTGTAGCAGATACTGCAGCAGCTTGCGGTACACCGCACGCGCGTGCTCGTCGATCAGGTAGTCGGGGTGCGTGATGAAACTGATGAGGCCGTTCCGCCCGAGAATCAACGCGATCTGCTCTTTCCACAAATCGATCGAGTAATCGCCGAGAATGTGGAACAGCGAGTAGTCCTGGGTCGTGGTCAGGGGAAGCTCCAGGATGTTCCCGATGAAGTACGGCATGACCGTGCAGCACCCACCCCGCTGCGGCTCGAGATGTGCCACATTCGGCACCGACATGTCGTAGGAAAAGTCGAACGCCTCGTACCAATCCTGCTCTCGATACATGGCGGCGGAGCGGAAGCCTCCACACTGGTACTCGCGCGCGTATTGATTGATCCGCTCGGCCCGCTCCAGAAACTGCTCCTTGCTGTCGAACAGGTGGCCGTCGTGATTCAGATCGTGCAGGTTGACCTCGAAGCCGCGTTTCCGCATCTGCTGAAGCAGCTCGCTGGAAGGTCTGGTCGACGGCATGTCGGGTATCAGCTGGAACGCCGACTTGATGCAGAACGAGTCGTCGATGTCCATCAACTGTCCGCAGAAGTCACGGCCCGCCGGACCTTCGACGTCGTGGGTCATCATGAGGCAGCCCTGGGCGCCGTCGGGCCAGAACCAGATGAAGGGCACTCTTCGGTGTCCGCTCGTCAGCACGGCGGTCATCGCGCTTTGCATGAGCGTCTCGACGCTGAAGTCCACGGGCCAGCTCGGGAACCGGATCCCCTGCCACCCGCTGAGGCGGATCTTCTGAAGATGCCGCCTGACGGCGACCGGCAGCATCGGGCGGAAGAAGTAATAGATATTTCGTGCCGCATCGCCTCCCGTGATCGTCTCGATGTAACGGGAATCGCGCTGGTACCGTTCAAGGCGCAGGTTGGTGACGATCTCGGTCAGGTCGAACGGGAGGCGCGGCCGATTGTCGCCGGCCGCCGGCTTGGGCGCCGACCCGTTCGAGTGGCGCCCGAAACAGGTGGCGCTGTCGAACTGGAAATATCCCTCTTCACCCTGCAGCGGCCCTTCCATGGCGAACTGGCCGGCCTGCGGCGGGCACCGGAAATAGTCCACGAACGCTGACGACAAACCGTCATCGCGCAGCGACGCCGGATTGGCCTGCGGAGGCCTGACGCCTAGTTGAAGTGTTCGATCCAATTTGGTGGCGTGGAGCTCACGCCTGAGTGCGGGTAAAGCCTACAGCGAGACGAGCCGTCCTCGTTCCTTCAACGATTGCTCTGCCGCATCGAGCAGTCTGACAACACGCAGGCCGGCCATTCCGTCGTTCATCGGCGTCACGTCGTTCTGGATGCAGTCGATGAAGTATCCGAGCTCGACTTTCAGAGCCTCGGTCTGATCGCACCTGGGAGCCCACACGTCGCCCGACCGATAGCTGACGAGCAGCTCGTACACGCTTTCGCCGTTGGTGATCTGGACGCCCTTGTCGTAGATCTTGATCTTCTCGTCGGCCTCGAGATCGTTCCAGACGAGCATCTTGTCCTTGCCACCGATGAGCGTCGTGCGGACCTTCACGGGCGAGAGCCAGTTGACGTTCACGTGGGCGATGATGTTCCGGGGAAAATAGATGGTGATGAAGGCCATGTCGGCATGGCCGTTCAAATGGTTGCCGCCGGTCGCGACGACCGCCTCGGGCTGGTCGGGGATGATATGGTCCATGATCGAGAGATCGTGCGGCGCCAGATCCCACACGACGCTGACATCGTGCTGAAAGAGTCCGAGGTTCACGCGCGTCGAGTCGAAGTAGTAGAGCTCTCCCAGGGTTCCGCTGTCGACGATCTCGCGGATTTTTCTCACCGCCCCGCTGAAGAGGAAGGTGTGATCCACCATGATCTTCAGGTTCTTCTTGTCGGCCAGCTCGATCAGCTCTTCGGCCTGGCGCGGCGTCGACGTGAAGGGCTTTTCGACGAACACGTGCTTGCCGTTTTCCAGCGCGGCCTTGGCGAGCTCGTAGTGGGTCCACACAGGCGTGACGACGGCTACGGCGTCGATGCCGGGCGCGCGCAGCACTTCCTTGAAGTCGGTCGTCAGATGCAGGCGCGAGTCGATACGCGCCGCCCGCTTCAGAGCCGTCGGGTCCTTGTCGCAGACCGCCGCGACGTGAACGTTCTCGAGCGCATGAAAATTGCGGACGATGTTGGGGCCCCAGTAGCCGTAACCGATCACGCCGACACGCACGGTGCCGTCGGTTCTGGATTCGGGAGAATAGTTCAGCGCGACGCTCTGTGTTCCGCTCATTGACAGTTTTCCGCCTCTATTTCGACCCGTCGCAGCACGCGGGCCGGATTACCGGCCACGACGGTATAGTCGGGGACATCCCGGGTGACAACGCTTCCAGCGCCGACGATCGAGTGCTCACCGATGGTGACGTTGGCGAGAATGGTGCTGCCCGATCCGATCGAAGCGCCATTTCTCACGAGGGTTGGTTCCACTTTCCAGTCCGCCTCGGTCTGAAGTTCGCCCGTTTCGGTCGTCGCGCGTGGATACATGTCGTTGATGAACGTCACGCTATGCCCCACGAATACGTGATCCTCGATCGTGACCCCTTCGCAAATGAAGGTATGGCTCGAAATCTTGCAGCGTTTGCCGACGCGCGCGTTCTTCTGAATCTCGACAAACGCACCGATCTTCGTGTCGTCGCCAACCACGCATCCGTAAAGATTGATGAACCGCGCGAGCTTGACGCCGCGGCCGAGCCGAACATCGGCCGCAATGCACTGGTAATCGGCGTCCTTCGTCAACACGCACCCTTCCCTGAAATCACGGCCTTGGGCGTTGCGAGAAGGATTCTGATGTCGGTCCAGAAGGAGTAAGTCTTCGCGTATCGAAGGTCGAGGCGAACCATCTCGTCGAACGTCGTGCGGCTGCGCCCCGCCACCTGCCACAAACCGGTGATGCCCGGCTTGGCTTCCAGCACCCGCCGCCGATGCCACCGCTTGTACTTCGCCACTTCGTAGGGGAGCGGCGGCCGTGGTCCGACCAGCGACATCTCGCCGCGGAGCACGTTCCAAAGCTGAGGGAGTTCGTCGAAGCTCGTTTTCCGGAGCAGCCGGCCAATCAACGTCACCCGCGGATCGTTGGTGATCTTGAACACCCCGCTCGCCTGGCGGCCATCCTGAGTGCTCGAGCTGATGAACCAGTTGACGTACTGCTGATGCGCGGCGTCGTTGGCATCTACGAACATCGTCCGGAACTTCAGGATGGTGAACGGCCTCGCCCACTGGCCGATCCGCTTCTGCCTGAACAGAACGGGACCGGGCGAGTTCCATTTGACGAGCAGCGCGATGGCGAGAAACAGAGGCGAAAGAAGTATCAGCAACGCAAGGCTTCCGAGAATGTCCAGGCCACGCTTGACCGTGTCGTATGCGGTGGCCGATGGCTTGCCTGGTTGCGGAACCGCAAATGCTGACGCGGATGCCGCGGCGTCTTCGTTGGCAGACGAGGCGGACAGCGCGTGCATCTTCAGGTCGAAGGACAGCATCGGCGCGATGTTGGAATTCAGCCGTTTCCGGAGCTCTCGCTTGATGCGGCCCTGCAGACCAGCGGCAATTTCGGGCGCCAGCGCGGGTGTTTCGGTCAGCACGATGCCGAGCGTCTGCCCCTCTTTGAGCCAGCCGACGACATCGGTTTCGCGGGTGGCGGCGGCAAGCGCATCGAGCACCGACGCGGTCATCGAGGGGTCTGCCGCAAAGTTGTCCGACGCCGACAGCACCATGACAGCGACCGACTGGTTCAGACGTTCGGCGCGCCGGAGCTCCCTTGTCAGGACGCCGGCGAAGAGGTTTTCGGCAAGGACGTGGGAGCGAAATCTTCGAAGCGCCTTCGATCGCCTGAGTGGCTTGGCCGGCACCAACATCGAGGCGCGGCTGGTGACCGACCTGGCCGGGTGCGGCAGGACGCGGCCGACAGACAATCCTGGGGTCACCGGGTCCTCATTGGAATCTGAAAGCCCCGGACCTTGACGCTGTCGACAGCCGCAGAAGCCAGGCCGCGAAATCTCTCTCGCGCCCGACCCACCATTGCACGAAGGACGCCCTCGGAGACCCCCTCTGACTGTTGAATCAGAACAGCACCTGCCACCCGCTGTTCGCGATACCAGCCGACGAAGTCTGTCTCCCGCAGGGAGAACGCTGAGAACAGCCTGGCCGCTGTCTGGTCGTCGAAAGAGCCGATGGGTCGCAGATGCGCCAGCAGCAGCACGAAGGAGCGGTTGGAACGCTCCGAGCGCCTCTGTTCCTGCGCCAGAAAGTGATGAAACGTACGTTCGTTATAAGCGCCGGCCATATTCTCCGCGAAGCCCATCTCGCGGACAACCGGCTCGACGCGCAAGAGCACACCAGAGCTGCGAGACGCGCGTGGGGTACCAGTAAGGAGACGGTCGAGGGCTCGGTCCAGAGTAAGAGTAGTCACAAGTTGAAATGTGCTGTCAGTTTTCCGAGACTGTGGCTGCAAACAGATCGCCATCGATTCGGAAACATCCCGGCAACCGACCGACCTAAGTAAACTGTTTAAAATCATTCAGTTACATCCTCGGATACGAAGATGTAAAACACTGGTGTCGTCAGGTGTTCGCCGACAGTCGCGCCAATGGAGACGTAAAGTCAGCCTTCCAACGGAGATCGCGCGTAAAGGCCAGCAGCACGGGATTTCTCGCGGGAATCTCTGACGGGCTTCGATCGAGCAAGCTACCGCCCTCTCAGTCACAGGTGATGATCCGACCATGTGCGCTGCGCTGATGGAATATCGTGGAAAGGACGGATTCGACTGGAGTTAGCCTCTCATCGATTCCGTCCGAAGACTGGAAGGTAGCAAGAGGTATGCCCCGCGGCGACTCGATGTCACGTCTGTTTTCCAGGCGCCACGAGCGCCGCGTTGCGGTGAAGAGCGAGATTAGAGTAGAAGATACAGACGGTCGCCCGATGGCGCATGAAGAATCCGGTCCGGTCCGGTCTGCATTAAGCCGCCAATAGTCCTACCAATAGAAGACTTTTATCTGCTATGTGGCGCACATATACCGAAATTTTGGCGAAAGCGCGCCCATTTATCGCAGCTTGGAGCACGGTTATCCGTTTGCAGAGCGGAAGGGTCCCCCAGCATGGACCGGCGCAGTAGTGATCGTCGGGCATGGCCCCGGTTCGACGTATTCGGCGAGCTCCAAGGCACCCTGGAGATGTCGCACCGGCTGGCAGTCAGAAATCTGAGCGCCGGAGGCGCGCTCGTCGATGCAGATCCGTCATACACCGTCGGCTCCCGGCTCGGCGGCGACCTCTCCTATCGGGGCATCCATCGAGCCATTCGGGCCGAGATTCGCCACGCCTCGGTCGTGGACAAGTCCTCTGAGGAGCGCCTCCTCGGCCTCGAATTCCTCGACGTGTCCGGGGGAGTCGACGAGCTGCTCGAGCTGGCCAACGCCGGCCCCCCACACGCGCCTTTGGTCGATGACGAGCGGCGACGCTGGCCGCGCGCACCCTGTGCGGGCTGCGAAATCGGCCTGTCTCGTTGGCTGACCGTCGAGATTGCCGACATCGGTCGCGGAGGAGTGCTCTTCCTGGCGTCTTCGCCGATGAGTGTGGGAACACGATCAGAGCTCAGGATGTCTCTACGCAATTGAGTCTGTCTGCACTGGTCGAGGTGCGGAGGATCGAACGCGGCGCGGTTTCACGCTTCCCTTATCGCATCGGTGCTTCATTCGAAGGACTTGACGACCGGGGCCGCCGCGCGCTCGAATCTTTCGTGGGCGTGTCGAGACGCGACGATTCCACGAGCTAGACGAATAGACTAGGGCTGCGGGAGCGACTCCGCGAGCTTCTGCTTCAACACCTTCACATCGTCGCGGTCGTCCAACGCCGGGTCCAGTTCCAGCACTCGCGCAAGGGCTGACTTTGCGTCCCCCAGGCGTCCGCTCACCAGCAAAATCTGCGCAAGGTGGAGGTTGATTTCCGCATTCCTGGGCGCGGCCTGAGCCGCCTCGACGATGAGGCGTTCTGCCTCGTCATTCCGGCCCAGGAGGTGGTAGATCCACCCGAGGGTGTCGGCGATGGCCGCGCTCTTGGTCCCCTTCAGCAATTCGTACGCCCTTTGCGCCAGTGGCAGCCCCTCGGCCGGGTTGTTCTGGCGGACACTCAACGCGTAGGCGAGGTTGTTCAGTGCCATCACATCGTTTGGCGACGATTCGAGCACTGTGCGATAGCGTGCGACCGCCAGATCGTAGGCTTCAGCTCGCTCGTACAAATCGGCCAGCAGCAAGTGGGCCCCTATGAGGCCGGGTTCGAGCGCTGTGGCTTTTTCGAGCGCCTCGCGCGCGCCGGTCAGGTTTGCTCCTCTTTGTTGCATGTCAGCTCTGACGAGCAGCTTCGCGGCAGCTTCGCTGATGCCGCGGCGCATCACAACGGCGACCTGCCGATCGGAAAAGTATTTCGACAGTTCTGTCACCTCGTCGATTTCCGACGCAGACAGCGGAGCAAGCGCAGCGCGAGAAAACGGGCTGCACAAAGGGTCTCCGATGATCATCGTCTGCCAACTGAGGTGCGGTGTCGCGAGGTAGAACGCCTCGGCAAGATTGAGGCCGCGCGTATATGCCGGGAAGAGGATGTCTGGCCGCACCGCCCCGTCGAGATAAGGCTCGCTGACATGGCCGGCGACGCCCGTAGCGCCGTCGCGGATCAGATCGCCGGCAAGCGACTGCGTGGATCCTTCGAACGGAGCCCCTTTCGGACCGGGGATCCAGTTTTCGGGCGGCGGCTTGAGCGTCCGCGCATCCGTGCTCGTGAAGGTCGCGGCGATTGAACCAGGAGCGAATTCGAGCTCGAACCTTCGACGGTGAAGCGCGGGATCGTTCGATCCCCACGAGTAGTACCCGAGAACATCCTTCACGCCCGTCAGTCCACTGCGCGTGGCATCCAAAACCACCCGCTCACCCAGTCCATTGGCCGTCAGCGCGTCGGCTGAAGCTTGCAGCCATCCATCTCCTACTGCATCAGCGGGCGTCCCCTTTTTATCGAGCACAAACGATCCGTGGCTCGACGGTGCGACGCCGCGTTCGATCAGGCGAAACACATCTTCGACGCTGAATCCATCGAGACGGCAGACGAGATAGATGTCGTGATGCTCGTGACTGAACGGCTGAAGCTCGCTGACAGGTCGAGCGCCGGCGAAGTACGGGTTGGCAATCGACCCGGCGAAGGAGCTCTCGGCGCCCGTGAGCCTGCGATAGAGGAGTGTCAGCTCGGAATCAACACTCGCATGTGTGCCGCCGCGTCCGAGTGTACCGCGAACCTGAAACGGCACGTCCTTGGTGAGCACTATGTAGAGGATTCTGTCCTGCGCCTTCCGCCTGATGAGCCATTCGGCGATAGGGCGCTCGATCTCACGTTCGTACACCTGACGTTCGATCTGTTCGGCCGGCTCGGTCGTGATATGAACGACATTGTCTGGGGGAACGCTCCGCGCTTCGAGATATCGGGCGCCGATAGCTTGAGACCCAGCGCTCTTATCGTTGACGACCAGCAGGACGTTCGAGGCATCCTGGGCGCCGGCATCGGAAGCCGCAAGGAACACGGCGAGTGTACAGATTCCGCAAGAGATTGCAGTGCGCAGCGGCATCTCGTTATGGGGACCCTGTTAATTTACAACGAAGTCGCCGTCGCGTCGCAGGCAGGCAACTGGAGCAGTGCACTCTGAATCGACCGTTAACGGCGAGTCCCGGCGTTGGACGCGGGGAGACGCTCAGTCTCGATCGGCGCTTTCAGACAGCTGGCGACCAGCGCCAGCAGAGATTCCTTCGTGCAGGGTCTTACGAGGTAGGGGATCTGCTCTTTTTCCGCCTCGTTCCGGAGAACGGGATCGTCGGAATGATGGGTCAGGATCGCCGCCAGTTCCGGCCGCTTGCATCGGCCTCGAAGAATGAGGTGCATTCCGTTGTATGCGCCAAGTTGCACATCGGTGACGAGAAGTTGCGGCGAATAAGCCAAAAGGTAGCGCCTGGCTTCATCAAAACTCGTCGTCCCGGTCACCCGATACCCCGCGCGATCGAGAAGATCGAGCGTTTCGACAAGCTCGTCTGCGTGCGGCTCGACCACGAGAATGCGGCCGGTTTCGTAATCCCCGTGTGCTGCGTGTAGGACCATGGTTTGACAAAGTGTCAGGCGGCGACTGATGAGCTCTATCAACGCAAACGACGAGCCATTCGGTGGTGCGTTCCGAGGTCAAGCTCGCATATACCTGTCATGCAAAGACTTACTGTGGTATCTTCGTGACGGGCTCACCATCTGGTCGTGATGGAAACGCAAAAATTGTCAACCGCGTGGCTGACAATTTGGCAGAAATCTCAAAACTTGTGCTGACAGAGCCTGAATAATCCGCTAGACTGGAATGTCATATAAACGCACATAAACGGCTTTATTGTTCGATCTCCATATGGAAAACAGACGACTGGTAGGATGCAGCGAGATCATTCGCCGGCTCGAAGACGACCTCGAGCTGGCTGCGCGGTCCGATGCAAAGGTTCTGATAACGGGCGAGAGCGGCGTCGGCAAGGAAATCATCGCACAGCTGATCCACAGCCGAGGCGCTCGCAGCAAGAATCCCCTCGTCACAATCAACTGCGCGGGAATTCCGGACACGCTGCTCGCATCGGAGCTTTTTGGGCATGCACGAGGCAGCTTCACCGACGCTTACAAAGACAAGGCCGGTTGGCTGGAGCAGGCGCATCGAGGGACGATCTTCCTCGACGAGGTGGGCGAGATGAGCCTGCAGATGCAGGCGCTCCTCTTGCGATTTCTCGAGAACGGCGAAATCCAGCGCGTGGGCTCGGAGCAGCGGGGCACTCGCGTCGATGTCCGCGTGATTGCCGCGACCAATCGGCGGCTGGTCGATCGCGTTGCGTCAAAGGAATTCCGTGAAGATCTGTTCTACCGTCTCAACGTCATCCATCTGGAAATTCCTCCGCTGAGAGCGCGACGCGAAGACGTCTCGGTCCTCCTCGAGTACTACTTCCGCCGGGTCGCCGAAGCGTACGGCGTCGACACCCCGGTGATGAGCGACGACGCGAAGATGATCCTGAACAGTTATGACTGGCCGGGCAATGTGCGGGAGCTGAAGAACGTCGTCGAGCGACTGGTCGTTCGTTGGCGCACCGGCCCGATTACGCCCGCTGATCTGCCGGCCGAATGCCTGCCGCGTCAGATCGTCGCCGAACACGCTGGTGCGAGCGTCCGCCCCGCCCCTTCGCGCGCCGAGATGATGTTCGAACGCATCGTCGCCGGATCGGAGAGCTTCTGGAGCGTGGCGTACGAGCCCTTCATGTCGCGCGATGCCACGCGTGACGATATCCGCATGCTCGTGCGGAGAGGAATGGAGATCACCAGAGGAAACTACAAGGCGCTGGTTCAGCTCTTCAACATGCCGCCTGACGACTACAAGCGCTTTCTGAACTTCCTTCGCAAGTACCAGTCACATTTGCCGATCCAGGAGTTCCGCTCGTTGCCGGTGAAGGTGACAGGAACCGATGCGCTGGAGCCGCGATCTCACCCCGGCTTGAGCTGCACGCCGTTTCACGGTCTTTCATCTGAAGCCAGGGGCCGTTTGTCGTTGGCCCAAACTCTGCGTAACAAAGCTGTAAGCCGGGCCAGCCTGGAAGGCCGCCGAGTCTTCGTGCGTGTATCGCCGCGGTCATAAAGGTCGTGTACTGAACGCGTTAGCAGTTTTTGCCACGCCGGGGGACAGGCGTGAGCACCGCCGCGTTGCCGGTCGCGACCACCGTGGGTGCGTCTTCGGGGAAGGAAAAAGTCAGACGATCGAAGAACTGCGCAATGTCCGTGCGGCGGAAGTCAGTCCGCCGCGGGACGCGGGGAGGGCTCGTGAAGGTGCTCGTGGTAGATGCCGATTCGGCGAGCCGTCAGCAGGTGCATGCGAAGCTTCGGGAAGCGGGCTTTGACACGCTGGAAGCGGCCACATACGAAGAAGGCCGGCGCCTGTGGAGCGCCGAGCGCCCGTCGGTGCTGATCGCGGACATCCGGCTCGGTCAATACAACGGCCTGCAGCTACTGCTTCACGCACGCGCCGCGGAGCCGGGCATTGCGGCGTTCATCACGTGTTCCTTTCCCGACAAAGTCCTCGAGACGGAGACCGCGCGATTTGGCGGGACGTTCCTCGTGAAACCTCTCGACATGGAAAAAGTGCTTGCGGCGATCCGTCAGCATCGTCAACCCGCGCCTTCCCGGATCGTCGAGCGGCGTGTGGCCGATCGCCGTCAAATCGTCGCCCCTGGCTTCGTTCCAGACCGGCGAACGACAGATCGACGGGCCATCCATTAAGACCCCTCACACGGTCGAACACGAGGTGGAGGAAGCCGGAAAATCGATCGCGATCGCAACACGATCGGGTCGGCGAAAGGCTGAGCGTCGCAGACATTTGCTGCGACGCGAACACGGCGTTATGGCCGAGAGCCTTCCGCTGCCCGATGTGGTCAAGTCACGCAACTGAAGTGCCACTGTAACATGCTCAAAAGTGACGAAATCGCTGGAGGGGTGCTTCTCACGGCAAGAAAAGGTCGCTCAACGGTTGACTAATGGCAACGATCCTGAATCGGACTGGTAGTAATGCTGAAAGTCGAGCTGCATACCCATACCTCAGACGATCCTGTTGACCGGATATCTCACACGGCTGTCGATCTCGTCCATCGCGCGGCGACGCTTGGATACGACGCGCTGGCGATCACCCTGCACGAACGGCAATTCGATGTTCGGCCGCTCAGGGCATACGCCGCCGAGCGCGGAATCGTCCTGATTCCCGGCGTCGAGCGATCTGTCGAGGGACGTCATGTCCTGATGCTCAACTTCAGCGCGGCTGTGGAGGATGTCCGAACATTCGAGGACCTGGCGAAATTGAAGCGTGACGAGCCGGGCCTCGTCGTGGCGCCGCATCCGTACCTCCCCTTGCCGAGTTGCCTGTCCGGTTACCTGGATCGGTATCCCGATCTCTTCGACGCTGTCGAATACAACGCGATGTACACGACCTCGGTGAATTTCAATCGCCGCGCGGAGCGCTGGGCCCATATCCATCGGAAGCCGTTGGTTGGTAATTGCGATGTGCACAAGCTGCAGCAGCTAGGCAGCACGTACTCACTCGTCGATGCGGAGCACGATCCGGAAGCGATTTGCCACGCAATCAAGGCGGGGAGACTGCACCTCAGGAGCACACCTCTCGGGTGGGGCGACGTCGCGTCGATCATGGGCTCGATGCTTCTCGGCGATCTTCTGGCGATGAAGCTGCCAGGGGCGCGCAGGTCGGCTACCAAAGTTGCGAAGGCGTTGAACTCGTGAGAGCGATCATCTCGTAGTCGTATACCAGCGCAGCCTCCAGGAGCGCGTAAAACAGCTGCCCCAGCTTTTCGTGCTTTGGATGATCGAGATAGGCCTTCAATCCTTCAACATCGTCGAACTCGATGGCTGCGACGTAAGGGAAGTCGTCGGTCATCAGACTCTCGTATGCCCCACCATGGGTGATCCGCTTGCCGATATGAAAGCGTCTTACAGAAGCGATCTCCGATGACGCAACCCGAAGGGCCTGGAACATCGCGCCGCGATTTGACTCGCTGACGTCGGGTTTGGGTCTGAAGAGGACGATGTGCAGAAGCATTCCAGGGCGGGCTATATCCGGGCTTCCAACCGCTTCAGCTTTTCAACCAGAGTCGTCCGCTTCAGGTTCAGGAGCCTGGAAGCCTGACCTTTGTTCCCGCCGGTTTTCTCCAAGGCGCGACGGATCAGTTCGTGTTCGATGCGGTTGACATAACCTTCGAGGTCGATTCCATCATCCGGCAGATTCAGTGGCGGCGCGGCAGCCGCTTGTGAAGCCTGCAGGATGTCTGTAGTCAGGTCGGCCGTCTCAATCTGGCTTCGTCCGCCGCTGAGCGCAACCGCGCGCTCGATGGCGTTCTCCAGCTGACGCACATTCCCGGGCCAGGAGTACGCCATGAGCGCGCGCATGGCCTGTTGGGAGATGGTCAGGGCGCCGGCTGCCGGTTCATGACTTGCCGGTCTCGCCGGGCCTCTGACCCGGGAGACCGGCTCCGGGACAGAGAACTTCTTCAGGAAGTGCTGCACGAGGAGCGGAATGTCCTCTCTGCGATCGCGCAGCGCCGGCAGGTGAATCGGAATGATATTCAGGCGATAAAAGAGGTCCTCGCGGAAGGCTCCTTCGGCAACCATCTTCTGTAAATCGCTGTTGGTCGCCGCAATGACACGCACATCCACTTTGATCGTGTGCGTATCGCCGATCCGTTCGAACTCGCGCTCCTGCAGAACGCGCAGCAGCTTCATCTGCATGGCGGGGCTCATGGTCCCGACTTCGTCGAGAAACAGCGTGCCCTTGTTGGCCTGCTCGAGGCGTCCCTGACGCGTGCCGATCGCGCCGGTGAAGGCGCCGCGCACGTGGCCGAACAACTCGGCCTCGAGCAGCGTCTCCGGAATCGCCCCGCAGTTGAGCGCGATGAAGCGCTGCGCACGGCGAGGGCTGTTGTGATGAATGGCGCGGGCGACGATTTCTTTTCCCGTGCCGGTCTCGCCGGTTATCAGGATCGTGCTCGCTGAAGCCGAAACGGTCTCGAGGATCTGGAAAAGCTCGCGCATCGCAGGGCTCCGGCCGATGAGCCCCTCGAATTTGTACCGCTCCTGAAGCTGCGACCGCAGGTAGGCATTCTCGGCCTTGAGTCGGCGCCGCTCGAGCGCGAGTTCAACGCGTGCAACAGCTCGTCGAACTGAAATGGCTTGGTCACGAAGTCGGTCGCGCCGCGTTTGATGGCTTCCACGGCGTCCTTCACCGTTCCATATCCGGTCACGATGATGCCGACGATGTCGGGATAGCGGACGCAAGGCAGCTTCGAGGACGCGCGTGCCGTCCAGGCCGGGCAGGCGCAGGTCGGTGACGACGATGTCGTACGCAAATTCTGCGAGCTGCTCGATGGCGCGCTCACCCGTGTCGACTTGCTCGACCTCGAAGCCATGCTCGGCGAGATGTTCCGCCAGAGCCGTGCGCAAGCGGCTCTTCGTCTTCGACAAGCAGGAGATGTTTTGTTGGTTCAGCCATTTAGGGAGTGTCAGTATTTTGACGGAAGTAGGCTGGAAGCAAGCTTAAGTCAATGTATGGCCTTGACCCTACAGATTCGTAAAGGGTGTTCCGATAGGAAATTCCAGGGAGGAAATGACCGTGGACGAACGACAGACCATCTCAATCATGAAGGCGTGTGAGGTCGTGGGAGTGAGCCGTCGCACCATCTACAACTGGATGGCGGGTGGGAAGGTCGAGTACGTGCGAACGGCTGGCGGCTCGGTTCGCATCTTCGCCGATTCGCTGTGGAGGCGCCGCAGCCGGCACAGGCAGAACAACGCGCAGCATGCGCTGCGCGAATAGTCGATAGTCTCGTCAGTCGTGTCTCGTCATCGTCAGGAACCTGCCTAGGGGGCGCCATGGAACAAACGCCGGAACTTGGGCGACTTTTCCACCGCTTGAACAATCAGCTCGGAATCATCCTGGCGCATGCCGAGCTGATGGAAAAGAAGGCTGCAGACGAGGTGACCCGTTCGCGGGCGAGCCAGGTCGTGACGAGCGTGCTCGACGCGATGGGGACCGCCAAGGAAATCCGCATGCATCTCGGCGCGAGAGCTTCGGACGCGTCCGATGAAGTCCATGTAAAGTCCAGGTCCAGATCGAGATTTTCGTGAGCACAACGAGAGATTGACCGACTCCCTTATACCTCAGTTACGCCGTCGTTCGATTACTGTGCAATATTGCAACTTCGACAGCCAGAACTTGATCAGTTCTTCCAATGAATTGACGACTCGTGATTTCGTCAAAGTATTGACGAAACGTCGTTGTGATACCGACTTGCTGAGACTCGTTAGATTGCAAAGTCAGTTATCAATCGCTTACTGCAATTCAACTCGAGTGCCACCCTTCGTTTTTGTTTTGTATCGATTCTGGTATCCGCGTTGCGATACAGGCGACTCGTCGCCGGGCAATACCGGCGCTATCAGGGAGCCAAAACGAAATGCGCGCCCAGTCAATGCCCGCTGCCCAGAGCCGTCGCATCGTTGCAGGAATACCTTTCGTTGAAACGCTCGCACGCCGGATGGCGTCGACGATGCCCCACTCAATTGACCTTGGAGATTTGGTGCAGGACGGCGTGATCGGGTTGATCGATGCGGCTCAGCGCTTCGACGAGTCACGCGGCATCAAGTTCGAGACGTTCGCAGAACGCCGCGTGCGCGGCGCCATGATCGACGCGCTTCGCCGCGATGCGTGGCCGCGCGGCGTTCGGCGCGTAAGACGCGAGCTCGAAGCGGCGCGCGAAACGCTGCGACGCGAGCTCGGCCACGAGCCGTCGCTGGCAGACCTCGCCGCCAAGGTCGGCACCGATGAAAAGAGGCTTGGCCGCACGATCGTTCGCATCCACACCATCGAATCCACCTCACCCCTGGCAACGAGCGAAACAGTCGACGAAGCGTGCTTACCGACCGCGCTGGTCCCGTCAGAGCCCGAAGCGCCCGATGCCGCCTACGAGCGCTGCGAAATGCAGGAGAAGGTTCGCACTGCGATCGCATCGCTGCCGCCCCGAGAGCAGAAGGTCATCTCTCTTTATTACTATGGCGATATCACGATGAAGCAGATTGGCGCCGAGATTGGCGTCAACGAATCACGCGTCTCGCAGCTCCATGCCCGCGCGATCAAGCGACTGCGCGTGGTGCTGTCCGACATGGCTCCGGCGGAGGCGATTCGCGCGCTCAAGAACGCCGTGCTCGCGTTCCACCAGAAGCCGGTCATGGCGAAGGCCGAGCTTCCGCCGGCCAGGACGGCCGCTGTGGTCGTCAATCTCATGCCGGGGCGCGTGCAGAGGCCGTTTGTCGCGGCTGCCGTCGTACCCGCGCCACAACCGCGCGTCGCAGTTGCCGCAGTTCGTTAGTCGACGGTCGTCTCCACTTCTCGAGCCGACCGCCACTCATCGGAGCCGCCGCCATGGTATTCTAATGGTATGAAGACTACCATCGACAGGGCAGGGCGGGTGGTGATTCCGGCGTCGATCCGCGACCGGGCCGGGCTATCGCCAGGAGCAGAGCTCGAGGTCACGTTGGAAGACTCGACCGTCAAAATCGAACGAGTGGCTTCCGGCCCCAGGCTCGTCAAGGTAGGGAGGCGGCTCGTGGCGCGGCCGACGGCGCCCTCCGATTCCAGAGCGCCAATCGACATCGCCGCCCTGATCGAGGAAGAGCGCAATCGGTGGCCGTAAGGGTCTTCCTCGATACGAGCGTCCTCCTCGCCGGTCTTGTCGATCTCGGTCCGCAGAGCGCGCCCGCGCAGTCAGTGCTTCATGCCGTCGCAGAAAAGCAGATCACCAATGCTGCAACCGCATGGCATTGCTGCCTCGAGTTCTTCTCGGTCGCGACGCGCCTTCCCCCGGAGTTCCGCCTGACACCCACCGAGGCTGTTCAGCTTCTCGATCACGAAGTGTTCGCCCGCATGTCGGTGCATGATCTGCCGGCCGCCTCACGAATGGCCTTGCTCTCTGCGGCGGTGCAAGACGGTACGACAGGGGGGCGCATCTACGACGCGCACATCGCCGAGGTCGCCACGACCTCAGGCGCCGCGGTCGTGGTGACCGATAACCGCCGGCATTTCATGGCGGCGCTTCGCCACGGGCTGCGCGTGGAGACGCCGGGGGAGTTTTTGAAAAATATGAAAATAGAAAGGAGAAAGTAGAACCCACCACCTTTTGAAGTCTAGGCGAGTATTTCTCGAGCAGTTCTGAGCAGATCTCCCAACCTGAACGGCTTCGCGAGCCAGCGGCAGCCGCTGTCCTGAAGGAACCGCTCCGCCTCGGTGCCGGCGACGTCGCCAGTGACAAAGAGGACTCGGCGTGCGAGGTCGGGGTGAGAGGCCGTGAGCTGCTGGTAGAAGCGCATACCATCGATCTTCGGCATCTTGAGGTCACAGACGATCAGATCGTAAGAGCTCGTGTCCACGCGGCGGAGCGCTTCCTCGCCGTCGCCCGCGCGATCCACGCTGAATCCGGCATCGCTCAACGCCTCGCTGACGGCCGCGGCCAGTGCCGGTTCATCTTCCACGACCAGCACCGCCGAACCGATGAGCTCCTCGAGATTGATCTTTTGCGCGGCTTTGACAGCCTGCCCGACGGGCGAGTCGGTCACCGGAAGCTCGACAAAGAACGACGCGCCGGCATCCAGGCTTCGAGGCGATCCGGATACGTCCGTTGTGTTCCTGGATGATGGCGTAAGCCACGGTCAGGCCCAGGCCGGTTCCCTTGCCGACCTCTTTCGTCGTAAAGAACGGGTCGAAGATCTTCTTTTGCACATCCTCGGGAATTCCCGGGCCGTCATCGTTGATTTCGAGAACGACGGCTTCGCGGTCCATGTCGTGCCAGCTCCGGACGACAAGCGTCCCACGACCGTTGGCGCCGAGCATCGCCTGCTCGGCATTGATGACGAGATTCAAGAGCACCTGCTGAACCTGATGCGCATCGGCGAAGACCTGCGGCAGCCCGAACGCCAGTGCATCGACGATCACGATATTGGACACACGCTGCTCGTACGACCGGAGCGAGAGAGTGTCCCGGACGACGCGATTGAGGTCGATCAGCGTCCGTGTCGATTGCCGCTTGCGCGCGAACGTCAGGAGGTTGCGGACGATTCTCGCCGCCCGCTCCGATTCGCTGAGGATGGTCTCGAGGCCGCGCCTGGTCTTGTCGTCGATCTCGGAAGGAGGGCGCTGGGACAATCGCTCGGCCCACGTCAGGATAGTCGCGAGCGGGTTGTTCAACTCGTGCGCCACGCCCGAGATCGTCTGACCAAGGGCCGCAAGCTTCTCGGCCTGCAACAGCTGATGGTACAGATCGCGTGTTTGATCGTCGAGCTTCTTCCGCTCGCTGACGTCGCGGATCAGCGCGTCGATCCGAACCAGGCCGTCCTCGGCGGGCCCGTCCGAGTGAGCGGTGACCTCAACCCAGAGAGGCGAGTTGTCGACGCGCCGGAGACGAATCAGGTAGTCCGTGACCGCGCCTTCGGCCGTCAGGCGATGGATGAACGCCCCACGCGCCTGCGGATCGACGAAGCGCGCCGGATCGAAGGGGCGAGCGATGGCGTCGACCGCTTCGGTCGGATAACCGAACATCAGCTTGAGATGAGGATTGGCGGCAAGCGTTTTGGTCTCGCGCGGCCCGAGCAGCCCGATATAGACGCCTTCGTGCACCGCCTCGAACAGCCGTGAGAACGCGTCGGCGCGGGGCTGGGGCAAGGTGTGCTTGAGTCGTGTCATGGGGCAGGGCTAACGCCCTGCGCACGTACCAGGCTACTTTCCGGGCGGCGGTGCAGCCGTCGGCGTTTCGGAGCTCGGGAAATCGGGCAAATACTCGTTTCGGACCTTCTTGCGTATCGCCGTGACCGACGCACCCGAGTTCCGCATCTTCATCGAGTCGACGGCAATGTCGATGCAGACGGCGCAGGCGACGCCGTGCGGCTCCCATTCAGTGACCCGCCCCTCGGGATCGCGGCCCTTCACGAAACAGTCCGCATTGTGCTTATGCCCTGCGCTGCCGCAGCCGCAGTAACACGGGATATAGCTCGCCACCTCGGGATGGTCGGCAGTGAAGATGTGAGCGTCGCGCAGCACTTCCATCGGACGCGACGGCGCGTAGCCGCCCAGCTCGATGAGCGGCATGTCGAAGCCAGGTCCATGCGGAGCGCCAGGCTTCGGCTTCGGGGGTATGACGATCGTCGGCTGCGGGTGATCCGGCTCGGGGAGGTTGGCCGCCGCCTTCGCTGCGCCCGTCGCGTCGGTCGCCGAAGCGGACTGGGCCGCGCCGGCAGGGCTCGAGGACGATCCGCTTTGAGTGTTCGAACACGCGGTGAGCGCGAACACTCCGCACAGCGCAGGTACGAGAACGTAGCACTTCAGCATGGTGAGATTTGATTGTAACGTAGTCCGGCCAAAGGCTGAAGCCGGCGCTGCAAGGGAATATTATGGATCCAACAGTGAGCCGCCTTCCATTCGTCCACGCGATGTCGCCCGGGCTGGAAGGGTCGGGCTTCTTTCTCTGCACCTATAAGGATGTCCGGCACGGACGGACCGGAGAGCCGTTCATCGCGCTGTCGCTTCAGGACAAGACAGGTGTCATCAAGGCCATCGTCCTCACCGATGCCGCGCGCCTTCGCGACGAGTTCGACAGCGGGGAGTTCGTCAAAGTGCAGGGACGGACCGATCTTCACAACGGCAGCATGCAACTGCTGGTCGATCGGATCCGCCGCATCAATCCCGGACCAGGATGCCGCCCAGGGGTTTCGCGAGGAAGACTGCGTGCTGTCCGCGGCTCGCGCCTCCAGACGAGATGTGGACCGAGCTGCAGGAGCTCATTCAGCACGTCCGGGATCCCCACATTCGCGAACTGCTGCAGCGCATAACGGCCGGGAACGCAGACAAGATGCGCGTGTGGCCCGCAGCTCTCCGAGTGCATCACGCCTATCGAAGCGGGTTCCTCGAGCACATTCTGTCGGTGGCACGTTCGGCGCTGGCGTTGGGTGTCATCTACGGCGCAAACCAGGACCTCCTGACCGCCGGCGCGCTGCTCCACGACATCGGCAAGCTCGAAGAGCTGGACTACAGCCAGTCGACCAGCTACTCACGCGAGGGGAATCTCGTCGGGCACGTCACGCTCGGAGCCATCATGGTGCGAAACGCGATGTCATCCATTCCAGACTTTCCCGACATCCTCCGCACGCAGATCGAGCATCTCGTTGTCTCCCATCACGGCGAAAAGGAGTTCGGAGCGCCAGTCGAACCGATGACGCTCGAAGCGATGATTCTCTCGGCGGTTGACGGCCTCGATGCGACGATCAACCAGGTGCGGCAGGCGCTGGCGGAGGAGGGCAATGGAGAGTTCACGGCGTATCACGCCAGATTGGGACGGATCCTCTGGCGCGGGTAGGCGTTGGGCCTTGGGCGTTGGGCGTTGGGCTCCTTTGTCTTTTCCCAAGCCAGGTAGCGGCGCAGGAATCTGCGGCTTCACGATTCGGCAAAGTGCTGCTCGGCGGCGCCGCCGGCCTCGCCAGTCATGAATCGGGTCATCTGGTCGCCAACTGGGCGTTCGACGAGAAGGTCGTCATCAAGAAAGTCGATTACAAAGGGATTCCCTTCTTCGCGCTGTCGCACGCACCCGATCTCTCCCCTCGTCGCGAATACGTCGTCTCGTCCGCGGGATTCTGGGCGCAATACCTCTACAGCGAGCAGATCCTCACCCATCATCCGAATCTGAAAGACGAGCACAGCCCATTCCGGAAAGGAATGTTGACGTTCCATATCGGGACGTCACTGTTGTATGCAGGCGCGGCGTTTGGAAAGACCGGTCCGATCGAACGTGACACACGAGGAATGGCGGCGTCGCGGCGAATCAGCGAGCGCTGGATCGGAGCGATGGTGCTCGCGCCGGCCCTCCTCGACGCCTATCGCTACTTCAATCCCGACGCTCGCTGGGCAGCGTGGGCATCACGCGGCGCGAAGATGGGAAGCGTGGCGCTGGTGATTAAGTGATCTGACATTCAGATTTTCCCATCCCTGGGACCAAGGGCACAGGTCATGGTGCCTTCGACGACGATGCGGCCGTCCACGCGGGCGACGCCGGCGAGGATGCCGATCCGGCTTCGAAAGCGCCTGACCGTCACTTCGATTTCCACGGTATCTCCCGCATAGACCGGCTTGCGGAATCTGCACGCGCTCCATCCCGACCAACAAGCGCCAACTTGTCGCGGTTCTCGGGCTTCGCCAGAATCATGATCGCGCCAACCTGCGCGATCGCCTCCGTCAGAATCGTCGGGGGCAGCACTCTGCGCCCATCGGTGCCGGTCGTGAGGTACCGTTCGTTCGACGAGACGTTCTTGATCCCGACGATCCGCTTGTCGACTTCGATCTCGGTGATGCGATCCACGAGCAGAAACGGATAGCGATGCGGAAGGATCTTCTCGATCGCCGCGTGGTCGAGCGGCAGCGTCAGTGATTCCATCTGGGACTGATATTATTACAGGGTTGACGAGCCGTCCTACCGCAGAAGATCAGGAACTTGTCGCAACGTTGTTCGAGCTCGGCCGGGAAGTGTCGGCGGTGCTCGACGTCGATGAGTTGCTGCGACGCATTCCTGGATTAATCGCCAGGCTCACGCCGTTCACGGTGTTCTCCGTCTACCTGCTGAACGAGCGGCGCCAGGAGCTGCGGATCGCGTACGCGGAAGGCTATCCGGCGGATGTCGTGTCGAACTTCCGTCCGAAGGTCGGCGAGGGAATCGTCGGCGCGGCGGTGGCGGAGCAGAAACCGGTTCTCGTGAACAACGTCCACGAGGATCCTCGATATCTGGGTCTCGTGTCGGGGGTAAATTCGCAACTGGTCGTGCCACTTCGGCATAAGAAGCGGGCGCTGGGTGCGCTGAACCTGTTGAGCGACAAAGTCGGCGCGTTCACCGATCGCGACGAGGAGATTCTGTCGCAGTTCGGCGTCCATGTTGCTCAGGCGCTCGCCAACGCGGAGGCGTTCGAAAAGGAGCGCGACTATGCGGCAGCGCTCGAGACCCTGACGGAAATCGCGCGCGAGGTTGCGGCGATTCTCGATCTCGACGAGCTGCTCCATCGCATCGCGGTGCTGACCAAGCGAATCATCGATTACCGCACGTTTGGAATTCTGCTCGTCAACGAGGAGAGCCAGCAGCTCGAGCCGAAGGTCGCCCTGCAGTACGGCGGGAAGACCAGCATGCTGACCGTCAAGATCGGCGAGGGGCTGGTCGGATATTCGGCCCTCCACAAAGTGCCGTTGATCATCGACGACGTGTCGAAGGATTTGCGCTACATCAAGGTGCTCGAGGACGTGAGGTCCGAGCTCGTCGATCCCCCTGATGCTGAAAGACAAGTGCATCGGAGTGTTCGATCTGGAGAGCCCCGAGCTGGGTGCGTTCAACGAGCGGCACGCGGAGATCCTCGGCATCCTGGCAAGCCAGGCAGCCGTGGCTATCGAGAATGCACGCCTGTATGAGACGGTGCGGACAAGCGAGCACCGGCTGGAGCGGGAAATCGAGTTCGCGCGCCGCGTACAGATGGCGTTGATGCCGTCGGAACCGCCGAAGCGCCCGAAAGGGGTCGACCTCGCCGCGCGATTCGAGCCGGCGCGCCAGATCGGCGGAGACCTCTACGATTTTCTGTTACCCGATGCGAGCACGCTGGTCATCGCGGTCGGCGACGTCTCGGGCAAGGGTGTTCCCGCCGCACTCTACGGCGCATTTGCCGGAGAGCTGGTTCGATCGCGCACGTTCCGGCGGCGATTCACCACGATTCGGACGAGCCCCTCAGGCGTGCTCGCGGCGATGAACACCATCCTCCACGAGCGTCATCTCGAGGAATACTTTTGCGTGCTCTGCTATGCGGCGTTCGACTTCAAGAAACGCCAGCTCGTGCTCGCGAACTCGGGGCTGCCGTATCCAATCAGGCGAAGCGAAGGGGTCTCCGCGCCGATTCAGCTTCCTGGCGTGCCCCTGGGCACGTTTCCAGCCACGACCTACGAGGAGATGACGTTCGACCTGAAAGCGGGTGACCTCTACGTCTTCTATACGGATGGTATCTACGAGGCCGAGGATCACCTTGGTCGTGAGTTCGGCACGTCGCGTTTGATAAAGGTCATCGATCGCCTGGCGGACCAGCCGGCCCAGAAGATCGTCGACGGAATTTTCGAGGCCGTACTGAGGCTTTCGACAGGTCGGACCCGCCGCCGATGACATGACAGCGGTGGCGATGAGGATTACTGATGTAAGGAAAGACGTAAGGGAGAAGGAACTGAGAGCAAGGGCTGAGAGCTGCGAGTTGCCAATGTTCTCTTAGTTCTCTCTGCTCTTCTGCCTTGACTAGTTTCTCCGTATATCCAGGTCCCGCTCTTCGAGGTGCAGTCCCAGCGGGATGCCGTTGAACACCGCGACGTCGCGAACGACGCCCTTGACCTTTACGTGACTTCCTTTCACCGGTGTGCGATTGCCTCCGCGTGAGAGCACCGTGATTTCGCCGGTTCCGTCATCCACTTTGTACATTTTGAAGGGCACGAGCGGGACGCCCCACGCACTGGTCACGGTACCGTCGAGCGTGACGGTCCGGTCGGAATAGTGACCGGCATTTCGCTGCACTTGTGCGATGTCAGGATTGCGCAGAATTCCTGCGCAACTCGCCACGACTGCCGCAACTGCCAGCACCAGAAGTAGGCGCATTAACCTCGTCATAAAAGCCTCCTGGCGGCGCGAAGCAACCGCCTCCGTACGAATCGAGGGGTCGAGCACGCATCGTGAGCGACGGCGGAATGCGGCGATGCCAGCGCCTGCCTGTAAACGCATTCCGTGACGCGGCGCGACCCCGCAACCAGACAATCCAAAACGTGTGCCGTTCAGCAGCCGTCAAAACAATGCATTTTCTGGACTTCCGTCACTAATTGCGGACAGGTGGTGTAGCTAGTCGGTAGCTGTGTTAGCCGGTAGCTTCGTAGCCCAACGCCCAACCAAAGTGCGTCAAGGCACGTCTGAGTTCTAGAAGACGACACGGAGCAGGAGGGAAATTCATGCGCTTGAGATTTTTGATCGTGGGACTTTTGGCTTCGGGTACTCTCGGTTCCGGCGGTGCAGGCGCAGACGCGCCGCGGCATCCAGGACGGTCCTAGAGTGCAGCTGCCAGGTCCGGGCCGGATCAGCATGATTGGCGTGCGGCTCGGGGATATCACCGCGGAAGACGCGAAAACGCTGAAGTTGCCAAAGGCGGAGGGCGCGGTCGTCGAGTCGGTCAATCCGAACAGCCCGGCATCGACGTCAGGCCTTCGAGAGAAGGACGTCATTGTTCAGTTCGACGGCGAGCGCGTACGGAGCGCCAGTCATCTCAGCCGCCTCGTTGCAGACACGCCCGCGGGCCGCGAGGTGATGCTCAGCGTGATGCGCGACGGCAAGAGAACAGATCTTCGGATCACCCCTGCTGCGACCGAGCGTGGCTGGTTCGATCCGCGGTATGGCGACATGATCGACTCGGCCCAGATTCGTGAGCAGGTCGAAAATGCGATTCGGGGCAGTCTGCCCGAGGTCATGGAGGGGGCCCGCGAAGGGTTCCCCAGTCTGAACCGTGCCCGCCTCGGCGTGACCGTGCAGCCGGTAAGCGCCGAGCTGGCCGTCTACTTCGGCGTGAAGTCTGGAGTGCTCGTCGCGAGCGTCGCGCCGGACTCGGCCGCCGCGAAAGCCGGACTGAAGGCCGGCGACGTCATCACCGCCGTCAACGGCAAGGCCATCGCAACGCCGCATGAGCTCGTCATCTCGCTGCCAGCAGCAAACGAGTCCCAGGACGTGACGTTGAGCGTGGTCCGCGAGAAGAAGGAGATGACGCTGAAAGCGACGTTGACGCCGGCGACGACAAGTCGACCGGCAAAAGGACAGCGCGTCTGAAGCAGAGCTACCGGCTACCGACTAGCGGCTACCAGCTAACTCAGTGCCCTGATGACGGGGACCGCAGCCGGAGCTGGCGACACCAACGTCGCCAGCTGGGCGGCGAAGATAGTGGCGAGTGCCTGGGAGCTCTCGTCCTTCTCTGAGCCGCCCTTCATTTCTGCGGAAAGCACGCCGATGCAGCCTTCCGGCGTCATCAACGGGACGATCACCGCGCCATCCGTTGAGCCCTCACCCGCGACGGTTCGCACCTCGGCCGATCGGTAAGCTGCGGCCGCAGCGTTGTTGGCTTCGCTGTGGATCCTCCCCATTCTTGCCATGGTGCGATCGGGGTAGCCATGCGAGATGACCGGCCGCAGGTCCCGGCGTACCGGATCTGCCACCCAGACGATAATCCCCGACGCATTGAGCACGCTGGCGGCGCGCGCGAGCAGATGCGGGAGCTCGCTGGTATCGACCACGCGCGCAAGCTCCCGGCAGAGTTGGGACGTGGTGATGAGCTTCGGCGTAATTGCAGGTTTTGCTTTGGGCAGCGGAGCTTCGAACCGGATCGGTTCGATAACGGGCACCGCGGGCTGCGGTTCGGCAACGGTCCTGGTCGATCCGTTGAATGCGAGGACCAACATCAACAGAAGGATGCCTCCCGCCGTCAACCCGAGGACCGTCAGCTGACTGGCGCGCATCTCGGACAAACGTCCGGCGCGGCCCTGGACCTCGTGATTGAGCGCAGCGGCGACCTGGGTCGACGCCGTTGCCGTCGACTCCAGGCCGTCGGAGAAGACCAGATCCGCGGCCAGCAGTGCGTTGCCGTTTGCGACGAGCTCTCTTACGCGGGTGTCGAGCGTCCGGAAATTCTCGATCGCGCCCGAGGCGGCCTCGAACGCCGTCTGCGCCGGCGGAACGGTGAGCGACGACCCGAATGCCGTCGCCTGCTTCTGGAGGGCTGGCAGCAGGCTGTCGACGTGCGCCATCCAGAAACCCTCGCCCTGCCCGCGTGCCACGTACGCCACCTGTCCCGCCCTCACATCGCCAACCGTCACACTCAACGCTCTCGCTTGATCGCGCAAGGTGTCGATGGCGGTTCGTTGTGCAATGATTCGGGAGTCGAGGTCGTCCAGGAAGTAAGCCGCAGCAAAACCGACTATCACGCCGATGACGACGATCAGGACGCGTATGAGCCGCATGTTCATCGAGGCGTCCAATATAGCAAACGCGATTGCAATAGTACAGATAGAAATAGGCTTTGGGCAGAGTCTAGAGCCCAAGTCCCAGAGCCAACTGCGTCAGTAGGTCGGCAGATACGGCGTCAGGTACTGGGCGATGATCGTGAAGCGGTTGGTGAAGATGAGGACGCCGACGGCGACCAGAAGGACGCCCGAGACGACTTCGATTGCATGGTAGTGCTTCCGGATGCGCGCCGAGGCGGCGAAGAACTTGTTGATCGCCAGCGAAGTGGCGATGAATGGAACGCCGAGGCCGGCGGAGTACACGGCGAGCAGCTTCACTCCTTCGCCCACTGATTCCTGAGTGGCGGCGACCGCGAGGATCGCAGCGAGGATGGGGCCGATGCACGGGGTCCAGCCGAATGCGAAGGCGATTCCGACCAGCATGGCGCCGAAGAACCCGGCAGGCTTTCCGGAGGTGTGCATCCGCTTCTCGCTGTAGAGCCAGCCAATCCGCAGCACGCCCATCATGTGCAGGCCGAACAGGATGATGACCACCCCGGCGATTTTCCCGAGAAGCGACAGGTGCTCCATCAGCAGCGTGCCCAGGGCAGTCGCGGATGCGCCAAGGGAGATAAAAACGAGCGAAAACCCGAGGACAAAGGCCAGCGACATGACGACCGCACGCCGGCGGACGTCGGCCGGAGCGACCACGGAGCTGGTTCCGCGCATTTCGTCGAGCGTGACGCCCGAGACAAACGACAGGTATCCGGGGATCAGCGGCAAGACACAGGGGGAGATGAACGACAAGACCCCGGCGATGAACGCGGCAAAGAGTGTGACGTTCTGCATTATGTCTGTCCGCGTTCGCTCGGCTGCGGTCCGCTTGCGCCGGGCTTCGGCGCGGCGGGCAGCGAGCTTGGGTCCAGGGCCCCCTTCACTGGCGGGAGATCCTGGAACAGGAAATCCCACTTCCATCGCTCCGACGGGTTCGACATCTGGAGCCACGTCCCGGCCGCCACGGGTTTGCCGAACGTCATCTGCTTCAGCACGCCGTACACCGGCAGATGCGCGAGGTCGGCGGCTATCTCGTGACGCGCCCTATCGGGTGCCGACAGCCCAAGTCCAAAGAGCCTCCCGAAGTTCACTAGGATAGCGCAGTCCTCCTGCGCGTCGCCGGGCGCCGCAATCACCGCTGCCGCTCCCTGAATGCGCCCCTGGTCGTTGGTATAAGACGCGTCTTTCTCGAATGAGGTCGAGCCAGGCATCACGACGTCTGCCGCAGCGCTCAGCTCGGAGCGGACGACGCCGTGCAGAATCAGGAGCGGCAGACGTCCGCTTTCCCGGGCTGCGACTATCCACGAGACATCGCCCAAGGCGCCCGGCGGTCCCGGGTCGAATACGTAAAGTGCCTTCAGATTCCCGCTTTCGACGAGTGCCTTGAGCTCTTTCAGATCAGGAGGCGTCGAGACATCGGCGGGGACAGGAAGCCCCAGATCACGCGCACCATTGATGTTTGGCGCATCGACCTGCGGGACCTTGAACCTCGCTCCCTCGGGTTGGACCTTTGCGCTCGTCTTCCAGGTGACCGAGATCGTCGATTGCGTGCGGCCCGCCAGCTGTTTGAGGAGATGCAGCTCTTCGAGAGAGGCGTGCGCGGATACGAGGTAGGAGAGGCCTGCCGCCGTTGGATCAGCGTCCGGCATGGCGAGGCTGGCGGTCAGAGCCCGCCACAGGTCGTGCCAGTTGACTGGCTGCTGAACGCCGTTGCTCGCACGCACCAGCGGCTGAACCAGACGCCGGTCGCTTTCGGCCCAGTGATGGTCGAATCGCCCGATATCGCACATCCAGTAGCCGTTGACCTCGGGATTGAAGCGCGGCGTGATGCGCGCCATCTGTGGCCCGCGCGCCCATTCGGGCTTCGCCTTGATCCAGACCGTGGTGTTGCATCCCTTCGAGCAGAACGTACAGATGGTGTCGCCGGCGAGCGGGTTGTCCCACGGCCGCGATTTGAACCGATAGTCGCGCGTGGTGATGGCCCCCACCGGGCAGACGTCCATCAGGTTCCCGGACAGCAGGGAATGCACTCCCTCCTCTTTGTAGGTGGCAATCTCGCTGCCTGCGCCGCGGTCGGTGATGCCGATCTGGGCGTCCCCGTCGATATCGCGCATGAACCGGATGCATCGTGTGCACAAAATGCAGCGGTTTCTGTTGAGCATGAGCGTCGGACCGAAGTCGACGTCGGCCTCGACGCCCTCGCCATCGAACACCCGGCGTGGAAATTCCATCCGGCTGCGGGCGGGACCAAACTCGTACGAGTAATCCTGCAGAGGACATTCCCCGCCCTTGTCGCAGACCGGGCAGTCGAGCGGATGATTGATCAGCAGGAACTCGAAGACGCCGGCACGTGCCTCGATGACGTCGGGCGTCTGCGTGTGCACGACCATGCCGTCGGTGACCGGCGTCGAGCACGACGTCTGCAGTTTTGGCATCTTCTCGATCTTGACGATACACACGCGGCAGGAGCCGTCGACGCCGAGACCGGGGTGGTAGCAGTAGAAGGGAAGCTCGATGCCGTTCTCCAGGGCGGCCTGGAGGACGGTTTTGCCCTTTTCGACGTTGATTTCCCGTCCGTCGATCGTGACCTTGACCGTGTCCATGTCAGATCAATTCTAGAGGAAAAGGGTCGGGGCGGGCTAAAGCCCTGCGCTACTTCACAAACACGATGGGGGCTGCGTCATCGCCGTTGGCCTCGACGCTGCGGACGGCGCCCGTGATTGGAATGCGGCGGGTCGTGACCTGCTCGGTGAGCGGCACCGTGACGTCGGCCGACGAGTTGGCATATTCGAGGGTGACGGTGACCGGCACGTCGAAAATGTCGCCAATCTGCTCGAACCGGACCGTGACAGCGTCGGCCTCGGTCGTGTAAGTGAACTTCACCCGCGGAAGCGTGAAGCCGTAGATCCACCGGTCGAAGAAACGGTCGAGGTCGCGGCCGGCCTCGAGCTCGAAGGCGGCCTTCACATCCTCGGTGCCGGCTTTCCGGAAGCGCCAGGTTGCATAAAATCGCCGCAATCCCCGGAAGAAGGCGCCATCGCCTATCAGCCGGCGCAGCATGTGCAGCGTGAGCGCGCCCTTGTTGTAGACCAGTGCTCGAAACACCCGGCCGTCGTTCCGGATGTGGCCAAGACGGTAGCCGAGATACACCGGGCCCTGATCCGACCGGTCGACCGTCCATCGCGACATCTGGCTCACGACCGAGTCGAAGACCGACTTCCGCTTGGAGTGCTCGGCGTAGAGCGCAGCGAAGTACTGCGCGAATCCTTCGCTGATCCACTGCTCGTGATAATTCTTCCATCCGACGGCCTGGCCCCACCATTGATGTGCGGCTTCGTGCGCCAGGAAGAATTCCGGGAAGCCTTCGAAAAATGCCGGATCGCTCCGCCAGGCCACCGGCGTCGCCGGCGGCGGGTGACTCAGCGTGGCGAAGTACGGTGGGCTGTGGCCGCCAGGCTGACGGCTCTCGACGACGGCCAGCGTGAAGCTCTGGTACGGTACATCGCCGAGCAGCGACCCGTAGAACTTGAGGACGCGCTGCGCTTCTTCTGACAGGTCGCGCGCCCTCCGCTGGAGCATCCCGCTCGATTCCACGTGCAGATCGAGGAACGTGTACGACACCCCCGCCATCGTCGCTCTCTCCTCCGCTTCGTCGGCAGACGGCGTGATCGAGAACGACACCGAGTCTACGTGAATGAATCGGCTCGTCGCCCAGCCGAGATATCGCACTGGCTGGGTGGCACTGAAGCGGTACTCCTTCCACATCGTGCTGCGTCCGTCAGCCGAGGACGGAACCATCTTCGGATATCCCTGATCGAGCGTACCGCTTGCGACGGTGGAGTAGTTCTCGGGCACGCGCAGCACCAGCGTTGCCGTCGCGTAGTCGGTAACCTCTCCCTGCGGATACCATCCAGAGCGGCCGGTATAGATGTAACTCGGCTCCGGCTGCATGGCGAAGAATTCGCTGCCCTGTGCCAGATCCAGCGCTTCGCGCTCGGGGGGCACCGCCGGGAGCCTGCCGCTGTAGGTAAACTGCAGGTCCAGCAGCTCGTCCGGTCGCAACGGCTGGGGCAGGTTGATGATCACATCGTTCTGGCCGCTGACGCGCAACGCCATCAGGTACCCCATGCGCCGGCTGACGACCGATCGCACGACGAGCGGCTCGGCAAGACTCAGAATGATCGACGAGGTCGCCCCGCGCCGGGCGGTGACCATGATCGTGGCCTTGCCATCAATCCAGTCACGCCGGGGATCGAAGCTCGCATCGATGTCGTAATTGACAATATCGAAGTCGGTGTTGTCCTCTTCGCTGAAGAACGCCCCTCGCGTGGCGAGCTTCTCCTTCGACGGATAGATGGCGATGGTGCGGCTGCGCGTTCGATCGAAGAACCGGATGTCTTCGGGATCCGAAACCGACTTCATGTAGGTGAGGTGCGTCCTGTCGGTCTGCATTTCCGACACGATGTCGCCGAACTTGGGAATCACCGACCACTTGTCCCCGCTCAGGTCCGCGAGCTCGATGCCGTAGGAGTTCGGCAGGTTTTCCTGGAACACCGCGTCGGCGCGGCGCAGATCGCGCGGGTCCACGTCGCGCGCGTGAAATGCAGTGACATCGAGACGCCGATCGAACTCGGAAGGATGCGCGCGGAGATACAGCGAGTTGAAACGCGTCTGATGGGAGTCGCCGCCGCTGTAAATCCTGACCTGGCCTTTTTCTGATTGCGGAGTCGGTGAAAATGTCATCTCGCCGCGGCCGAGCACGACGATGCCCGTCACGCCGGCGTCGGTTTCGGCGACGAACGCGACGCCGCTTGGCACGCGCAGCTCGAAGTCTTCTACGCTGAGCGCGAGGTTCACGACGTTGTACTGCTTTTCGGGAGTGAGAGACAGCCGGTACAGACCTCGGACCGTCGTGAGCACGTTCAAGCCGCCTACGCGCCAGACCTTGCCGTCGCGCCTGACCTTGATCAGAAACGTGCCGACGCGCCCGTTTCTGCCCGACTCGACCAGCGTGTCGACATACACGTCGTAGCCGTCCCCGGCGGGCACGTCGTGGGTTTCGACACGCAGACGCTCTTTGATCACTGCGCGAGTGGCGCCAGGCTGCAGCCATTCCTCGAGGAACTCGGAGCTGGTGTTCACAGGCGCGCCCGACATCAGGAGCTCGGCGTAGGCCTTCGCGTCGCCTGTTGTCAGCACGCGCTCGATCGCGCGAAGCACAGCGGAAACGCCGTCCGGTGGACCAGAAGTCGTCTGGGCGTTCGCTGACGCAGAAAAGACGAGCGCGAATGCGAGGAGGACCGCCCCCACAGAGGTATTAAAACACGTCCGCCGGGCCTCCGGACCGCTTAAACCAGCCCCATCTCCCGGCCGACTTTTCCAAAGGCATCCAGCGCGCACTGCAAATCGTCCCGCGTGTGCGTGGCGGTCACAATCGTGCGCACGCGTGCCTTGTCGCGGGCGACCGTCGGGAACCCGATGCCCTGGGCGAAGATGCCTTCGTCGAACAGGCGGTCGGACACACGCATGGCGGTCGCGGCTTCGCCGACAATCACGGGCGTGATGGGGCTTTCGCTCGCGCCCGTGTTGAAGCCGAGCGATCGCAGTCCCTCCTTGAAGAACCTGGTGTTGCTCCACAGCTTCTCGATCAGCTCCGGCTCCTCGATCAGCACGTCCAGCGCCGCGAGGCACGTGGCGGCGACCGACGGGGGGTGCGACGTCGAGAACAGGAACGGCCGGCCGCGATGGTGACAGGAACTCGATGAGGTTCCTGTTGCCGGCAACATAGCCGCCGAGCGCCCCAATCGCCTTGGAGAGCGTGCCAACCTGGATATCCACACGGCCGTGCAACCCGAAGTGATCGATGGTGCCGCGTCCATTCCTTCCAAATACCCCGCTCGCGTGCGCATCGTCCACCATCATGATGAGGCCGTGCTCCTCGGCGAGATCGCACAGCTCGGGCAGCGCACCGAGGTCGCCGTCCATACTGAAGACGCCGTCGGTAATCAGCAGCTTGCGAGCCGCCCGTGGCAGCTCGCGGACGATCTTGCGCGCCGCATCGACATCCCGATGCGGGAACACCTTGATCGATGCCCGGCTCAATCTCGAGCCGTCGATGATGCTGGCGTGGTTCAGCTCATCGGAGATCACGAAGTCATCCTTGGTGAGGACCGCGGCGACCGTTCCGGCATTGGCGGCGAAGCCGCTTTGAAAGACGACGGCGGCTTCTGTTTTCTTGAACTCGGCGAGCCGGCGCTCCAGCTCCATATGAATCCGCAGCGTCCCGGCGATTGTCCTGACCGATCCCGTCCCGACGCCGAACTGCTCCAGCGCCGCCAGCGCCTTCGCCTTCAGGGCCGGATGCGTGGTGAGGCCGAGGTAGTTGTTCGAGGAAAGGTTGACGACCTCGCGTCCGTCGACTCTGGTGCGCGCGGCCTGCTGCTCGTCGAGCACGCGAAGGTGACGATACAGACCTTGCGCCTTGAGCGCGTCGAGCTCGTCGCCGAGGAATGAGAGGGGATCGGAGCGCATAGATTCATCGCAAGGCGAAGACTTTATCACCATCGAACGCCGCAATCTGCCTGGCGCCACGTTCGACCAGCCACTTGCCGATGGCATCGCCCTCATCGTCAAGGAACAAATCACTATGAAGGATCGCATGCGTCGCCCCGTCGTCCATGAGCGATTTCCAGGCGAGTTCCTGGCTGTCAAGCGGATGGCGGAGCAGCACTCCGCGCAGGCTATAGCTGAGCGGGAACGTACCGCTGTAGCCATTCAGCAGGGGATGCCAGTGACTGGTCGAGTAGAACATGTAGCGAACTTCGTAACCCCACTCGCCGAAGGGGAACTCGACGACCACCGTGCCGGGATTGGGCAGCGTTTTGAGAAATCGATAGACGCCGGGAACCTGCTCTCCGGTGAAGACGATCGACGGCGGCGCTGCGTACCCGGCTTCGGCGGACGTGCCGTTGACGGTGATTGGCGCGGCAAACGATTCTCCTACCACGAGTGTGCCGAGCACCCCTGCCACGGCCCAGCGTCTCTTCTTCACACGCCGCTCGATCTCGGCCACACCGAATCCTGAGACGACGGCCAGAAAGAGCAATACCAGCATCGCGTAGCGTGCCGGCACGCGAAGCCCGTCGAAGCCTGGAACATGTGAATACAGAAACCGGTAGGGCCCTGGGTCTCCTATCACTCTGCCGCTGGCATGAATCTCGGGACCGAGGGACAAGACGAACGAAACACACGCGACCAGGAGTGCAAACGCTGCCACGGTTCCAAGCCAGTCGCGCGAGAACGAACGAGCGCGCGGCGAGATCCCTGCAAGCACAGCCGCGGCGAGCACCAGCACGAGCAATGGACGTCCGATGCGACGAACGCTGATCGGCAGTGGCCCGATGCTGTCGAACCGGATTCCACCCAGAACGAAGATCACGAGCAGACCGTAGCCCGCGCAGACGGTGAGTAACAGGTAGACGAGCGGCTTCAGGCCTGGCAGTGCCATGGCCGACCCCGTCGCTTGTTGCCAGCTCGATCGCACGGTCGCGAGGAATCCGATCGACGCGAGCGCGAGGGCGGTGAGCGTGGGGAAGAGATCCCCTTCAGGTTTCGGAAAGGCGCGCATCGCGCGGCCCCACACGTGCGACTCAGGAGGCGCAGTCAGGTAGCTGAAGACGTCGGCAGAATATGTCGCGACTTCGGCCAGTGGTCGGGCCGGGAATCCGAGACGCCGCAGCTGAAGGTAAGGAAGAAAGAACGGCAGCGACAACACTGCCACGATTGCGCCGGTTGCTGCGAGCGCGGTCCATACCCGCACATCGCGCCATAGTCTTCGGGTCGCGATCTCGAACAGCACGTACGCCGCGACAGCGGGCGAAAAGAAGAGCATGAAGTAGCCGTTCGACAGGTTCTGCGCCACGAGAGCCGCCCCCGCTCCGATGAGCGGGAGCGGCACCGTCCGCCGACCGCCTTCGCCGGCAACTCCGTACTCTCCCTGCGCTACGGCATCGAAGTACCTCCGAAGGCCGTACAACGCGAAAGGCATCCATTGTGACGAGAGCACTTGCAGATGCGCGAATTGCGGGACACGGTATGGGGCAAAAGCGTAGATCAGGCCGGCGATCAACCCGGCACGCGCGCTTCCCGTGACTTCCCGGACGAAAAGATACGTGCCGAGCCCCGACAGCACGAACGTCGACAGAAAGAGCAGGTTGTAGGACAGGATGATGTTTCCTGTCAGTGCGTACACGGGAAGGATCTGAATCGCCTGTCCGATCAAGTGCTCTGAATAGGCCAGCGTCAGCGGCTCGGGATGAAAGATGTTCGCGTTCCAGAACCCGCTCAACGCCGAGATATCGCCGCTGAGGACGCGTAAGAAGTGGTCCGCGTCCCACGCAAGAATCCACGCATTGAGCAGCGAATCGCCGAGGTCCCAGGGGATGTCGCGGGTCAGACCGAGAGCGAGCGGCCAGGTGAAGATGATGGCGACCGAGAAGTAAAGCGCAGCCGCGGCGGGTCCCGAAGGCCCCCCGGCGGGTCCAGAAGGACGCGCCCTTACGTACGGGCAACAAAGGTTGCAATCAGATCCCAGATCTCATCGAGTTCGGACAGGGGCGCCAGAGTGACCATGCGGAAGTAACCGGCGGCTGGGTCCATGCCAAAGCCCGAGCCCTGGACACAGAGGACGCCGGTCGCGTGCACGAGGTCGATGACGAAGTCGACGTCGGTCTTCCCGGGCGGCAGTCCGACTTTCGGCATCGCATAGAACGCGGCCGAGGGTTTCGTGGAAGAGATCCCTGGAATCGCATTGGCGCGCTGTGCAGACCAGCTCGGCGCGCTCGCGCAGCGCGGCGCGGAACGCAGGTTGATGCGAGCGGTCGCCGGTCAGCGCCGCCACAATCGCCCGCTGCATCGGCATGGTCGAGCACAGCCGCCCTTCGGCGAGCTTCGTGATGGCCGCGAGCACATCCTTCAGACGATCGCCGCCGCCGACCGCAAGCCAGCCGGTTCGCCAGCCTGGAGCCAGATACCCCTTCGACAATCCGGACAGCGAGATGACCGGAGCGTCCGGATCGAGCGACGCTATCGGCGCGACAGGGCCATCGAACGCGACATCCTGGTAAATCTCGTCGGCGATCATCGGCACGTTGTGCTGGTCTGCGATCTTCAGCAGCTCGCGTCTGATCGATTGCGAGTATGCCGCGCCCGTGGGATTGTTCGGGTCGTTGACCACGAGCGCCTTCGTTCGCGGGGTGATGAGTCGCGCGACTTCGCTGGGATCGGGCTGCCAGCCGTTGGACGGATCGGTGCGGTAAAAGACCTCGCGCGCGCCGATCTTGTGCAGGATCGCCGTGTACAGCGGATAGGTCGGCAGCGGCACCAGCACTTCGTCGCCGGGATCGGCGAGCGCGGTGAGAACGAAATCAATGGCTTCGGATGAGCCTGACGTCAGAATCACGCGGTCGGCGTCAATCGGCCAACCCCGCGAGCGTGTTTTCGGCAGCGACCGCCTCGCGCGCGGCACGCAACCCGGCAGATGGCCCGTATCCATTCTCTCCGTCACGCAGCGCTTTGATGACCGCCTCGACCATGTGCGCCGGGGTCTCGAACCCTGCTGCCACGGGATCGCCGGTATTAAGGTAGTGGATCCGTTTGCCGGCGGCGCGTGCCTTGCGCGCTTCCGCCACGATGCGGCGGATTGAATAACTGACCGCGTTCATGCGGTTTGCCGGCGGAGATCATGGAGGGAGTTCTCGGAGTACCCATTGGGGAGATTCTAACCGGCTGCACGCTGGTGCATGCCGGTTCCCTCCGGGACCCGGCCTACGCACGACGTCGTTAGTCCGTCCGCAGGGCGGGTCTTGCTCTTTAGACCCGCCACGCATACAGTCCTTTCATGTCGATACAAAGGGAAATCACGGTGAAGCTGGCCAATAGCCCAGGGACGCTCGGGTCGCGTCGCCCAGGTGCTCGGCGCCGAGCGAATCAACATGCTGGCGATGTCGATCGACCCGTCAGGCTCGCTGCGGATGGTGGTCGACAATCCGCTGCATGCCGCCGGCACGCTGCGCGAGCAGCACTACAACGTCGAGGAGCGCGACGTGCTGTTCACCGCGATGCCCAACGAGCCCGGATCGCTCGGCCGCGCGTTGAGGCTGCTCGCCGACGCCGGCATCAACGTCGAGTACGCCTATGCGAGCGGCATCGATCGCACGCCGATGGTGGGCGTCGTCATCGGCGTCGGCGACGCGCAACGGGCGTCGTTCGTCGCCGGCATCTGAGCAAGAGAGGGCGATGCGTCTGTTCGTTCCCACCATGGATGCGTTCCTCGTCGAGTTCGACCAGGACGGGCGTATCAGGCTGGAAAATGAAGATGGGCGAGACCGTCGGTTCAGGAACGGCGGGCGATTATTCACGCAGCCAAAGACGAGCTCGAGAACCTGAAAGAACTCTTGGACGTGCTGGAGAATCAATCATGAAACCGCATCGCCTCCTCCTCGCAGTCCTGTTGGTCGCGGCGTGCGCCGCCGTAGTCGCGGCGATCACGATCCCGAAGGTCAATTTCACCGACACGCGTCTGAAGAACGGCCTGCGCGTCATCATCTCGCCCGATCGCGCGGCGCCGGTCGTATCGGTCGCGGTCGCCTACAACGTCGGATCGCGAAACGAGCGCCCCGGCCGCACGGGTTTCGCGCACCTGTTCGAGCACCTGATGTTCAAGGGCTCGGAAAACGTGGCCGACGGCGAGCTCGCCGGCCTGATCGAGAACTACGGCGGCAACCACAACGGGCAGACCGACAAGGATCACACGATCTACTTCGAGCAGGTGCCCTCGAATCAGCTCGACATGGTGCTGTTTCTCGAGGCAGACCGCATGCGCGCGCCGGCCATCACCAAGGAGAACGTCGACAATCAGCGCGAGGCCGTGAAGGAAGAGCGGCGCCTCCGCGTGGACAACCAGCCATACGGACGCACGTCTGAGACGATCGCGGAGCTCGCGTTCGAGAATTTTGCCAACGAGCACTCGATTATCGGATCGATGGCCGACCTCGACGCCGCGTCGCTCGAGGACTTCGCTGCGTTCTTCAAGACGTATTACGCGCCAAACAACGCCGTGCTGGCGATTGCCGGTGATGTCGACGAGAAGGGCGCCCTCGAAAAAGTACGGAAGTACTTCGAGAGCATTCCTTCCGGTCCGCCGCCACCGCCGCTCGATGCGTCCGAGCCGCCGCAGAAAGAGGAGACGACGAACGATCGTCCAGGATCCGCTCGCGCGCCTCACGCTGGTCGACACGGCGTATCAGGTGCCGGGCGGATTGAATCCCGACATGGATGCGCTGAGCGCGCTGGCTCGGTGCTGGGAGCCGGCCGAAGCTCGCGGCTGTATGACAGCCTTGTGCGGCAGCAGCAGGTTGCGGTGCAGGTGTACGCAGGGGTGCAGCAGTCGAAAGGGCCTGGCCTTTTCTATCTCGAAGCGATGGTCGCGCCTGGCAAGGATCCGGCTGAGGTCGAAAAGGCGATCTACGCGGAGGTCGAGAAGGTTCAGAAGGGACCGATTCAGGAGTGGGAGCTCGAAAAGGCGCGGAACGCCGCACGCCGCAGCCTGGTCGGCAACCTGCGGAGCTCGCTGCAGCGTGCGATTCTGCTCGCCCGGTATGCGGTGTTCTTCGACGATCCCGGCGATCATCAACACGCGCTACGAGCGCATCGCGTCGCTGAAGATAGACGATCTCCAGCGCGCCGCTCGGCAGTATATCGTCGCCGACCAACCGCACCGTGGTGATCACCGTGCCCGCCAAGAAGGAGCCGCCGGCGGGAGGTGCGAAATGAAGCGGCTCTTCGCTCTCTGCTCTCTGCTCCTGGCTCTTCTCACAGCGGCTCTCGCGCAGGCGCCGCTTGCCGGGCAGGCGGCGCTTCCGCACCGACCGCACCCAAGTTCAAGGGGAAGGCGCCGGTCAGCAACGAAGTCCTGAAGATCAAGCTGCCGCGCGCGCAGGAAGTCGGCCTGTCGAACGGCGCGCACCTGATGGTGCTCGAAGATCATCGCGTGCCTTCGGTTCAGTTCGAGATCATCATCATCGGTGCGGGCGGTTATTACGATCCGCAGGATCTTCCACGGCCTCGCCGACACGACCGCGTCGTTGATGGACGAGGGAACGGCCTCGAAGACGTCGGAGCAGATCGCGCAGGCGCTCGACACGATGGCGGCGACCGTATCGGTCACAGCGAACGAGGGATCGCAGATCGCGACAGTGACGGGCTCGGCGCTGACCGATCAGCTCGATCCCGTGCTCGCGCTCGCCGCCGACATTCTGCTCAACCCGAGCTTTCCGGAAAAGGAGCTCGGGCTGTACAAGGGCCGCGCGCGCGCCGCGCTCGAAGAGCAGCGCAGCGACCCGGATTTCCTGAAAGAAGAGCGCTACGCGAAAGCCATCTACGGCGACGCATCCCGCGTCGAGCATGGGGCTCACCAGGGAGTCGCTCGAGAAAATCACGCGTGATGCGCTGGTCGCCTTCCACAAGAACAACTACGTTCCGGATCACACGATCATCGGCGTCTCCGGTGACATCACGCTCGCGGAAGCCCGCACGAAGTTCGAGGCGGCGCTCAAGGGATGGACGAAATCTGGCAAGCCTCGTCCCGGCGTCGTCGATCCGCCCGACTCCGGCCCGATGAAGATATCGCTCGTCAACCGGCCCGGATCGGTGCAGACCGGCTTTCAGCTCGGCGAGCCTGCGATCCATCGGCTGCATCCGGACTACGACGCCATGCAGGTGATGAACGCAATCCTCGGCGGCGCCAACGGCCGCCTGTTCCGGGAGCTGCGCGAGTCGAAAGGCTATACCTACGGCGTGTACAGCACGGTGCGCGCGCTTCGATATCGCGGCGACTGGCGCGCGGCGATGGACGTGCGGACGGAGGTGACCGACGCGGCGCTGCGCGACCTCCTCGCAGAACTGACGAAGATGCGCGATCAGCTGGTGCCCATTGACGAATTCAGGGATGCGCAGCGATCTCTGACGGCGTCCTTTGCCCTTTCGCTCGAGAACCCGGCCGAGCTGCTGAACCTCTACATCGTCCGCCAGCTGTACAACTATCCCGTAGACTACTGGGATCGCTATACGGAGCGCATCATGGCGATCACGCCGGCCCAGGTGCAGGCTGTGGCAAGAAAATATCTCGACCCTGCCAAATTCCAGATTGTCGCTGTCGGAGACGCGTCGAAGATCGAGGCTGGCCTTCGAAAGTTCGGCCCACTGCAGCTCTTCGACGACGAAGGGAAGCAGGTTCTTCGGTGATTGGGGTAAGAGCTAAGAGATAAGAGCGAAGAGACAAGAGTCTTGTGCTCTTAGCCCTGCGCTCTGAGCTCTCTGGCTTAGCTCTTAGCTGCTGGCTTTGCCGCCGGCGGGGCAGCCGGAGCGGCAGGAGCGGCTGCGGGGGCCGTTACTCCAGCAGCAGCAGCGGGCGCCGTTCCAGGATCCGGCTTGATGAACAGCTCGATCACCTGAACAGCCGCCGAGCTCTTGTTCGTGAATCCGTGCGTCTGCCCCTTCGCCATGTAGTACGCCTGCCCGGGGACCGTGGTGACCACCGGATCCTTCTCGACGGTCAGCTCGAGCGATCCCGTGACCGGGACCAACATGTGAAACGTGACGTCGTTATGGACGTGCGGCCTGCGCACCGCGCCGGGTTGCAGCGTGACCTGCAGCACACGTACATGGGCATTCTCGACGACGACGAGGAAATTTACGCCGGGATCGGGATTGCCTGTCACCCCGGCCTTCGTGGCGCCGCCCCCGCGTGCCGGCGGTTGCGCCTGACCCGTCGCCGGGGCCGGAGGTGCCGGGGCCGGGGCTGCGGGGGCCGGGGCCTGCGCCGCTGGATCCGGTGTTTGCGCTATTGCCGGGAAATACGCCAAAGCACTAATCGCGATCGTCAATCCGATCACTTTCTTGAGCATCGATGACTCCTCTGCCTTTAGCCGCGGGCCAGATACCTGCTCCGGCGTCCAGTTCTCATACGCGGGCGGCTGCCGGTTCTTCATGGGTGATTGTGGTGCCGAGCGCGGCGAGGAACTGCCTCAGCCACTCGACATGGCAGGTCCACGCGGGGCCGGTGACGAGGTTGCGATCGGTGATCGCTTCGGGAAAGTCGAGGTTGACGAACTCTCCGCCAGCGGCGGTGACCTCGGGTGCCACGGCCGGGTAGGCGTTCAGCCTGCGTCCCTTCACGACGCCTGCCGCGGTGAGCAGTTGCGGTCCATGACAGACTGCGGCGATGGGTTTGTTCGCATCGGCGAAATGCCTGACTGCCTTCAGAACGTCCGGATTCAGCCGCAGGTATTCGGGCGCCCGACCCCCTGGAACGAGGAGCGCGTCGTAACTCGCCGGAGCGATCTCGTCGAAGGTCGCGTTCAGCGAGAAATTATGGCCCGGCTTCTCGGTGTAGGTCTGATCGCCTTCGAGATCGTGAACGGCGGTCTTCACCTTGTCACCAGCTTTCTTACCTGGGCAGACCGCGTGCACAGTGTGGCCGACGGCCTGCAGCGCCTGGAACGGAACCATGGCTTCGTAGTCCTCGACGAAATCGCCGACGATCATCAGAATTTTTTTCCCCATCGCGGCACCTCTGCCCTTTGCTCTCTGCTCTTTGGCGTTGGACTGTCAAGTGAGGCACGGTACGTTACCATCAGCGGAACAGGTTGTCAAACTGCTAAGCTTGTCGAATGGAGCTCTCGAATCGCGTGGCATTGGTGACCGGCGGCAAGCGGATTGGCGCCGTGGTGGCCATCGAGCTCGCGCGGCACGGAGTTGATCTCGCGCTGTGTTACAACCGTTCGCGCGCGGAAGCCGACCAGACCGCCGCCACCATCAGGAATCTCGGGCGCCGCGTGTTCGTGAAACAGGCGGACCTCACAAAGGCGTCCGAGGGCGAAGTGTTTGTGAACGAAAGTGCGGCGGCGCTCGGCAGAGTCGACATCCTCATCAACATGGCGTCGATCTATGTCAGCAAGCCGTTCCGCGAATTAACCGTGGAGGATTACGACGAGAATGTCGCGGTCGACATGCGCTCGGTCTTCGTCTGCTCTCGCGCTGCATGGCCGCACATGCGGCGAAACGGCGGCGGCCACATCATCAACTTCTCCGATTGGCTGTCTCGCAGCGGCCGGCCGCGATACCCGGGCTATCTGCCGTACTACGTCGCGAAAACAGGTGTGATCGGGCTCACCGAAGCGCTGGCGCTCGAGCTCGCTGCTGACCAGATCCGTGTGAACGCCATTGCGCCCGGGCCCATCCTCGCGCCGCCCGAAACGACAGACGAAGAACTGGCGTCAGTCGAGAAGGCGACGCCTCTCGGTTCGTGGGGTGGAGAGAAGGCGATTTCGGACGCCGTGCTCGCGCTCCTGAGGTGTGACTTCATTACCGGAGAAACCATCCGCGTCGACGGCGGACGGCACGTGAAGTGAACCTGTAAGTGAAAAGTAGAAAGTAAAAAGTAGAAAGTAAAGAGCAAAAAGTAACGCAGAAACTGCAGTCTCGCGAACAAATTCACTGCGGTACTCTGTGCGACGGCCGGCGGCAAGCATCGTGCAAGGTTCCACGGGCATGAGAAACATGCCTGACCTGCTCGATCGCGTTTACCGGTTCTCGCTTGCATCGCTCCGGTTTTATCGACGACTGCCCAAAGGCCCGGATGCACAGGTCCCTGGGGTTCAGTTTTACAGAGCTGCCACATCAAGCTGGGCAAACTACCGAGCCGCTCAACGAGGACGCTCGCGGTCTGAATTTATCGCGAAGCTCGGTAATGTCTCGGAGGAATCAGATGAAGCCGTGGGCTGGCTCGAAATTCATGCGGGATGGAGAGATTGCAAGTGACCCGACCCTGCTTGTCGAAGCGAAAGAACTGGCCGCAATGTTTACCGCGTCACTGACCAGCGCGCGGCAAAACTCTAAGCGGCAGGATAGAGATTCGCCGAATCGCTGACTCTCGACCTCCTTTTTACTTTTCACTTTCTACTTTTTCACTTTCTACTTACAGCAGCGCCACCGAGCGCATCCGCGAGCCGCTTTTGTTCCTCGAACATTTCCTTTGGCACGCGAGGCCCAAGCGACCTGAAGAACATCGCCTGATCCGCGGAGGCTTCCGCCCAATCTCCCGGTTCGACCGCTGTCAGCGCCTGCAATGCTTCGTCGGAGATACTCAACCCGCTGCGATCGATCGCATCCGGGGTCGGAACGATGCCAATCGGCGTGGCCTTGCCGTTGCCGGCTCCGTCGCATCGCTCGAGGATCCACTTGACGACCCGCAGGTTTTCACCGAAGCCCGGCCACAGAAATTTTCCACGCGAATCGGTACGGAACCAGTTGACGCGAAACACCTTCGGCGGCGACGAGAGGGTCCGGCCCATGTCGAGCCAGTGCTGGAAATAGTCACCGATGTTGTACCCGCAGAACGCGAGCATCGCCATGGGATCGCGCCGAAGCACGCCGGTCTTGCCTGACGCCGCTGCCGTCGTTTCCGACGACAGCGTGGCGCCGAGGAACACGCCGTGCTGCCAGTTCTTGGACTCGTAGACGAGCGGCACACGCTGCTGGCGACGAGCGCCAAACATGATGGCGTCGAGCGGCACCCCCTTCGGATTTTCAAACTCGGGCGACAGCGACGCGCAATTCACCGCCGGCGTCGTGAATCGGGCGTTGGGGTGCGTCGCTTTCTCGCCAGAGTCGGGCGTCCAGGGTCTGCCTTGCCAGTCGAGGGCCTGGTGCGGCGGTGGATCGTCGTGCCCCTCCCACCACGGCGTGCCGTCTGGACGCAGTGCTGCGTTGGTGTAAATCGTGTCGCGTCTGAATCATATCGAAAGCGGTCGGATTCGTGCTCGACTCGTTCCGGGAAGCACACCGAAGAACCCGGCTTCGGGATTGACGGCCCACAGGCGGCCGTCGGTGCCGGGACGAATCCACGCGATGTCGTCACCGACCGTCCAGGTGTTCCAGCCCGGCATCGAGGAGGGAGGCACGAGCATCGCCATGTTCGTCTTGCCGCAGGCGGAGGGAAATGCTCCGGCGACATATCGCACCGGTCCATCCTGGTATCGGCAGCCGACGATCAGCATGTGCTCGGCCAGCCAGCCTTCGTGGTGCGCCTGGTAGCTTGCAAGGCGGAGTGCGAGGCATTTTTTTCCAAGCAGCGCGTTGCCGCCATAGCCCGATCCGACCGACCAGACCGCGTTCTCTTCAGGGAAATGCACGATATAGCCGGCGATCCGGGCTCAGGTCGCCAAGAGAATGCAGGCACTTGGTGAAGTCGTCCGAGTCGCCGAGGTGATCGAGCGCGACCTGGCCCACACGGGTCATGATGCGCATGTTGAGCACGACGTAGCGGCTGTCGGTGATTTCGACGCCGACCTTGGAATACGGCGAGCCGGGAGGGCCCATCAGAAACGGCACCACGAACATGGTGCGCCCCTTCATCGATCCGGTGAACAGCGGGATCAGCTTCTCGCGCGCTGCGTCCGGCGCCATCCAGTTGTTGGTCGGTCCGGCATCCTCCTGGATGGACGTGCTGACGAACGTCAGATGCTCGGTGCGTGCGACGTCGTGAGCAGCACTGCGATGAAGGTAGCAGCCGGGAAGCTTCTCCTGGTTGAGCTCGATCAGCTCTCCGGAGGCAAGGCACTCGGCGATCAGTCGATCCCGTTCAGCCTTCGATCCGTCGCAGTACACGACAGCTGACGGCAACGTCGAGAGCCTTTGATGTCCTCCACCCATTGACGAACGGCCGAATTCATTCGCACATCCTATCCCAGAAGATTCCTCGACGGAACGCGGTACCATACGGTTTCACAATATGACAAAGCTGACCTTCCTGGGCGCGGCGCGTACCGTCACAGGCTCCAAATATCTCCTCGACATCGACGGGCGGAAAATCCTGATCGATTGCGGACTGTTTCAGGGGCTGAAAGAGCCTGCGGCTTCGAAACTGGGAGCCGCTGCCGCTCGTCGCCGTCTGACCTGTCGGCGGTCGTCCTCACGCATGCGCATCTCGATCACACAGGATATCTGCCGCGCCTGGTTGCCAATGGCTACCACGGGCGCGTGATGTGCACAGCCGGAACGGCCGATCTCTGCAAGCTGGTGCTGCCCGATTCGGCGCGGCTGCAGGAAGAGGACGCGCGCGAAGCCAACCGTCTGCACTATTCGAAGCATAGCCCGGCATTGCCCCTCTACCGCGAATCGGATGCGTTTCGTGCCTTGTCCCAGCTTCAGGCCGTCAGGTTCAACGCGCCGATGTCGTTGATCGACGGCGTGGACATCGAGTTCATCAATGCCGGCCATCTCCTGGGATCGTCGTTCATCAAGATGACAATCAAAGGGGGGCGCACAATTCTCTTTGGCGGCGACCTTGGCCGATATGCGCGGCCTGTGCTTCCGGATCCCTCGGCGCCGCCACGGGCCGACATTCTGCTTCTCGAATCCACCTACGGCGATCGCATTCACGAGCCGGATGACCGGGGCGAGCGGCTCGCGGCGATCGTCAAGGACACGATCGCACGGGGCGGCAAAGTGATCATTCCGGCGTTTGCGATCGGTCGCGTCGAAGAGGTCTTGTACTGGATCAAGCAGCTGGAGGACGAGGGGCAGATTCCAAAACTTCCGGTTTTTCTGGACAGCCCCATGGCGCTCGACGCCCTGCGCTATTACGCGAACCGCGCCTCGGAGCTCGACCCCGATATCCAGTCAGCGGCAGACATCCGGCGATTCTTCACCGCGCGATTCCAGCCGGTCTCTTCTCCCCAGCAGTCGTCGGATCTCGTACGGTCGAGAATTCCGTCGATTGTCGTGTCGTCGAGCGGCATGGCGACCGGCGGTCGGGTTCTCCATCATCTTCAGGCTGCGCTGCCGGACAAACGCTGCACGGTGCTGTTTGTCGGGTTATCAGGCGGCCGGCACGCGAGGTCGTCAGCTGGTCGACGGAGCGCGGGAAGTGAAGATTCGCGGGACAGTTCGTGCCGGTCAGCGCGCGAGTCGAGCGGCTTGATTCGATGTCGGCGCACGCCGATTCGCGAAGAGACACTGCGATGGCTTGGCGGCTTCAAGACGCCGCCGCAGATGACCTATCTGGTACACGGCGAGCCGGGACCCATGGACGCGCTGAAAGCGACGATCGAGTCGCGCCTGCACTGGAACGTGCAGACGCCGGAGCACCTGCAGCAAGTCGAGTTGAGCTGAGGAACGCATGTTTTCTTCGCGGCTGCGGCAGGTCACCGAGCGCAACCGGATTGCGTTCGCGCTCGAGGCGCGCAGAGCGGCAGGGCTGCCAATCGTCGATCTCACGCTGTCGAATCCCGACGCGCGCAGGCTTCGTGTATCCACCCGGCGTCCTTCAGCCGCTCGCGCAGGAGCGCGCCTCTGTTACGAGCCTCAGCCGTTCGGATCTGCCATCGGCCCGGCAGGCCGTGTCGGACGAGTTCGCACGGCGAGGCGTGACACGTCCAGCCCGATCGCATCGTGCTGACGGCCAGCACGAGCGAAGCGTATTCTCTGCTGTTCAAGCTGCTTTGCGATCCCGGTGATGTCGTGCTCGCGCCGAGGCCGAGCTATCCGCTGCTCGAGCATCTGACCGGTCTCGATAGCGGTCTCTACTGCGAACACTGCAGTCTCGAATTCCACCGGGCAGATGGGCGATGGATCATCGACGGCCTGCAGGAACAGACTGTCAGCTCGGCGAAGGGACGGTACGCGCGATCATCATGATCAGCCCGAACAATCCGACCGGCTCGGTGGTAACCGCCGGCGAGGCTGCGCGCAGTTGGCCTCGCTCGCACATGCAGCACGGCCTGGCGCTGATTTGCAGACGAGGTGTTTGCGGACTATTCGATCGCCGGCGAGGAATGTACCAGCGTGCTCGACATGCGATGATGTGCTGACGTTCGCCCTTGGCGGGCTGTCGAAGTCGGTAGGGTTGCCTCAGATGAAGCTGGGATGGATCGGCGTGGGCGGGCCGGCCTGCTTGGTCAGCCGACGCGATGGATCGCCTCGAGACAATCTGCGACGCATATCTGTCGGTTTCGACGCCCGTTCAGGTCGCGGCTCGCGGAACTGCTGAAAGCAGGAGCGCAGGTCCGCGCGCAGATTCAGCGCCGCGTGCGCAGCAACTTCGCAACGCTTGTGGACATCGCGTCAGAATTCCCTTCCTGCTCGGTGCTTCCTGCCGAAGCCGGCTGGTATGCCGTCCTCCAGGTGCCGGCGATCAGAGTCGGAGGAGTCGTGGGTGCTGGAGTTGCTCGACAAGACCGGCATCCTCGTCCATCCGGGGTACTTTTTCGACTTCGAACGCGAAGCATTCCTCGTCATCAGCCTTCTTCCGGAACCAGCCTTGTTCTCATCGGCGCTGCAGACGCTCTTCCACGAGATCGGCCGGTTCGATGATTCAGCGGCGCGCCGGTCTGGCATCAGCGTGCCGCTGTTCTCGCTGCGCTCGAGCCGGAGCTGGGGCATCGGCGAGATCGGCGACATTCCCGCCGTCGCCTCGTGGCTTCGATCCGCGCAGTCAATCGGTGCTTCAGATTCTTCCGCTGAACGAGCTTGCGCCCGGCGAAGCGTCCCCGTATTCGGCATTGAGCGCGATGGCCATCGATCCCCAGTTCATCAGCATCTGGATGCTGGAGAACACGATGAGCGTTCGAGCGAGCACTGGGCCGACGATCTCGAGATCGTCGAAGGATTACCTCGCATCGACTACCAAAAAGTTCGAGCGCTCAAGACACCGCGCGTTGAAGAGCCGCCTTCGAACGGTTCTTCGAGACCGAATGGCTCGCCGAGACTCGAGCAGGCCGCATCGTTTCGAGTCTTATGCCGCGCGCGAGGCGTGGTGGCTCGATGAGTACAGTCTGTATCGAGCGCTGCGGTCGGAATCGGGGGAGCGCCCTGGACCGAATGGCCCGCCGATGTCCGCGATCGTGATGCGTCGGCGCTGGCGCAGGCGCGCGAGCGACTTGTCGATGGAGATTCTGTATTTCAAGTACGTGCAGTGGATCGCCGACACGCAGTGGCAGACCGTGCGGCGCAGACTAGAAGGCAGTCGAGATTCTCGGCGATTTTCCGTTCATGGTGACGCTCGATTCCGCCGACGTCTGGAGCCGCAGGCAGGACTTCATCCTCGACGCGTCAGTCGGGACGCCGCCGGATGCGTTCAGCGAGACGGGACAGGAATGGGGGTTGCCACCGTACAACTGGGACGCAGGCGCGAAAGAACGATTACGCAATGGCTTGCGGATCGCGTGCGCGCCGGTTTGCGGATCTCTACGACGGGTTTCGCGTCGATCATCTCGTCGGCTTCTATCGCACCTACGTGCGTCCGCTCGACGGCCGCGCGCCGTACTTCCTGCCGGCCGACGAACAGGAACAGCGCGATGCTCGGCGAGACGGTCATGCGGATCATGATCGAGACGGGCGCGGACGTCAGCGTGGAGGATCTCGGCACCGTGCCGGATTTCGTTCGCGCGTCGATCGCCCGGCTCGGTCTGCCCGGATACAAGGTGCTTCGTTGGGAGCCTGGCGATCCGAAGGTCTATCCGCCGAATTCAGTGGCGATGACCGGGACTCACGACACCGAGCCACTGGCGGTCTGGTGGGAATCGCTTTCACCGCCACGAGCGGCGACGATTCGGGTTCGACTCGCCAGTGTTCAACGCGGCCATCCGCGACGCCGTGCTGCGAATCATGTTCGACGCGGGATCGAACCTTGTGCTGCTGCCGATCCAGGACGTCTTCGGATGGCGCGATCGCATCAATCAGCCCGCGACTATCAACGACACCAACTGGACGTATGTGCTTCCGTGGCCGGTTGACGAGATGCTGGCGCAGCCCGAGGCGCGCGAACGCGCCGTCCGGCTTGCGGAATGGAGCGCCTCGAGCGGGCGTGCGAGCCTCTGATCCGAACACGAAGATCCACGGAACCGAAGATCACGAAACACGAAGATCCACGAAGAGCACGATCCACGAGAACACGGCCCACGAAGAGAAAGAAGCCTGTAGATATAATTGAAGGTTCGAGATGGCTGCCATCCGACCCTTCCGTGCGGTTCGCCCCGCTCGCTCCGGCGGCGCCGCGTGTTGCGGCCGTTCCCTACGATGTCGTTGATACGGAGGAAGCGCGAGCGCTGGCGGCGGGGAATCCGCTGAGCTTTCTTCACGTTTCCAGAGCCGAGATCGACCTCCCGATGGCACTCGATCCTCACGATGACCTCGTCTATCGCACGGCCGCCGAGCGATATCGCATCGCTGAAGCGAGAGGCGCCATTCGTTCAGGAGCAGGAGCCGTCGCTCTATCTGTATCACCTCGATTTTGACGGGCATGGACAGACGGGCTTGGCCGCGTGCTATTCGCTCGACGAGTACGACACCAACCGTCATCAAAAAGCACGAGCGGACGCGCAAGGACAAGGAAGACGATCGGACGCGCCACATGCTCGAGCTGCGCGCGCAAACGGGTCCGGTGTTCCTGACCTACCGGCCGAAACGCGCAGATCGACGAGATTGCCAAACGAGTGCGGTTCAGCAGCTGAGCCGCTCTTCGACTTCGAAGCGCTCGACGGGGTGCGCCACGCGATCTGGCGCGTCGATTCGTCCGATGTGGCCGGCGCTCGTGCCGGGCGTTCTCATCGGTCGAGTCCCTCTACATCGCTGACGGCCATCACCGAGCGGCCAGCGCGGCGCGCGCGCGCGACGGTGTTCGTGATTCGATCGAGGCAAGCTACTTCCTGGCGGTGGCGTTTCCCTCGGACCAGGTCCGGATTCTTCCGTACAACCGCGTCGTTCGCGACCTCAATGGCATGACGCCGGAGCACTTTCTGGGCGAGGTCGCACGCCATTTCACGATGACGTCCGGCACGCCGAGCCCCGAGCGAGAAAGGTCAGGTCTCGATGTATGTGGCCGGCAAATGGTACTCGGTCGATCTCGAGACCGGTGGGCTTCCCGGTCCGGGCGTCATCGACGCTCTCGATTGCAACGTTCTTCAGGAGCGCCTGCTGCGGCCGATTCTCGGAATTCAGGATGTGCGAACCGACACGCGCATTCGATTTCGTTGGAGGCGCCAAGGGGACGCATACGCTCGAACAGATGGTCGACAGCGGCAGAGCCGCCGTCGCATTTTCCATGTATCCGGTCAGCGTCGTCGAGTTGATGGAGGTGTCGGATGCCGGCGAGATCATGCCGCCGAAATCGACGTGGTTCGAGCCAAAACTTCGCGATGGATTGCTGATTCATGAAATCTGAGCGCATTTTCAATTTCTCGGCCGGTCCCGCCGTGCTGCCTGTGCCGGTGCTCGCAAAGGCTCAAAACGAGCTGATGGCGTCTGCCCGGGCGTCGGCATGTCGATTCTCGAGATCAGCCATCGCTCGAAGGTATTCGAAGGACGTTCTCGCGCGGGCCGAGGCGGACGTCCGGAAACTTGCGAACGTGCCTTCGAACTACCGCGTGTTGTTTCTCCAGGGAGGCGCGAGCCTGCAGTTCGCGATGGTGCCGATGAACCTGCTTCCGCCGGAGGCCACGGCGGACTACGTCGTGACCGGCGTCTGGGCGACCAAGGCCGCCGAAGAGGCGAGAAAGATCGGCAAAGTCCACATCGCCGCAACGACGAAGGCGGAGCAGTTTGCGCGCGTGCCTCGCGCCGAAGAAATCGTCCTGACCCCCGGCGCCGCCTACGTGCACATGACGTCGAACAACACGATCTACGGCACCGAGTGGAAGGACCTGCCCGATGTCGGCGATCTCCCGCTCGTCAGCGACACGTCATCTGACATGTTCAGCCGTCCCATAGACGTGTCGAAGCACGCGCTCATCTACGCCGGCGCGCAGAAAGAATATGGGACCGGCGGGCGTGACGGTTGTCATCATCCGCGACGATCTGCTGGCGCGATCGCCAGCCTCGCTTCCCGCGACGTTGAGCTACGCGGTCCAGGCCGAGAACGGCTCGATGTACAACACGCCGCCGGTGTTCGCGATTTACATGCTGGGCCTGGTGACGCAGTGGCTGATCGAGCAGGGGCGGCCTCGAAGCGGTCGCGAAAATCAACCAGCGAAAGGCGGCAAAGCTGTACGCGGAGATCGACAGGACCGGGTTTTATCGCGGCACCGCGCAGAAGGACAGCCGTTCGCTGATGAACGTCACGTTTCGCCTGGCGAGCGAAGATCTGGAGAAGCAGTTCATCAAACAGGCGGAGCAAGCCGGCCTCGATGGGTTGAAAGGACATCGATCGGTCGGAGGAATCCGCGCGTCGATCTACAACGCGTTCCCGGAAGAGGGCGTGGATGCGCTGGTCGAATTCATGAGGGAGTTCGAACGGCGCAACGGCTGATGTGTTAGGCTGTCGCGTGCTCCGGCAGCTGTTCTGGTGCCTGCTGCATCTCCGCGCTCGTTACGCAGGCCGCCGTCTTCAGTACAACCATCTTCCTTCATCGCAGCGTCACGCACAAAGCTCTCGAGCTGCATCCGGTCGTCGCCTTCGTGTTCCGGTTCTGTCTGTGGATTACGACCGGTCTCTGCACGAAGGAGTGGGTCGCGGTGCATCGCAAGCATCATGCGTTTACCGAGATCGAAGGCGATCCTCACAGTCCGCATCTGCACGGGTTCTGGTCGGTTCAGCTCGGGAATGTGTTTCACTACCTCAAGGAGGCACGCAATCCCGAGACGCTCGAACGCTATGCGCGCGATATCGAGGAGGACGTGTTCGACCGTTATGCGTTTCGCTTCGGGCTGGTCGGCCCGGTGCTGGGCATTCTCGCGCTGTGTTACGTGCTCGGCGTCTGGTGGGGGCTCCTGGCGGCGGCGCATCCATCTCTTCATGTACGTGTTCGTGCTGTCGTCCTCGATCAACGGGTTGTGCCACTACTTTGGGTACAGAAACTTCGACAACACCGCAACCAATATCAGATTCGTCGCACTGCTGACCGGCGGCGAAGGCCTTCACAACAACCATCACGGTCATCCGCGAAGCCCGAAGTTCAGCTTCCGTCCGAACGAGATCGATCCGTCCTGGCCGCGTGATCAGGCTTCTGATCGCGATGAGGCTCGCGCATCCTTACAAAACCATCGACGACATGCGGACGTAGGCGCTGGCGCCATGCGTCACTGCTAACGATCCATTCCAGGCGCTGGATAGCGCCTTCTTCTGCGCCGCCGCCTTCGCCGGCGCGGTGAGACTTCTCCCGGTCTGCGCCATCGCGTCGGGCATCTGTTCGGCAACAGTGCCTGCAGTTCGCGCCACGACTCGACGAGGTCCGGAGCGTTGCCGTGGAGCTCGAGCCACGTCAGGGCGGCAGGAAAGGCACTGCGATGAAGGATCGCGCGCTTGTGCCGTGGCAGACGCGTTTCGGTCGCGCAGGTGCCGCTGCAAGCATCAGGATCTGCCGCAAGATACTCGACGTCCCGGCGCGCGAGCGGGAGTATGCCAAAGCGCGCGCCCAGTTCCTTGGTGCGGCCGTGGTGCTGATCGAGAAGGCCCGAGCGGAATCAGCAGCGAGCCGAGCAGAATCGCGTTTCCAAGCGCTTCGGGATTGCGCTTGAACGCACGGCGGTAGCTGTCGATCGCCGCGAGCGACTGCCAGAACGTCGGTGAGATCCGCCCGGGCACTTCCGGTGCGATTGCCGCGAGCAGTCCCGTATCGACGAGCATGTGGAACGCCTTCTCCGCGAAGCCGGCCCGAAGCACCTTGTAGATTTCTTCCATCAGGCGCGCCGGGGCGCTGCGCGCCAGTTCACCGTGGTAGCGCTCGATCGCTCGCAGAATCGGCGCGTCGATCGCGAAGTCGAGCCGGGCCGCCAGGGAGACGGCGCGCAACATCCGGACCGGGTCTTCCTGAAAGCGGTCCTCCGGCACGCCGATGCAGCGAATAACACCGGCGCGAATGTCTTCGAGGCCGCCGACGTAATCGATGATCGAGCGCGTCTCGATATCGTAGAACAGCGCGTTCAGCGTGAAGTCGCGGCGGAACGCATCCTCTTCTGGTGTTCCGAACGTGTTGTCGTGATGAATGAGGAGATCGGGATCGTCAACCGCTTCGCCCGGCGGCGTCGGCACAGGCGGGACGACGACCGGCTCTTCTTCGGTTCCGGCCGGAATCTGGCGGCGGAACGTCGCGACCTCGATGATCTTCGGCCCGAATTTCACATGCGCGAGACGAAAGCGCCGGCCGATGATCCAGCAGTTCCGAAACAGCCGCTTCACCTGATACGGATGTGCCGACGTGCCGATGTCGAAATCCTTCGGCGTGCGGCCGAGGAGAAGATCGCGCACGCTGCCGCCGACGAGATACGCGATGTGGTTGAACTGCCGGAGTCTGTAGAGAACCTTGAGAGCGTCGGCGTCGATGTGCTGGCGTGAGATCGGATGATCGCTGCGCGGGATGATGACGGGCGAGGACATCTCAGTGACTAGGGCAATGAGGCAGCGAGACGTTTGCGTCTCGCCAATTTGGGCCGATCCCCACGTCAACCGTTAACGGCACCGGACAGCGAGGCGGCACCTTCCATGGCTTGCCGCACCTGATCGGCGACGTCACCTGCATATTCCTCCCGGCTCTCGATGAGCAGCTCGTCATGAACCGTGAGAATCATCCTTGCGCGCTCTGCCCTCTGCCCTCCCCCCCTGCCCTCTGCACCTGTCGGAATTCAGCGCCTCGTGAACCCTGAGCATCGCGCGCTTGAGGATGTCGGCGGCGGTTCCCTGAATCGGAAAGTTCACCGTCATGCGCTCGGCGCCCTGGCGGATCTGGTGTGTTCCGGCTGTTCAGCTCCGGCACCATGCGGCGGCGCCCGAACATCGTTTCGACGAAGCCCCTGCGTCCGCGCCTGCTCGATCGTGCGATCGATGAACTGGCGCACGCGCGGGAAGCCGCCGAAATACGCGTCGATGAACTCCTGGGCGGCGCCTGGCGTGACACCGATGTCGCGCGCGAGCGTAAACGCCGTTTTGCCGTACAGCAGGGCGTAGTTGATGATCTTCGCCCGCCGCCTCAGTTCGTGCTTGTCGAGGCCGCTGTCGGGCCGAAAACCTTGAGCGCCGTCCGATCGTGGATGTCCTCGCCTCGACGGAACGCGTCGACGAGGGCCTCTTCCTCGGCGAGATGCGCGAGCACGCGCAGCTCAATCTGCGAGTAGTCGGCCGAGATCAGCACATAGCCGGGATCGGCAATGAACGCTCGCCGAATCTCGCGGCCCAGATCGGTACGGATCGGAATGTTCTGCAGATTCGGATCGCTGCTGCTGAGACGTCCGGTGGCTGCCACCGCCTGATTGAAGGAGGTATGCACGCGTGCGGTGCGCGAGTGAACCAGCTGCGGCAGGGCGTCGATGTAGGTGCCCTTCAGCTTCTGCAGCGCACGCCACTCGAGAATCAGCTTCGGCAGCTCGTGCGTGAGCGCAAGCTCCTCGAGCACTTCGACGGCGGTCGACGCGACCCGCGTCTTGCCCGTGCGCTTGGCCGTCGGAAGTTGCAGCTTGTCGAACAGAATCACCGAGAGCTGCTTCGGCGAGTTGATGTTGAACTCTTCTCCGGCCAGCTCGAAAATGCGCGCGCTCCGTGGACGCCAGCTCAGCCTCGATCCGCTGCGATTGGCTGGCAAGGGCGGGCTGGTCGATTCGAATGCCATGCCGCTCGATATCCGCCAGCACCGGCACGAGCGGGAGCTCCAGATCGCGGTAGAGCGGCTCGAGACCGTGTTCTCGCAGGCGAGCGCGAGTTTGTCGGCGAGTTGCCACGCGAGATCTGCTCGCTCGCCCGCGAAATTCAGAATAGCTGCGGCGGGAAGATGGGGCAGAGCAATCGTCTTCTGCCCGGTACCGCACACGTCTTCCTGTGTCAGCGCCTTGTAGCCCAGATGCTCGAGCGCGACTTCTTCGATCGTATGGCCCGAGCGCGTCGCATCGACGACATAGCTGGCGAGCATGGTGTCGAACTCGAGGCCGTTCAGGTTGATGCCTTCGTGCGACAGCATCATCAGATCGAATTTCAGATCGTGCCCGATCTTCCTGACGAGCCGGATTTTCGAGAACGCGCTTCAAGCGCGGCGAGCCCGGCCTTTCCCGTGATCGCCGAAGGCTCGTCGAGCGCGGTATGTCCCACCGGCAGGTAGCGGGCTCGCCCCGCCGCCGTCGAAAACGAGATACCGACGAGCGACGCGTGCATGCCGCCAGGGCAGTCGCCGATGACGCTCAACGCGAATCGTCCGGCACTCTCCAGCTCCGATACCAGCGCAGCAAGGTCCGCCTCGGTCGCCACGATCTTGTAGTCGGCATCGACCGTGTCCGCGGTCGGCGCGTACTCGGTCACGAGCGTGCGGAATCCGAGCAGGGAGAAGAGCTCGAAGCACTTCTGCCGATTCGGGCCCCGATAGTCGAAACAGGACATGTCGACATCGGGCAGCGGCACATCGGTGCGGATTCGCAGCAGCAGTCCGGCTCTCGCGCGCAGAGTCTGCGTTGCGCGAGCAACGCTTCGCGATATTTCTTCTGCGTGAGCGAGCCGGCATTCTCGAGCAGCTCGTCGAGCGACCCGTGGGTCGCAGATCAAATCGCGCGCGCCTTTTTCGCCGATGCCAGGCACACCCTTGATGTTGTCGATGGTGTCGCCCATCAGCGCGAGCACGTCGATGGCCTGCTCCGGAGTGACGCCAAGTTTCTCCTTCACGCCGGCCGCGTCGTACCACGCGCCTTCATCGCGCGGATTGAACACGCGGATTCCCGTCTCGTCGTTAACGAGCTGAAAGAAATCCTTGTCGCCGGTTACGATCGCGACCGGGCGCCCTTCGGCCGCGCTCCGCGACGGCCAGCGTGCCGATCACATCGTCGGCTTCGAAGCCCGCGAAGGTCAGCACCTGCACGCCGAGTGCTTCGCACGCCTGATGCACGAGCGCGATCTGCTCGGCCAGATCCGACGGCATCGGTGCGCGGTTCGCCTTGTAGTCGTCGCGCATCTCCGATCGGAACGTCGGCCCGCGGAGATCGAAGGCCGCTGCGATGCACTGCGGGTTTGTGATCGTTGATGAGCTTCCGCAGCATCGTCACGAAGCCGTAGATGGCGTTGGTCGATCGGCCATCAGGCGCAGTCAGACCCCGAATCGCGTGGTAGGCGCGATACATCTGGTTGCTGCCGTCGATGAGAAACAGTGTGGGTTTGGACAAAGTTAGCTGGTAGCCGGTAGCTCGTAGCTGGTAGCTGGAAGCTATCTAAGTGAGTATATCATTTGGGGTTATGGCTTTCGGGCGGCGGTCGCCGTGCGTGATGCTGATCGTGCTGATGTCGTCGGCATGTCAGAAGCTCGGCCTTGCCACGGAGTACGAGTACGACGAACGCGTCGAATTGTCGCTGGACGGGTCGGCGGTCGTCGACATCAATGCGTCCGTGCCGGCGTTGGTAGCGCTGCGCGGTGCGACACTGGACGTCGATCCCGAGGCGCGGTTCGATCGACAGGCGTTCCGGCGAGCTCTATGAAGGGCCGGGCGTCGTCGGTCCGCGAGGTCAGCACGTATCGTCGGCACGGGCGCCGGTTTGTTCACATCAGGCTCGACGTCGCGGACATCGCACGGCTGCCGCGTCTCGCGCCGCTTTCATGGTCGCGTTACACGGCTGGATCGCCTTGAGAACGAGTTTCGGTTCGTGCAGGAGGTCGGGCTCTGCCGCCCAGCTTCCGATCGGCGATGTTGGATGGACAGGCGAGGAGCTCATCGCGTTCAGGGTGCATTTGCCGAGCAGGATTACCTTTCACAATGCGCCGCGACTGGAGCGGGGCAACATCCTCGCCTGGGAACAGCCACTTCGCGATCGCCTGGCCGGCAGACCGATGCGCATGGAAGCGCGGATGGAAACGCAGTCGATTCTCTACCGCACGCTCTGGCTGTTCGGCGGCACATTCGCCGCGGCGATGGGCGTGCTCGCCCTTATCATCTGGTGGGTAGGTCGAAAGCCGCGAGCGGCCGCCTCCGCCAAGGCTACGGCGAGCCACGCCGAAGCGCAGCGAAGGCGGAGCGCGGGGCGAGCGGGGTCCCCAACGCGGCAGCCGACAAGTTCAGGGCGTGCCGGCAAGGTCGGGGCTCCGCAAGCGAGCGGCGAGGAGCGGGTGTTGGGGCCCCGCGACTAAGAAAGGGAAGGAGCGTGGTTCCCGCATGAGTTCATCGTTCGGCACCAAACCGGCGGTGTTGCGCTGCAGTCGCTGCGGGACGTTCGTCGATTGGGCTGAGGCGCGGGCGCAGGTCGTCTGCGAGTGCCGGCCGCGCATCGAGCTGCCGCCGGTGCTCGTGCGCGAGGCCGCCGATGTCGATCGCGCGGGCGCCCTCGAACTGTTCCGCCGCGACTTCGGGCGAAGCGGATCGTCGCGTTCGGCCAGCTGATGGATCTCGACGCGGCTCCGACGATCGTTGCCGAAATGAACGGTGAAATAGGTGGCGCGCTCGCTTACCGCCTGGTCGACGCGGGCCTTCACATCGTCGCGCTCGCAACCGATCCGATGTGGCAGCGATCGGGCGTCGGCGGGCATCTCGTCGCCGAAGCGGAGCTCCTGGCCAGGCGCCTCCACATCCCGAAAGTGATCGTCACGATGACCAACGACAACCTGCCGGCGCTCTATTTCTACCAGCGCCGCGGATACTACGTCACCGAATGGATCCCGAACGGCGCCGCTCAGCACGCGAAGAGCGCGGGCCTGCAGGGCTTCGGAGGAATTCCGATTCGAGATGAAGTGAGGTTGGAGAAAACGCTCGCTAGAACAGGAGATCGAGTCAGGAGTTTCTTGAAATATTTCTCCTGGTCCCTGTCAGATTATTTCGGCGCCATCCGAATCGCCCCATCCAGCCGGATGACTTCGCCGTTCAGCATTTCGTTTTCGATGATGTGCTTGACCAGCGCGGCGTATTCGGCAGGCCGGCCGAGACGCGGAGGGAAGGGCACCTGCTGTGCGAGGCTGTCGCGCGCGGCTTGTGGAAGGCTCGCCATCAACGGCGTGTCGAAGATGCCTGGCGCGATGGTCATCACTCTGATGCCGTAGCGCGCGAGCTCGCGCGCAATCGGCAAGGTCATGCCGACGATCCCGCCCTTTGACGCCGAATACGCGGCCTGGCCAATCTGCCCGTCAAATGCCGAGACCGACGCGGTGTTGATGATCACGCCTCGTTCGCCGCTCGACGCCGGTTCGCTGGCCGCCATGATCGCCGAAGCCAGGCGAATCACGTTGAACGTTCCGCCGAGATTGATGCCGACAATGCGCATGAACGCATCGAGCGCATGCGGGCCGTTCTTTCCCAGCACTTTCTCGGCGAGGACGACGCCGGCGGCATTGACGACCCCGCGCAGCGTTCCCAGCTCCGCGGCGATGGCCAGTCCGTTCTGAACGCTTCGCTCGTCGGTGACATCAACGCAGGGCAAAGCGCGCGTTCGAGCCAAGCTCGGCCGCGATTTGCATCGCCGGCTGCCTCATTGACGTCGGCAATGACCACGCGCGCGCCGGAGGCGGCAAGCATCCGCGCCGTGGCGGCGCCCAGTCCGGACGCTCCACCGGTGACGAAGAAGACGCTATCGGTGAGTTGCAAGCTGCTTTTCGGCGGTATCGATGGCTCTGCGGACGGCGTCGTAGTCGTTGGGCAGCTCGACGGGCTTGTTCGCGAGCCGCGACGAGACGCCGGCGAGCGTGCCGGTGTGGTAGCCCACCTTGAAGTCGGTGAACTTCAACCCGTTCGCGGTCGAAATGACGACGACCCGATCGTGAGGCTTGATCTGACCTCGTTCGCGAAGCTTGATGAGCACGGCAAGGGCGACGCCGGTGTGCGGGCAGTTGAACATGCCGGTGCGGTCGGCGCGGGCGGCCGCGTCGGCCAGCTCTGCCTCGGTCGCCTGCTCGACAACGCCGTTGTATTTCTGCAGCGCGCGGATCGCTTTCTTGACCGAAACGGGATTGCCAATCTGAATGGCCGATGCCAGCGTCGGCTTCGCCGTCACGGGATGGAAATCCCAGCCGTTCTTGTAGGCCAGATACAGCGGATTGGCGGCGGCCGCCTGCGCGACGACGATCCGGGGGCGTTTGGAAATGAGGCCGAGCGCTTCCATCATGTCGAAGCCGGCGCCGAGGGCACTGACGTTCCCCAGGTTTCCACCGGGGATGACGATCACGTCGGGGACCGACCAATCGAACTGCTGCACGATCTCGATGCCTACCGTTTTCTGGCCTTCGAGGCGCAGGCTGTTCATCGAGTTCGCGAGATAGACGCCTTCTTCGACCGACAGACGCTGGACGATCGCCATGCAGCCGTCGAAATCGGTATCGAGTGACAGCACGAGCGCGCCGTTTGCGAGCGGCTGGACTAGCTGGGCCGTTGACACTTTGCCGCGCGGAAGAATGACGATCGAAGGGATTTCGGCCGCAGCCGCGTAAGCGGCGAGCGATGCGGAAGTGTCACCAGTCGACGCGCATGCGACCGCGCGAACGGGCTTCCGGTCGGCAATCATCTGCCTGACGACCGACACGAGCACCGTCATGCCGAGGTCCTTGAACGATCCGGTGTGCGACTGTCCGCACATCTTGATCCAGAGCTCGTCCATGCCGAGCTCGCGTCCGAACCGCTCGGCCCACATCAGGTTCGTGCCGCCCTCGTCCATCGACACGATGTTTTCGTCGCGCACACCGGGACAGACCCATTCCTTCTTGCCCCAGACCGCCGATCCGTATGGCCACTCGGTCCGCTTGTAGCGGACGTCGAAAGTCTTCTTCCACTCGGCCGCGCTGCGCTTGCGCAGCGCACTCAGGTCGTGGACGACTTCGAGCAGGTCCCCGCACTTCGGGCATCGATAGATCGCCTGCTCCAGGTCGTACTCGCCCTCGCAGCCGGCGATGCACTTGAACGCGGCACGGTATCCCATGGCCGTCTTCGTACATATAGTAACTTAGACGGTCCGGCTGACCCGCCTTCGCCAGGCTGCGGCGCGTCCGCCGTGCGCTTACGCGGAGCGGAAGCCGGACACGAGCTTGCGAAAACCTGTCGTTCTCATCACCGGCGCGAACGGCGAAATCGGCCACGCCCTGGTGGCGAATCTCGCCGAAACGCGGCACCAGGCGGTCGTCGCGCTCGATGTCAACGCGCTCGATCCGCACGTCGCGCGGCTGGTTCACCGTGAGTTCACGGGATCCATCCTCGACCTCAACCTGCTCGAACGAATCCTGGCGGAGTTCGAGGTCGACCTGATTTTTCACCTTGCGGCCCTTCTTTCGACGCGCGCCGAGTTCACCCCGATGGCTGCGCACCACGTGAACGTCGAAGGGACGCTCAACCTCCTCGAATTCGCGGCGCACGAAACGGAGTCACACGGCCGGCCGGTGGTGTTCATCTATCCCTCTTCCATTGCTGCCTACGGCCTGCCGGACCTCGAGACGCGACGGAAGGCGGGTCGCGTTCGGCGAGGATGACTGGAACAAGCCCATCACCATGTACGGCTGCAACAAGCTGTACTGCGAGCACCTCGGCCGGTACTATGCCAAGCATTACAAGCAGTTGTCGGAAACACGGCCGCCTCGGGTGGATTTTCGGTGCGTCAGATTCCCCGGACTGATCTCCGCCGTCACGGTGCCTTCAGGCGGCACATCCGATTACGCCTCGGAGATGATTCATGCGGCCGCGCGCGGCGAGCCGTATGCGTGCTTCGTCCGGCCGGATTCACGCATCCCGTTCATGGCGATGCCCGACGCGATCGACGCGCTGCTCAAGCTCTCTGCGGCGGCGCCCGATCGCCTGTCATGCAGCGCTTACAACGTGAAGGCCTTCAACCCATCGGCCGACGAGATTCGCACATCGGCGCTGCGCGCGTTCCCCGACGCAGCGATTACATATCGTGTCGATGCGAAGCGCCAGAGTGTCATCGATTCGTGGCCCGAGGACGTCGACGACAGCGCGGCGCGCAAGGACTGGGATTTTTCACCCGAGCTACGACTTCGACCGCGCGTTTCACGAATATCTGATACCGACGATCAGGAAACGACGGAACTGGACAAATGCATAAACAGAACCTAGAACAGGAACCCAGCACCCAGCACCTGGAACCGTGAGATACATGCCACATGATCGCCATCGCCATCACTAAACCCGGCGGCCCCGAAGTCCTTCAACCAGTCGAAATTCCGACTCCGCAGCCAGGTCCGCGCGAAGTGCTGATTCAGGTCGCGGCGGCCGGTGTCAATCGTCCGGATCTCATGCAGCGCGAGGGCAAGTATCCACCGCCACCCGGCGCGAGCGATATTCCGGGCCTCGAGGTGTCGGGCACGATCGACCGCGTGCGGAGCCGATGTCGAGCCGGTGGCGTGCAGGCGATCGTGTCTGCGCGCTCGTTTCAGGTGGTGGATATGCGGAATATTGCATCGCGCCTGACGTGCAATGTCTGCCGGTTCCTCCGGCACTCGATCTCGTAGCCGGCGGGAGGTGTGCCCGAAACGTTTTTTACGGTCTGGACCAACGTCTTCGAGCGCGGCCGGCTCCGCGAAGGAGAATCGTTTCTCGTCCACGGCGGGTCGAGCGGAATCGGCACGACCGCTATTCAGATGGCCCGAGCATTCGGCGCGAGGGTGTTCGCGACCGCCGGCTCCGGCGAAAAATGCCTGGCGTGCGAGCAGCCTCGGGGCCGAGCGCGCGATCAACTACAAGACCGCACGATTTCGCCGCCGTGCTGATGGATCTCACACATGGCCGCGGAATCGACGTGATTCTCGACATGGTGGGCGCCGCCTATTTCAGCTCGAAACCTGGATTTGCTGGCGCTCGAAGGACGGCTGCTGCAGATTGCCGTGCTTCACGGCGCGAAGGCGCGAGATCAACCTCGTTCGTCTGCTGCGCCAGCGGCTGACGGTGACCGGCTCGACGTTGCGGGCGAGGACCGTCGAAGAAAAGGGCGCGATTGCCTGAGCGCTCGAGAGCGCCGTGTGGCCGCTTGTCGAGGACGGGAAAAATTCGGCCGGTGATCTACGCGACGTTCCCGCTAACGAGCGGCTGCCGAAGCCCATCGTCTGATGGAATCCGGCAGCCATATCGGAAAGATTCTTCTTACGGTCTAGCCGTGTACGTTCTCGAGTATCCGTTCCGGCTGTTGGTCACGGTGAACGAGCCGTCGGGTCGCGCAGTCACCTTGAGGTAATGCGCGGGCGAATGCGCCGCATTGCCGCCCGGTCCCGCTGGCGGCGTCGGAGATCCGCTGATGATCGCCGCCAGCTGATCGGGCGGGTCGATGTTCGCAATCATCACGCCGGGCGCGTTGTGCTCGACACCGCCCGCATACGACCAGTGAAGCTGCCAGAGGTCTTCGAAGCCCGGCGACGTTTCCAGCGTCTGAAACGTCTGCACGGCACCACCTTTGCGCGTGCCGTTGTTCATGATGGCCACGCGCGGCTGGATCGCGTGCACGAACGCCGGCGCACCCGACTGATCGAGGCCGTGGTGGTTCGTCAGATACAGATCGACGGTTCCGACAGGGTTGTTCGGGCACATCAGCATGAATTCCCGGCTCCAGGTGAGATCGCCGAGATTGATCATCCGGAACCTTCCCAGCGCCATCACGAATCCAGCCGAGTGATGGTTGTCCGGATCGACTTTGCTCTCGTCGCGCTCCTTGTGGGCGGCACATCCTGGATTCGGTCGGCCCGCGCCGGGCGCTTTCGGCAGCGCCGTTTTCAGCGGAACGCTGTCGCTCATCACCGCCGTCGTATCGGTCCCGGCAAATGCGAGCTTGTCGCCGGGCTTGATGATCGTGCGAGGAATCGTCTTGTACAGCTCGGCGTACGCGGCCTGGAATTTCTGGATGTTCGGCCGGTCGCCTTCCACCGAGGGTCCGTGATCGTAGAGATGCTTGATCGGGAATCTGCTTCGCGATATCGAGAAGGCTGCCGTAGTGATCGCCGTGATAGTGCGTCATCCAGAAATGATCGAGCTGTTTGACGCCGGCGATCTTCAGGACGTCCAGGATGCGATTCAGGTCGCGCTCGCCCGCGTTGCCGGCATCCACGAGGAGCGTCTGTCCCGCCGGCGAGATGTAGAGCGTGGCCTGTCCGCCTTCGGTATCGATGAAATAGATGTCGAGGTTTTTGCCTGCTGCGGGCGCTTGCGCGGACGAAACGATCGGCATCACACACACGGCTAACACGATCAGGCACAGAGCTCTGCGCATGGATGCTCCTTTGGATTCGATCCAGCGCTGGGCGCGGTTTGTCCTCCGACCCGGCCTGCGAAGCTACGCTATGCGCCGCCCTCGATCGATCGCCGCAGCGCGATTGCCGGCTCACCCGGCGATGCCGCGGGCGCTGGGCCGCTTCCTGCTGCCCGGCACGCCGCTTCATGAACCGCACACGCGCACCCTCGATGTAGACGTAGTACACGGGGGTGATGTAGAGCGTGAGGAACTGCGAAACGAGAAGGCCTCCGACGACCGCCAGCCCGAGAGGACGCCGCGATTCCGCGCCGGCGCCGAGGCCAAGCGCGATCGGCAGCGTGCCGACCAGCGCGCACATCGTCGTCATCATGATCGGGCTGGAACCGGACCAGACAGGCTTCGTGAATCGCTTCGAGCGGCGTCTTGCCGTGCTCGCGCTCGGCAAGCCGAAGCGAAGTCGACCATCATGATGCCGTTCTTCTTCACGAGGCCGACCAGCATGATGATGCCGACGAACGCGTACAGACTGAGGTCGGTCTTGAACAACATGAGCGTCAGCAGCGCACCAAAGCCGGCCGCAGGAAGTCCCGACAGGATGACGAGCGGCTGCGTGAAGCTCTCGTACAGGACGCCGAGCACGATGTAAATCACGACGATTGCCATGATCAGCACGAGTCCCAGGCCCTTGCAGGGATTCCTGGAACGCCTGCGCCGTTCCCTGGAATTTCGTCGTTACCGTCGAGGGAAGGGTGGCCGCGGCGGCTTGCTCGATAGCGCTCACCGCGTCGCCAAGCGCATAGCCAGGCTTGAGGTTGAACGACATCGTGACCGACGGGAGCTGGCCCGTGTGGTTGACCGACAACGGCCCGACACCGGTCGTCACGGTCGCGACGGTATTGAGAGGGATGAGTTTTCCGCTCGTCGAACGGACGTACAGCATGGACAGCGCTGCGGGGTCCTGCTGAAACTCCGGCGCGACCTGCAGAATGACCTGGTACTGATTGCTGGCGGCGTAAATCTGCGAAACCTGCCGGGTGCCGTACGCATTGAAGAGCGCGGTTTCGACCTGGTTGACGGTCAGGCCCAGCGCCGCGATCCTGTCGCGATTCAGGCTGATCTGAATCTGCGGGTTGTTCAGACGCAGGTCGCTGTTGACATCCTCGATGCTCTCAATGTTGCGCATGACCTCTTCGAACTGGGGCGCCGCACGATAGAGCTCCGGGGTATCCGGATCCTGAAGAGTGAACTGATAAGCGGCGCGGGCGCCTCCACCGCCGCCGATATTGATGGGCGGCTGATTGACCATGAAGACGCGCACGCCCGGCACCTGCGAAAGCTTCGGCCGCAGGCTGGCCATGATTTGATCGACTGAACGGGTCCGCTGCGCCCGCGGTTTCAAGTCAACGCTGATTCGACCCTGGTTTGACGTGCCGCCACCACCGCTCATCATCCCGCCGCCGCCGCCAATGCTGCTGCTGGAACCTGCGATGTCGGGGTCCTGCGCCAGAATCGCCGCAACTTCCTGCTGGTGGCGGACCATTTCGTCGAACCCGATGCCCTGGATGCCTTCGACGCTGACGTTGAAACGTCCCTGATCTTCGGACGGCAGAAATCCCTTCGGGACGATCACGAACAGGTACGCCGCTCCCGCGACAAACAGCAGCGACAGGGCCATCGTGACCGCGCGATGCCTGAGGGCGAATTGCAACGACACGTCGTAGGCCCACAGCGAGCCGTCAAACATCCGCTCCGTGAAGTTGTAGAGCCGGCCATGTTTCTTGCCGTGAGCCGTCGTCAGGAACCGGCTGCACAACATCGGCGTCAGGCTGATTGACACGAAGCACGACACGAGAATGGCCACGCCGATGGTGACGGCGAACTCCTGCAGGAGACGTCCGACGATTCCGCCCATGAACAGAATGGGGATGAACACGGCGACGAGCGAGGCCGTCATCGCGACGATCGTGAATTCGACTTCCTTCGCCCCATCGAATGCGGCCCGCATCGCCGGCTTGCCCATCTCCATGTGCCGTCCGATGTTTTCCAGCATGACGATCGTATCGTCGACGACGAACCCGATACAGAGCGTCAGGGCCATCAACGAGAGATTGTCGAGGCTGTAGTTCAGCAGGTACATCACCGCGAAGGTCGCGATGAGCGACACCGGAAGCGTCAAGCTCGGGATGATCGTCGCCGTGAAGCTGCGCAGGAAAACGAAGATGACCGCAATGACAAGTACGAGCGCAATCAAGAGCGTCAGCTTGACGTCGTGGACCGATTCGCGTATCGAGGTCGACCGATCCATTCTGACGTCGAGCGGCACCGCCGGCGGCAGCTGCGCGCGAAGAGATGGCAGGAGTTCCCTGATTTGATCGACGACTGCCACGACGTTCGATCCCGGCTGCTTCTGAATCATCAGAGAGATGTTGCGCATCCCCTGCCACCAGCTGGCCGTCTTGTCCTGTTCCACTCCGTCGTACACGCGCGCGACATCCGCAAGGCGAACCGGGTTGCCATTACGATACGCGATGACCATCGGGGCATACGACGCGGCGTTCAACAACTGACCATCGGCCAGAACGGTGAAGACGCGCTCCCGGCCGGCCATCGTGCCGGTTGGCAGGTTCACGTTCGAAGATTGAATCGCATTCACGACCTCATCGATGCCGATCCCATGCGCGGAGAGCTTCCGAGGGTCAACGTCGATGCGGACGGCGTACTTCTGAGGGCCGAACACATTGACCTGCGCGACGCCATTGACAGTGGAAATGCGCTGCGAGACGTTCGAATCTGCGTATTCGTTCACCGTTGAAAGCGGAAGCGTCGCCGAACGCATCACGAGCATCATCACCGGATAGTCGCCGGGATTCACCTTGAAATACGACGGTGGCGACGGCATCTGCGGAGGAAGTTGACGCGTGGCGCGCGCAATCATCGTCTGGACGTCCTGCGCGGCCGCATCGATATCCCGGCTCAAGTCGAACTGGAGGGTGATGCTCGTACTGCCTTGCGTATTGCTCGAGTTCATCGACGTGAGACCCGAGATCGTCGAGAACTGCTTTTCCAGCGGCAGCGCCACAGCCGATGCCATCGTTTCGGGGCTTGCGCCTGGCAGCGACGCACTGACGGCGATCGTCGGGAAGTCGATCGCCGGCAGGTCGGCGACAGGCAGCACGCGATAGGCCATGATGCCGAACACCACGATGCCCAGCGTGATGAGCGTCGTGGTGATTGGGCGCTTGATGAAAAGACCTGCTAGGTTCATGAGTCCGCCTTTAACCCGCTCGGGGTTTTGATGCTGATCCGGCTGCCGGGCACTAATCGCAGTTGGCCGTCGGTCACGACAGTCTCCCCCGGTTTCACGCCGCTCTTGAGAATCGTTTCTCGTGCCGCCGTGCGTGCAACGGTGACCGGTCTCATCTCAACCGTTTGGTCGCTCTTGACCACGTAGACGTATTGACCCTCGGGGCCGGCCTGCACTGCCACCGCCGGTACGACGATCGCTTTCGCGTCCGTTGCGAGCCTCACGGACACGTTCACAAACTGCCCCGGCCACAGCCGCCGGTTTTCATTGGGAAACGTCGCCTTGATGCGGATCGTGCCGGTCGTCTGGTCGACGGCGTTATCGACGAACGTGATGTGGCCGACGGCCGGTGTGCACGGCTTCGTTGGGCGGTGTTGCCTCGACCTCGAGCGTGCGTGCGGCCATATATCGCCGCAAATCCGGAAGCAGGGTCTCTGGAATGCCGAACGAAACGTAGATGGGTGTGACCTGATTGATGACGACGAGCGGTGTCTGGTCGTTGGCCCGCACGAGGTTGCCGGCGTTTACCATCAGCGCGCCGGTTCGTCCGGAGATAGGAGCGCGAATCGTCGCGTACTGAAGCTGGACCTTCGCGTTCTCCACGGCGGCCCGGTTGGCGCCGACGACGGCATCCAGTGCCGCGGCCGTCGTGCGCGCAGTGTCTCGCTGCTCGCGGGTGCCGACTCCACGCTCGACGAGATCCTCCATCCGTTGCGCGATGACTTTTGCGTTCGCGGCCTGCGCGGTGTCCCTCTCGAGATTGGCCTCGGCTTGATGCAGCGCGGCTTCCAACGGCCGATGGTCGAGCGTGAAAAGCACCTGACCGGCTTGCACGTCTTCACCCTGACGGAAGTTGACCGCTTTCAATTCCCCGGTAACCTGGGCCCTGACAGCGACGGTCGAAAACGCCTCGACTGCGCCGACGACATTGGCCTCGAGAGGCATTGCCTTCTCGACGACGCGGTCGACGGTCACCGGAACAGCCGATGGAGTCTGGGTTCCACGCGGAGCATCCGCGCCTGCTCCTGAACAGGCTGGAGAAACCGCGCCTCCCGCGACGAGCAATATGAAAAGCAGGCCTCTAAGTCTCAGCATGGGGAATGTTGATTCTATCGATCTGCGCGCCGATTGAATAGCCTAAACTCAGTTGCCGCCATACTATAGAGGTCGGTACTCCAACCAATGACACCGCTGCGTATTGGCTTCGACATGGACGGCACGCTGGCCGACCTCGCTTCGGCGTATGCCGACGTCGAGGACCGGCTTTTTGGCGCAGCCAGTTCCGAACATGTGGAGCCGGAACCGGAGGACCGCGAAGCCGAACAAAAGGCGGAACCCCGCATCTCTGAACGCCGTTCACGACCCCGTGACTCTGCTTACCACCGCGACCGGGTCTGGCGGACGATCGAAGCCACCCCCAATTTCTGGATGACCTTGAAGCCGATTGAAGAGAGCGCCGTCAAACGCCTTTACCGGCTGACCGGGGAGCACAGCTGGGAGGTCTTCTTCATCACTCAGCGTCCGGCGACAGCGGGCGGCACGGTGCAGTGGCAGACCCACAAGTGGCTGGTCGAGCAGGGATTTCTCACACCCAGCGTGATTCCTTTGTCTGGCGGTCGCGGCAGGGCGGCGGCGGCGCTGCGGCTCGATTACCTCGTGGACGATACGCCGCAGAATTGCGTGGATGTGCTCGCGGATTCCAAGACTCGCGCCATTCTTCTCGTCGCCCCCGGAGATGCGCTGGCGGAGAGCAGCGCGAGGCGGCTCGGCATCGGGACCGCTCACCACATTCACGAGGTGCTGGACTTGCTCGTTCAGGTGACCGAGGCGCGTGCGAACCCGTCACTGCTTGAGAAAATTCGAAACTTGGTCGGTTGGACCTAGCACGGCGCAGTCAGAGTCCTGAAAAAACGCGTCAGTTTGACGGTGACCGCGCGATTGCGCAACGCCTGAGACCCGCGCTCGAGTGTGTTGCGGCTGTCGCTGTAGACGATGAACAAGTCGCTGCCCGGGCGGTATTCCCAACGAAAGCGCGCGTTGGTGGCCAATAGTCCGCCATCCGAGTTGTATTGCACCAGTGCGCTGACGAAGATGCGCGGGCTGAACATGTAAACGAAGCGCCCGCCGAGCACCTTCGCGGTGAAACTTCCCTGCGGGACGTTGATCCAGTTGAACGAGATGTTTGGCTCGACAAGGAGATTCGGAAGCGGCTCGATCCGGCCGTCGGAAAACCCGACAGTGTGCTTGGTGCCGCCGAAAAAACCCCCCGATTCGAACGACAGCTCACCCGAGAGCCGGCGTTGGGTTCCAAACTCGTACTGCGCGCTGATGTTTCTGAACTGATACTTCCCGAGAGGAATCTCAACGCCCTCGATCACCTCGTACGGCTCGGTCAGCTCCTCTAGATTGTCGACCAGCTCGAAACGGAACCCGTCACCGTTCTGAAACTCAATCCCGAAGGTGCCCTCGGCCACACGCGTTTCGAGCAACCCGTCGGACAGACGCGTGAATTGGTCGACGCTCGCAGAGTATTCGTACTGTCGAACGACCGCGCTCGACGCCGGTCTCGGACTGAACCGCAGCTCGCCGCTGTTTCTTCTGATATCAGCCCGTTGCACGTACCCTGCTTCGGGATTGAAGTGTTTGCCGACCCGCAAGTCTTCCAGAACAGCGCCGTACCGATCGCCACCGTACTCGAGTTGCACTCGAGAGCTTGCGGTGTCGCCGCGCAACCCCGGCGTATGGGTGTTGGCGAGATAGGTGTTGATGTTCAGGTTCTCATAAAAGGAAAACAGACCGTCAACGCCATAGGCCTGATTCGCCGATTGCCGTGCGCCGTACGCGGACCGGTTGGCCATGATCAGCCCGATGTTGCTGCGGCGAAGGATGTCGCGGCGAACGCGCACCACCGAGAAATTCGTCGAAGGCTGGCCCGACGCCTCGTCCTGTTTCGTCTGTATGCCCGACCATACCCAGCGTGATACTTTCCGGCTCGGCCGGTGAGACGCGCGCCGCCCAGGATCGGCACGGCGCGCCCTTCCTCATCGATCCCAATCCGCCGGCTGAAAAATGGCAACGGGATTTCTCCGGGTCGTCCGGATCCGCGTTGTGTGAAGCCTCCGAATGCGAAAATGCCCTGTCCTTCGAGGAAGAACTCCCGCTTTTCCGGATAAAACAGGCTGAAGCGCGTCAGGTTGACCTGCTGCTCGTCGTCTTCCACTTGAGCGAAGTCGGTGTTGTATGTGAAATCAGCAGTAAGGCCGCGCGTCACGCCGACTTTTGCGTCGACGCCGACGTTGGCTGAGCCTTTGTTGACGTAGGGAACCTCGGCCACCCAGATCTGTTTTCAGCGAGGAAATTCCATACGGCTTCACCTCGAACAGCCGCGATTCGGGAGGCGTCGTCAATCCGACAAGCGTTGCGGCCGATGAGAATCGAAAGAGGCCGAACTGAGGTGGGGACTCGCCGCTCAGCGGGACCGGATTGAGATACGACATCTCATTCTTCCACTGCACGGTCCGGCGAACGTTGATGCCCCAGACCTGCTCGCCGGGGGCATATCTCAGCGAGCTGAACGGGAATCGCCATCTCGACCGCCCAGCCGCCGTCGAATCTCGCCGTGCGCGAGTCCCAAATCGTGTTCCAGTCCCGATTGTTGTCGCGCTCGTTGGTAATCGCGCCATCCGAAATGCCCCCAGCGGGGTTGATCCCGAAGGAGAATCCATTGCGCCTGTCGTGAAACGTGTCCAGCGAGACCGACACGCTTTCGCCTTGACCGAACCCCGAGCTGTCGCGACGCATGTCAAGACTGGACCATCGCTCCGGCGCCGAGTCGAAACATCGGAGTCCGATGTAGATCGCACGGTCGTCGAAAAATATCCAGAGCTGCGTCTGCTCGGTGGCCGGCTCGTTGTGACGCGGTTCGACCTGCACGAATCCGCTGGCCGGCTGATACTGCAAGTAGATCGATTCGTCGAGACGGCCATCCAACACGACCCGCTCGGGAAGCGGATGCGCATGGATGACGAGTTGGCCGTCTGCATCGCGCGACGCCATCTGGCCACCAGCGGCGGGCGGCGAAATCGGACTAGACGTGCCATGCCGGTGTCGGTTGACTGTGCCTTCGACCGGCCCGATGCCAGTGTCAGGAACAGCAGGACTGCGATCGCCGATGTGCAAGAGCTCTTATGAATTGGGCGATTATTCGTATACAGAGATTCGGTTGGCCAAGATCCACTAAGATCGCAACATGTCCATCGAAACACCTGTCGATCCGCGACGCGCGGACTCGTGAGCAAATCCCCGAAGCTTTCACCTGGAACCTCGCCGACATCTATCCGAGCTGGAACGAGTGGGAGGCCGGCCTCAGCGAGTTCGAAGCGAAAGCTTGCCGGGTACGCCGAGCTGCGGGGAACGCTCGCGCAGGGAGCCGACCGACTGCTCAAGGCGCTGCACCTGGACGACGATCTCGGGCCAACTGTCGTACAAGCTCTGGCACTACGCCAGCCTCACCTACGACCAGGATCAGCGGGACAACTCCGCCAACGCCCGGCGGCAGCGTGTGCAGATTCTCTTCGCCAAGGCGTCGGAGGCGAAGTCGTGGTTCACTCCTGAGCTCCTGCGGATTCCGCTCGCGACCGTGCGTGGCTGGATGCAGGCCGATCCCGACCTTGCGACATACCGCTTCGCCATCGAGAGGGTGTACCACCAGCAGGAGCACGTCCTGGATGAAAAAGGGGAGCATCTGCTGTCGCTGTCGAACCGATTCGGCGACACGCCGCACGACATTCACTCGATGCTGGCGAACGCCGACATCAAGCACCCCGTCATTACGCTGCACGACGGGACAAAGGCGACGCTGACCTACGGGCAGTACAACGCGCTGCTGCAGACCAATCGTCTACCAGCCCGATCGCGCGAATGCGTTTCAGGCGTTTCACGAGACCTTCGCGGCAAACGCGAACACGTATGCGGCGGTCTACAACGGCGTGCTGCAGCGCGACTGGTTCATCGCACAGGCGCGCCAGTTCAAGAGCACGCTCGAGGCGGCGCTCCACGGAAACGACATTCCGACCAGCGTCGTCGAGAACCTGGTTGCGACGGCGAAGGCAGGAACGGAGCCGCTGCGTCGGTACCACAGGCTGAGGAAGCGCGTGTTGAACCTGGAGACCTATCATGCGTACGACCAGCTCGTTCCTCTGATCGACTTCGATCGGAAGTACGAGTATTCGACTGTCCTCGACGAGATCGTCGAGGCGATGAAGCCGCTCGGAGTCGAGTACCAGGAGAACGTCCGGCGTGCATTCCAAGAACGCTGGATCGATGTCTATGAGAACCCGGGCAAACGCAGCGGCGCGTATTCGGCGCCGGTGTACGGAGTGCATCCGTACATGCTGTTGAACTACAACGACACGCTCGATTCGGTGTTCACGCTGGCGCACGAGATGGGACACTCGATGCACAGCATGCTGTCCGAGGCGCATCAGCCTTTCGTGTACTCGGACTACACGATCTTTGTCGCCGAGGTGCCGTCGACGCTCAGCGAAATGCTGTTCTTCGACTACAAGCTGTCGCGCACCAACGATCAGCGTGAGAGAATCGTGCTCCTTCAGCATGCGATCGACGACATCGTCGGCACGTTCTATCGCCAGTGCCTGTTTGCCGACTACGAGCTGCAGGCGTTTCGCCTGGCGGAGCAGGGGGAGCCAATCACCGCCGAGACCCTGAGCCGGATTTATTTCGATTTGTTCAAGGCGTATCACGGCGATGCCATGACCTACGACGACATCGCGCAGATTACGTGGGCGCGGGTCCCGCATTTCTTCGGAAGCCCGTACTACGTTTATCAGTACGCCACGTGCTACGCCTCGTCGGCGCAGCTTGATTCAGAGGATCACGTCGGGCAGCGTCGACGAGCGGCGCGAAGGGGTTGAGCGGTTTCTCGATCTGCTGCGCGCCGGTGGCAGCGATTACCCGATGAACCTTCTGAAGCGTGCAGGTGTCGACTTGAGCACGCCGGCGCCGGCCGAGGCGGTCGTGCGCCAGTTCGACAAGCGCGTGTCGCAGCTCGAAGCAGAAATCGCGAAGTTAGGATAGGCACGGCGGGATCGACAACGTCGATATCAGCGTCATTGAGAGAATGTCCCTGGAAAATCTCCATCCTGTAGTTCGCGATTGGTTCCGGTCGCATTTTGGCTCGGCGACCGAACCGCAGTTGCGCGCCTGGCCGGCCATCCGGTCCGGTGGGCACGTACTGATCTCGGCCCCGACAGGCTCGGGCAAGACTCTCGCGGCGTTTCTCATCTGTCTCGACGACCTCGTCCGTGCGGGTCTCGACGGCGGCCTGCCGGACACGACGCTGGTCGTGTACGTTTCGCCGCTCAAGGCGCTCAGCAACGACATTCACAAGAACCTGGATGTTCCACTGTCGGGGATCGCCACGCTCGCAGCCGAGCGGGGGCTGCTGCTTCCGGCGATTCGTACCGCCGTCCGTACCGGTGACACACCGGCGTCCGAGCGGCAGCGGATGGTGAAGAGCACCGCCTCATATTCTGGTGACGACCCCGGAGTCGCTGTTCATCCTGCTGACGGCAGAGCGGAGCCGGCAGACGCTGCGGAACGTGCGTGCGGTAATTGTCGACGAAATCCACGCGATGGCCGACGACAAGCGCGGCACTCATCTCGCGCTGACGCTCGCTCGTTTGGATGATCTCGTCGAAAAATCAGGCCGGGCGCGGCCGCAGCGCATCGGCCTGTCGGCGACCGTCAGGCCCATCGAAACCGTCGCGCGGTTCCTGGCTCCGGATGAGGGGGCGGCGGTCGCGGTCGTCGACCACGGTCATCGCCGCGCGATGGATCTTGCGGTCGAGGTGCCGAACGACGAGCTCGGGGCGGTCGCATCGAACGAGATGTGGCAGGAGATTTACGACCGGCTGACGGCCCTGATTCAGGCCCACAGGACGACCCTGGTGTTCGTGAACACGCGTCGCCTTGCGGAACGCGTCGCACACCATCTGGGCGAGCGGCTGGGCGAAGATGCCGTGCTCGCGCACCACGGCAGTCTTTCCCGCAAGCTGCGACTCGATGGCCGAGGAGCGGCTGAAAGGCGGCAAGCTCAAGGCCGTCGTCGCCACGGCCTCGCTCGAGCTGGGCATAGACATCGGAACCGTCGATCTCGTCTGTCAGATTGGGTCGCCGCGATCGATTGCGGTCGCGCTGCAGCGCATCGGCCGCTCGGGACATCAGGTCGAGCACACCACCAGGCCGAAGGGGCGCATCTTCGCGACCAGCCGCGACGAGTTGATTGAATGCGCTGCGCTGGTCAGGTCGATTGGAACCGGGCGAGCTCGATCGGTTGATTGTCCCCGTCGCGCCGCTCGACGTGCTGGCGCAGCAGATCGTGGCAATGGCGGCCGCGGAAGACTGGCAGGAAGAGCCGCTTTTCGATCTCGTTCGCCGCACGTACTGTTATCGCGATTTGACCAGAGCTGAGTTCGACTCGGTTGTCGATATGCTCTCGGAGGGCATCAGCACAAAGCGCGGTCGCAGCGGAGCATATCTGCACAGGGATCGGGTGCATGGAATCGTTCGAGGAAGACGCGGGGCGCGCCTCGCGGCGATTACTTCAGGCGGCGCCATCCCCGACAATGCGCAGTACCTGGTTCTGGCCGAGCCCGACGAGACGGTCGTCGGGACGCTCGACGAGGATTTCGCCGTCGAAAGTCTCGCCGGCGATGTCTTCCTGTTGGGGACGACGTCGTGGCGGATTCGACGGGTTGAGGCGGGCCGCGTCCGGGTCGAGGATGCGCACGGCGCTGCGCCGACGATTCCATTTTGGAATGGTGAGGCGCCAGGCCGTACCGCCGAGCTGTCGAGGGCCGTAGCCGAAGTGCGCGAGAAGATCCTGAAAATAGGGTCAGACCCTATTTCTTTTCTTGCCACAGAGTGCGGGCTGGATCGACGGGGCGCTGAGCAGGCCGTGCTCTATGTGCGAGCTGGGGCCGCCGCTCTCGGCGCCTTGCCATCCACCGGCACCGTCGTTGCCGAGCGCTTCTTCGACGAAGGCGGCGGCATGCAGCTCGTTCTGCACTCGCCGTTCGGCGCTCGGATCAACCGGGCCTGGGGTCTCGCACTGCGTAAACGCTTCTGCCGCTCGTTCAACTTCGAGCTCCAGGCGGCGGCCACCGACAACGGCATCGTCATTTCTCTCAGCGATCAGCACAGCTTTCCGTTGGAGCTCGTCTTCAAGTTCCTGAGCCAGGAGACCGTCGAAGAAGTGCTTACGCAGGCCATGCTGCCCGCACCGATGTTCGAGGTGCGCTGGAGATGGGATACCTCGCGCGCGCTGGCTGTCCTCAGGTTTGCCGGCGGCCGGAAGGTTCCGCCGCCGCTTCAACGCATGCGCGCCGACGATCTCCTCGCCGCGGTCTTTCCAGATCAGGCAGCCTGTCAGGAAAACGTCGTCGGCGACATCCGGGTTCCGGATCACCCGCTCGTGAACGAGACCATCAAGGACTGCCTCCACGAGGCGATGGATCTCGACGGGTTGAAGCGATCTGATCGGCCAGATTGGCGCAGGCGAGGTGAAAACGGTTGCGATTGATACACCGGAGCCGTCGCCCTTCTCGCACGAGATTCTGAACGCGAATCCGTATGCCTACCTGGATGATGCGCCGCTCGAGGAGCGACGGGCACGGGCGGTTCAGATGCGCCGGACGATCGGGACGGAGACCGGCGGGGTTGCCGCGCTCGATCCCGCCGCGATTGCCGAAGTGGCGTCGGAATCCTGGCCGGCGGTCCGCGATGCCGAAGAGCTCCACGATGCGCTGCTGACCCTCGTGGTCCTGCCACCCCTGAGCGAATGGGAAGAGTTTTTCCGCACGCTGCGGGAGTCGGGGCGTGCCACGGTCCTCAGTGCGGGCGGCGCCCAGTTCTGGGTCGCTGCTGAACGGTTGAAGTCTGCGCGTCTGTTGTACTCCGAGAGCGCGATTGCACCCGTCATCGTCGACTACGATCGCACTCCGGCATCCGATCAGGAATCAGCGGCGACCGAAGCGCTGCGCGGCTGGCTCGAGTCGACAGGACCGCAGACGCAAAGCGGCCTCGCCCGCCGCTTCGGCTTGCCAGCTGACGTGCTGGAAGCGGCCCTGCTGCGCCTCGAAGCCGAAGGACAGATCCTGCGCGGGCGTTTTACAGCCGCTGCGGCATCGCAAGGAACGGAAATCGAGTGGTGCAATCGCCGGGTGCTCGCGCGAATCCATCGTTTGACGCTCGGCCGGCTGCGGCGCGAAATCGAACCGGTCAACGCCCGCGATTTCATGCGGTTTCTCCATCACTGGCAGCATCTCAAGCAGGGGACGCAGCTCCATGGTCCTGATGGAGCGCTCCACATCATCAAGCAGCTTCAGGGCTACGAAATCTCCGCGGCCGCATGGGAATTCGACGTGCTGCGGAGAAGGGTGGGGAAGTACGCGCCGGAGCTACTCGATCAGCTCTGCATCTCGGGTATGGTCGTCTGGGGCCGGCTGTCGCCGCACCCTGCGTTCGACGATCGCGATCGCGGCAACCACGGCACGGTTCGTCGTGTCAGGCCGACGAGATCGGCGCCTGTTGCGCTGTTTCTGCGCGAAGACGCGCCCTGGCTTCTCGAAGCCGCGGCGAGGCGCGCAGCGGCAAACGGGTTGCTGCCCGATCAAGGCCAGGGACTGTCCAACGCCGCGCGACAGGTTCTCGACTCTCTGGGCCGTCGCGGTGCGTCATTCCTGGCAGATATCGTGAAGGCCACGGGCCAGCTGACCAGCAGCGTCGAGGATGGGCTTTGGGAGCTTGCCGCCGCCGGATTGGTGACAGCCGATGGCTTCGAAAACCTGCGGGCGCTGATCGATCCAAAGCGGCGGCTCGCGACGGCGAAGCATCATGCGCGCCGCGCTCGATTCGTGCCCGGCCGTTGGGCGCTGCTGTCCGCCTTCGCTCCTGAGGGGCGTGGTGAGGAGCTTCGGAGCGACAGGCTGCCGGACGATGGGCTTGCGACGGCGACGCTCGAAGCCATTGCGCGTCAGCTGTTGCTGCGATGGGGCGTGGTGTTCCGGGATCTGCTTGCGCGCGAGACGATCACCCCGGCATGGCGCGACCTGCTCGTCACGTTCCGCCGCATGGAAGCGCAGGGAGAGATCCGAGGCGGCCGATTCGTCTCCGGCTTCGTCGGCGAGCAGTTTGCCAGACCGGAGGCCGTCGAATTGCTGCGTGAAATCCGAAGAGATCAGAACGCAGGCGCCGCGCCGCAGGTCGCCGCAGCCGATCCCCTGAATATGGCCGGCATTATCACGCCTGGGCCGCGAGTCGAGCCCTTTGGTCGGCGTCACAGTCCCGCTCTGGGAGACCGATGACAAAATAGGGTCAGACCCCATTTTTACGAATCTCGTAAATGCTGCCCATCAGGCTACATAAGACCATTGGGGTAACAGTCGGGCCCGTCCAGATCGGCGGCGGCGCGCCAGTCGCCGTCCAGTCGATGACCAACACCGACACACCCGACGTCGACGCGACCGCGCGGCAATGCATCGAGCTGGCTGAGGCCGGTTCCGAGCTCGTCCGCATCACTGTGAACGTGCCGGAAGCCGCTGCCGCCGTGCCGGCCATCAAGCAGCGGATGCTTGATGCCGGGATCAACGCACCGCTGGTCGGCGACTTCCATTACAACGGCCACCTCCTGCTGACGAAGTATCCCCGTTGTGCACAGGCGCTCGACAAGTACCGCATCAATCCCGGAAACGTCGGCACCGGCAAACGGCGGGACGAGCAGTTCACGACAATCTGTCAGGTCGCGGCAGACAACGGAAAGCCCGTCCGCATCGGCGTCAATGGCGGCTCGCTGAATCAAGAGCTGGTCATGAGCAAGATGCAGGAAAACACCGATCGGAGTCTTGGAAAGTCGTCCGAAGAGATCATCAACGAGTGTCTGATTCTTTCGGCGCTCGACTCGACCGCGCTCGCGCTCGAATCGGGACTCCGCAAGACCCAGATCATCATCTCGTGCAAGGTGTCGCGCCCGTTGCATCTGATTGCGGTTTACCGCGAGCTTGCACGGAGAACGGACCAACCGCTCCACCTCGGCCTGACCGAGGCAGGAATGGGCATCAAGGGGCTCGTCTGGTCCGCCTCGGCGATGGGCTCGCTGCTCAACGAGGGAATCGGCGATACCGTGCGCGTGTCGCTCACGCCGCGTCCGGGTGGCGATCGGCGCGAGGAAGTGTACGCCGCATGTGAGCTGCTTCAGGCGCTGGGCCTGCGATCCTTCGCGCCGAGCGTCACGGCGTGTCCGGGCTGCGGCCGAACGACGAGCACGACGTTTCAGGAGCTCGCCGAACGCACCCAGGACTACATCCGCGAGATGATGCCCGTCTGGAAGAGTCGTTATGAGGGCGTCGAAGAGATGACGCTCGCCGTGATGGGATGCATCGTCAACGGTCCGGGCGAGTCGAAGGCGGCCAATATCGGCATCAGTCTGCCCGGCACCGGCGAGGAACCCAGCTGCCCGATCTACATCGATGGCCGGCATGTCAGGACGCTTCGCGGGAGCTACGACGAGCTCGCGTCGGCGTTCCGGCAGATTGTCGATGATTACGTCGAGAGAAAGTACGCAGCACGCAGTGTCCGGCCATAGCCGGCTTGATGAGCGGGACCTAATGGACGGTCGTGTACGGTTCGGTCAAGGTGAACATCGGAATTTCGATATCGAAATGCTCCCGGTCGGCGTTCACCATCTGATAGGTTCCCCGCATCGACCCGAACGGAGTGCTCAGCGGGCAGCCTGAGGTGTACTCGAAACTTTCACCCGGCTCGAGCAGCGGTCTTTTTCCAACGACTCCTGGCCCTTGTACTTGCTGCACCTCACCCATCGCGTTGGTGATAATCCAGTGACGGCTGAGGAGCTGCACGGTCTCGCTGCCCTCATTTGTAATGCGGATCGTATAGAGGAAGAACCATTGGTTCTGATGCGGATTCGAGCGCTCCTTGGCGAACTCCGATTCGACGCGGACGCGGATGTTCCTGGTCACCGCTTCTGGCATCGGCTTCCATCATATGACAGCCGACCCGCGTAAACGACTGATTGAGCTTGCAGCGTCGGTCGGCGTGTCGAGCGCTCGGCGGCATATCTTCCTGTGCGCCGATCAGACGACGCCCAAGTGCTGCGAGCGCGACAGGTCTCTGGCCGCTTGGGACTACCTGAAGAGACGGCTCAAGGAACTCGGTCTTTCCGAATCAGGCGGTGTGCTCCGCACCAAGGCCAACTGTCTTCGTATCTGTGAGAGCGGACCGATCGCGGTTGTCTATCCTGAGGGGACCTGGTACTTCGCATGCGATCCTCCCGTACTCGAGCGAATCATCCAGGAACATCTGATCGGAGGAACGCCGGTGGCGGAGTATTTGATCACCACTGCGCATCTATAAACGGTCGAGGTCCTCTTTTCCGATGACGGGCGCCCATCCGATCAGTTCGGTACTGCGCGACGCCGTTCTGCACGAACGGATCGTGATCTCTGATCGCGTCGAGTGCCTTCCCGTCATCGTCTGCGACGCGCAACAAGCACAGGCCCCCGAATCGGGGGCTCATGGGTCCGGATGCGATGAGGACTCCTTTCTCTTTCAGTCCTCGGAGATACGCACGATGCGCGTCCTGATGGGCGACAACCTCCTCGAGCGGCCGACGGTAGCGAATGATGGCCAACGCGTACATCAGTGTCCTCCAGCGAATACGTTGAGCGCGACGACGCTGCCAATGCCGGCGACGGCGAGCGCGAGCTCACGAAACGTTTTTGCGTCCACACGGCCTCGATGCAGATCGGGAATGAGGTCGGCCATCGCGACGTACAGAAACCCCGCAGCAGCGACCGAAAGCACGTATTGATTAATCTCCGGCAGCCACTCGAGCGCGAACACTGCGAGCACCGCCCCGAGCACGGCTGCGCCGCCGGAAAGAAGATTCAGGAGGAGCGCCGATCGGCGCGTGTATCCCGCATTCAGCAGGATGGCGATGTCGCCGAGCTCCTGGGGGATCTCGTGCGCCGCGACAGCGAGCGCCGTGCTCACGCCAAGCGGGATCGACGTTCGGACCGCGGTACCGATGACCACACCATCGAGGAAGTTATGAAAAGCATCGCCGATGATGACCATTGGCGCCGCCATGCCGTGCACTTCGCAGTCGTGTGTGTGGCAATGCCTCCAGAGAACGAGCTTCTCGAGCAGGAAGAACAGCATGATGCCGCCGAGCAGCGACGCGAGCACAGTTCTCGGTGAGAGATGCGCCAGCGCTTCGGGGAGCAGGACGAGCAGCGCGACCCCAAGCAGTGTGCCGACGGCGTAGCTGACGAGCCACGGGACTACCGTGAGTCGAATACGGTCGTTGAAAGAGAGGAGAGCGGAAGCAACCAGGACCCCACCGAGACTGCCGACGAGGGTCAGTCCAACGGCCCATGCGAGCAAGCGCACGGGCCGATGTTATCAAAGCCACCGGCCACCAGCCAGCGAGCAGGGCTGAAGCCTCGCGCTACGAGCTACAAGCTACCGGCTACGAGCTATCAACTCGCCTAGGGCGTGGCGATGTAACCGCGCCGCGCTCTGACACGCAGCGCCTTGTCGCGGGTCTCGACACGAATCGCGTGCCAGCGTCCGTCTTTTTTGGTGGTTGACGAATAGCCGAGATAGTACCTGACGGCTCAGCTCGTCGGCAATGTTCGCGGTGGCCGGATCGAGATCACGTCCTGTCCGTACAACCTCAGTGCGCCCGCCGCTGTCGTCGGTAATCTCGCGCAGCGCATGCACATTCACCCGCTCGTCGCCGCCTCTGCGAACCGTCGTGCGTCCCTGCGGAACGGGCCACTGAAACTGCGACAGGTCGTTCGACTGGAGCTGCTGCATCGGGGACGCCGGCCGCAGCGGCAAGCCGACTCCGCCGGGCCCGCGAGGGCGCCGGCCGCCCGGAAACGGAATCGGAAACGGAGGCAGGGTCGTGGGAGGACGCGATGGAATGCCCAACATGCGTGTCGGCCTGACCGTCGATGCCGATCGCGTACACCATCACTTCCGATTCGCGAATCATCTGTTTCACTTCGTTCAGCGAGCTCTGGCTGTCGGTGTCGTTGCCGTCGGAAATCAGCACGATTGCACGCTTGCGGTGCTGTCCGGTCTGCGCGAGCGGGACCGATTCGGCGATCGCGTCGAGCATCGCAGTTCCGCCGCCGGCATTGATTCGGCGAATCGCGCGGGTCATCCGCTGGCGGTCGGTTGTCCAGTCCTGCACGAGCTCGGGGAAATTGCTGAACTTGTAGAGGAAGATTTCATCCTCAGGCGAGAGGAGCTTCGTCAGAAATCGATCGACGGCCGCCAGCGCGGAAGCCATCTTCTCGCCCGCCATGCTGCCGCTCGTGTCGAGAACAATGCCCAGACTGACCGGTACGCGTTCGTTGCTGAAGTGCGTGACTTCCTGCAGCTCGTTCTCCTCGTACACGATGAAGTCGTCCTGCTTCAGCCCCGGCACGAAACGGCCATTCCTGTCGGTGACGGTCGCGGTGACGTTGACGAGATCGACGCCGCTGCGGAATCGGAACTCATCCTGCTTCTGTCCCGCGACGCTGGAGCTGCCAGCGACAACCATCAGGGCAGCGGCAGCAGCGAGTCCAGTCCAGAGGCGAAGCATATGTTCTTCTCCCTACTTGAGTGCGCTTGCCAGCTTTATGTCGCTGCGGCGATCGACGTGCGGGACGACGTCCGTTCCAGCACGAAAGCTGACTCGATAACGTGCGATCGGCCCTGCGTCCGGAATGCTGACCTTGAATGGCGCCTCCTCACCCGGACCGAGCGCGCGATAATCGAGCGGCACGTCTTTGGTCGACACGAGCACCCCGTTGCGATCGAGCAGCGAAACGACGGCGGTGAGGCCTTCCAGTTTAGCGCCGGTGGCTGGATTGCGGACGGTTCCCGATATCGTCAACACCCTGAGCTCACGTGCATGACCGAGCGCGATCAGCTCGAGCGGCTCGGACTGCGCCGTCTGCGCAAGGGGGGCCGCGTGCTCGTCCGAGGCCGAGGTATTCAGAAAGATCAGCGTCCCTCCCAGCATCACAATCAGCGCCGCCGCCGCGAACAATCGGCAACCTGGTTCCCGCTGGCTCGTCGCGCTCGACGGTTCCGAACAACCGCTCGGACGACGAACCAGGGATTGGGGGTTGGGGATTAGGGATTGGGCCAGTCACGCGTGTCGCGCGTTCGGTCCTAATCCCTAATCCCCGATCCCTAATCCCAGCGGGTTCTGAGGGTTCAGCGTCAGGTGTCCATTGCCATTCTCCAGCCACCTGCGTCCATCCGCCATCGGTGGCGCCGTGGGTCTCGGCAGCGGCGGCCAGTGCGGCGACGCGCGCTTCGGAACGCTCCTGCTCACGACGTTGAACTCGGCGAGCCGATGAGAACGCAGCGACTGCGGCGGCAACTGAAACGATGGAGATGACGAGCATTGCGGTTTCCATGGGTCTACCTCAACTTGAATTCAACGGCGACCTCGACGATCACGTCCACGGGCTGCCCCAGGCGGGTGGCCGGTGCAAATCGCCACTGCCGCACGGCGGCGATTGCACGTTCGTTGAGTCCGTTGGGCAGGCCGCTGATCAGCTTGACGTCGCTGACCGATCCATCACGTCGGACCACGATCTCGAGCACCACCTCGCCTTCGAGATTCCGCAGACGGGCCTCTTCGGTGTAACCGGCCTTCACTTCCTTGAGCAATCGAGGCGGCATGATTCCGCTGCCCGGTCGATAAGGGCCTCCACCCATCCCGCCGCCTGATCCTTCGCCAATCCCAGAGCCGTCGCCCTTGCCGAGGCCGGTGCCGGTACCCGAGCCCACGCCTCCGCCCGCTCCTGGTCCGCGGCTTTCGCTCTCCTTTGGCGCGGGCGTGTCGATGACGCCAGGCCGATCCTCTTGATTCGCGGCGACGGTTGCGACCGGCGCGACGACTGGCGGAAGCGGCTCTGGCTTCACAACGGGCGGCGGCGGTGGGGGTTCTGGCTCTGGAACCGGCTCAACCGGCTTGGGCGCCTTTCGGATCGGAATCGGGCTGTCGAGTGACGATTTTCCCTTGCGCTGCGCGCGAGGTGGAGGCGCTTTCTGACGGAGGCCGCCCCCGCCGCCCCCGCCCCCTGGACCCGGCGAGGCGATGAAGACCAGGCGTGTCGACAAGGGCTCGCTTTGCAGGCGCTCGGGTTCGACAGCCTGCGGCAAGCCTATCGTGCTTATCAAAATGATAGAAGCGGCGACGCCTGCGTGAAAGGCGCTGGAAACGGCAATCGGTAATCGCGGGGAGGCATGAACGAACTCCGGGCGATCGAAGAGCATCGCGGCACTGCGACCGCCATCTACACGAAGCGATCGGACGGCCGCAATGGCATCGGCCGGCGCAAAAAACAGCGCCGTGGCGCCCACGACCGGCCGCAGCTTTCCGGCGTCAACCAGCGCTTCGACGCGGGCGGCAGGTACGCCCGCAGCTTGTGCGATTTCGGCGACCGAGTACACATCCACTGGGAGGTTTTTCGGTGTAAGAGTCATCGAGGGTTATGCCCGCAGTTTTCTGAGGCAAAACCCTTGCCGTGCGTTTCCAGCGAATTGCTTGGAAAAATGAGGGTTACTGGCGCAGTGTCCACGCTAACGTACGCCTTCGAAGAAGGACAACCCATCGCGCTGTGCGAGAGCGCGCGCGCCTCGAAAGCCTTCGGCCTGGAGCGCAGCGACCGCGCCACCCGAGTAGTGGGGATCCACAGGCGGGCCGCTCGACGATTTCACCAGTGCACCCAGGCCAGCACGAGGCGCCCGCTCGATGATGACGATCCGGCCGCGCGGTATGAGAGTGCGGAACGCCTCTTTCAAGGTCGCCACGCGCTGCTCGGGCCGCATGCTCGACAACAGCCCTTCCTGATTGTCGAGCACAATCAGGTCGAACGATCCGTCCTCGAACGGAAAATTGTCAGATGGCCGGTCTCGATCTCGAGGAGCGCGCCGGCTTTTTCGGCGCCTCGTCGCGCGCGCGCCGCATCGGCGTCGGTCGGTACGATCGCGCACGCACGGCCGCTCAACCCGACTTTGGAGCTGAGTGCGCCAACGAGCGAGGAGTCAGTGCACCCGATATTCAGCAATCGATCGCCAAGCTTGACGCCGGTCATCGCGATTGACAGAGAATGCTTCTCTCCGCCTTTCCGAAAGAGTCCCATCACACGGTAGATGATATAGTTGCCGGCTGTGAAAAATCCTGAAATCGCGCCGGCAAGAGGCAAGCTCGGGATTCTGCTGGTCGGTCTCGGAGCGGTCAGTACGACGACAATTGCCGGCGTCCTTGCTGTTCGCAAGGGGCTCGCGCGCCCGATCGGCTCGCTGACGCAGATGGGCACGGTGAGGCTGGGGAAGCGAACCGAAGGCCGATCGCCCAGGATCAGCGAAATCGTTCCGCTCGCGGGGCTGGACGATATCGTGTTCGGCGGCTGGGACATCTTCGAAGAGAACTCGTACCAGGCTGCCCGCACGGCGGGCGTTCTCGACAGTTCCTTGCTCGATCAACTCCGGCCCGAGCTCGAGGCCATCAAGCCATGGCCCGCGGTGTTCGACCAGCGCTACGTGAAGAGGCTCGACGGCCCGAATGTGAAGACCGGCAGCAGCAAGAGAGAGCTGGCCGAGCAGGTTCGTGCCGACATCCGCAACTTCAGGAGCCAGCACGGCCTCGACCGCATGGTGATGGTGTGGTGCGGCAGCACCGAAGTCTTCATGAAGGAGTCGGGCGCACATCAGTCGCTCGAGGCTTTTGAAAAGGCGCTCGAAGCGAACGACCCCACCATCCCGTCGAGCATGATCTATACCTACGCCGCCTTGATGGAAGACGTGCCGTACGCCAACGGCGCGCCCAATCTGTCGGTCGATGTTCCCGCAATGATGGCTCTCGCGCAGCAGAAAAAGCTGCCCGTCGTCGGCAAGGATTTCAAGACCGGGCAGACATGGATGAAGACCGTGATCGCGCCAGGCATCAAGGCGAGGCTGCTTGGCGTGGATGGCTGGTACTCCACCAACATTCTCGGCAATCGAGATGGGGAAGTGCTGGACGACCCGGAATCGTTCAAGACGAAGGAAGAGAGCAAGAAGTCCGTGCTCGACTACATCCTTCAGCCTCAGTTGTACCCCGAACTGTATCGCGATCTGTGTCACGTCGTCCGGATCAACTACTACCCGCCGCGCGGCGACAACAAGGAAGGGTGGGACAACATCGATCTGGTCGGCTGGCTTGGCTACAAGATGCAGCTGAAGATCGATTTCCTGTGCCGTGACAGTATCCTTGCCGCGCCGATTGTTCTCGACCTCGCGCTGTTTCTCGACCTCGCGAAGCGCGCCGGTATGTCCGGAATCCAGGAGTGGCTGTCGTTCTACTTCAAAAGCCCCATGCACGCTCCGGGGCTGTATCCCGAGCACGACCTGTTCATCCAGTTGATGAAGTTGAAGAACACGCTGCGCTATATGGTGGGCGAAGAGCTGATCACCCACCTTGGTCTCGAGTACTACGATTAGGCGTGCACTGCAGCGCAATTGCGTGCAGGTTGCGCCCCAATCCCCAGCTCCTCCTCCCCAGTTTCTCATCCCCAACGCTTCTATCGCTTTACAAGCGAAGTACCGAAATAACACTCGTTCGAAGAGCCCGTCATATCTTGGGAGATCGACATGTACGAGTACTATTACGGGTTCACCGAAAAGCCCTTCAGCCTGACGCCGGACCCGAAGTACCTGTTCAAGAGCGAATCGCACGCGAACGCGTACGACCTACTGCAGTACGCCGTGCTGCCGCCGTGAAGGTTTCGCGGTCGTGACGGGCGACATCGGCACGGGCAAAACGACACTGTGTCGTGCGCTGATCGAACAAATCGACCGGAACACGTTCTCGTCGCTCGTGCTGAATCCGTTTTTGTCCGAGGAAGATTTGCTGAAGCTGATCCTGCAGGACTTCGGTGTGGTATCGCGCGAGGACGTGAAGCGCGGCCGGCTCGCACGCGTGGCCAAACAGGAGCTGCTCGAGACGATTTACGATTTCCTCCTCAGCCTGCTGCCACTACGGGCGAGTGCGGTGCTGGTCATCGACGAAGCGCAGAATCTGCCGATTCCCGTGCTGGAGCAAATTCGCATTCTGTCGAATCTCGAGACCGACAAGGCCAAGCTGTTGCAGATCGTGCTCGTCGGACAGCTGAACCTGCATCCCTTGCTCAAGGCGCCACAGATGCGCCAGCTCGATCAGCGTGTGTCGATCCGGTCTCAGCTCCGGCCTCTGAGTCGTGACGAAGTGGCGGAGTACGTCTCGCATCGCCTCATCGTGGCAGGCGGAGCCGCGTCGATCATGTTTCAACCCAGGGCGCTCGATCTCCTGCATAGCCGTTCGGGCGGCATCCCCCGTCTCGTGAATCTGGTGTGCGATCGCTCTCTTCTGGCGGCATATTCCGCGAGGACCAATCGCATCTCTCCCGAGATGGTCCATCAGGCTGCGGAGAACCTAGAGTTGTTCGAAGAGCCGGCGAAGGAGAAAATCGAAAGCAGAAAGTAAAAAGCAGAATGTCGTATCCTTCCCCCATGGCCGCAAACGATCCCGAAATCTCGGCGCTCCTGCACGAAGACCGTGTTTTCGCTCCCCCGCCGCAGTTCCGTGCCGATGCCACTGTCCGCGACGCAGCGATCTATGAGGAAGCTGAGCGCGACTACGAAGGGTTCTGGGCGAGGTTTGCCTCAGAGCTCGAGTGGACCCGCAAATGGACGAAGGTCCTCGAGTGGAACCCGCCGCATGCAAAGTGGTTCATCGGCGGACAGATCAACGCATCGGTCAATTGCGTGGATCGTCACATCCGCAGCGCGCGCCGCAACAAAGCTGCGATCGTGTGGGAAGGAGAACCTGGCGACCGCCGCACGCTGACCTATTTCGATCTCTATCGCCAGGTGAGCGCCTTCGCGAACGTTTTGAAATCGCTCGGCGTCAAGAAGGGCGATCGCATCGCGATTTACATGCCGCTCGTGCCGGAGCTGGCGGTCGCGATGCTTGCCTGCGCGCGGCTCGGCGCACCACACAGCATCGTGTTCGGCGGTTTCAGCGCCGAATCCCTGCGCGATCGCATCAATGACGCGCAATGCAAGCTCCTGATCACGGCGGATGGCGGATACCGGCGCGGGTCGGTCGTGCCGCTGCTGAAGGTCGCTCACGAAGCCATCGAGGGCACACCTTCGATCGAGAACATGATTGTGCTTCGGCGGCTTGATGGGTTAGGTTCCGGGGCTGATCAGGCGGGCGGCCCGAAGTCTGGAGTCCAAATCCATGACTGGCACGCACTGATGGCAAAGGCTCCCCTCGACTGCCCGGCCGAACCGATGGACTCCGAGGACCTTCTCTACATTCTTTATACGTCGGGCACAACGGGAAAACCGAAAGGCATCATGCACACAACCGGGGGGTACCTCACCGGAACTTACGCCACGTCCAAGTTGGTATTCGATCTCAAGGAAGACGACGTCTATTGGTGCACGGCCGATATCGGCTGGGTCACTGGCCACAGTTACGTCGTCTACGGACCGTTGGCCAACGGGGCGACCGTCGTGATGTACGAAGGCGCACCAGACTGGCCCCGGAAGGACAGGTTGTGGGAGATCATCGAGCGGCTCGGCGTGACCGTCTTCTATACCGCGCCAACAGCGATACGCGCGTTCATGAAGTGGGGGACTGAGTGGCCGAAGCGCCATAACATGTCCACCCTGCGATTACTGGGATCGGTGGGGGAGCCTATCAACCCGGAAGCATGGATCTGGTACCACAAGAACATCGGCGGCGAGCGTTGCCCCATCGTCGACACATGGTGGCAGACAGAGACCGGGATGATCATGATTACGCCCCTGCCCGGCATCACGCAGCTCAAGCCGGGATCGGCCACGGTGCCCTTCCCCGGGATCAAGGCGGAAATCCGGATGCAATCCGGGGAGGTCGTGAATGTAGGGGGCGGGTTGCTGGCGCTCACGAGGCCCTGGCCCGCGATGCTCCGGGGGATTTACGGCGATCCCGAACGCTTCGTGAAGCAGTACTGGAGCAAGTGGGATCGCGCCACTTACTTTACGGGCGACGGGGCGAAGCGAGACGATGACGGCTACTTCTGGGTGCTCGGACGCGTGGACGACGTGATTAATGTGGCGGGCCATCGTATCGGGACAATGGAAGTGGAGAGCGCCCTGGTTGATCATCCGAAGGTGGCGGAGGCGGCGGTCGTCGGACGGACCGACGATCTGAAAGGCCAGGCGATTGCGGCTTTTGTGATCCTCAAAGAGGGAAACGCCGCGGCTCCTGATCTGGCTGCAGAATTGAAAGAACATGTCGTCAAGAAGATCGGATCGATTGCACGGCCGGAAGATATCCTGTTTGCTGCGGACCTTCCGAAGACCCGGTCCGGCAAGATCATGCGCCGCCTGCTGAAGGACATTGCCGAGGGTAAAACCCTCGGCGACACGACAACGCTTGCCGATCCGGGTGTCATTGCCAGGTTGAAGGCCGAGTACGAAGAGGGCGGCTGAGTGGTGGATCAGCCTCTGGAACTGGAACCCAACCTTCGTTGCCGTCGTATGAGTGAGTAGCTATGGCCCTCATCGAAACCCAAGATCTCTGGAAGACGTACGTAATGGGCGAGGAAGAGATCCACGCGCTGCAGGGTGTGTCGATTTCGATCGAGCGCGGCGAATACGTCGCAATCATGGGCCCTTCCGGGTCGGGCAAGTCAACGCTCATGAACCTGATCGGCTGTCTCGATACGCCGAGCAAGGGAAGCTACCTCCTGAACGCCCAGGAGGTCGCGCGGATGAACGACAACGAGCTGGCACGCATCCGCAACGAAGAGATCGGGTTTGTGTTTCAGACCTTCAATCTGCTGCCACGTGCGACCGCGCTCCACAATGTCGAGTTGCCGCTGGTTTACGCCGGAGTGCCTGCCGTGGATCGTCAGGCCCGCGCGAGAGCTGCTTTGGAGAAGGTCGAGCTGGGGCCGCGCATGCAGCATCGTCCCAACGAGCTTTCGGGCGGTCAGCGCCAGCGCGTTGCGATCGCCCGTGCGCTCGTCAACAATCCATCGATCCTTCTGGCCGACGAGCCAACCGGGAATCTCGATTCGAAAACCGGCGCCGAAATCATGGGACTCTTCGCCCGTCTTCACGAAGCCGGCAATACGATCGTCCTCGTGACTCACGAAGCAGATGTTGCGGCATATGCGCACCGGACCCTTCACTTGCGCGATGGGATGGTCGAACGAGACGTCCGGGAGCAGCGCGCCGCAATCAGTGCACCGTAGAACGCTTTTTCAAACAGCGGCGAAGTGGCCGGGTGACGACCTCTCGCAGCGGCGCGTCCCAATTCACATCCTCAGGATTGAGCTCGATCCGCGCTGGCTTGTGGTCTGGATCCGGGATGGGAATCGCCGACAGCAGCGCCTTCGTGTAGGCGTGCTGCGGATTGCTGAAGAGACGCGCCGTGTCGGCCAGTTCGACGATTCGTCCGAGGTACATCACCGCTGTGCGCCGGCAGATATGCTCGACCAGCCGAAGATCGTGGGCGATGAAGAGATAGGTGAGCCCGAGTTTTTCCTGGAGCTCGATCAGCAGATTCACGACCTGCGCCTGAATGGACACGTCGAGCGCCGACACGGGCTCGTCGGCGATGATCAACGATGGATTGAGCGCGAGCGCGCGGGCGACGCCGATGCGCTGCCGCTGGCCGCCGCTGAACTCATGTGGATACCGGTCGATCGTTGCGGGATCCAATCCCACCAGGCGGTAAAGATCGAGCACCCGGCCTCTTCGTTCGTCGCGGCTGCCCATCTGGTGGATGATGAGCGGCTCTTCAATGATCTGCCGCACGCGCATTCGAGGATTCAGCGAAGAATAGGGGTCCTGAAACACAATCTGCATGTTGCGGCGGGCCAGCCGCATCTCCTCACGCGAGAACGCCAGCACATCCTCGCCGCGAAAGAGCACCTGGCCCGACGTCGGCTCGATCAACCGCAGGATGCATCGGCCAGTGGTCGTCTTTCCGCTGCCGGATTCGCCAACCAGACCGAACGTTTCGCCTTGATCGACCGCGAAGCTGACGTTGTTTACCGCGCGTACCACGCTGGCTCTGGTGAGAAAACCCTCACGGCGGGTGAATTCCTTGACAAGTTGACGGACTTCGACGAGCGGAGCCATTACCGCCGTACCGGGTCGTGAAGGTAGCACCGCGCCTGCTGGCCGGGTGTCACCTTGTAGGGTGGAGGTGGCGCGGTCGGGCAGCGGTCGAAACGTTCCGGGCAGCGAGGCTCGAATGCGCAACCCGGAGGAAGACTGGCCAGGTTGGGAACCGTGCCCTCGATCGCCTGAAGTCGCTGGCCGGGCGCGCCCCCCGGAATCGATGCCAGCAATCCTCGCGTATACGGGTGAGCGGGAGAGTGGAAGATCTGCCGCATGGGGCCTTCCTCGACGATCCGCCCGGCGTACATGACGGCTACGCGATCCGCATGGCCGGCCACTACGCCGAGATCGTGCGTGATCAGAAGCAGCGCAAGATGAAATCGTTCCTTCATTTCCTGCAGGAGGTCGAGAATCTCAGCCTGGATCGTCACGTCCAGAGCCGTCGTTGGTTCGTCGGCGATCAGCAGCAGCGGCTGGCAGGCCAGCGCGATCGCAATCAGCACGCGCTGCCGCATTCCGCCGGACAATTGGTGGGGATAATCTCGCAATCGCCGGGCAGGGTCGGGAATCCGCACGGCGTCGAGCAATTCCAGCGCTTTTGCACGCGCCTGCGAGCGCGACAATTTGTCGTGGACGAGCAATGCTTCGGCAATCTGAGCGCCTACCGTAAAAACAGGGTTCAGAGCGGTCATCGGCTCCTGAAAGATGAAGCCGATTTCCGCGCCTCGTATAGTGCGCATTTGCCGCTCGCTGAGCTCGAGGAGATCGTGCCGGCCGTTGAAACTGACTGGACCGCCCTGAACTTCTCCCGGAGGCTGAACCAGCCGGAGGATTGAAAGAGCGGTCATGGACTTGCCGCTTCCCGACTCGCCGACGATGCCGAGTGTCTCCCCTCGCCGGAGCTCGAAGCTGACATGATCCACCGCTCGCACCACGCCTGTCCGAACCTTGAAGGTCGTCGTCAGGTCGTGGACGCGCAACAGGGGCGTCTCTGTTGGCACGGCTAAGACGCTTCCCGATGCTCGCCGAAGATATCGCGAAGCGCGTCCGAGATTTCTCCGACCGTTGCCTTTGCGCGCACAGCCGCGATGATGGCGGGCACCAGGTTGGCGTCGCCAGCGGCGGTCCGCCGGACCGTCTCGAGTGAATCACGCCAGGATGTGTCCCGGGCGGTGCGGACCTTTCGCAACCGTTCCTGCTGCACGCGGTCGATTTCGGGATCGATGATGAAGGTCGGAATCGAGGCGCCTCCGTCGGTCTGAAATCGTGTGACGCCCACGACCGTAGCCTCACCCGTCTCAATCGCGCGCTGCGCACGGTATGCCGACTCCTGTATCTCGCCTTGAATGAGTCCAGACTCGATGGCTCTCAACGTTCCACCCATGGAGTCGATGCGCTTCAAGAGCGCGCGTGAGGCTTCCTCGATATCGTTGGTCCGGGTCTCGATCTCGTACGAGCCCGCCGACCGGATCAACGGTGTTCACGACTCCCGTCTCGTGCGCGATGATCTGCTGGGTCCGGAGCGCGAGCGTGGCCGATTCCTCGGTTGGCAGCGCAAGGGCTTCGTCGCGAGCGTTGCAGTGAAGCGATTGCGCCCCTCCGAGCACCGCGGCCAGGGCCTGCAGTGCTATCCGGACGAGGTTGTTGTCGGGTTGTTGAGCGGTCAGCGTGCTGCCGGCGGTCTGCGCATGAAAGCGCATTTGTTGCGCACGCGGATTGGACACACCAAACCGTTCTTTCATGATCCGGGCCCATAGACGGCGCGCCGCGCGGAATTTCGCGATCTCTTCCAGGAAATCGTTGTGGGCCGCAAAGAAAAACGACACGCGCTCGCCGAGTGATTCGGGCGACGACCCCTTTGCACGCCCCGCTTCGAGGTACGTGATGGCATTGGCCAGAGTAAAGGCCACCTCCTGGACGGCCGTGGCGCCCGCTTCTCGAATGTGATACCCGCTCACAGATATCGGATTCCATTGGGGCAGCTCGCGCTCGCAAAACGCGAAAATGTCGGTCACCAGGCGCAGCGATGCGAGTGGCGGATAGATGTAGGTCCCTCGCGCGAGATACTCCTTCAAAATGTCGTTCTGTACCGTTCCAGAGAGTTTCTCGCGCGGAAATCCTCGGTCATCGGCAAGTGCGATATACATCGCGAGCAGGATCATCGCCGTCGAATTGATCGTCATCGATGTCGAGACGCGGTCGAGCGGGATGCCTTCGAACAACGCTGCCATGTCGTCGAGCGTGTCGATCGCCACGCCCACACGTCCGACTTCGCCCGCTGCCAGCGCATGGTCGGAGTCGTATCCCATCTGGGTTGGAAGGTCGAAGGCGACGCTGAGGCCCGTGACGCCCTGCGCCAGAAGGTGCTGGTATCGACGGTTGGACTCGATCGCCGTACCAAAGCCGGCGTACTGACGCATCGTCCAGAGCCGTCCCCGGTACATCGTGGGCTGGATGCCCCGTGTAAACGGGTAGACACCGGGCTGTCCGAGGTCGCGGTCCGGATCCCAGCCGGCGAGATCGGCCGGAACGCGAGAAGAATCAACCATATAAGGCCGTACACGTGATTCTATCGTCCTTGACAGTACCGGAACCACGGACCTACAATGAACACCGTCCTACATTTGTAGTTTCCCGAGTTCGATATTCTGAAAAATGGCCGAGTCCGGTGGACAGACTTCTGTCGAGCCAATGGTGTAGGCCGGAGACCTATTGCGCTAGGTCCGACCAAGAGCACTAGTTATAGGGGCTGGAGCCCAGAGATGGAGGATCAATCAATGGATGACGTTGTCAACCGGCTGGCACGTGAGCTCGCCGATGCCATTGCTGCCGCAGTTGCAGATGATCCTCAAGTCGAGGCGTGCCGGGAAAAGGCCCGCGCCGCCGGGTTTGAAATGAAGGTGACGCTCGAGGCGGTCGTCGGCTTCGTCAGCCGTACAGTGACGGCCGAGAAGGGCGGGGCCATCGTCAAGGTCCCTGCCGCGAAGACCGTTGCAGCCCGCCGAGCGCTGGATATGACGGCCAACGATCGCCGGTTCCTGCGCTCTCTGAGAATCGCGGCGGATGAGGCGAAGAAAGAGGAAGTAGAGTAAGCAGTAAGGAAGAAGGAAGAACGAAAAAGGAATAGAGCACGCGTGTCACGCCGCTCTTTTCCTTCTTCCTTCTTCCTTTTTCCTTATAGCATTCGTAGATCCTGTCCGCTCATTTCCCTGGGCACCGACACCCCCAGTATCCCCATCATCGTCGGTGCGATGTCCCGCAACGACCCTCCGTCGCGCAGCCTTGGGCCTTTGGTGTCGCCAATGATGATGACCGGCACGGGGTTGGTCGTGTGAGCGGTGTGCGGCTCGTTGAGCTCGACATTCCACATTTCCTCGGCGTTGCCGTGATCGGCGGTCACGATCAGAGTGCCACCCGCATCGAGCACCGCCTTCACGATGCGGGCGAGGCAGTGGTCGATGCGTCTCGACGGCTTCGATCGCGGCTTCGAGCTTGCCGGTGTGTCCCACCATATCCGCGTTGGCGAAATTGCAGATGATCACGTCGTGTTTGCGTGATTCGACATCGTGTACCAGATTGTCGGTGATTCCCTTCGCGCTCATTTCGGGCTGCAGGTCGTAGGTCGGGACTTTGGGCGAAGGCACCAGAATGCGATCCTCCCCCGGGTAAGGTTTCTCGATGCCGCAATTGAAGAAGTAGCTGACATGCGGATACTTCTCGGTTTCCGCGACGCGCAGGTTAGTCACCTCTCGTCCCGTCATGACTTCGGCAAAGGATTCAGTCAGCGACTGCGGAGGAAACGCGACAGGAAAGACGAACGTCCTGTCGTACTGGGTCATGGTCGTCATGGAGACCTTTGGATGCACGGCGCGCTCGAACCCGTCAAAATCGTCGAACGTCAGGGCCCTTGTCAGTTGCCTCGCGCGATCTGAACGGAAATTGAAGAAGATCGCGCTGTCGTCCCTCGCGAATCGGCCCGACCGGCTGGTCGTTCGTGTCGACGACCGTGCCAGGTTCGACGAACTCGTCCGTGACGCCGGCTTCATATGATTTCCGGATGAAATCGACTGCAGACGTCGTCCGCTTCGGGCTGATGCCAACCGTGGCGTCGAACGCTTTTTTCGTGCGCTCCCACCTGTGGTCGCGATCCATTCCGTAGTAGCGGCCGCCGATCGACGCGATGCGCCCGGTTCCTGCTCTGGCCATCACCTGTTCGAGCTCGGCGAAGAAACCCGCACCGCCGTTAGGCGAAGTATCGCGCCCATCGGTGAATCCCTGCACAAAGACCCGCTTCAGGTCGATAGCGGGCGGCCATTTCAATCAGCGCGTAGAGATGACGGGTGTGGCTGTGAATTCCGTTGGGTGAAACAAGACCGATCAGGTGAAGCGCATGTGCGTCACCCTGGCACCGCGTCATCGCATCGATCAGCGCGGGGCGCTCGAAAAAATCGCCGTCGCGAATGCTCTTGTCGATGCGCGTCAGATCCTGATAGACGATCCGGCCCGCGCCCATGGTGATGTGCCCGACCTCCGAGTTGCCCATCTGCCCGGCCGGCAGGCCGACAGACTCCCCGGACGCCTGAAGGGATGAGTGAGGAAAGCGCTCGAGCAGCCCGAGGTAGGTCGGCGTTCGCGCCAGCTTGATGGCGTTGCCTTCGCGCTGGTCGCGCAGACCCCAGCCGTCGAGCACGACGAGCACGAGCGGCTTGCGGTTCATGAACGCGCTGCGAGCTGCCGGATGCGCGCTGCGCCCGGCGTACCGTCCCTCGCGGCCAAGCGCTTCTTCGATTCGTAGAAGCTGGTTGTACTTGGCGACGCGATCGGTGCGGCTGGCCGATCCTGTCTTGATCTGGCCCGCGTTGGTCGCCACTGCCAGATCGGCAATCGTCACGTCTTCGGTCTCGCCCGACCGGTGCGACACGATGTTTGCGTAGTTGGCGTCACGCGCCATGGCCATCGCCTCCAGGGTCTCGGTGAGCGTGCCGATCTGATTCACTTTCACGAGGAGCGCATTGCCCACCTTTTCCTGGATTCCCCGACTGCAGAATCTCCGGGTTGGTCACGAACACGTCGTCGCCAACGAGCTGCAATTTGTCACCGAGCTCCTTGGTGAGCAGCTTCCATCCGGTCCAGTCGCTTTCGGCGACGCCGTCCTCAATGGAGATGATCGGGTAGTCCCGCGACCACTCGGCAAGCATGCGCGACCATGTCTTCGATGCTGCGCGCAGGCTCACCGGATTTCTTGAAGACATAACGGCCGTTGTCCCACATTTCGCTCGACGCCACGTCGAGGGCGAGGAACACATCGGCGCCGGCCTTGAACCCGGCTGTCTGCGACCGCCTCGAGCACCAGCTCGAGCGCGTCGCGGTTGGATTTCAAGCTCGGCGCGAATCCGCCTTCATCGCCGACGCCGGTCGAGAGGCCGCGCTTCCGGAGGGATGACCGCAGCGCAGTGAAAGATTTCCGCGCCGGTTCGCACAGCCTCCGCGAAGCTCGGGAGCGCCGACCGGCATGACCATGAACTCCTGCACATCGACGTTCGAGTCGGCGTGCGCCCCGCCGTTGAGGATGTTCATCATCGGAACCGGGCAGCCACCGCTCGCCCGTGCCCTGGGCCAGATGGACGTAAAGCGGTGTCTTCGCCTCCGCAGCCGAGGCGTGCGCGGCGGCCATTGACACGCCGAGCAGCGCGTTGGCGCCCAGCCGGCTCTTGGTCGGCGTGCCGTCGAGCTCGATCAATTTCCTGTCGAGCGACCGCTGGTCGAGTTCGACGCCCGTCACGCCTTTGGCAATCTCGCCGTTTACGTTCGCGACGGCTTTCAGGACGCCTCTTGCCGAGATATCGTTTCTTGTCTCCGTCGCGCAGCTCGAGCGCTTCGCGTTCTCCTGTTGACGCGCCTGACGGCACGGCGGCCCTTCCGAGCGCGCCGCTGGAAAGTCGAACTTCCACTTCGACGGTCGGATTCCCGCGAGAATCCAGGATTTCTCTCCCATGCACGGCGGCAATCTTCAAGGCTTACCTCCCATCGTCCTCGGCTTCGATCCGCAGAGCGCCTCGTCGCCGATGGGTTCCACAAGCGGCTCATCGTCTTCGGTGACGATGACCACTCCGAGATCCGTCACGGTGTGGCGCCTTCGATCCTCCTCGCTGTTGAATCCAATCACGGCGCCTCGCGGGATGAGCACATCGCGGTCGATGATAGCGCGGCGAATGCGTGCGTGGCGCCCCACGCGAACGCCGGGCATCAGAATGCATTGTTCGATGATGCCGTAGCTGTGCACGCGGACGTTCGGGCAGAGCACGCTGCCCTTCACCAGGCTTCCCGAAACAATGCACCCGGGAGAGATGACCGAATCGAGCGCTTCTCCGCAGCGCCGGTTTTTTTCAGCGAACACGAACTTTGCCGGAGGCGCCTGCGGCTGGTAGGTGCGCATCGGCCATTCAGGGTCGTACAGATTGAACTCCGGATCGACGCCGCAAAGATCCATGTTTGCGTCGTAGAAAGCATCGAGCGTGCCGATGTCGCGCCAGTACTTCGACGCTTTCTTGTTCTCGTCGTAGAAACGGTACGCGTATGTCGGCAGCTCGGTGATGAGTGCGGGAATGATGTCTTTGCCGAAGTCATGGCTCGATGGTTTCGTGGCGTCGGCTTCGAGCGCTTTCAGCAGGACATCGGTATCGAAGACGTAAATCCCCATCGAGCCGAGCGCGAGAGCGGGCGAGCCCGGAATGAGAAGGTGCGTCCCTCGACTTCTCGGTGAAGCCGGTCACCCTGTCCTGCTCGTCCACCGAAATCACGCCAAAGCGATAGGTTTCCTGGATCGGAATCTCGATGGCGGCGAGCGTGAGGGCGGCTCCGCGTTCCTTGTGGAACCGAAGCATCTTCGCATAGTCCATCTTGTACACGTGGTCGCCGGAAAGCACGATGACGTGTTCGGGATTCTCCTGCACGATCGAATAGAGGTTCTGGTAAACGGCATCCGCAGTGCCCTGATACCAGTGCTCGCTGACGCGCTTCTGCGGCGGAAGAATCTCGACGAACTCGCCTAACTCTTCGGAGACGATGCTCCAGCCCATGCGGATGTGACGATTGAGCGAGAGCGACTTGTACTGGGTCGCGATGAAGATGCGCCGCAGCCCCGAATTGACACAGTTGCTCAGGGTAAAATCGATGATGCGGTAGGGACCGCCGAAAAAGACCGCGGGCTTGGCGCGGTCCCTGGTCAGCGGGTACAAACGCTCGCCGGCGCCTCCGGCAAGCAGGATGACCAGCGCGTCGTCAACCACGGCTAAAACCCTTGATCAGAAAGAGTTCGGACGCAACAGATTGACTTGAATTGCAACGCCGTCCTATCATCGTAAATTCAACACTCAGCTTTTTTTGATTGGAATTACAGGAGATTTTCGATGAAGTTCCGTCGCGCTTTCGGGACCCTGGCCATTGCGGCCTTCTTTGCGGTCCCCACATTCGGACAGGACAAAGAGCAAGCGCAGCAGCAGCGAAAGCTCAGCAATGACGAACGTCGTGAATACCTGGCGGTGAACGAGCTTGTCGATGCCGTCGCTGCCGGCAAGCAACCGGCGCCCGCGGACCTGAAGCTCAAGTTCCAGCATCACTTCCTGAAATCGAACAAGAACGTTTACATCCCGTATATCACCGAGATCAGCGGCGGCAAGTTCAGCTCCTTTCCGGTCACGATGTATGTGCGGGCGGTCCAGAAGACGGCATCCCCGACCCCGGCCCCGCCCGGCGGCGCAGGCGAAGCCGACCGACAGTGAGCCCAACTGGCCTTTTGCCGACGTCTATTTTCTGAATGAGAAGAACATCACGGCCTCGGGCGACGTGACGGAAATCGGGCGCGCGCTCGAGCTTCCGCCCGGCGAGTACACGCTTTACATCGCGATACGCGAACGTCAGCCGCGCGACAAGAAGCAGGGACCTGCCAAGAGTGTCGTTCTGGCCCAGCCGCTGTCGGTACCCGATATGAACAAGGGGCTGACCACGAGCAGCATCATTCTGGCCAAGGGACTTGACCCGGCGCCCGAACAGCTCACGGGCCAGCAGCAGCTCGAGCAGCCTTTCACTATTTCCGGCTATCGGGTGACCCCTGCGTTCTCGTCGACGATTCCCCAGTCGGGAGAGTTGTTATTCGTCTTTTTCATCTACAATGAAGGTGTGGCTGCCAGCGGGAAGCCCGATCTGGACGTGGAGTACAACTTCTTTCGTGCCTCCGAGGAGAAGCCCTTTACCAGGCTGGCCACGCAATCGTTCAACGCAACGACTTTGCCTGGGCAGTTCGACTTGAATGTGGGGCACCAGGTGTTTGTTGGCCAGGGGATTCCCCTCAAGAGCGCCCAAATGACGTTCGCGCCGGGTGAGTATCGGTTAGAGGTCAAAATAACTGATAAGACCAACAGCCAGACTATTACTCGAAATGTTCCGTTTACCGTTGCGTGAGCGTGTCTTGTTCGTGCAGGCGGGTCTTGTTGTCCGGGACCCGGCATTTGTTAGAGGGTGGTACGGTGGGTTAATGGCCCGATGGTTCCCTGCGGCGGCAATCGCGATTCTCGTGGTTGGCGCTCCATCTGCGTACCCGCAGACCCCTTCAGGCGGGCGGTCCAGCCGCAGCGCCTTCCCGGCGGGCAGCATCGAAGGACGTGTGCTGGACGATCGTCAGAGCCCGATCCCGGGCGCAATGGTGTCGGTCGTCGGCCGGGTGACAGCCGCTGCGACCACTGACCGCAACGGCCGCTACACGCTGCGTGAGCTTCCTTACGGTCCCTACATTCTGAGCGTGCACTCGCGCGGCTACTACCGATCGCGCGGGCGCACTGTTCAGCTCACCTCGACGATGGTTTCGATTCCCGAAATACAGCTGGCGCGCGCGTCGGCTCCAAAGACTCCGGAAGCGTGAGCCGGCGCCGGTCGTTCAAACGACGCAACTGGCAGGATTCAATCTCGACGCGGCGCCAGCTGAACAGAATGTCCGAGAGGAATCTGCCGGTGGTGACGAGCCGGAGATCGATGACAGCGAAGCGGGTGAGACGGCGTGGCGGCTGCGCCACCTCCCCCGCAGCATCCTGAAGGACGTGGCTGACGGCTCGGTTTGGGCCGACAACGGCGACGTCGAGACACCCCGCTGGTGGAGCGAGAGCTCGGGCGCGGTGATTCCCATCGCCTTCTTCAGCGACCTTCCCCTCTCGGGGCAGCTGAACCTGATGACGGTGGAGTCGTTCGATCGTCCTGGTGAAATCTTTGGAACACACGACGTTCGCAGCGTCGCGTTCGTGTCGGTGAATACGCAGGCCGCGGGCGGCGCCTGGTCGATGCAGGGTGCGATGACGCAGGGGGACCTGTCGTCGTGGATTGTGGCCGGCTCGTACAAGTCGATCCACTCGGATAACCACGCCTACGAGCTTGGGCTCTCGTACAGCACGCAGCGATACGACGGCGGGAATGCTGCTGCGGTGAGTGCCATCCGCGACAACGCGCGGAATGTCGGCAGCGTGTATGGATTCGACGAGTGGACAGTATCGCCGCGGCTCGTGTTGGGATTCGGCACCGGCTATGCCCGCTACGATTACCTTGGCGGGCCCGGCGTCTGGAGCCCGCGGCTGAGCGTCACCGTGCCTCTGGATGGCTTCCGCATCAGGGCGCTCGCTTCACAGCGGGCGGTCGTGCCAGGCGCCGAGGAATTCGCACCATCGGTCACCGGAGTGTGGCTGCCACCCGAGCGTACGTTCTCGTCTCTCGCACCGCAGGGTCGCTTTACCGTAGAGCAGACGCGCCACCTGCAGCTTTCGCTGGAGCGTGATCTCGCGGCCGGCGTCGCGGTGTTCGCACGCGGGTTCGATCAGCGGACCGACGATCAGTTGATCGAAGTCTTCGACGCCGTCCCGGGCCACGCGCACTTGCCGCTGGGGCACTACTACGTCGCGACCGCCGGCAACATCGAGGCGCGCGGCTGGGGCGTCGGTATGACGCAGGAAGTGCCCGGCTATGTTCGTGGCACCGTCGAGTACACCGTCGCTTCGGCCTACTGGGATCCGTCATCCGATACCTCAGTCGTGCGAGCGATTCGTACTCTGCCGTTGAGATCGGTGGAGAACGTCCACGACCTCCAGACGACCGTCGAGGCAACCATTCCGCAGACCGCTACCCGGCTTTACGCGAAGTATCGGGTCAACAGTGCTTTCTGGAGCGGAGAGCCGGACGCTTACATGCGCTCGGGCGCCAACGCGCGCTTCAACATCCGCGTGAACCAGGCGCTTCCGTTTCTGCGCTTCTCGAATGCCCACTGGGAGGCTCTAGTGGATGTTCGAAACATGTTCCGCGAGGAGATCGCCGAGGCGTCGGTCTACGATGAGGCTTTGGCCATCCGGGCTCCCAAACGCATCGTGGGTGGCCTGCTTGTAAAGTTCTAAACCACCCTCACTTTTCCACTTTCTCCTACAATAGAATTCAAGATTCTGGATTTTTTAGTCCATTGGGATGGATTCCGTTCGTCAAACTGCCGATAAGTTGTTGTAGATAAAAGAATTGCTGGGGTATGGGCTTTGCAATCCAGTAGACGCTCCCCGAATGACCGTTCTCGAATGAAGGATCAGGTCCATCGAACGCAGCGGCGTCCGCTGACGGGCTGGGGCATGTTTGCCCTCGTTGGAGTCCTCCTTTGCTTTGGGGCCCTCAACATCGCCATACGAGCGACCTCGCAGAAGCTCGAAGACGGCGTGCTGTGGACGGACAGACCAGAAGGCATCACGGCCGCGGACCTCGCCGTACGCGGGGGCGCAATGGCAGCCGGGATTCAGCCAGGCGACGTCCTCGTTGCCATTGATGGCGTGCCGGTCGAGAACGTTCAGGATGTTCAGCGGGCTCTCGGGCGCGCGCGCGCGTCCGAATCGCTGTCATATGCCGTGCTCCGCCTCGGCGAGCAGCGAATGCTCACCGTTCAGGTCGCGCCCGTGCCCGCCGGACGACCGACCTTATATGTGGTGGGCGCCGCGATTGGGGTCTTCACGCTGCTGGTTGGTGCCTCTGTGCGGCTTCGCCGTCCGAGCGATCCAGCAACACTTCATTTCTTCTGGCTGTGTCTCGCGTTCTTCGGGACGCTGACGTTTTCCTTCAGCCGGCTCGATCGCCTGGACTGGACGTTTTACTGGTCGGACGTCGTCGCGACGCTGCTTCTCGGGCCTCTCTTCCTGCACTTCACCCTGGTCTTTCCCGACCGTCCTTCGTCGTGGGTTCGTGGAAAAGGGCGGCGGCTCGTCGGGCTGCTCTACGCGGCTCCGGCGGTGCTGTTCCTGGCGAACGTCATCGGGGTGGGGCGGCTCTCGGAGAACACGCCGTTCTATTCAAGGATGTTGACGCTCCTCGATCAACTCGAGCCGCTGTATCTGTCGGTGTTCATGATTGCGGGGCTCGTCGCGTTGACGCGCGCCAGGGAGCGGGTCCGTTCGGCCACCGCGAGGCGCCAGTTGCGATGGATCATCTGGGGAACCGCGTTCGGGGCAGGGCCGTTCGCGATCGGGTATGCGCTGCCATACGCGCTCGGCCTCCGGGCGTCGCTCCCGATGGAGCTTTCGGTGATTCCGCTCAGCCTCGTGCCCCTCGCCTTCGCTTCGGCGCTTATCAGGTACCGGTTGATGGACGTCGAAGTGATCGTCAAGCGCAGTCTCGTCTATACGGCTGTGATCCTCGCTATTTTCACGATTTACGCGACGCTGCTTCGACTGGCGGGCGTCGTCTTCCTCGATGCTGCGGAACGCCACAACATGATCATCGCGATGCTCGCGACGATTGTCGTGGTGCTGCTGTTCAGTCCCGTGAAGAGCGCGATCCAGAATGCGCTCGACCGCGCCTTCTATCGAGACAAATACGATTATCGGCGGGCACTGGTCGGATTCGCGCGCGATCTCAACAGCGACCTCGATCTCGATCGTCTCGGCGAGCGTCTGGTTTCGCGAATCCGCGACACCTTCGTCATCGACCGGATGTGCCTGTTGCTCGTCGATGAAGCGTCCGGCAATTACGAGGTGATTCGAACCGAGGGATTCGGCGATCTGTCGGTCACCGGTTTGAGCCGGCACTCGCAGCTTGCCGCGAGTCTGGCCGGTGGAACGGCGCTCTCGCTCGACGACCCGGGGCTTCACGGCGCGTTTCCGCCCGACGAAATCGCCTTCTGGCGTCTGCGTGGCGTGCATTATTTCGTCCCGTGCGTGTCCAAAGGGGGCACGATTGCAGTGCTCGCGCTCGGACAGCGGGGTCAGGGCGAACCGCTCAGCAGCGAGGACATGGGACTGCTCTCGGCCGTGGGCAGTCACGTCGCGACCGCGCTGGAAAATGGCCGTCTGTACCGGCAGCTTCAAGTCAAGGCCAGCGAGCTGCAGCGGCTTCAGGAATTCAACGAGAACATCGTCGAGTCGCTCGATGACGGGCTTGTCGTCGAGGACCTCGACGGCCGCGTGCTTCGGTGGAACCGGGCGCTCTCCGACTTTTATGGAGTCGCGTCGAGCGACGCCGTCGGGCACAGGCTCGAGGAAGTGTTCGATGGTCCGTTCGTCGCGGCGCTCCGTGCGTCCCGACGCGAAGCGCCCGACGGTGCGTCTTTATATCGCGTGCCGCTGGCGGGGCGGGCGGCGAAAGCCGGTGAGCGGCTGCGGGTGAACGTGGCCATGGCGCCGCTGAAGGCACCGAGCGGTCAGTTCAGCATGTCGACGGTTGGCAACATCATCATCATCGAGGACGTCACCGAGCGGGTGCACCTCGAGGAGCAATTGCAGATCTCCGACAAGATGGCGTCGGTTGGCCTGCTGGCGGCCGGCGTTGCGCACGAAGTCAATACGCCCCTGACCGGGATCTCGAGCTTCACGCAGATGCTCCTGAACGATGCGGACCCCGAGGACCCGAAGACGCGAATGCTCGAGAAGATCGAGCAGCAGACGTTCCGTGCGGCCAAGATCGTCAACGGTCTGCTCAATCTCTCACGCTCCACGGTCTCGAACACCGACGAGCTGCTCCCTGTCGACGTGAACGCAGTGATCGGCGATGTCCTGGCGCTGTTCGAGCCTCAGCTGGTTGCGGGCAAGATCAAGGTGAGACGGAACCTGTGCCCGTCGCCGGCGCTGGTCGCGGGCATCGAGCACAAGCTCCAGCAGGTGTTTTTGAATCTCTTCCTGAATGCTCGAGATGCGATGCCGAAAGGCGGCTGGCTGTCGGTGGAGACGCGCATCGATCAGCAGCACGTTGTCGCGGAAGTGTCGGATACAGGGTCGGGGATACCGAGCGAGCATCTCTCGCGCATCTACGACCCGTTCTTCACCACCAAACTGATCGGCAAGGGAACAGGGCTCGGATTGTCCATTACTTACGGCATCGTTCGCGAGCATGAGGGTACGTTGACCTGCCAGAGTGCCGTTGGACAGGGAACACGGTTCACAGTATCGCTGCCCGAGTCGATCGCCGCTGCGCGACCGGGCGCATCGAGAAACTGAGTGTGATTATGCAGAAGAATGGTTCGATACTCGTTGTTGACGACGAAGAAATCATGCGGGAGATCCTCGAGACCCTGTTGAAGGGAGAAGGATATTCCGTGCGCCTCGCCGCGAGCGGCGAGGAAGGCATCGAGCTGGCGAGAAACATCCCGTTCGACGCCGCCATCGTCGACGTGATGATGCCGGGGATCGACGGCATGACCACGCTCGAATCCCTCAAGAAGCTGGACGACGAGCTCGCCGTCATCATGGTGACGGCGTACGCCTCGGTGGAAAACGCCATTACCTCGATGAAGCGGGGTGCGTTCGACTACATCACCAAGCCATTCAAGAACGACGAAGTGCTCGTCGTCGATGAGGAACGCGCTCGAGCGCCGGCGCCTGGTCAATGAAAATCGCACGCTTCGACAGAATATCCAGGAGCAGTACAGCCACTTCGACAACATCGTCGGGCGGGGACCGGCGATGCGCCGCGTCTTCGACCTGATTATCCAGGCGGCGCCAAGCCGGTCGACCATTCTGATTCAGGGAGAGAGCGGCACGGGGAAGGAGCTCGTCGCCCGGGCCATTCACACGCATTCGCAGCGGAAGGATCGCGCGTTTGTGACGGTCAACTCCGGCAACCTTCCGCCGGACCTCCTCGAGTCGACGCTCTTCGGTCACGTGAAGGGCGCGTTCACCGGAGCCGTGTACCCCAAGAAGGGGCTGTTCGATCTGGCCGACAAGGGCAGCATCTTCCTCGACGAGATCGGCAACATTCCGCTGGAGACCCAGGCCAAGCTGCTGCGTGTCATGCAGGAGCGGGAGTTCATGCGGCTCGGCGGGATGGAGGTCATCAAGGTCGACGTGCGCATCATCGCAGCGACCAACGTCGACTTGAAGAAGACGATGGAGGAGGGCCGCTTCCGCGAGGATCTGTTCTACCGGCTGAACGTCGTCAACGTGGTGCTGCCGCCGTTGCGCGACCGGAAGGATGACATTCCCTTGCTCGTGCAGCATTTTGTCGAGAAGTACGGTGAAGAGAACCGCAAGCCGGACCTCGAGATTGTGCCCGATGCGCTGGATATTCTGATGTCCTACGACTGGCCGGGCAACGTCCGGGAGCTGGAGAACGTGATCGAGCGCGCCGTCGTGCTTTCGACCGGCCGCCGTATCGGCCCTGATTTGCTTCCGGATCACATCGGACGCCCGACGATTTTCCAGATGCCGCGCTTCGTCGTCCCGCCGGAAGGGATTTCGTTCAAGGACGTCATCACCGATTTCGAGAAGCGTCTCATCGAGTCCACGCTCGAAGCCGCTGGTGGAGTGCAGAAGCGCGCCGCCGAACTTCTGCGTATCAAGCCAACGACACTGAACGAGATGATCAAACGCTACGACATCAGGCCGAGGCGGAAGAGGACCTCGGAGGCGTCGTCACGGGTCGACCTTGACAGTGACGGTGAGAGAAGCGGTGGGGGTCCCAGAATGAGGGACTAGGGATCTGGGATTAGGGATTGGTTGAATGCGTGACATGCGTAACTGACCTAATCCCTAATCCCAGATCCCTAATCCCTATTGCTGTCTAACCCTCGTAATCATTCTGTCGAGTTTCCCGAGCACGACGTCCCAGCGGTAATTGCGGCGAACGTACTCCCGGCCCGACCGTCCCATGGCCGCTCTGAGGCGCTCATCGGCGATCAGGAGCTTCAGGCACTCGACGAACTCGTCGCGATCTCTGTAAAACAGCCCTCCGTTACTCCGCAGACAGTGGTCAACGAGCACATCACTGCGTGCGTTGCACAGGATCGGCGTTCCGACTGCCAGCGACTCGAGGGCGATGAGCGAAAGACTTTCATACGGCGACGGGCAGACGACAATCGTGGCCGCTTCGAGCGCCTGGAGCCTCTCCTGCTCCGAGAGCATGCCGGCAAAGTTGATGAATGGCTCTTCGGGAAGCGGCATGAGCTTCAGACCCATCAGCACGAGACCGGCCTCCCCTCCGTCCGTGACATAGGCGCTGAAGTATTCGATCAGCTCTTCACAGCCTTTGCCGGGATCGATGCGGCCGCCGTAGAGCGCAAACGGACCATGAATGCGGTGACGCCGGCGGAAGCTGGCTCCGCGCGACAAAACATGCGACTGAAACCGTCCGCTTCCTGACGCGGCTTCACCGTTGCCGGGGGGTGGGGTCTCGGCGTCCTCGCTGCCCTCCGCTGGTCTGCCGGGTTGGGACGACGACCGTGGATACGCGTGGTGCGGTGGAATTTCGACACCGCAACCGACTGTTTCTTCGATCGCGGCGCTGCGCTCGAAGGTCTGTGTCACGAATCTTCGCTCGGGCTCGGTGAGGTACCCAATCGCTCTGGGCAGACCGAACACCTCCCTGTAAATGCCAAGATGGATTGGCGGCTCGTCGTGGGCGGTCGGGATCAGAACGCTCCTCGCCGGATCGATCTGAAGCCCGACAACAGTGGGCGCGTAGAGGTATGTGAAGAAAATCAGCGCTTCGTACTGTTTGTGATGCCGCTTCAGGTAATCGATCAGACCCGGGGACCATGGTCCCTGACGTTTGAGCCATTCCATTTCGTCTGACGGGTCATGCGGATGCTGGAAAATCCAGTCTGAATACCGGTTGAAATCCTCGATGTCTCGCACCTGGGAATTTGCGAAACGCCGAACGGTCACGCCGCGTATGCGATCTGCGCCCTCGGGGTACTCGTTCTTCCAGGTCACATAATCACGAGCGCAGGTCGTAAGCACGTCGACATCATGTCGCTCGGCGACGTGTTCGGCCATCAGCCGGCACGCGTACTCGGCACCGCCGAGGATCTCCGTTCCGTATCGCTGGACGATAAAGGCGATTCGCACTGTAGAGGGCGGTCAGAACGCCGATAGCACTGCGGCCAGCCGCCGCTGGATCGCCGAGCTCCGAAAAATCCTGCAAGCGGCGCCGCTGGCCGGCCAGAACCTGTTCGCGCGGGCTGTCATCGAAGGCCAGCATGCCGAGCAGCTCCGCCGCGTGCTCGAGATCCTTGGGGGCGAACTGCACGCCGGCGCCCCCGAGCGTGTCGGGAACGGCAGCGGCGCTATAGGCGAGGACAGGAACGTCCATGGCCATCGCCTCCAGGAGCGGCACACAGAAGCCTTCGTGCTCGCTGAGAGAGATGTACACGCTCGAGGCGCGATAATACGCAGCCAGCTCCGCATCCGGCACCGGGCCGGTGAAAATGAATCGATCCTCCAGCATCTTGTACTCGGCCAGCAACGCCCGAATCGCGGCATAATATCGCGGCACGACGTCATACCGCCCGACGAAAATGAACCGGTAGTACGCGTCGATGTAGCGTTTGTATTGCTCGGCAAGCTTGATGTGATCCTCGATCTTCTTGTTCGGGGCAATTCTGCCGACAAACAGAAAGTTCACGAGCCCGTCGTCGAGGATCTCCTCGAGAACGGGCTGGCGCGGCGCCTGGGTCAGCCGGCCGGTGTCTACCGCAATCGGCATGACGCCGGTCCTCGTAAAGCCCAGCTCGTCGAGCTCCTGCCGGTTATAGGCCGAATCTCCAAGGGCGATATCGGTTGTCTCAGCCAGTGCCGCCAGCTCTTCACGAGCGATCGAGGCCAGCCGGAAGAGTGAGGGCGAATACGGCGCGAAGAAGCGGGCCGGCGTCACGTTGTGATACTGCAGCACCCGCCCGTGAGGAAGAGCAGCAAAGGCTGCCGACATCGGAGAGGGCAGCGCGAAATGGAAGATCGTGACCTCGCCGTTCTTCGATTCGGGATCGGCAAACGGCCTGATGTCCTGGCGCAGATCGTCGTCCACCGTGAGAGAGAAGATTTCCGACTCATGTCCCATGCTGCGCAGAACGCCCCGCACACGGCGGGCGCTGTCGCCGATTGCGTCTCCTCTGTGAGCGGCAGGGACCCACTGATGCACGCGCATCAGTGCTTTTCCTCGACGAGCCCGGCCTTCGACTCCGGATGCTCGGGCAGACCGCGGAAGATGGCCGGGCGGTACTCCCGCAACTCGGAGAGCTCTTCGGCCTGCCGGAACTGATCCCAGAAATCCCACGCAACTGGCGGGACTGCCTTTCGCGGGCTCTTCATGACCTGATCGACGAAGCGCAAGAGCTCTCCATCGAAGTCTCTCGCCCACAGCCGCTCCAGCGCCTGAATCTGGCTGCCTACAATGCGGTCGCAGAGCCGCGAGTCCTCGATGACGGTATCTACGATGGCAGCAACCTCCAGCGGCTCCCGCGTCGTGTAGAGCACGCCGGCCCCGTCCATGGTTGCGGGCACGGCCGTGGCCGCGTACGCCACGACGGGAATCCTCTTGTAAAAAGACTCTACGATCGGGACGCAGAATCCCTCGTGCGCACTGGCGCACAGAAAGAGGTCGGCCACATCGTAGTAGGCGGTCAGCTCCCCATCGGTGACATGTCCGGTGAAATACACATCCGAGATGCCCAGCCGCGCAACAAGCTGCTGAAGCATTGCAAGATATTTTTCATATCCACCGTACGAGCCGACGAGCAACAGACGCGACCGAGGATTGAAGTGGCGTTGATACGCATGGAAGTACCTGATGACATCCTCGATGCGCTTGTTTGGAATGATTCGGCCGACAAACAGGATATTGCTCCACTCGTCGTCGAATTCTCCGGCGATCAGATCGTTGGGCTCGACATCGAGATGCGACAGGTCAGGGACGACCGGCAGGACGCCCGTCGGATTGAATCCGAGCGCGTCCAGTTCCTGGCGGTTGAATTCGGAATCTCCAAGGGCGAGATCGACCCGGGCCGGGTAGATGCTCAGCTCGCGCCGTCCCTTGAAACATTGCTCGGCGAGCTGCTCGTGAACGTTCACGAAGAATTCCGGAGGAGTGATGTTGTGGTAGACGAGGATCTGACGGTCGGGCACTGCGTAGGCGACGCGTGAGGCGCGGGACCCGAGCGAGAAGTGATGGATGAGAATGTTGGACGGATCGCTCGCTTGAAGCAGGTCCCGATAGTCCTGTGTCATCTCCTCGAGCCGCGGGTCGGCGGTCTGCACGAAGATTTCGGACTCGAAGCCGGCGCCACGGAGCACGCGCTGGATTCCGAGCACTTCATGGCCGATGGCATCGCCATAGCCGAGGGTCGCGAGAACCTGGTGGACCTTCGCCGTCAATTCAACACCGGCCCCTTCGACTCGCTCTGCTCGCTCAGGACAGGTCCGAATGGAAGGTCCGAAAGGATTTCTGCCGCCGGCCGCAAGGTCCGACGACGCCTGGCAAGAAACCGGGGCTCCTGCGAGACGCCTGGATGTGTCGCCTCCGCTGGCATGAGCCGGCCCCCTCGTGTGTCGTCGACCTTCAGACGCTGCAGCATGTCCAGATACTTCCGCTCGATCACCGGCCACGAATAGTGCTGCTGAAAAAACTGGCGCCCATTGGCGCCAAGCGCGGTGTTCAGAGTCCGGCTTTCGGCAATCGCTCGAAGGGCTTCGATGAACTCGGCTTGATTTTCATAATACAGTCCGCCGTTGCTCCGGATGCACTGTCCCTTCAGCACTTCACACCTGCCGTTGGCGAGCACCGGTTTGCCGACCGCCCAGGCCTCGAGGGCCACCATCGAAAGGCTCTCGTAGTAGGACGGCATCACCAGCAAATCCGCGGCGGTGAGCGCGTCGAACTTGTCCTGGTCGTCCACAAATCCGAGGTGATGGATTCGGGGATGATCCGGGATCGGCAGCAGGGCCTTGCCGATGAGGACCAGACGGAGCCCTTTCGGCAGCGCCTGAAGTCCATTCAAATAAAACGAGAACAACTCGTTGCAGCCCTTGTTCTGGTCGATACGGCCGACATAGAGCGCAAACGGACCCGCGATCCCGTACTTGTGTCGAAACCTCTCCGGCTGCACGTGCGGAGCGATTTCCGAGCCGATCCCTACAACGACTCCAGGAACGTCCTCGTTGTGAGAAACCGCCTGTATCATCCGTCTTTCTTCGGGGCTGTTGTACATGAGCGCACGCACGCTACGAAAGATGCGCGGAGAGATTGCGAGGCCAATCGCTTCGTCGCGCTCTGCAGTCGGGACGAGGAGCGCCCGCCTGGGCGTGGCGCGCACGCCGTGATAGACGTGAAAGTACCGATAGCTGAAGAAAAGGATGTAGTCGTACGCCGAGGCACGCACATGATCGAGCAGGGCCGTGCTGGTCGGCCCTTCCGCATCCAGCCATTTGAGCTCATCCTGAAACGAGTGCGGCTGGCCGAAGACGAGGTCTGAGAGTCGGGCAAACAGGCGAACATCGCGCTCGTGATCGACAGGAAAGCGGCGCACGGCGACGCCGTTGACTCGTTCGAGTCCCGTCGGATATTCATCGCGCCACGTGACATAGTCACGCGCACAGGTGGTGAGCACGTCGACGTCGGCATGCCGTGAAAGATGCTCGGCGACGTAACGGGCATGTAGCTCGGCGCCGCCGTTGATCTCGGCGCCATAGCGTTGGACGACGATCGCCAGCCTCACTGCGCCGAGGGGTCCGGCCCTTCATCCTCGCCGGAGTCGGAGTCCGACGTGGAGTCCGGTGTGGAACGATCGGTGTCGAGCGCGACCTCGGCCGTCGGGTCTCCATGAGGTGGCGTTGCGGAGTCTTCCGGTGAGAGCGCTTCGACAGATGTGCCAGCAGGAGCGATGTCAGCGGCGTGCGCGCGGCCGCCACGGCGGCCTCGGCGTCGCCGACGGCGCCGCCGGGCCGTGCTCGACTCGGAGGCGGACTCGTCGGCGGAAGGTCCAGCCTGCTGTGGAACGCCCTGTGCCGCTGGTTGTTGCGTGGCCGTCGGCTCGACGAACGCACGAGCCTGAGTGGTCGCCACCTCGCGGGCGGGACCCGTTCCGGGCCGGTATTGAACGACGCCTTCCAGCGCGCGCGCGCGCCGCTCGTCGAAGTCCATACGGCTGGACAGCGACTCGAGCCGCATCTTGAGATTGCGGTTCTCGATGCCAACCCGTGTCAGTTCGAGCACGAGGTTGTGGACCAGCTCGTAGTAGAGCATGTCGACTTCGTCACGCTGCTGGTTCTTGTCACGGAGAAGATGGAACTGCTTTTCGTAGAGAGTATTGATCTCGGTCTGCTGGTGCAGCACCTGCACGAGCCTGTTCGAGTTCATCAGGACTTTCAGAATGGGCCTCAGGATCGTGCGTATCCAGCGCACGATGGTCCGGCTGCTGCCATAGAGGTCGTTGCTGTCAACCGCATATTGCTGTGGCTGGAAAGGGTCGACCGTCCGATCACGCCCGCGTTTGAACTGCTCGACGAGGTCGGAGCGAACGCCCTTCGGATCGAGAAATCGCTCGAGCTTGACGCTCGCCAGCTCCTGAATCTGCTGTTCGGTGTAGTCTACGCCGCGTTTTTCCTGTATCCGCGCCCGAATCTGGCGCATGATCTGCTCGACATCTACGGCATCGGTCCGGATGTTGAAATCTGCCATATTCACTCAGTCCATCTCGGGTCCAACCAACAGGAGCCGCCCTGCGCACGTAACCCCGCGTTGGTACGCAGGCCGGGTCTTGCTGTTCAGACCCGGCGCCATTACCGGCGTCGTGCGGCGAACTCCGGCGCTTCCTTCAAGCATGTCCCGAGAATGCCAATCGATCGGATGAGCGCCTTCATGCCTGTGCGCTGGATTTCCGCCGATTCGCTGCCAACGTCCGGATAACCGTTCTCATCGGCAACCGCGGATTCCCATCCGCGAAAAAGCCGTCCCCAGGGGCTCGCCAGCACGTCGCGCATCAGCGCTTTCGCCTTGAGTGGATACCAGAAGCTGTCGTGATACACCACGCTGGCCGCGTACGCCCACGGCGCAAGCACCGTCTTCAGCGACCATTCGATCGGTTTTCGGAGCGGGCCCCAGTAGATCTTGTGCTGCATGCGCGCGGCGAACGTCATCTTTTTGAATGGACCGACGAACTGCCAGTTCTCATTACCGGCGTCCTCGTCGCCAACAATCTCGATGTCACGCGGATCTCCGCAGCCCAGCCCACGCTCGTGGGCCAGGCGAATGAACTTAATCGACAGCGGATCGATGCCCATCAGCTTCGCAGCGAGCGCGTCGATCGCGACCTGGTCGGAGCTGGCGAGGATGACGTTCTTGACTCTCGGAATCATGCAGCGAGGCCCGGGACCGTCGCCGGCGAAAGTGCCGTCCATGACCGCGAAAACGCCGCGATGAATCTTCTGCTGGATCATCAGCAGATCGACGAGCGTCTCGTGAATCACCGGATGGGTCCAGTGGCGCCGCTCGTTCAGCAGGCCGCCGAACGCATTCTTCATCGCCCCGGTAGTGGTCGTGAACACGTGCGTCTTCACCGTCGGCAGATGAACGATGTTCTCGCCGATAAAACGGCGCGGGATCATGAACCCCCGCGGGTACACCTCGTTCAAGCACAGAAACTCCCTGGTAAGGTCGCCGACGGCGTCACGGATGTTGATCCACTCTTCTCCTTCGTAGATATGGATGTTGCGCAGTCCGTGCGCCTGGACCACCGGCAGCTGCTTGTTTTCGCGCTCTCCGAGATGTGCGTCGATGACGACCGTCCGGTTGTGGCACGCGTGTATCAGGTCTGCCGAATAGCCGTCCTTCTTCATCGCCCGGATCACCCCTTCGAGCTGCCAGGGGGTCGTCGAGCTGCCGGGAAAGAAGAAGTGCCACGAGATGTTGACTTTCAGCGCGGTGTCGGCGTCCTTCGCCACCACGCGCTGGTAGCCGGCAAGATTCAAGAGACGGTGATAGTCGGCCAGAACGGTTTCGGGTCTGGTCCGCAGGATGGCTACGCGCGCTTTGGACATTCCTTCAATATTACCGGTAAATGATGAGGATCACCGAGAGCGCCCAGAGTGCGACGCAGCTCAGCAGGGGCCGGTCGTTCATCAGCAGTTCGGCCGGGCTGCCGCCCAGGTCGTGGCGATGCACGAGATACAAATAGCGAAAAATCCCGTAAAGGGGGAACGGGATCGTCAACGTCAGCAGATTCGTGCCGAAATGTTCGGTCGTTTCCGGGCTGATCGTGTAAAACGCGTACGCGATCAGCGTCGAGGCGGTGACGACCGAAATCATCTGATCGAGCAGGTAGGGCGTATAGTCGCCCAGGATCGGCCGATGATCGGTCGCCGAATCGGTGAGCAGTATCAGCTCGTGACGCCGTTTGCTGAGCGCAATGAACAACGCCAGAAGCGTCGTGCACACCAGGAGCCAGTGGCTGATCGGCACGAAGATCGCTGCGGCGCCGCCCGCCGCCCGCAACGTAAACCCTGCGGCAACCGTCAACACATCGAGAATGACGATGTGCTTCAGCCACGCCGAATACGAAGACAACAGAAGCAGGTACGTCGCGGCGGCGGCGAAAAAGGGATGGCCGAGCGCGAGCGAGGCGATCAACGCCGCGGATCGCCAGGATGAGGGCCGTCACCAGCGCGGTTCCCGGGGTCAGCTCCCCCGACGCGATCGGCCGGCTGGCCTTCAAGGGATGGCGTCGATCCTGTTCACGATCGAGTACATCATTGACGAGGTAGACCGTTCCAGAGAGGGCGCAGAAGATCAGAAACGCCGCGATTGCGCGGACGACGGCGTCTGCATCCGTGAGGCGCTCGGCGAAGACGAGCGCCGCGAAGACGAAAAGATTCTTCGTCCACTGGCCGGGGCGCAACGAGAGAAAGAGGCTGAGAAACAGCGGGCGGCGGCCCTGACCAGTCGGCATCCGAAGCGGGAGGACTTACAGTCCTCCCGCTCCAGCGAACTTTCTCTGCTGAAAACACTCCTTGCAGAACACAGGGCGACCCTGCGTGGGACGGAACGGAACCGTGGTTTCCTTTCCGCAGGCCGAGCAGGTGGCAGTTGTTTCGACACGTTCGCGAATTCCGGGAGACGCGGCCCGGGTCGCTCGCTTGGCCTTGCAGGCCTTGCATCGTTTGGGCTCGTTCTTGAAGTTCTTGTCCGCGAAAAAGAGCTGCTCACCTGCCGTCCACACGAACTCCGCGCCGCAATCCACGCAATTGAGGATCTTGTCTTGGAACTCCATCGTGTCGCCCCTTGCTCGCGCCCTTTACTCTGCGTCGCGTCGCATTTTCTTACGGTTACGTTTTCGCGCGAGTGCCTGTTTGGCCCTGCGCTTGTCTCCGGGCTTCAAATAGAAGGAGTGTTTCTTGATATCCTTGATGATATCTTCCTGCTGCACCTTCCGTTTGAATCGTCGAAGAGCACTCTCGATCGACTCGCCATCCTGTACCTTGACTTCCGCCACGCTTGATAACACCCCCTAAGCTCGGGCGATCCTTGTATACGTTGTGTTACGCTAATTCGGGACTGCGAATCTTAGGCGCAAAGCCGCAGCCCCGTCAATTGATTAGTCCTTCACACTAACTCTTTTACATCCAACAGTTTAACTGCGAGCCGTGCGTTCCACGAGAGTGCTGATTATCGGAAACGGCGGGCGCGAACACGCGCTGGCATGGAAACTGGCATCGGAACGCGCTGTCGCCGAGGTCGTGTGCGCGCCCGGAAACGCGGGTATCAGCCGGCTTGCGCGCTGTATTCCCGTAGATCCCGCCGATCCGCATGAGGTCGCTGCAATTGCGCTCCGCGAAGACATCGATTTCACGATCGTCGGTCCCGAACTGCCCCTCAGCCGCGGTGTCGCTGATGTCTTCGCAGAGGGGGGGATGTTGCTGCTGGGTCCTACGCAACGTGCCGCGCACCTGGAATCAAGCAAAATCTTTGCAAAGGACTTCATGCACCGCTGGAACATTCCCACCGCGCGATACAGAACCTGCGATTCGGCGGCACAGGCTCTCGGCGTTCTGAGATCGGGTGAGTTTCGTTACCCTGTAGTGCTAAAGGCCGATGGCCTCGCGGCGGGAAAGGGGGTCGTGGTCTCGCCCGACCTGCCCGACGCCGAGTCGCAGGTTCAGGCGATGATGGTGGACAAGCGATTTGGTCAGGCGGGGGCAAGACTCGTCATCGAGGAGTTTCTGGTCGGACGGGAAGCCTCGTTCTTCGTCCTGAGCGATGGAACGCGGGCCGTGGCGCTGGGATCGGCCGAGGATCACAAGCGTGCGCTCGATGGCGACATGGGTCTGAACACGGGAGGAATGGGCGCGTACGCACCAAGCTCTCTCTTCGATGCATCCACGCAGGAGCGGGTGATGACCGAGATCGTGAATCCCGTGCTCGAGGGCATGCGCAGCGAGGGCAGCGAGTTTCGCGGGTTTCTCTTCGTCGGACTGATGCTGACATCTGACGGACCGAAGGTCATCGAGTTCAACGTGCGATTCGGCGATCCGGAAGCGCAGGTGATTTTGCCGATGATTGAAGACGATCTCTGCGAACTGCTGTTGAACGCGGCGACCGGCGAGCTTGGGGCTCGCTCGGTGTCGTTGTCGTCGCGCCCTCGTGTCGGTGTCGTGATCGCATCCGGGGGCTACCCTGACGCTTACGAGACCGGCAAGGTCATTCAGGGCCTGGACACCGCGGAGCAAGTTCCAGACGTGAATGTGTTTCACGCCGGGACCGCCAGGCGCGGGTCGCATATCGTGACGGCCGGCGGGCGTGTTCTCACGGTTGTCGCGTCGGGAGACGACTATCGTGGCGCCATCGATCGCGCGTACGAAGCCGTCGGTCACATCCGCTTTGATTGCATGCACTATCGTAAAGATATCGGGGCAAAGGCTCTACACTGAAGTAACACTTAAGCAAACATCGTGGCTAACAAGATCCGGAGCGTAAGCGACGGCGGCGCGTGGGGGTGGGGCCCCACGCGGATCAAAAAAAGATGACACCGTTACAAGTGTTGATTCTGATTGGTTCGCCCAATGACGCGCCCGTCATGCAGGGTGCGCTCGACGTGCTCAAGGAGCTCGGTATTTCCGCCGAGATGACGGTCGCAAGTGCGCATCGATCCCCTGAGCGTGTGATGCGGCTGCTGGGTGATGCCAAGAGTCGCGACGTCAAGATCTTCATCGTCGGCGCCGGTGCTGCCGCGCACCTTGGCGGCGTGGTGGCCGCGCACGTGGCAAAGCCGGTCATCGGCGTGCCGATCGATTCGTCAGCCCTGAACGGACTGGACGCGCTCCTCTCGACGGTCCAGATGCCCCCCGGTGTCCCGGTCGCCACCGTATCGATCGGAAAGCCTGGAGCGACCAACGCGGGCGTGCTCGCGGCTCAGATTCTGGCTCTTGGCGACGAGCAGATCGCGGCGCGCGTCGAAGACGTACAAGCGTGGCTTGGCCGAAAAGGTGGAGGAATCTGCCAGGAAACTGGCTAATCCCTAGTCCGGGCTGTGAAGTATTCAATTGTCACGTTCGGCTGTCGGGTGAATCAGTCGGACTCCTTTCAGATAGAAGAACAGCTCATCGCCGCCGGCGGCACCGCAGCGGGAACGCAGGAAGCGGACCTCGTCGTCGTGAACACCTGCTCGGTGACGAGTGCCGCAGATCAGGGTGCGCGTCAGATCGTGCGAAGAATCGCGCGCGAAAATCCAGCAGCGCGGATTGTACGTGACCGGGTGCTACGCAACCCGTCGACCCGATGAGGTCGCCGGACTGGCAGGCGTGATCCATATCGTTCCCAATGAGCTCAAGGAACACCTGGCGCATGAAATCGGCCTGACCACTGCCGAGCGGTTTGGCGATGGCGAAGGTTCCTGCGGCGCCGACATCGCTCCGGGCCTGGCTGGCCGGACGGCGTACACCCTCCGCGTCCAGACCGGCTGTGACGAGGCCTGTGCGTACTGCGTGATCCCGTCGACGCGCGGACATGGGCGAAGCAAGTCGATCGACGAGGTGCTCTCGGAGATTCGGCGGGTGCGCCTGGCCGGGTATCGAGAGATTGCCCTCACGGGGGTGCACCTCGGTTCCTATGGCCGCGATCTCGCCGATGGCTCATCGCTCTTCGGTTTGCTCGAATTGATTCGGCAGCGCGCCCCAGATGTGCGATTTCGGATCAGCTCGCTCGAACCGATGGACTGCTCCGAAGAGATCATCGATCTCGTGAGTCGGTCTTCGTGCTTTGCGCCGCATTTTCACCTGCCGCTCCAGCATGCGAGCGATCGAATGCTGGTGGCGATGCGCCGGCCGTATACACTCTCCAGTACTACAGGCGACTCGTCGATCGTATTCGCCGCGACATGCCGCATGCGTCAATCGGTTCCGATGTGATCGTCGGATTCCCGGGAGAGACAGCCGACGACTTTGCACAGCTCGAGTCCTACCTTGCAGGTTCGCCGCTGACTCACCTGCACGTCTTTCCGTACTCCGATCGTCCGGGCACAGCAGCTGCGATGCTGCCGGCCAGGGTTCACGGGACGACGGTTCGCGAAAGAGCCGGCCGGGTTCGCGAGATCGGCCGCGACCTCACGCGGAAATTTCATCGCAGCCAGGATGGGGCTGTGCGGCCGGGCCTCACGATCGAGGACGGGTCGCTTGTCGTGACTGACAACTATCTGAAGGTAAGAATTCCGCCCGGCCTGCAGCGAAATGAGTGGGTCGCCGTGACCGTGACCCTCGATGGCGAACACCTGGTTGGGCAGCGTGACGTGACGGATCACATCAACGCCGCGGCTCTCTGCGCCGGCGACCTGGTCGTCGCCTTCGACAATCAGCTGACCGCAAGCCGCCCGAATGTCGCGGCCTCGGCTTTTCCGTACAGATACTGTAACGCGGGCATTCGCAAGAATCGCCGCAAATCTCGTCGACGCGCTCGTCGGACGGCCGCTGGAACGGAATCCCGGCCGCCTCATTCAGCGGAATCAGATTCACCTTGCACCGCATGTTGCCGAGCAGGCGGACCAGTCTCCGCGCGTCCTCTGGCGTATCGTTGACGCCGCGAAGGAGCACGTACTCAAAGGTAATCCGGTTCCGGCGTTTCATCGGGAACTTGCGCGCGGCCGCGAGGATGTCCTCGAGTCCATACTTCCGGTTGACCGGCACCAGCGCCTCGCGCTGAGCATCGGTCGTCGCATGGAGAGAGATTGCCAGGTTGCGGCATCAATGGCTCGGCTGGCGAGTCGTTCGAGCGCGGGCAGCACGCCTACGGTCGACAAGGTCACACGCCTCGGCGAGACCGCAAGACCGTGCTCGTCGTTGAGGATTCGAAGCGCTTTCATCGTGTTGTCGTAGTTGTGCAGCGGTTCGCCCATTCCCATCAGGACGATGTTGAATTTCGACGTTCGCAGTCCCACCTCGCCGGCGAGGACGCGGACCTGACCGGCGATTTCACCCGCCGTGAGGTTCCGGACCAGGCCCATCTTGCCGGTTAGGCAGAAGCCGCATTTCATCGCACATCCGACCTGGGTCGAGATGCAGAACGTCTGGCTGGGGGTGTCGGGGATGAAGACCGATTCGATGCGCCGTCCATCTTCGAGCTCCAGGAGAAACTTCACAGTCCCGTCCGAAGAGGTGTCCTTGTGGACAAGAGCGGGTGTGGCAATCCGAAAGTGTGCCGCGAGATCGGCTCGGAGCTGGCGCGACAAGTCGGTCATCTTCTCGAAATCGGTCACGCCCTTGGCGTAGATCCAATTGAAGATCTGGCGCGCGTGAAACCTCGGGTGACCCCCGGCTCTCGACCGCTGCCTCCAGCTCGCCGAGATCGAGCGTCGCCAAGATCGGGACGGGCGTCTGGCGCTAAGCCGTTCTGATCGTTGGGCATCTGAGCCTGCAATCCTCCGATTGTACTCGTGTCAAGATCCTTCCAGCTCTCTCTCAAGCCTTTCTTTTCCGAACGGGTGCCACTGTGCGGCATCGCGGTGGCCCGAACGGTTTGCACGGCGATTGTCATCACTTTCATGATTGTTCGCGACGCACTCGACAACGGGATTCGTCTCGTGACTGAATCGATGGGCCATGTCCGTTCGGTCAGCCTGGGCGTGTGGCTCTCGCGCGGGTCCAGGCACGAGACCGACGAAGAGAGTGGAATCGCCCATTTCGTCGAGCACATGCTGTTCAAGGGCACGGCGACCCGCACGGCCGAACAAATTGCGCAGGCGGTGGATTCCATCGGCGGACAGCTCGACGCGTTTACCGCCAAGGAGTACGCCAGCTACTACGTCAAGGTGCTCGACGAGCACCTGCCACTTGCCGTCGACATTCTGTCGGACATCGTCCTGCGGCCGGCATTTCACGAGGTCGACATCGAGCGCGAAAAGAAGGTCATCGTCGAAGAAATCAAGATGGTCGAGGATACGCCCGACGATCTCGTGCACGAAATCTTCACGCAGGCCTTCTGGGAAGGCCACCCGCTCGGCCGTCCTATTCTCGGCACGAAGGAAAGCGTCGAGGCGATTAATCAGCGCCGGCTGTCCGATCACTTCAAAGGTGCGTACGCCGCGGAGAATGTCATTATTTCGGCGGCCGGCAATCTCGAGCATTCACAGCTTCGCGAGTGCGCTGGACAGGGCGTTCGGTGCGATGCCGTCGAAAGCGCGGAATGGCGCGGATGCTCCTCCGCGAGTCGTGCCGAAAGTGGTCATTCGCAACAAGGAGCTGGAGCAGAGTCATGTGTGCCTGGGAACCTCCAGCTACCCGCAGAACCATGCCGACCGCTACGCGAGCTACGTGATGAACACGATGCTCGGCGGCTCGATGAGCTCGCGCCTGTTCCAGAACATCCGCGAGAAGCGCGGCCTCGCCTACTCGGTGTTCTCCGGGATCAACGCCTATCGCGACGCCGGATACCTCACGGTGTACGCGGGATGCGCCAACGAGGCGGTCGGCGAAGTCATCGATCTCGTCGTCGAGGAGATGAAGACGATCAAGCAGTCGCCGGTGTCCGACACCGAGCTTCGACGCGCGAAGGATCATCTCAAGGGCAGCGTGATGCTGAGCCTCGAGAACACATCGAGTCGCATGTCGCATCTCGCCCGGCAGGAGATTTACTTCGATCGGCAGTTCAGCCTCGATGAAACCTTGCAGGGCATCGAGCGTGTGTCTCCGGAGGACGTCCAGCGTGTCGCGGGCGAGTTGTTTTCGAACGGTTCGCTGGCGGCGACAGTTCTCGGACAAGTCAATGGACTTCAACTTCCACGAGAGCGACTTAATCTGAATTAATGATTCCTCGCTACACACACCCCGATATGGGGCGCATCTGGAGCGAAGAGCGAAGATTCGAAACCTGGCTGCAGGTTGAAATCGCGGCTGCCGAGGCGATGGCCGAGGCTGGAATCATCCCCGCCGAGGCTGCACGAGACATCAGAGAGCGATCGAAGTTCGACGTCGCTCGCATCGCGGCAATCGAGGAAACCACACAGCACGACGTCATTGCGTTCACGACGGCTGTGGCCGAGCATGTCGGGCCGTCGGCACGCTGGCTCCACTTCGGACTCACATCTTCCGATGTCGTCGATACCGCGCAGGCGATACAGATGCGCGAGGCAACGAGCCTGCTGCTGAACGATATCGACGCGCTGCTCGAAGTCGTGCGGTCGCGCGCGGAAGAGCATCGCCGCACGCCGATGATGGGCCGGACCCACGGCGTCCATGCCGAGCCGATGACGTTCGGATTGAAGCTTGCGCTCTGGTACGCCGAGCTGCAGCGCGATCGCGCCCGGCTGAGCCGCGCGAAAGCCGTGGTCTCGGTTGGAAAGGTGTCGGGGCGGTCGGCACCTTTGCCCATCTCGATCCCGACATCGAGGCGGCCATCTGTCGAAGGCTCGGTCTGGAGCCGGCGCCGGTGTCCTCACAGGTGATTCAGCGGGATCGTCATGCAGAGCTGCTCAGCGACTATCGCGATCACGGGCGCGTCGCTCGAGAAGTTCGCGCTCGAGATTCGCGGGCTGCAGAAAACCGAAATCGGCGAAGTGCAGGAGCCCTTCGGCAAGGGACAGAAGGGTTCGTCGGCGATGCCGCACAAGCGCAACCCGGTCGGGTGCGAGCAGATTACCGGCCTTGCGCGCCTGCTGCGCGCGCAATGCGCACGCCGCGCTCGAAAACATCGCGCTCTGGCACGAGCGGGACATCTCGCATTCGTCGGTCGAGCGCGTGATCCTTCCCGACAGCTTTATCGCGCTCGATCACATGCTGCGGCGATTTACGCGAATCGTGCAGCGGGCTCGTGGTGAATGCCGATCGCATGCGCCAGAACCTGGAGCTGTCACGCGGCGTTGTGTTTTCCGGCACTGTCCTTCTCGAGCTCGCCCAGCGAGGCGTTTCTCGTGAGCAAGCCTACGAGTGGGTGCAGAGGAACGCGATGCGCGCTTACGACGAAAGGAAAGACTTCAGGCAACTGCTGCTCGCCGACGCGGACGTCGATGGGTGTGCTGGATCGAAAGACGCTGGAAGACGCGTTCGATCTGAAAGTGCAATTGAAGAACGTCGATCGAATTTTCGACCGGGTGTTCAGCGTGCCGGTCGCGGCCGGGAGTCTCCTGATGCGCGCGCGGGTCTTTGTGACGTTGAAACCGTCGGTGTTCGACCCTCAGGGGAAAACGATTGCGGACGCGCTGCACTCGCTCGGGTATTCAGGCGTGGAGGACGTTCGGCAGGGGAAGTACTTCGAGCTGGAGCTCGCGGCCGATTCGAGCGAAGAAGCCCGGTCGATGGCGTCCGAGGTTGCCGACAAATTGCTGGCAAACCCGGTGATCGAGAGCTATCGCATTGAAGTCGGCTGACAATGTTGCAGTACGCTCCACTAAGCAGCCAGGCGTCGCGACCATCGCCGAGCAGCCGAAGGCTGCGAGGACAGGTCGTGGGGTGGGGCCCCACGACAAACTAAAGAAAGGCACATGCGCTTCGCCGTCATTCGTCTTTCCCGGATCGAACTGCGATCACGACGCGTATCACGCCGCGAAGCACGTGCTCGGTCAGGAGGCGGACTTTGTCTGGCACAAGGAGACGGACCTTCGCGGCGCCGATGTGGTCATTCTTCCGGGAGGCTTCTCGCACGGCGACTATCTGAGAACCGGCGCGATCGCGCGGTTTTCGCCCATCATGGACGCGGTCAAGGAGTTCGCGGCCGCGGGCGGGCCGGTGCTCGGCATCTGCAACGGCTTCCAGATTCTTCTGGAAGCAGGGCTTCTGCCTGGCGCAATGCTTCGCAACCGCGGGCTGAAGTTTCGCTGCGAACACGTGCATATCCGCGTAGAGCAGACCGACACACCGTTTACGGCGATATGCCGTCCTCAGCAGGTCTTGCGGATTCCGATTGCCCACGGCGAGGGGAACTACTTCACGACTCCCGACGAGCTTCGCAGGCTCGAACAGCATCGCCAAATCGTGTTCCGATACGTGAACGAAGCGGGCGCCGTGACCGATACCGCAAACCCGAACGGCTCGATCGAGTCGATTGCCGGAATCTGCAGCGAGCGTCGCAACGTGGTCGGCCTGATGCCTCATCCAGAGCGGGCGTGCGAGCTGGCCGTCGGAAGCGCTGACGGTCTTGTCATGTTCGAATCGGTGGTTGCGGTGCACGCGTCAGGTGCGCTGACCGCTGCCGGGAGCGCGCCAGCATGAGCGCGACCGGCAGACACGACAGGGCCACGCTCGACCGCCACGGTCTGACAGGCGAGGAGTACGACCGCATCGTGAAGGCCCTTGGGCGTTATCCGAGTCTCACCGAGCTCGGGATTTTCTCCGTGATGTGGTCAGAGCACTGCAGCTACAAGAGCTCTCGCGTGCATCTGCGGAGTCTTCCGACGACCGGGTCTCGTGTGCTGCAGGGCCCTGGCGAGAATGCCGGCGCGGTCGACATCGGCGATGGCCTGGCGGCGGTCTTCAAAATCGAGTCCCACAACCATCCGTCCTTCATCGAGCCGTATCAAGGGGCGGCGACCGGCGTTGGCGGCATCATTCGCGACATCTTTACGATGGGCGCCCGTCCGATTGCACTGATGAACTCGCTGCGGTTCGGCGGGCTCGACGAGCCTCGCGTACGGCGAAACATGGAAGGCGTTGTCGCCGGCATCGCCGGCTACGGGAACAGCATCGGCATTCCGACCGTCGGCGGCGAAATTGCGTTCGAAGACTGCTACACCGGGAATCCTCTCGTCAATGTGTTCTGCCTCGGGCATCGCGAAGGCGGACGAGATCATCAAGGGCGTCGCGAAAGGCACCGGCAATCCCGTGTACTACGTCGGCTCGAAGACCGGGCGGGACGGCATCCACGGCGCCACCATGGCGTCGGCGGAGTTTGATGAAAACTCGTCGGAGAAGCGCCCCGCGGTGCAGGTTGGCGATCCGTTCATGGAGAAGCTGCTTCTCGAGGCGTGCCTCGAGGTGATGAAGACCGATGCGCTGATAGGGATTCAGGACATGGGCGCTGCCGGGCTGACCTGTTCCACGTGCGAGATGGGATCGCGCGGCGGTGCGGGAATCGATATCGACGTCGCTCGCGTGCCGCAGCGCGAATCGGGGATGACCGCCTACGAGATCATGCTCTCCGAGTCTCAGGAGCGCATGCTTCTGGTGGTCAAGCGTGGCCGCGAGCGCGACGTCGAGGAGATTTTCGAGAAATGGGATCTGCATGCCGCCCATATCGGCGAGGTTACCGATGATGGGTTGATGCGGGTACGCGACCACGGCCAGGTCGTCGCGGAGATTCCGACCAGGCGCGCTGACCGACGAGGCGCCGGTTTACCAGCGTCCAATGGAGCCGCCGGCCTATTTGGACCACGTGCAGAAGCTGGTGCTGCCGGATCGGCCGGCGGTGTCCGACACCGACGCGCTTCGCTCGCTGCTTGCCTCGCCGACTATCGCGAACAAACGATGGGTGTATCGCCAGTACGACCACATGGTGCGGACCAACACGCTCGTTCTTCCTGGTATGGGAGCAGGCGTCGTGCGCGTGAAGGGAACCGATCGCGCGCTGGCGTTATCGGTCGACGGCAACGGTCGGTATTGTTATCTCGATCCGTATCGAGGAGCTGTGCTGGCCGTGGCCGAGGCGGCGCGCAACGTCGCCTGCGCCGGCGGTGAGCCGATCGGCGCAACCAATTGCCTGAACTTCGGCAACCCGGAACGGCCGGAGATCATGTGGCAGTTCGGCCGGGCCGTGGAAGGGATCACGGCAGCATGCAGGGAGCTCGACATCCCGATCACGGGCGGCAACGTCAGCCTTTACAACGAGACAGATGGAAATGCGATCTATCCGACGCCGGTTCTGGGAGTCGTCGGTCTCATTGAGCATGCCGGCAGAGTGCTGGGCCGCAGCTTCAAGGCGAGCGGAGATGCCATCGTGCTGCTCGGAGATGGGCCGTTATGAGCTCGGAGGAAGCGAATACCTGAAGGTGACGCAGCGCTGCGTCGCCAGGGGTGCCTCCTGAGGTCGATCTTCGCGCCGAGAAGGCGCTTCAGCGGTTTCTGGTTGCGGTCGGTCCGAGAAGGATTGGTTCGATCCGCGCACGACTGTGCCGAGGGCGGATTGGCGGTGACGCTCGCGGAGTGTGTCGTTCGGCACTGGAGGCATTGGGCTGAAGGTGAATCTTCCAGCAATCGAGGCGCCAGATCGTGGATGGCTGCCTCCACATTGTTCTCGGAGTCGGCCTCGCGGGTCGTCATCTCGGTGGCGCGCGAGCATGTCGAGGCTGTGCTGTCTCGCGCGAGTGCCTTCGGAGTGCCTGCCGTGGAAATAGGGGCAACCGGAACCGGGCGTATCAGCGTCTCAATCAATGGGCGGAGTGCCATCGATATCGCCGTCGAGGACGCCGAGCTTATCTGGGACAGTGCATTGGAACAAGTATTTCAAGCAGCGGGCTGCATAGGGATTGAAAGAGGACCAAATGCCGACTAAGCAGAAAAGCGCTGCAGGAAACGCCGAGCGGCCGACAGGCCGCGAGGTACAGGTCATGGGGGTGGGGCCCCATGACAAACTAAGAGAAGAATGCGGCGTTTTCGGCATTTTCGGTCACCCGGAGGCTGCCAACCTCGACCTACCTCGGCCTTTATGCGCTGCAGCATCGCGGCCAGGAAAGCGCCGGCATCGCGGCGTCGGATGGAAGCGTCATCCGAATCTCGAAATCGATGGGTTATGTGGCCGAAGCGTTTTCGCGAGAAGACGCTCGAAAAGCTGCCGGGCCATATCGCGATTGGCCATGTGCGTTATTCGACCGCCGGCGACAGCAACGTCGATAACGCCCAGCCGATTCTGATCGATTGCGCGCACGGGCAAATCGCGATCGGGCACAACGGCAATCTCGTGAATGCCAGCGAGTTGAAAGACGAGCTCGTGCCAGCGTGGCTCGATTTTCCAGACGTCCACCGACACCGAGGTCATCCTGCACCTGTACGCGAGGTCGCGCGCTGCATCGAGCGAGGAAGCGATCGTCGAGGCGATTTCACATGTGCAGGGGGCGTTTTCCCTGGTCCTGATGACCAAGGATCGAATGATTGCCGTGCGCGATCCCCACGGGTTTCGTCCGCTGGCAATCGGCCGCCTGGGCGACGCCGTGATCGCGTGTTCGGAAACCTGCGCGCTCGATTTGATCGGCGCAACCTACGTTCGGGATGTGGAGCCCGGCGAGATCGTCATCGGCGAGCGCGGCAGGCGTCAAGTCCTTCAAGCCGTTTCCGCCGGCGCCATCTGCGCACTGTATCTTCGAGCACGTGTATTTCGCCCGGCCCGACAGCTACGTCTTCGGGGAAAGCGTCAACGAAATCCGGACGAATCTCGGGCGCCTGCTCGCGCGCGAGCAGCCCGCCAATGCCGATGTCATTGTTCCCGTTCCGGACTCCGGAGTATGCGCGGCGATCGGCTTCGCGGAAGAGTCGGGGATTCCGATGCGCGTAGGGCTCATCCGCAACCACTATGTCGGTCGCACCTTTATCGAGCCACAGCAGGCGATCCGGCATTTCGGCGTGCGCGTGAAGCTGAATCCCGTTCGAAGCATTCTCGAAGGCAGACGCGTCGTGCTCGTGGACGATTCGATCGTCCGCGGTACCACGAGCCGGAAGATCGTCAAGATGGTGAAGGCAGCGGGGGCGAAGGAAGTTCACATGAGGATCAGCTGCCCGCCGACTATCTCGCCGTGCTTTTACGGCGTCGATACGCCTCGCCGCTCTGAGCTGATTGCCGCGACGCATACGCTCGATGAGATCCAGAAATACATCGGCGCCGATAGCGTCGGCTATCTGAGCCTCGAAGGACTTCTGTCGGCGGTCGGCACGCGAAGGACGTCATACTGCACGTCGTGCTACACCGGACAGTATCCTGTCGCGTTTCCCAGCAATGAGGCTGCCTATCTTCAACTGGCGCTGAAGCTCGATACAGATGCCGTCAAGACATAGCCTGATGCCGGCGTGGCGTCGGTGCTGCTCTTGCTGAGCGGTGCGATCGCGGCTGGGCAGGAGCGTGGCCCTCAGCCGCTTCCGGCGGACGCGATTCGATCCTCGATCGATTTGCTTGGGCAATCTCGACTTCCCGGTGCGGATGAAGGCTTCACGCGCGCTGCGGAGGGCTCCGGCCGAGGCTGTCGTCCCGGCGCTGATGAAGGCGATCGAAGGTCACAAGGATCAGTTCGTCAGATTCCGGGCGCTCGTGCTGTTGCTCGGATTCAACGACAGTCGGACAGCCGAGCTCGTCCGGCAGACGCTCGCCGATCCGAACGATCGGCTGCGCGACAGTCGCTTACATGTATTACGAGCACCATCCGTCGGCGAGCGTGATTCCTGCGCTGCTGGACGCCCTCGAGCGGGAGGAAAGCGAGTTTGTGCGACCGGCGCTCGTTCGCGCGCTGGCGGCCCAGGGAGCCGATCCAAGGTCCGTGAGACGCTGCTGGTTGAGGTCGGACGGGGGCAGGATTTTTTCCGAAGCGCGGTCATCGAAGCGCTCGGCGATTACCGCGCGCTCTATGCGATCGAGCCGATCATGGGCGTTGCGCGGCTGAGCGGGCCGCTTCAGGTCGACGCGGTCATCGCGCTCGGAAAGCTGAAGCGATCGACGGGCGATGGAGACGCTCGCGTCGCTGCAGCGAACGGCGCCCCGTGAGAGTCAGCCGACGATCGCCGCTGCGATGTGCCTGCTCGGCGTCAACTGCGATTCTCACGTCCCGTATCTGCTCGAGACGCTGCGATTTGCCGAGCGGAATGCCGGCTTCCAGGAGCTGTTGCGCAACACGGTGACCGCGCTCGTGGCGCTCGCGAATGCCGGAGAACAAGCAGGCGCTGAATGCGATCCTGGAAATCGGGATCCCGGCCGTCGATCCGCCACGCGCGCCGCTCGCGCTGGGCGCCGGCGACGATCGCGATCAGGAATACGCCGCTGATGCTGTCATTGCTCGAGACACATGCCGAACGCGCGATGCGGCGATCGATTTGATTGCGGAAGGCTTCGACATGCTCGAGGAGGACTACGAAGAAGAGCGATTCTTCGTCGCGGTGCGGCGCGGCTACTGGAAGGCGCCTGAGGGATCACCGACGCGGACCGTTGGCCAGGCGCTGATCGACAAGCTGGAGTTCTGACTCGACCCCACTCCTCACGTGTACTCGAGCCAGAATTCATGGACCGCCTGACATATGCCGGCGCGGGCGTCGATTATGGCGCACTGGATCCGTTCAAGCGCCGCGCGCAAGCCGCCGGCCGATCAACGGCCGACGTGATTCGGCGGCTTGGCGTGGCCGAAGTCGAGATGAGCCGTGGCGAAAGCGCCTACCTGATTGAAACGGAAGACGCATTTCTCGCGCACGTCGAAGAGGGTCTCGGCACGAAGAATCTCGTTGCCGATCCGATGTATCGGCTCACCGGCGCCAGTACTTACTACGATCACATCGCCCAGGACACCGTCGCGATGATCGTCAACGACATGGTCACGCTCGGCGCCTTGCCCCTGGCCGTCGCGATGCATCTTGGCGCCGGGTCGTCAGACTGGTTTCATGACGAGCGGCGAGCCGAAGATCTGGTGAACGGTTGGAAGACGGCGTGCGAGCTCGCGCGGTGCGCATGGGGTGGCGGCGAGACGCCGACGCTCAGCGGTGTCGTTCGAGCCTCACACGGTCGTGCTTGCCGGCTCCGCGATTGGGATGGTGAAGCCGAAGCAGCGGCTCATTCGCGCGAACATTCAGGCGGAAGACGCAATCGTGCTTTTCGAGAGCTCGGGCATTCACGCCAATGGGCTGACGCTCGCGCGGGCCATTGCCGAGCGCGCACCGGACGGCTATCTCACGCCGCTGGCTGATGGCCGGCCGTACGGCGATGCGCTGTCTGGATCCCACGCATATTTATGTCGGTGCGATCGAGGATTGCCTGACTCGTGGTGTCGACATTCACTATGCTGTCAACATCACCGGGCACGGCTGGCGCAAGTTGATGCGCGCAAGAGAGCCGTTCACATACGTGATCGACCAGATCCCGTCGCCCCACCCGGTGTTTCGAGTTCATCCAGGCGCAGGGAGACCTCGACGACAGAGAAGCCTATGGCAACCTGAACATGGGAGCCGGGTTTGCGATCTATGTGCCGGAAAAGGATGTCGGCACGGTAATGGACGTCGCCCGGCCCTTTCCGTTCAGGCGCATTCCGCGCCGGCCACATTGAAAAAAGTGCCACCAAGCGCGTGGTGATTCGGCCAAAGGCATTGGAGTACTCGGAAGACGCGCTGGCAGTGCGATAAAGGGGTCAGACCCTATTTTTTCGTTTTTCGTAAGTGTGGTCGGCCTCGGGGATTAACGGCTCTAGTCGAGCCAGCCTTCATGGCCGAACGGCTGGCCTAGATTCATCCGTAGTCGGAATGCCTCGAGTTCGGCCTGTGTTTGCGGCGTGTCCACGATGTCGCTCCAATCAGGCGGAAGCCGAACGGGACCCTCATCCAACCATTCCGTATCGGCCTGGGACGCTCGGCACCCCAGGCTCCCCCATGGCCAATCCTGTGCTCGGCGCACAAGGTTCGCACGAAGTGCATTTCGTTCAACATATCTCCACGCTCAAAACAGGTGAGAACCGTGTTCGACCGGATGGATCGGAAACGAGATCTGGTATACAGCGCCGTTGCCGATGGTGTCATGCGCCCGGTTCCAGCGAACTGCGTGAGTCGTGGTGAGCCATTGCACGAATCGACTGCAGATCGCCGTCCGCCATGGGCCATAGCAACAAATGCCAATGGTTTGGCATCAAGCAGTACGCAAGAACTCTCATGGGGATTCTCGCGCCTCGGCTTTCCTAAGGAGATCTACGAAAGCGACGTAGTCTGCGGGCTTCACGAAAAGCACGCCGCTTTTCGCGGCGCGATTCAAGACGTGATACACGTGTTCGCCGATGTGAGTCGAGGCGTTCTCGGCATGTCGAGCGTAACATCGTTGGGTTCCTGGCAACTTCGATGCCCTTTACGAAAAACGAAAAAAGAGGGTCTGACCCCTTTAATCGGCGGATTGGGTGTTCTCATCTCCGGGCGGGGAAGCAATCTCCAAGCGATCATCGATGCCATCGCATCGCGCCGGCTGAATGCGCAGATTGTCGCGGTGATCTCCAATCGGCCGGACGCGGCCGGATTACATCGCGCCCGCAATGCAGGCGTCGAAACCCTCGTAGTGGATCACACCGACAAGGCAAGATTTGCGACGCGAGAGGATTACGATCGAGAGCTGGTTCGCCTGCTGAAAGAGCGCAACGTCGGCCTGGTGTGTCTTGCGGGCTACATGAGGTTGCTCACCAAGGTGTTTCTGGATGCATTTCCAAACGCCATCATCAACATTCACCCGTCGCTGCTGCCGGCATTTCCAGGCACGAACGCCCAATATCAGGCTTTGGAACACGGAGTGAAATGGACAGGTGCCACCGTGCACCTTGTCACCGCCGAGCTCGATGGGGGCCCGATCATTCTTCAGGAAGCGGTCCCGGTCAAGGATACCGATGACATCGATACCCTCAGTGCCAGGATTCTGGAGCGGGAGCATCATTTGTATCCGCTCGCGATTCAGCTGGTGCTCAACGGCAACTGGCGGATCGAAGGCCGCCGGTTTATCGCCTCATAGGAAACGTGGAACCCGTCTCCCTCATTTACACGCTCTTCAGCGTAAGGACCGATACATCAGGCGGGCAGTTCAGTCTGTACGGCACATACACCGTGCCGACGCCGCGGCTGACGAAGATGGATGTCTTGTCGCGTCGGCCGATGCCTGCAACGACCGGGAATTTCCTGCGCGGCGATCGCGCCGATTCCGGCAAGACAACCTGCCCCCCGTGAGTGTGGCCAGAGAGGACCAGCGGAATGCCCAGAGCGGCCGCTTCAGTTAGCCGTCGCGGATCGTGCGCGAGAAGAATCGTCGTGTTCTCTGCGCCGCGAATCACTCTCGCGATGTCCCGGCCGCGCTGCGTCCAGAACCTCACGCCGACAAGATCGAGCTTCTCACCGCGCGCCGTCACCGTCGTCCGCGCGTCGCGGAGCACTTCGTAGCCGCGCGCGACCAGAGCCGAGGGCATGTCGCGGTCATCGTCATGATTGCCGAGCACAGCAGTACACTCCGAAGGGCGCCCGCAACATTCCGAGCGCCTCGGAGCACGGGCCGACGTAGCGACGGTCGCCCCACGTGACGTAATCGCCGCCCAGCACGATCATCTCGGGCTGTTCGCCCATGATGAGCGAGGCCGCGCGAACGACATCGCGAACGGGCACCATCTCGCTGTGATGCAGATCGGTCACGAGCCCGATGCGGAATCCGTCGAGCGTCGGCGGCAGGCCCGATACGGGCACGGTGGCACGCACGACCTGAATTTGATGACGCGAGTACGCGAGCCCATAGGCCGCGCCGCCGATGACCGTTCCAATGCCGCCTGCCAGAAGCGTATTGAGCGCCGCGCGCCGGGTGACCAACACGGACTTATGATAATGGACGAATGAGCAGCCTTTTCGAGGAACTGGAATGGCGCGGCCTCGTGTACGACGCGACGCAGGGCACCAAGGAGACGCTCGCGCGCGAGAAGCTGACAGCTTACGTGGGATTCGATCCGACGGCAGCCGAGCCTACACGTCGGGCAGTTTGATGCAGGTCATGGCACTGGCAAGACTCCAGCGCGCAGGCCATTCGCCGATCGCGGTCGTTGGCGGCGGTACGGGCCTGATCGGCGACCCGAGCGGCAAAACCGAGGAGCGCGCTCTGCAAAGCGAAGCGGTGATCGAGGCGAATGTCAGTGGCATCCGCGCGGAGCTTGAGCGGTTTCTCGATTTCGATGCGCCGGGCAATCCCGCGAGACTCGTCAACAACGGCGAATGGTTGAATTCGATGACCGCGATGGAGTTTCTCCGCGACGTCGGCAAGTACTTCACCGTGAACTACCTGCTCGCGAAAGAGTCGGTGAAGCGACGGCTCGAGAGCGAGGACGGAATCTCATACACCGAATTCAGCTATTCGCTACTGCAGGCGTACGACTTTCTGGTGCTGCACGATCGGTTTAACTGCCGGCTGCAGATTGGCGGCAGCGATCAGTGGGGCAACATCGTCGCGGGCACCGATCTCATCCGAAAGCGTGCGCGCTGCGCAGGCCTACGGGCTGGTGTCGCCACTGCTCCTCACATCGAGCGGAACGAAGTTCGGCAAGACTGAATCGGGTGCCGTCTGGCTCGATCCGTCGCGCACGTCACCATTCCGCTTCTATCAGTTCTGGTTGAACGCAGACGATCGCGACGTCGTGGCATACCTGAAGTTCTTCACGTTCAAGTCGCAGGACCAGATTGCGGCGCTGGAACGCGAGACACGCGAGCATCCCGAGCGTCGCGAAGCGCAGCGCGAGCTGGCGCGAGAGGTCACGGCGATGGTGCACGAGTCAGAATCAGGTCGCACGCGCCGAGCGCGCGGCGTCGGTGCTCTTTGGCGGATCGTTTTCGGAAGCTGCGGTGGAAGATATCCTGACCGTGTTCGATGATGTCCCGTCGATCTCGGTTCCGGCCGCCTTGCTGGAATCGGGCATCTCCGCGGCCGAGCTTGCAGTGACGGCAGGTCTGGCCGCCTCGAAGGGTGAGGCCGGACGCCTGATCAGGCAGGGTGGCCTTTACGTCAACGATCGGCGACTCAACGAAGAACGCGGACAGGTCACCATGGCGGATGCCATCGGGCGCGCCGTGATCGTGCTCCGGAAAGGTCAGCGCGAGCGGCGGATCGTCCGGGTCCAGCAATAGCTGGGCTGACCTGCGTGGTACCTTGACGCCGTTCGAAGGGTAACGTATTCTTATAGAAGCTCGTGGCGTTGACTGCCGAAGATAGGTGGCAGCGTCGGGAGTTAAATAGCGCGCGCGGGGTTCGGCGGT
>CAVZIS010000007.1:185000-420758 GCA_963775345.1 Vicinamibacterales bacterium
GTACCGCAAACCGACACAGGTAGGCGAGGAGAAAATCCTCAGGCGCAAGTGAGAACCCTCGTTTAGGAACTCGGCAAACTAGCCCCGTAACTTCGGAATAAGGGGTGCTCGAGTAGCGTGCACGATCCTCGCGGTCGTGTGCGCGAACGAGTTGCAGTGAAGAGGCCCAGGCAACTGTTTACTAAAAACACAGGACTCTGCGAAGTCGAACACGACGTATAGGGTCTGACGCCTGCCCGGTGCCGGAAGGTTAAAGGGAGAGGTTAGTCGCAAGGCGAAGCTTCGAGCTGAAGCCCCGGTAAACGGCGGCCGTAACTATAACGGTCCTAAGGTAGCGAAATTCCTTGTCGGGTAAGTTCCGACCTGCACGAATGGCGTAATGATCTGGGCGCTGTCTCAACGAGGGGCACTGCGAATTTGTGGTACCGGTGAAGACGCCGGTTGCCCGTGATTAGACGAAAAGACCCCGTGCACCTTTACTACATCCTAGTAGTGAATGCTGGCGCGTTATGCGCAGGATAGGTGGGAGGCTTTGAACCCGGGATTTCGGTCTCGGGGGAGCCAACGGTGAGATACCACCCTTAGCGTTCCGGCGTTCTAACTTAGGTCTGTCATCCAGATCGAGGACACTGCTAGGTGGGTAGTTTGACTGGGGCGGTCGCCTCCTAAAGAGTAACGGAGGCGCGCGAAGGTTCGCTCAGGCTGTTTGGAAACCAGCCAGAGAGTGCAAAAGCATAAGCGAGCTTGACTGCGAGTCCTACAAGACGAGCAGGTGGGAAACCAGGCTTTAGTGATCCGGTGGTTCCGCGTGGAAGGGCCATCGCTCAACGGATAAAAGGTACGCCGGGGATAACAGGCTGATCCTAGCCAAGAGTTCACATCGACGCTAGGGTTTGGCACCTCGATGTCGGCTCATCACATCCTGGAGCTGTAGCAGGTTCCAAGGGTTCGGCTGTTCGCCGATTAAAGTGGTACGTGAGCTGGGTTTAGAACGTCGCGAGACAGTTCGGTCTCTATCTATCATGGGCGCAGGACATTTGAGTGGGGCTGACCTTAGTACGAGAGGACCGGGTTGGACGGACCTCTAGTGTATCGGTTATCGCGCCAGCGGTAGCGCCGAGTAGCTACGTCCGGAAGGGAGAAACGCTGAATGCATCTAAGCGTGAAACCCTCCACAAGATGAGATGTCCCGAGCCATAAGGCTCCTGAAGGCTCCTGGAAGATGACCAGGTTGATAGGCCAGATGTGTAAGGGTAGCGATACCTTGAGCTGACTGGTACTAATAAGCCGTGCGGCTTGACCATATTTTTTCTTCGCTGTCTGTCGATCGTCGATCGGCGATCGTCAATCGTCAGCGAAATGCAACAGACTGTGGTTGGAAAGACGACCGTTTGCAGAATATTGAGTTGTCAAGGATCAGTGTCGCTCTTTGAATTCGCGCAGAATTGGCGAAGCCTCCTCGCGAGGCCCCAGAGCCCAGTGCCCAAAAGCCTAGAGCCGCGCCAGCGCACCAAGTTCCCGGTGGTCATAGGAGCAGGGTCACACCCGTTCCCATTCCGAACACGGAAGTTAAGCCTGCTACCGTCGATGGTACTGTAGGGGAAACTCTATGGGAGAGTAGATCGCTGCCGGGAGTATTACTGAAGCAAAAAGCCCAGTGCCGAGCCAATCGCACTGGGCTTTTTGTTTTTTTACATTGGAAGATTAGATTGGCGGATGGGTAGATTGTGAGATTGCAGGCAGATCCGCAGACTGCGAGAATTGCGAGTTCGAACGTGCGGCGGTAGCAGTACGGACAGTCACGGCGATCCCGGGTCGACACGTCTGAGCCCAGCGCGGTACACTGTCGCGCCGGGCTCTGGCGCTCTCACGCGAGCGCCGCCGAAACGTGTGACGTCTTCCGCCGCCCCGTCCGGTATCGACCAAGGAGGAGTAATGCGCAACACACTCTTCGTCGTCCTCGCCGTCGTGGTCCTCTCGGCTTCCCCGGCGTTCGCACAGAACTTCGGCCAAATCACCGGCATCGTGGCCGACTCCACCGGAGGCGTTCTGGTTGGTGCGACCGTGACGGTGACGAATACACAGACGGGGGCCGCGGCCACTCAGCAGGCCAACAGCGCAGGTGTTTACGTCTTTCCAAACCTGCTCCCCGGCATTTACAACGTCAAAGTCGAGATGGACGGTTTCGGCGGTGCAGCCCGAAGTCGCGTCGAGCTGCAGATCCAGCAGACGATCCGGATGGATTTCCGTCTGGAGCTCGGCACGCTCAGCGAAACCGTCGAGGCCGTGGCCTCGGCGCCCATGATCAACACCGAAGACCTGACGATCGGCACCGTCATCGAAAACCGCCGCATCGTCGAACTGCCGCTCAACGGCCGTAATTTCCTCAAGATGGTCGAGCTCACGCCGAACGTCTCGGCAAGCTTCTCCGGCTCAGGTTCGTCGGGACCCCGCCAGGGCGGCGATCGCTCGACTCAGCAGCTCTCGATTGGCGGCGGCCGGCGCGAGTGGAACTACTTCACGCTCGACGGCATCAACAACACGGACGTGAACTTCAACTCGTACATTTTCCTGCCGTCGATCGATGCGCTCCAGGAATTCAAGGTGCAGACTGGTGTGTATTCGGCGGAGCTCGGCCGCGAGCTCGGCCAGGTGAGCGTCACGACCAAGGCGGGAACGAACGTCTATCACGGCTCAGTGTTCGAGTTCGTCCGGAACGACGCGTTCGACGCGCTCCCGTATGCGTTTGCCGGGGCGGTGTCGAAATCGAGTCCATTCAAATGGAATCAGTTCGGGTTCACATTGGGCGGTCCGGTGCAGCTTGGGCCGATATTCAACGGCAAGGACAAGCTGTTTTTCATGACCAACTACGAGGGATTCCGCCTCCGCAACCAGCGGGAGACGCCCTTCAGCGTGCCGTCGGTTGCCATGCGAAACGGCGATTTCTCCCAGATCAGTACGGTGCTCAGAGATCCCGTGCGGAACGCCCCCTTCCCGGGAACATCATCCCGAAAGAGCGGATGGACCCCATTTCGCTGGCGCTGCTCGACTACTACCCGACACCCAACCAGCCAGGGACGAGTCTCGTCAATAACTACCTGGCGGTGAATCAGAACTGAAACCAACAAAGACCAGTTCACCACCCGTGTCGATTGGGTGGAGAACGTGAAATCGACGTGGTACGGCCGGTACAGCTGGACGGATGAATCGATCTTCACCGGCGGAATCCGCCTGAACGGCTCGAGCGTCGCCACCAGTGCCCATCAGGTGGTGGTGGACAACGCGCGCGTCCTGACGAACACGCTCGTCAACGAGGTGCGCGTCGGGTACAACAACTTCTTCAATCACGCCGGCGGAGAGCTCAACAACGTCAAAGATCCGATCAGCGAAATCGGCCTGAAGCTTCCGACGCCGATTCCTGCGGATGCCTGGGGAACGCCGAGCATCGGCATCGCCGGATTCTCGGGGTTCGGCGACAATTCCGAGTCGCCGTTCGTCAATCGCAATGCCAACCTGCAGATCATCGACAACCTCTCGTGGACGCGGGGCAAGCACTTTCTGAAGTTCGGCGGAGAAGTACGTTTCGATAACTACGACCAGGACGGCAATCAGTTCGCGCGCGGCTCGGCGGGGTTCGCCAACAACGTCGCCACCGGCAACGCGTTCGCTGACTACCTGCTCGGGTATCTCAACACCTGGGCGTACGCGTCCGGACTCGCTGTTGCCAGACTGCACGCCACGAGCCAGGCGTATTACATTGCCGACACGTGGAAGATCAGGCCGAGCGTGACCATCAATCTCGGGTTGCGCTACGAGTTCATTCCGCCGTGGACCGACTCGACGCAAAGGCAGATAGTGGCTGACATACCGCTGAATACTCAGCAGCCGCAGGTGCCCGATCGCGCGCTCCATCCGGTGCTCGTCCGCGCGGGGACTGGTGATTTCTATCAGGACGCCAACATCAGGTATTCGCCAGACATTCAGGTGACGCGCGATGGGCGCTTCGGCGACCGCCCGATCAAAGCCGACTACACGAACTTTGCGCCGCGGCTGGGCGTGGCGTGGAGTCCGACAGAAAAGTGGGCAATTCGTGCGGGCGCGGGACGGTTCTTCGTGCAGGACATCGGCAACATCGTCTTCGACAAGAACCGGAACCTGAACGGCCGGCTGACCGTGCAATCCACCGCCAACAACCTGATTTCCACCTGGCAGGATCCGTTCAATTTCGGTGGATCGAATCCCTGCAATACACCCGCAGGCATTGTGTGCGTTGTGAGGCCGCTGGTGCTGACCGACCAGATTGATCGGAAAACGCCGTCGGTCGATCAGTATGAAGCGATCGTCGAACGGCAGCTCGGCGACAACACGGCGCTGGAGGTCAGTTACCTCGCGACAGAGGGGCACGATTTGCAGCGGTGGATCAATCTCGCAAACCAGCCTGTGCCTGGCACCTCGACTCCCGCCGAACGTTCGCCTTTTCCGGAGTTCGGTTTGTTCCAGGGCGCGGCCAATGTCGGCTACTCACACTACGACTCGCTCGGAGTCAAGCTGACGCGGCGTTATTCGCAGGGGTTGACCGTACTTGGAGCCTACACGTTCTCGAAATCAACAGATAACGGCAGCGGCATTCGAACATTGGGCACGGACCCCTTGAATCCGCAGAACTCCTATTGCCTGTCGTGCGAGGACGGTCCATCTGTCTTCGACCAGCGCCATCGCTTCGTCACGTCGGTCGTTTACGACCTGCCGTTCGGGCCGGATCGCCGCTATCTCAGCGAGGGGGGAGCCCTGGGCCACGTCGTTGGCGGATGGAAGGTCACTTCTGTCGTCACGCTCGCCTCGGGATTTCCTTTGACCGTCTCGGCAGGTGAGGACACTGCCAATATCGGGAACTGCTGCCGGCCGAATCGCGACTTCAACGTGAGCACGAAGTCGGACGATCCGACCATCGATCGGTGGTTCAACACGGCGGCCTATTCCCGGGCGCCGAACGGTACGTTCGGTACTGCCGGTCGCAGTGAGGTGATTGGGCCAGGCATCATGAACTGGGACTTTTCGCTGTTGCGGGAGTTTCATTTCTCCGATGGGCGGCCGTACCTGGAGTTCCGGTTCGAGGCGTTCAATTTCCTGAACCATCCCAACTGGGCCGAGCCCAACACCACGCTGTCGAGCGTGGCGTTCGGCAGAATCAGTGCGACGCGAACGGACATGCGGCAATTACAGTTCGGCCTGAAGTTCATCTTCTGACGATCGATATCATGACCACACGAGCACTCGTCGCACTTGCGGGACTGGCGGTTGCCGAAGCCGTCAGCGGACGGTCAGGTGCGGCGAGTGCTCGGTAGGCAGCGGTCGGTCACGAGTTGCAGCATGCAGTCGAAGTGCCCCCTGCTAGACTCAAGCCCCTATGCCTTCGGCAATCACCCATCTCCAGTGTTCGCGCGAAGCGTGCGGCAGGGTAGTGTCGAATGCGTCTTTGCAGAATCTCTGCCTCGTCGTGCAAGTCGCCCCTGCTCGCGCGATACGACCTCGCCGTCGCACGGCAAACGCTGAGTCTCGAAGCCCTCCACACGCGCGTGCGCAGCATGTGGCGGTACGAGGAAGTCCTTCCCGGCGCGCCGCTCGTGACGCTGGGAGAAGGCATGACGCCGCTGATTCACGCTCGGCGTCTTGGCGAGCGAGTCGGTCTTCAGCGTCTCTATATCAAGGATGAAGGACTCAATCCGACCGGCTCTTTCAAGGCGCGGGGGCTCTCGGCGGCTGTGACAATGGCCAAAGCGCTGGGGGCCAGGACCGTGGCACTTCCGACCGCGGGCAATGCAGGCGGAGCGGCCGCCGCCTATGCGGCAAAAGCCGGGCTGGGTTGCGTCATCGCGATGCCGGCAGACACGCCCAGCGCAAACATCGTCGAATCGCGCGCCTTCGGTGCTGACGTTCGCCTGATCGATGGTCTCATCTCCGATTGCGGGAAGTTCATCGCCGAGAACCAGGCGAAAGAGGGATGGTTCGAGGTTTCAACGTTGAAGGAGCCCTACCGCATCGAAGGCAAGAAGACGATGGGCTATGAGCTGTGGGAGGAGTTCGGCGGCAACCTGCCGGATGTGATTGTCTACCCCACCGGCGGCGGCGTAGGCCTGATCGGCATGTGGAAAGCCTTCGAAGAGCTGGAAGCCATGGGCTGCATCGGTCGCGAGCGCCCGCGGATGATCGCGGCGCAGGCCGCGGGTTGTGCGCCGATTGTCAAGGCATTCGAAGAGCGCAGCGACAGCTCGGAGTTCTGGAACAATGCCGCCACACTTGCCTCCGGTCTACGCGTACCCAAACCTCTCGGCGATTTCCTGATTCTGGCAGACCTCTATGCGAGCCACGGCGAAGCGGTGTCGGCCACCGATGATGAAATGCTGGCCGCCTGCCGCGAGATGGCTGCTCTGGAAGGCGTTTTCGCCGCGCCTGAAGGTGGCGCCGGGCTGGTCGCGGTTGAAAAACTCGTCGAGCAGAAAAAGATTCAGCGCGACGAGACGGTGGTGCTTTTCAACACAGGCAGCGGTTACAAGTACGCCGAGGCCTGGCACGCCGCGTTGGAAAGCTGAACGGTGAACCGCGACTGGAGAACGTTTCACGTTCTCGGCGGACCGCTGGTCTTTCTGCTGTTGGTTCTGACTCCAGCCTTCCCTGATGGCGTACCCGGTGCGCGCCAGCATGGGCTTGCTCCTGTGGATGTCCTGGTGGTGGATATTCGAGCCCGTCAATCTGGCCGTCACCGGATTTCTTCCGCTGGTGGTTCTCGCCATCTTCAATTTCCTTCCGGTCGCCGCAATCCTGCCCTCCTATTCGCAAGACCTGATCTTCCTGTTGCTCGGAGCGAATATCCTTTCGACCGTCTGGACCCGCTGGGGACTGGATCGCCGCATCGCGTTGGTGTCGCTGATTGGAGTGGGGACCGGCACGCGCCGGCAAATCCTGGTGTGGTTTGCCATCGCGACCGTTTTGAGCGCGTTCCTCCCCAACACCGTTGTGGCCGCGGCCATGGTCCCGATCGTCCTGGCCATGCTTCGTTTCATCGGCATCGAGGAGATTGGAACGAGCGCGTTCGGGTCGGCCCTGCTCATCGCGATCGCCTGGGGAACGAGCGTCGGAGGGTTCTGGACGCCGCTTGGTGGCGCGCCGAATCTGCTTACCATCAGGCTTCTGCAGGATACGGTGATCGCCCACGAGTTCCTCTTCATGACGTGGGTGACTCGCCTGCTGCCCTTTACGATCGTGCTCGCTGTCGTTTCGTTCATGTTCATGAGATTGGCGTTCCGGCCGGAACTGGAGCACGTAGAAGGCACACGGGATTATTTCTCCCGTGAGCTTCGTTCGCTCGGAAAATTGACGGTGCCCGAGAAGTGGGGCCTGTCTTCTGTTTAGTGCGGCGACGGTGCTGGCGTTCACCCGGCGAGTTCTATGCCTCGCTGCTGCCGGGGTTGAATCCGGCGTATGGCTTCCTGACCTTCGCTCTACTGTGCTTCGTGATTCGCCACAACGGCGAGCCGTTGCTGAAGTGGGACTACGCACAAACGCACATGGCCTGGGGATTGTTTTATCTCTTCGCCGGCGGAGCAGCCCTGGGCGAGATCCTCAGCCGGACAGGGGCGGCGCAATCGGTGGCCGACATGCTGGTTCCGTTCGCCGGCGCGGGAGGATTTCGACCCGTGCTCGTGTTTTCGCTGATGACGATGATCATTACGCAGATTACGAGCAACACCGCCGCGATTGCCATCATGGTCCCGATTACCATCAGCACGTTTCAGAGCCTGGGAGTAAACCCAGTACCGATGGTCTATATCGTCGCCGTTGCCGGGAACTGCGGATTGATGCTGCCGACCTCGGCTGGCGGTCCTGCCGTTGCGGCGGGGTACGGCGTGAACCTCAAGACCATGTTCTCGCAGGGCCTGTGGCTTGCCGCTTTGCTCTGGTGCGCGATCGTTGCCGTCGGTTATGTGCTCGCCACGTATTGGCCTGGCTTTGGCATCGCCTGAAGATTGGCCCGGCGTCCTATCGCTGTACTTTTACGATGAGCACGAAGAACAACTTGCCGGGCTCGACGATCGTTTGGTGCGCCACGCCTGGAGGCATGACGAGCACGTCGCCGGCCGACACTTTCTGCGATTTGCCACCGATGTGCCTGGGTCCGCGGATCTCACCGTTGCCGGTGTCGCGCGGGTCCTCGATGCTGCCCCCGTAGAGGATGGTCGCCTCGCCACCCTGAACGACGAAGACGTCAGTCCAGTTCCGATGGAGCTCTCCCGCTCCGCTGCCATCCCGCCGGAGGATTTCGAACTTGTGGTTTCCCGGATCCGAGAGGATTTCCGATGCGCTCATCGTCTGCTTCGCGGTTTGCGCACCCTTCAATTTGCCCGAATAGTCCTTGAGAGTCGCAGCCGGCCAGTACACGATTTCTGGAGCGGATTGCGCCCAGACAGGAGTGGCCGCACAGATCAGCGTAAGCAGGAGCAGTCTCTTCACAGCTATGTCCTCAACAGTTGGAGAGATATTCGTGGACGGGCAATTATCCTTGCCGCAGAGGAGTTGTCAAGGCGAGGTGTGGTAGCCGGTAGCTTGTAGCCGCTAGCCTGTAGCGAAATGCACAGTGCTGTAGTGTCGGAGAAGCGACCGTTTGCAGAAGGCTCCTTCAGGCCCAAAGCCTCAGTGTCCAGGGATCATGACATGCGCGGTGGACGTACCGGCATTCATGATCCACGCGCCACCCATCTTGTTGTTATCGGGCAAGCCCATCGATTGCGACGTCGCGAAGGGGACTGCGATCGTCGTGTGCGATCGCGCGCGCTCGCGGTCCGGCCCGCCCAGGTTGTAAAAAACCGACCCGAATTCCGGCTTCACGCGGGTGCCGTCCTTTTCCGCAGCATCGAGCAACGCCTGTTTCTTGTCGCCCATCGCTTCGAACCTCATGTTCTGCGCAACCCGGTCGAGATTGGCGATGCTGGTGCATTCGAGCGAGAAGGGCTGCTGCCCAGGTTGTCCGGATCGGTCGTAACAGACCAGCCGGTTCGTGCCTTTTCTCAAGGTCTCGTACGTGAAGTCGGGCTTCCACCTGATGACCGTGGCTCCCTCACGCTGATTGGCCGGCGCCGCCAGCACCGGCGTCTCGATGTCGGGCGATTGCGCGGACAAGCCGCCGGAAAGGCTCAGAAGACCGATGAACACGAGGACTTGACGCATCATACAAACCTCCATCGAATTATAGCGCCGGCGCAACGGGCCAACGGTTGCTTTTGCGCCCATTGTGCGTCGAAAGCGGTTAAAATGATCAGTCACCGGAGAAACAACCAATGCCTTTTTTTCAATTGCTTCGTCCGTGCCGTGCCGGCCTGTACGTCATGCTCGGTCTCGCAGTGGCCGCCGGAGCCGGATGCAGTGCGCGATACATTCGATCGGCATCGCTGTCGGCCTCCGCTCTGCAGCCAGCTCGCAGCGTAAGCCGCCACGTCGTAGTCGTCTCTATTGATGGCCTGCGGCCGGACGCGATTACGACCTATGGCGCATCCACGCTGCAACGCTTGATGCGAGAGGGCAGCTATACGCTCTCGGCAAGTACGATCCATCCAAGCAACACACTGCCGTCGCACACGTCGATGCTGACGGGTCAGCCTCCGGAACGTCACGGCGTTCTATGGAACACCGTGATGACGGCCCACGCGGACTCTGTTGAGCTGCCAAACATCTTCAGCGTGGCTCGCGCCCACGGCTACAGCACCGCCGCGTTCTTCAGCAAGGCGAAGTTTCAGCCCCTCCAGCTAGAGGGCACGCTGGACTATTCACAGGCGCCGGGCGGCTGGTTTGGGCGATGGTCCAGTGAGCGCACGCTGACCGATGTCGCCGAGTATCTCGAAGGCGCGCGTCCCAACGTGCTGTTCGTCCATCTGACCGATCCGGACGCGGCAGGCCACCGGGCTGGCTGGATGACGGTCGAGTATGGGCGCGGCGTGCTCGCGGCCGATCGTGCGGTGAACCGCCTGATCGAGCTCGCAGACCATGGGTTCGGCAGCGGTAACTTCTCACTGATCGTGACAGCGGATCATGGAGGTCATGGCACCAGTCATGGCAGCGACGACCCGCGCGATGTCACGATTCCATGGATTGCATGGGGCAAGGGTGTGAAGCAGGGAGCACTGCCGCACTCGATCATTCGCACGATGGACACCGCCGCGACGGTGTTATGGCTGCTCGCGGTCGATCGACCACAGGACTGGGCCGGTCGAGCGGTGGTCGAGGCATACACTTTGGTCGAGGCAGGTGGCTAGACATGCCGCATGCGGGAAACCGCGTGAGGGCTCGATCGGCCACGCTCAAACAGCCGCTTCAATAGTCCGCAACTAGATTCTAGCGGAGCGTATCCGCTGATTCGGGACCACTGTAGCGCAGGTCTTCAGACCTGCCCCAGCCCGCTCCACCAGTCGTACTTTGCACTCAGGCAGCTGCCGGCCGCCCCGCGACACCAGGAGTAATATGCGCGTTGTGCTGGCCGCCCTTCAGCCAGTTCGAGAGGACTGCAGGATGAAGATACGAATTCTCGCGCTGCTCTTTCTGGTGAGCTCAACGATAATCTCCGCGCAAGTGCCTGCACCGCAGCCCCCGGCTGCGCCGACCACGAGTGGCGCAGGCGCCCAACTGCCAAGAGGCCCGGCGCTGGTGGGATCAGTGAACGACATCATGGCCAAGTTCATCTATCCGGTGGGTGACGAGGTGTTCTACATCAACCGAAATCTTCCGCAGAATGAAAAGGAATGGAACAGCTATGAGGCCCGAATGCTGATGCTGGCCGAATCCGGCAATCTCCTCATGATGCCCGGACGGGCGAAAGATCAGGATCGGTGGATGAGGGACGCCCGGCTGCTCGTCGATGCCGGCACGGCCGCCTATAAGGCTGCGAGGGCCAGAGATGTGGCGGCTATCGAGAAGCTGAACGATCAGATGTACAACGCATGCGTGGTCTGTCATCAGGACTATCGCCCGAACTACCGCACGCGGGTGCCGGACCCGGAGGGCCTGCCGCCGCTGCAGCCATTGCCGCCTCAGAGGTAAGGCCCTTATCTAAAAAGGACCCAGCAAAGCAGGGCGCCGACCACAGACATCATCAAGCCCCAGACGAGCAGGCCGTTGAAGAGCGCTTTCACGTCGCTCCCAGGTGGCGCCCCGGCTATGAAGAGCGCTCCGACAGTGGAGAGCGACGATAGATCCACCAGGCTGGCGCCGACGTTCATGGCCCACGCGATGTTCAACGGATCGATGCCTCCGAGCCGCTGCGCCAACTGGGGCGCCATCGGCAGGAAAGCAGGCAGCACGACGCCAGACGTGCTGCTGTAGACCGACACCAGCCCGGTACCGAATGCGACGATCGGCTCAACCGTCTGCGGCGTCGACACATGCGCGATGCCGCTCGCGATCAGGTCGATCCCTTGCGTTTCCTGCATCAACGAAATGAGCACCGTCACGCCGGTGACCATCAGAATGACGCTCCACGGCATACGCTGGATCGCCTGGGCCTCGTTCACCGTACGCAACAGAATGAGGGTCGTCGCGATGATGAGACCCATCATGCCGACGTTCATCCCGAGGCCAGCGACAGTCGCAATGAGTACGACGATGCCGGCGGCGGTGAGCCAGTGGCGCTTGTCCATCACACTCGGTTGCTCGTCCTCTGCCCTGACGGTTCGACCCTGGCGCAGGAACAACCGCCAGCCCCCGAGCAGCAAGAAACCACCGAAGCCGACGAGGGTATGCGCCAGCGCGTTGTAGGCGAAGGTCTGCCACTCCACACCACCCAGATTGATCCGCTGCATCACACCGTTCGCCACGACGCCGGTCGGTGCAAACGGCGACAGTGTGCCCGCGAGCGCGCCATTTCCGGCCATGATCGCCATCAGCAGGAGTGGGACACCCGCCCGCGCGGCCGCGGCCATCGCCGGAGGCGCGAGCAGCGCACTCGCCGGTGTTGCGCCTGCGCCGATGGTCGCGACGACGAAGCCGAGAACGAAGAACATGATCGGCAGAACACCGGCGTGCCCCCGGCACAGCGCGCGTCACATGCCGCGTCAGCCGTGCCAGCGTGCCGTTACACTCGGCGATCGAAAACAGCAGCGTCACGCCGATAAGCGTGACCATCAGATCGGTCGGAAATCCTTCGAGGACCGCGCTGGGTGTCAGGCCGCCGAAAAAGACGCCAATAATGAGCGCCATCGCCATCGACACGAGGCCGACGTTGATGGTGGTCGTGCAGCTCAACAGGACGGCGAGCACGAGCGCGCCGACCGAAACCCAGGCCAGGTTCATCGGTTCGCGGCCGCCATGGGCCGGGACGTGTCGGCCAGGACGCGTACGAGCTCTCCGATGTCGGTCAGGTCCTCCAGCGATTCAACCATCGCAAACGTCTCCGCCACGCGGGCGCCGGAAAGCACGAGCGACGCACAGTCGCTGAACTTCTCGTACAGCTCGTCTCGCGTGAACGGCAGGTCGGGGCCGCCGCGGTAGCGCTCGTCTGCGTGCTCGACGAGAGTGCGGCCGTCAACCAAGTCGACCTCCACCGTGCTGCGAATCTTCTCCCAACCCTTCGCCTCGATGTCCGCATCGAGTACGCGCTCGACCTTGCGCATCATCTCCTGCACCGGTTCGCTCTGCACGAACGCGTCGTTGAATTCCTGGACGCCGGCCTTCCGGCGGAGCGCGATGGCGCTCACCATGAACGCCGGACAGAACTTCGCCTCCAGCTCGTTGTTCGCAATCGCATAACGCAACGGGTTCAGGATGTTCGACCCGGCGCGCACACGGATCGCCCTGATGCGCTCGGGCTGCACGTCGTGCGCGATCACCAGCCGCCGCATTGCATCCATCGTCGGATGACCCAGCACTCCGCACGGGTACGGCTTGATCGAGACACCTGGCCACAAGATGGCGTAAGGATTGCCCAGCTTTCCGAAGATGCGATGGGCGTCGAAGTCGTGGCCATGACCGAAGACCTGTAAGAAGCCCCAGGGCGGATCGAGAGCACCCTTGCCGCCGGTGAACCCTCGCGCAGCGAGCTCCGCAGCCACAACGCCGTTCTGGGCCGCCCGTCCCACATGGAGCGGCTTGGTCATCGTCCCGAAGTTCACGCGGATGCCGGCCGCCATGCTCGCGGCGATCGCCAGCGTGTGCGCGATCTTCCCGGCGTCGAGTCGCATCATTTTGGCCGCCGCGGTCGCGGCGCCGAATGTGCCTGCCGTGCCGGACGAATGGAATCCTTTCTTGTAGTGGCTCGGATGAATCGCCTCGGCGATCTTGCATTCGACTTCGAAGCCGGTCAGGAACGCCTCGAGAAATTCCACGCCCGACGCGCGCTGACGCTCGCCGACGGCGAGTGCGGCCGCCAGTGGCGGCACGGTCGGATGTGTCAGCAGCCCGAAGATGCGGTCGGCGGTCGTGGCGAGCTGCGTGTCGTCCCAGTCGAGAGCGTGACCGCTGGTACCGTTCAACAGCGCGGCCGCCGCCGCTCCGGTGCGGAACGCGGCAGGACCGAATGCCGTGGCCTCGGCGTGGCCGTCAGTGTCGCGAACGTAGGCGCGCAGAATCCCACTCGCGTCCTGCGTCGAGCCGGCCAGCATCACGCCGAGCGCATCGATGACGCAGCGCTTCCCGATGGCAACCGCCTCAGCGGGAAGGTGCTCGAAGGCGGCCGAGCCGATGAAGTCCGCTACCGCAGTTGTGACCGCTGCCTGTTCAGTCATGGGACGGGGCCTCTTCACGCGGGTTCTTATGATGGCCCATTTTCTCGCAGAGCCATACCTGCGGGCGGGACGGGAGGCATGTAATGATATGGTTTCGCACGTCGCGGCGGCGGGCACAACAGGAACAATAGTAGGTACACCCAACCACAAGCAGGACCTTCATGCCGAGGACACGATACGGAGTCGCACTCGCAATCATCGCCATCGCCGGGACCGTTGGCGGGTGGTCAGCCGCCACGCGCGCGCAGCAAGGCGGAACCTACACAGACCAGCAGGCGGCTGCCGGCCAGACAGCGTACGCGCAGAGCTGCGCCGCATGTCACGGCAGCACACTGTCGGGCGGTGGTGAAGCGCCCGCGCTCGCCGGCACCACATTCATGAACACCTGGGGTACTTACACAACCCAGGTGTTGTTCACGCGTACCCGTGAGTCGATGCCGCCTGAAAACCCGGGCGGTCTCTCCGACGACACGTACGCATCGATAATCGCGTTTCTCCTGAAAGCCAATGGCGCGCAGGCGGGCTCGAGCGCGTTGACGCCTGCGACCAATGTCCCCATTGCGTCGATCGCCAATGGCCAGATGCCGGCGAGCCTGACGGCTGCGGCCGCTGCGCCGGCGCGAGGCCGTGGCCGTGGTGGGCGCGGACGGGGAGGAGCCGACGACGACTCCACGGCATCGGCTGCGCCGCGATCGGGTCTGACCGTGCCAGGCACCGTCAAGAACTATTCCCCGGTGACAGACGAGATGCTGGCGCGACCGCCAGACTCGGATTGGCTGATGCGTTACCGCAATTACGCGGGTTGGAGCCACAGCCCGCTGAATCAGATCACCACGAAGAACGCCGGAAACCTGCAGCTGAAATGGGCGTGGCCGCTCGAAGACGGAATGCGACAGCAGATCACGCCGATCGTGCACGATGGCGTGATGTTCTTGTCGACGAATATGACCAATACCGTCCAGGCGATGGACGCTCGGACGGGAGACCTGATCTGGGAGCATCGACTCGGGCCCGTCGGCACGGCCGGGCAGAACGCGACGCGCATGATGGCCCTCTACGGCAGCTTGGTGTTCTATCCGGCAACCGACGCCACTTTATATGCGCTCGATGCACGCACCGGAAACGTCGTCTGGAAGAACAAGATGTCGGAGTTCCCCGATGACAAAATCGGCGGAATCATGATGGCCAAGGACAAGCTGCTCGTGGGCCTCACACGCTGCAACGATCTGGATGCCCGCAATCATTGCTTCATTGCGGGCCTCGACGCCAACACGGGCAAGTTGCTTTGGAAGTTCTACACGGTTGCACGGAAGGGAATGCCGGGCGGTGACACGTGGGGGGATCTAACCGACGATCGACGGTCGGGCGCCGACGCGTGGATTGCCGGCACCTACGATCCTCAGCTCAACCTGGCGTTCTGGGGCACGGGCCAGGCGAAGGGGTCCAGTCGAGATCAACGCGGGCCCAACGGCGATGCGCTCTACTCGAACACCACGCTCGCGCTCGATCCGGATACCGGAACGTTGAAGTGGCATTTTCAGAACGCCCCCGGTGAAACGCTGGACCTCGACGAGGTGTTCGAGCGCGTGCTGATCGATCATGGGCCGCAAAAAACGGTCATGACCGTCGGGAAGTCCGGTTTGATGTGGAAGCTGGACCGCGTCACGGGCAAATTTCTCGACGTGAAGGAAACGGTCTTCCAAAACATATGGGCGGCGATTGACATGAAGACCGGAAGGACGACCTATCGAGATGACATCCTCGAGAAGAAGCCTGGGCAGGCAGTGGCCTCCTGTCCGAGTCCTTCCGGGGGCCACAATTGGCAGCCCACAAGCTACGATCCGTCCAACGATCTGCTCATGATCCCGCTCAGCCAGAACTGCGCGATGTACGGCGGTGGGCCCCAGTTGTTTTATGAGATGCCGGGAACGGACGGCAACCTGGGACGCCTGTCGGCCTACGAAACCAACACGATGCGACCGGTCTGGAGCTTTCAACAGCGCAGCCCGTTCTTGACCGGTGTCGTCTCCACCGGGGGAGGTGTCGGGTTCGTCGGCGACTTCGATCGCGTGTTCCGCGGGTTCGACGTCAAGACCGGGAAGACGTTGTGGGAGACGCGGCTACCGACGACGGCGGCCGGACACCCCGTCACGTTCAGCGTCGGGGGCGAGCAGTTCGTGGCCGTTGCCACCGGTTACAACGGCGGCAGTCCCCAGGGTAAGCCGTCGACGATGTTGCGCGGCGAAGTTCAGCGGGCGATGATCGGTCACGGCGTGTACGTGTTCGGCTTGCCGAAAGGATCAGCCCAGTGAACCACTTAGTGCGTTTTCCAGGATGCTCTATTCCAGCTGGTCCCCTGGTTCCTGTTCCCGGTTCCGAGTTCGCGGTGGGCGGCGGACACAGTACGCCATCCTTTCTTAGAAAAGACGCGCGTACCGATCAGGGCGCCACCGCGAACGGGGAACGTGGAACAGGCACTTGGAACCCGCGAGCGTTTTTCATCGCGCTTTGGTGCTACCTCTTATGCATGGGAGTTGCGTCTGGCGCTGCAGCGGCCGAGAAGTACCAGGTTCATCTGTCGGCGATGCCGTTCAATGATGCGACACAGCCCGTCATGACGGCGGGCAAGGGAAGTGCGACAGCAACTCTCGACGGCGACACGCTCTCCATCTCCGGAACCTTTACCGGTTTGCCCGGCCGAGCGACGAAAGCAAAACTTTCGTTGAGCAGAGGGCCAGGGATTCCCGGTGATCCGGTGGTTGATTTGACTCTTGCCGGCGACGTGACGGGCAAGGTGACAGGCCAAATCAAGCTCGACCCGAGCCAGTTGGCTGCGCTGCGCAGCCGAAGACTTTACATCCAGATCGACAGTGAAAAAGCGCCTTCAGGTCATTTGTGGGGGTGGCTGCTCGAAGAGCACGAGGTCGCCGGCCAGGATGTGCCGGTGAAAGGCCCGTGGTACGTGCCACCGTTCGCGGTCAAGACGAAATGATGCTCATCGTCCATCGTCCATCGTCCATCGTCCATCGTCTCGAACGTCGGCAGTCTATCCTTCCTGAGGGGCATATGGCGCATACATATGAAGAACTGAAGTCGAAGACGGTTGATGAATTGCGCGAGATTGCGAAGGGCCTGTCCGACGAAGCGGTGAAAGGGTATTCGCAGATGAACAAGGATCATCTGCTGCCCGCGATCTGCAAAGCGCTGGGGGTCGATACATATGTGCACCATCACGCCACGGGCATCGACAAGCCGGCGATCAAGGCAAGGATGAAAGAGCTGAAGAGGCAGCGCGACGCGGCGATCGAGGCTCACGACCATGATCTGCTGAGGAGCGTTCGCCGGCAGTTGCACCATTTCAACCGCCAGATTCGCGCCCACTTGCAGTAGCGAGAGCTGGCCGGCTTCAAAGTCGCCGCGAGAAAGTAATCTCCTATCGCCCTGAGCGACGATAAAAGGGGCCTTTCCGGGAGATTTCTTCAATGTTCTGGATCTGCAGTCGTAGACGCGAAGCTAACGGCCATCGCGACAGGGTCAGCTGTGTAAGACCCATTCCTACAAATGGATAGCAAACAAAGTGACCTCGAATGCACGGTTTCTGGCCATCTGGAGGACATACACGCCATTCTGGTCTGGGTTTGCTTCGCGCTGGCTCTCTCCTCGTCACGCGTATTGGCAAAGGCTTCGATGGAGGTCTAGATGAAAGCGCGACTCATCCCACTGATCGCAGTGCTTTCTCTCTCAGTGCCGTATTCCGCTGATGCGGCCCTGACGTCATTCCAAACTCACACCGGACAGGTCGCAGTCTCGACTGATGGTTTCGGGTCCACCGATGAGGCTGGAGTCATTTCAGCCGACGTTCCTGCGGGCGCGACCGTAATAGGGGCCTTTCTGTACACGGCTACCTATTTCAATGCAACCCATACCGGAGTCGGTGCCACTCTGAATGGTGGGGCGGTTGCGTTCGGGCCGCCGGTCGAGAACCCGGACATCTGCTGCGACAATGCGATGGCGCGCGCAGATGTCACGGGCGATTGTGAAGCCGATAATTGACGGAGGTGGGGGAGGAGTCTACAACTTCGATATCACCGAGGCGGATGCCTCTCAGGACGGAGAAGCGCTGGTCGTCGTTTATAGCCTTCCGGGTCTCCCCACCGCTACGGTTGGAATCCTGGACGGGTTCAGCAAGACTACTGGCGACACGGCCGCCCTTGTTTTTGGAACTCCGCTCGATCCAACCGACCCGGGCTTCTTCGCCGAAATGCGGTTGGGGATCAGCTTCAGCTGCTCCGATCTAAACTGCGGGTCTCATCAAAGTTCCCAGGTTACAGTGAACGGCGTAGTGATTACCGAAGAAGCCGGCAACTACGATGACTCAGAAAATCCGCCGCCAGGTAACGCGGCGAACGGGCAGCTGATCACGGTTGGAGGGTTCGACGACCCGTTCTCGCCGTTCCTCCCGTCGTATGAGGATGATCACGAACGGTACAATCTCGTGCCGCAGGTCTCTTTGGGCGACACCGCGATCGTCTTGGACAACTTCAACGCGTCGGTCAACGACAACATCTTCCTGGCCGTGGGAACAGCGCCTTCACAGGTCATCGCCAACGTCCATCTGGCGCGGCGCGAATTTCCGCAGGCCATTGCCGAGCTCCAGGAGGCTCTCGCCAAGGCACCAGGGGATTCGGTGACGTGGACTTTTCTTGGAGATGTCTATGTAGCCGCCGGAGATCACCGGAAAGCTCTCGAGAGCTACCGCGCTGGGCTTAAGGCCAATCCCACCAACCCCGTCGTCAACAACAACCTGGCGTGGGTCCTGACCGAGCAAGGGAATGAATTGAGCGAAGCTTTGCGCCTGGCTCAGGCAGCCACGCTTCTGGATCCCACCTATGTGGATGCCCTCGACACGTTGGGCTGGGTGCACTACCGGCGAGGCGAGTACACGAACGCGGTGACCAATCTCGCAAAGGCCAGCAAGCTTGCGCCGGGACGCCTGGATATCGCTGCCCACCTGGGGCTTGCGTACGCGAAAGCCGGTTCAAAGACGCTAGCGCTCACCGAGCTCAAGCGTGCCTTCGCAAGCAAACCACCGCTGCCGAATCGTGCGGAGTTGGAGCGGGTCGTGGCCGACCTCTCGTCGGCCTCGGCCTCTAATCCGGCAAGCCGAAAGCCATGATCGCGGAGCCCACCGCAACGGCGACGTACTGCTTGTTGTCGAAGACGTAGGTCATCGGGGACGCCTTCCAATTCTGGTTCGTCTGAAAACTCCACAGCGGCTTCCCGTTTGCCGCATCGGCGGCCATCAATGCTCCACCGTCCTCGCCGAAGATGACGATTCCGCCGGCGGTGCTCAGCACACCGCCCCACGATGTCACGGGACCGACCTGCGGCAGCTCCCAGGCGATTTTTCCGGTCTGGACGTCGATTGCCCGGAGAACTCTTTGCGCCGGTTCGTCAGGAGCCTGGGCGAACGACCCCCCCATGTATCCCTTGCCGGCCGCCCACTCCATCGGGGTCTTCGTAAAAACGCCGCACTTGTCGTTGGTCTGCACGTAATACAGCCCCGTGGCCGGATTGAATGACGTGGAGTACCAGTTAGAGGCGCCTTCAAGCGACGGGCAGACTCGACGGCCCTCCGGGGTCGGCTCCATGTTGGGAACGCGCAGAGGCCGTCCTTCCGCCGTAAGGCCGGTCGCCCACGTCACGTTCTTGACGTACTTCGTACCAAAGAGAAACTTACCGTCCGTGCGGTCCAGAACGTACAAAAATCCGTTGCGATTAGCCTGTACGAGAAGCTTCCGCGGGCGCCCCTGCCAGGTCATGTCAACGAGTGCGGGCGTCTGCTGGGCGTCGTAGTCCCAGACGTCATGAGGCGTGAACTGGAAGTGCCACTTCAGTTTTCCTGTCTTCGGATCCAAGGCGAGGATCGAATCTGAGTAGAGGTTGTCGCCTATCCGATCATCCCCGTACAGATCGGGGGTCGGATTGCCGGTCGGCCAATAGAGCGTATCGAGCTCCGGATCGTAGGTTCCGGTAAGCCACGTCGTCGCTCCCGGGTGTGCGATGCCGCCACCCTGCCACGTTTCCGATCCAGGCTCGCCGGGCAACGGCACGGTCCAGAAGCGCCACACCTCTTTGCCAGTTGCCTGATCGAATGCAGCAAGAAACCCGCGCACTCCTTCGTCGCCGCCCGACGTGCCGGTAATCACGAGGTTCCCAACCGGCAACGGTGCAACGGTGGCGTTGTAGTTCTGCCGCCAGTCCGCCATTTCGGTTTCCCAGATCAGCGCGCCTGTGGCGCGGTTGAGCGCGATCAGGTGCGCGTGATCGGTCACCATGAATACGCGATCGCCCGCGACGGCGACTCCGCGGTTGACGCCGCCTGCGGCGTTGCCGATCAGTCCCTTGGTTCGCGGCCGCGAATAGTGCCAGATCTCACGCCCATTGCCTGCGTCGATTGCATAGCACTGATTCGCGCTGGTGACGTACATCACGCCGTCGACGACGACGGGTGTTACCTGCAGCGGCGATGTGTTGGGAAGCCCGAACATCCATTTCGGTACCACCCGCGCGACATTCCCTCTGGCGATCTGCGTCAACGGACTGTAGCGGCTTCCGCTCATCTGGCCGTTATAGGTAGGCCAGTCGGCTTGTGATGTCACGGCACGATACCGGTTGCCGCTCCTGCGCAGCAGATGAATCCTTCGATCATCACCCAGCAGCTGAAGGTCGTCGGTCCCTTGATTGAGAATGACGCCTTCGAGCGTGGCGCCGTTGGTGAGTGAAATCCTGGTCCGGACCGGTGCGGAACCCTCACGAGGCCGCAGCGTTCGCAGGAACTGGATCAGATCCCGCACCTCCGTGTCGGCAAGGGCCGGAAACGCGGGCATCCCTGCCATCGGCAAGCCCTCTCTGAACAGCGCTGCAAGCTCCTCATCCCTTCGCGCCGGCACGCGCGTGGTGATCGACGGACCCAGCTCACCGCCTTCTCCGTTGGTGCCATGACATCCGGCGCAGCGGCTTGCGTAGACTACGCGTCCGGTCTCTGGAGTCTGTGCAGCGGCCGGGCTCGCGAAAAGCGCAGCCATGAGAACGATCGAGATTCGCATGGTTCCAACCTTTGGTAGTAGGTCTCTGATGGGTAAATCGCCGATCAGGCTAACATACATGAACGGTTCAGATGACCCGCTTTCCTGCGACGTTCCTGGCAGCGTGGCTCCTGGTGGCGGCACCCTCCCTGGCTCAGCGGCCTGCTGCTCAGACGGGCGAGCTCGATTCGTTCATGCAACAGGTGCTCGCGCGGCGCGATGACAACTGGAAGAAGGTCCAGCAGTACGTCTTCGACGAACTGGAGCGAACTGAGCTTCGCGGGCCAGACCACACCCTGATCTGGGGAGAACAGCGGGAATACCTCTGGTATCCACGCGACGGCTTCTTCGTTCGAAGCCCCGTGCGGTTCAATGGAGTATCCATCGGAGAGCGCGATCGCGAACGGTATGAGCAGAACTTCCTGAGACGTGCGAAGGCGCGGGAAGAGCGGGCCAGACAGGGCGAGACAGGCGGGTCCTCCACCGAGGCCTTACCGGCACCGACCGACGTTCAAGGCTTTATTCAGCAGACGCGAGATCCGCAATTCATCTCGTCGGCCTATTTTCTACGCTTCGAATTCGAAGGCGGCAGATATGCGCTCGTCGGCCGGGAAACGATCGAGAAGCGCGACGTCCTGAGAATCGAGTATTACCCGACGAGGTTGTTTTCAGAAGTTCCGGCGACAAGAGCGGAGGCGCGTGCGAACCAGGCGACTGGGCGCAAAGCGAGAGACACCGCGTACGGCGATGAAGTGCAGCGGCTGATGAACAAGGTCTCGCTCGTGACGCTCTGGATCGAGCCAGGTCAGCATCAGATTGTGAAGTACACGTTCGATAACGTGGGACTCGATTTTCTTCCCGCGTCGTGGCTCGTCCGTCTGACCGATTTGCATGCGAGCATGCTCATGACCGAGGCGTTTGCTGGGGTCTGGCTCCCAGGACGCATCGATATGGCAGGGAAGATGGTCCTGGCTCCCGGCCCCTTCTCGATCGCCTACGACATCCAGTATTCGGATTATCGCGAAGCCGTCACCTCGACGAAGTACCGCGGCGTCTCGCAGCCCTAAGGTGCAGAAGACCGCCGCGTTTCTGGCGAGCGGGCTCCTGGTCGCCGCAGTGCCGATCTCGGCTCAGCAGGAAGTTATCGCTGCAATCCAGGTTCATGGCAACACGCTGACCGACGAGGTGGAGATCATCCGCACGTCCGGTCTGTCCGAAGGCATTGTGTTCTCAGATTCGCTGCTGTCGGACGCCGAAGCTCGACTGCGATCGTCCGGACAATTCGATGATGTTGAAGTGCTCAAACGGTACGCGTCGATCTCCGATCCGACACTGATTCTCGTGCTCATTCGCGTCGACGAGGGCCCCGTTCGGATCGATTCTCCCCGGGCGCCTGGTCCTGGCGGCCAGCCGACCGTCGTTCGCAGGCGGAAGGTCAATGTGATGTTCGCGCCCCTTCTCGACGCCGAGGACGGGTATGGCGTGACGTACGGAGCGCTGTTTTCGATCGCCGGACACAGAAACGCCACGCAGCGGGCGATTATCCCGGTGAGCTGGGGAGGCGACAAGCGCGCGGCCCTGGAGTTTCACAAGGAGCTGCCTTCGCGACTTGTACCTCGAATCCGCACGGGCGTGCTCGTCCAGCGGCGGACGCATCCGTTCTTCGACAGCGATGCCGATCGGAAGCGCGTCTGGGCCAGGGCAGAATGGCCGTTCGGGCGCGGCATTCGGGTGGCCAGCGAGATGGCGTGGCAGTCGTCCGTGCTCATGGGTGACGAGCAGAGAACGAAGTCGATCGGGGCGGAGCTGACCGTCGATACGCGCGTCGACCCGGTGTTGCCGCACCATGCGCTCTACCTTAGAGCGGCCGTCGGTGGGCTTGGATTCACTGAAACCACTGCTCTGAAATCTGAGCTCGATGCTACGGGGTACCTTGGAATTTTTCGCGGTACCGTGCTCGCTGTCCGCCTCCTCCGCGAGGACATGAGTGAACCCGTGCCCGCAGATTTCAAGTCCATCCTCGGCGGAATCGAGCAACCTTCGGGGATTTCGGGCCGGCGACAGCATCGGAGATACGCTGCTGGCCGGTTCGGCTGAGATCCGGATACCGCTGACCTCGCCCTTCGGTGCGGCGAAATTCGGGAGCAGTGTCTTCATCGATGCGGGGACGGTGTATGACAAGGGTCAGCGCTTGCAGAATCAGAAACTGAAAAAGGGAATGGGCGGCGGCTTCTGGGCGACGGCGCCTCTTTTCCATGTCAATGTGATGGTGGCTCATGGCGTCGGCGCTGACACGCGCGTCCACTTCAGGGCCGGCCTCACATTCTAGATTCAGACCGGCAGAGCTGAGAGCAAAGAGCTGAGAGCGTAAAGCTCGAGACGCGGTTTCTGCGGCTGTAGCATAGAAGGATGCGGCTGCAGGAGCTTGTCGATGCGTCGGATGCCGTCGCAGCGGTGCGCGGCCGTCTCGAGAAAACCGCGCGGCTCGCGGAGCTCCTGAAACGGCTTCAGCCCGATGAGATTTGCACGGCCGTGGCATATCTCATCGGTTCGCTTCCTCAGGGGCGGATAGGCCTGGGATGGTCCGCTATAGCCGGTGCCCGCTCGATCCCCGCCGCGCGAGCTCCTTCTCTGGAACTCCGGGACGTCGACGAGGTGTTCGGTCGAATCTCCCGTCTGACTGGGGCGGGTTCGATAAAGGCCAGGACGCAGCTGCTTGGTGATTTGTTTCAGCGCGCGACGTCCGACGAGCAGGACTTTCTCGTTCGATTACTGGCCGGCGAGCTCCGTCAGGGAGCAGTTGAAGGGGTACTCGCTGAAGCAATCGCCAAGGCTGCCGGAACCACTGCCGACATCATTCGTCATGCCGCGATGATGTGCGGAAATCTGTCAGAGGTTGCGCGCATTGCCCTCGTCGAAGGCCCGGCCGGCCTGTCGAAGTTCTCCGATCCAGCTGTTCCGTCCGGTCGAGCCGATGCTGGCATCGACTGCCGAGGATGTCGAAGAAGCGCTCGACTGGCTGGGCGAGGCGGCGTTCGAGCTCAAGCTCGACGGTGCGCGAATTCAGGTGCACAAGTCATCCGATGAGGTTCGTGTGTATTCGCGTGCGTTACGCGATGTGACCGCGGCTGTGCCGGAAGTCGTCGAGGCGGTTCGCGAGATGCCCGCAAACGAGCTGGTCCTCGACGGCGAAGTGCTGGCGCTTCGCCCGAGCGGCATTCCCGTGACGTTCCAGGAGACGATGCGGCGATTCGGCAGACGGCTCGAGGTGGAGAGCCTGAAGACCGAGCTGCCGTTGACGCCTTACTTCTTCGATTGCCTTCTGATCGATGGTCGTCCATTGACAGACGAGCCGCAACGCACTCGATTCGAGATCGTCATGAACGTTGCCGGGCCGATATGCCGTGCCTCGTCGCGTTACTGCCGAAGAATCGAGGCTCAGGAGTTCTTCGATCGCGCCATCAGCTCCGGTCACGAAGGTGTGATGGCGAAAGCGCTCGATGCGCCGTACGTTGCGGGAAGTCGCGGTCGTGCGTGGTTGAAAATCAAGCATGTCCGTGACGCTCGATCTCGTTGTGCTTGCGGCGGAGTGGGGTAGCGGCCGCCGCCGCGGCTGGCTCAGCAATCTCCATCTCGGTGCCAGGGGTTCTGCCGGACCAGTTCATCATGCTGGGGAAGACCTTCAAAGGGATGACTGACGAGATTCTCGAGTGGCAGACCTCGGCTTTCGCTCGAGCGCGAAACACGACGCGACGGTCACATCGTCTTCGTTCGTCCAGACCTCGTCGTCGAAATCGCGTTCAACGACATCCAGGAGAGCCCGCAATATCCTGGCGGCCTCGCGCTGCGGTTCGCACGCGTCAAGGGCTATCGTCCGGACAAATCGGCGGCTGATGCCGATACACTGGACACGATTCAGCGAGTCTACAGACGATGACAGGCCGGAGCCCGCCGCCTACACGATACTGAAGACATGGATGGACTGGTCGGTGCGCTCACTTCGCTTCGGATGTTGTTTACGCGTGTCTTTGCCATGCGGCCGATCTTAAGTGAAGCGCAGCGAACCTGATAGGCTGAAGGTGTGCCTGAACTTCCAGACGTCGAACTGTACAAGTCGCGCTGACGGCGCGTATCGTCGGGCGCAGCTCGAACGCGTGAGACTGGCGATGCCGTTTCTGCTGCGATCGGTCGAGCCGCCGCTGGAGGAAGCGGCCGGCCGGGTCATCGTGGGTGTACGCCGGCTGGGCAAGCGCGTCGTGTGGGAGCTCGAGCACGAAATGTTCCTCGTATTCCATCTGATGATCGCGGGACGGTTCAAATGGCGTGATCGCGGCGCCGCCGTACCCAGAGCGAGTGGGGCTTGCCGCTTTTGACTTTCCCAACGGTACAGCTGGTTCTACTGAGGCGGCGACGTGGAAGCGCGCTTCCCTCTATGTCATTCAGGGAGAGGCCGCTTGGCTGGGCTCGATCCAGGCGGTCTAGAGGTGATGACCGCGGAGAGGCTGATTTTGAGGCGGTGCTGCAAAGGAGAGAATCACACACTGAAGCGAGCGCTGACCGATCCTCATCTCTTCAGCGGAATCGGGAACGCCTATTCGGACGAAATCCTTCATCGGGCCAGGCTGTCGCCTTTCAAGCTGACCCGTCAGCTGACGACTGATGAGTCCGTCTATTGCACGCCGCCACAGTGGCAACGCTGAGCGAGTGGACAATGCGGCTTCAACGAGAGGCTGGCGAGAAGTTTCCTGAGAAGGTCACAGCCTTCCATGAAGGGATGGCCGTGCACGGCCGGTATGGAAAGCCGTGCCCGCGATGCGCGACGCCGGTGCAGCGCATCGTCCACGGCGAACACGAGGTGAACTACTGTCCGGCCTGCCAGACAGAAGGCCGGCTGCTTGCGGATCGTGCGCTGTCGAAGCTGCTGAAGGACGATTGGCCGAAAACACTGGACGAGCTCGAGCGAAGGCGTCAGCAATCGCGTGCCAGCTACTAGGGATGCAGGGCTAATGAGTCCCAGGATACCCCTAGCGACGGTCCGATAGCCTCGATGTCCGGGTTGCGATCGGGGCCTTGACACTCGGCGTTCGAAACGTGCATCAGCTCGAGAGTGGCGAGCAAGTGCACCCGAGGCTTGAGCGACACGAGCACTCCACCTCCACCGAGCGCCAGATAATTGAAGCGCGTGCCACGCGGAGGAAGCGCAACAGCGGCATCTGACATGCCAAAATCGAATTGCACGAAACTGGACAATGCGGCGATGGCGATAGACTCGAACACGCAGACCTGCGGTAAGGCCAGCACCCGCGAGTCATTCAGGCGCTGGGACAGGTAGTACAGACGTTGACGTGCGGTGAGCATGAGACCATCGCGAAGCCCATAGGTCATGCCCTGCACCAGCCCATAGATCTCTTCGTGTGACGTGTTGTAGTTCCAGGCCTCCAGTGCGGCCTGAGCGACGAACTCCGCATGCCAGCGGCCTTTCGCAAACGGATCGTCCACCGCCTGAACCGATGGGGCCTGCGCGTGCGAGGGCACTGCAAACAACAATGATGAAAAGGGCGACGGCCGATTGACGCGAGTGTCCCTCGAGGCAGGTGCGATATTGTATAGCGCAGATGCGGGCTCGACGTGCTGCGGCGATCGCCGTCCTGGCGTTCGCTGCTTTATGCCGGGAAGCGGGTTTGCGCAAGAGCGCCTCGCCGTCCAGACCGACCTGCTCTTTCTACGGCGACAACACCGAATTCAGAAATCCCGTTTCGTGAAGGGGAAACGATCTTCGGCGCAGCGCTTCGCGTTGCCGGTGTGGTCGACCTGAACGATCGCATCAGGCTTTCGATTGGCGCCTTCGGCAATCGAAGTTTCGGCTCCGACGTGGGCTTCGAGCGAGGTCCGCCCAGTGCTCTCCCTGACTGTTCGCGGCAAGCGTTCCTCTTTCGTGTTTGGGACGTTGCCTGGCGCGTCGACCGAACACGGCAGCCCGGACCCGATCATGACGGCCCGCACGGCCTTCTTCCGCCACTTCAGCGAGAGACGCTGGCGTTTGATCGGCCCTATGAAGCCGGGCTCGCATGGACGTTCACGGGAGACGCGTTGCACCATGAGTTCTGGCTGAACTGGCAGCGCCTCAACACGCCTGAACATCGAGAGCGGTTCGATGGAGGCGTGAACACGTCGATGCGGGTCAACAGAGATTCTGACTCTGCCGTTGCAGTTGCATGTTGTCCACGAGGGCGGCCAGCTTCATGCGGTCGGTCCGGTCGCCGACAGCGCGGCGGTGGCAGGAGGAGCGAAGCTGCGCGGTCGATGTTCCCGGCGACTATGTCGGTTCACTCGAGCTGTTTGGACTGATGTCGCGGTATGTACCGGACAGGAGCCGGCCGGATCTCAACGACGGATGGAGCGGCCTTCTTCGGCCGTGTGTCAGGGGAGCGATCCGGATGGCGTGCCCACGTCCTTTTCTGGCGCGGACGGGATTTCATCAAGGATGAAGGGGATCCGAACTATCTCTCCGTTCTCACGCAGTGGCGACCGATATCGAGGCATCCGCGACTACTCGGAGGCTGGGCTCACGCGTCGTTTCACGCTCGCGCCCGCGGCGATCCTCGAGGTCTCGGGCCGCTGCACCGGATCGAGAACCACTATGAGTACTCTTATCGCGTCAAGAGCGTCGTCTTCGTCCTTCTGGGTGATTCGGTAATTCGCCAGCGCGCACTAAAGTTGCGCCCTACCGACGTTGCGCTTGTTGCGCAACACCAAATAACTATTGGCGCTTCAGCGCCACGAGCGCGCCGGCGAAACAGGCCCCGGTGAACAGCACGAACGCTGCAGCTTCGAGCCAGATGCGTGACGGATCGCCGAGCCCAATCGTGGCATAGCGAAGCACATCGACATGCCACGTAATCGGGTTCGCCCACGACAGCTCCCGCAGCGGCGACGGCAGAGGATCGACAGGGTAGAACATCGAGCTCGCAAACAGCAGCACGAAATAGAAGACCGAGGTCACCGTGTTGAAGAGATCGTTTCGGCGAATGACGAGCGCAAAAATTGCGTAGAAGAAGAACCATCCTGCGGTGCCGACGAAAACCGCGGCGGCCAGCAGCGGCATCGATCCCCATCGGATCGGCACGCCGAGAACAATCTGTGCGAGAAAGACGGTGACGATCGCCTGGCCGATCGAAATCAGCAGATTGAACAGCCCCTTACCCAGCAGGTACTCGGAGCGTCTCATCGGATAGGTCAGCATCTCGTAGAAGATGCCGTTGTCTCGATCCATGAAGAACGACCAGGCAGTGTTGGACGCGATACCGAAGCTCGCCATCCCGAGGACGCCGGCGAGAAAGAAGGCGTTGTAGTCCACGCCGATGCCTGCCGGCTTCATGCCCATCGCCTGCGTCATCCCCACGCCGAACACCAGCAGATAACCAAGCGGATAGAACAGGTCCCAGAAGATGAACGTCAGGTTGGTCGCGCGAATTTTTCCTTCCCGGTACATGATGGCGCCGAGCGCACTCATACCGGCTCCTGCTCGACTGCGGTGAGCTCGATGAAGATGTCCTCGAGACTCGCACCCGAGACCTCCAGCCTCAGAACCCGTCCGAGCCGTCCGAGATGCGCGACGAGGTCGAGCACACTGCTTTCTTCTCCCCTGACGGTTATCAGCACGGTGTTCTGAGTTGACCTCTACCCGCAGCGGCCGGTACGCCGACAGCGCCAGGTCGATGTTCTGTGGAATATCGGCAAACGTGACAGAGATCTCGAACAATCCACCCGACAGCATCTTCAAGGTATGGATATCGCCGCGTGCCGCCTGCCGGCCGCTCTTCATGATCAGGATGTCATCGCACAGATCCTCGGCTTCGCTCAGAATCTGCGTCGTCAACACGATTGTGCGGCCGCGCGCCGACTTCCTGCCGTAGGCGCGCCATCACCGAACGCTTGAGGATCGGATCCATTCCGCTCGAAAATTCGTCGAGAAACACGACCGGAGTGTCGATCATGAAGACCTTCGCGACCTGCACTCGCCGCTTGAAGCCGCCGCTCAGGTCCATGACCTTCCGGTTTGCCTCCGATCGCAGGTCGAACTGCTCGAGCACGTCCTCGATCCGCGTGCGAATCGTTTGCGGTGAAAGCCCATGAAATCTCCCGAAGGTCGCAAAGTTGTCGACGACCGATAGAAACAACTCCGCCGCGCTCTCCTGGATCACCACGGAAATGCGCCGTCGAACCTCCAGCGGATCTTTTGTCGGGTCGAAGCCCTCGACGGCGATCTGGCCGGAGGTCGGGCGAAGCCGGGTCGTCAGCATTTTCAGGGTCGTTGTCTTGCCGGCGCCGTTCGGGACCGAGCAGGCCGAAGATGGAACCGCGACGTACGGAGAATGTCAGTCCATCAACTGCGCGAATTTCCGCCTGCCGCCGGCGCTGGAATATCTTGACGAGATCGCGGACCACAATCGCGAAATCAGACACGTCCGACTAGTTTACGTTGGCGGTCAAGGAATTGAAGAACAGCGTCGATCATGTGACGCCCGGCCTGCAACGCGGCGTCGTTATGATCCGCGCCCGAAACGATGACGAGTGATTTCGGCGCATTCGCGGCATCGAACACACGCCTGCTCTGATCCACCGGGACAATGCCATCGCGATCGCCGGCGATGACGAGTACAGGCGCGCGAACGTGCGCGATCCGGTCGATTGAAGGAAACCGATCGCGCAACAGCCAGTGCACGGGAAGAAGACGATAGTGAAACTGTCCGACGTCGACCGCCGAAGTAAATGGAGACCGCAGGATGAGTGCTGCAGGAGGGTGATCCACTGCCAGCTCGACGGCAACGGCCGATCCTAAAGACTCTCCGAAGTAGACCAGACGTTTCGTGTCGACGTCTGGGCCTCGAAGCAGGTAGTCGACGCGCCGCACGCGCATCGTTCTTCAAGCCTGGTTCGGTTGGCGAACCTGGGTTGCCGCCGTATCCTCGATAGTCGAGCAACAGCACTGCGAACCCCTCGGCCGCCAGTGCACGTGCCAGCGGCGCGCGATGTGCGCGGTTGCCGCCATTGCCGTTGAAGACGATGAGCGTGAAGCGGCAGAGCTGCGCCGGGGTGATGAACCACGCCCTGAGCGTGAGGCCGTCGCTCGTGCTGAAGTGACGGCCGTCGTTCCCTTCAGATCTACTGCCAGAGGATCTGGAACCTGTCCGAACGGGAAGTACATCAGCCGCCGTTGCTGCGTCCAGATGAGTGCCAGGATCTGCCACACGCGAGCGCGCATGAGGACGAGGATGGTTCTCACTGCTGCGAGTCTATCGAATCTGATACATTGAGCGGGATGGACATTCCGAAGACCGAAGACGAGTGGCGCGCCAGCTTGAGTCCCGAGCAGTTCAACGTATTGCGGAAGCACGGAACTGAACGAGCCGGTACCAGCCCGTTGAACAGAGAGCACCGGACGGGCGTATTTCGATGCGCCGGTTGCGGCCAGGAGTTGTTCGACTCGACGACGAAGTTCGAAAGCGGAACCGGATGGCCGAGCTTCTGGGCGCCGCTCGAAAACGCGGTGGAGACCACGATCGATCGCAACTCGGGATGGTGAGAACCGAAGTGCATTGCTCCCGCTGCAAGGGCCACCTCGGGCACGTGTTCGAGGACGGCCCACGGCCGACGGGGCTTGCGCTACTGCATGAATGGTATGTCTCTGAGCTTCGAGCCTGGCACCGATCCCGGAAAGCAGGCCTGAAGGCCTGCGAAACGTGCGCAATTGGATTGGCGCCAGACCGTCAAAAAACCGGCGGGAACAGGGAACCGGAAAGCCCCCGGGGCAGTCTAAACGAGTGTGAGGAAGAACCAGCAAATCAAGCTGGAATACGAGGTGTGTGGAAAGTGCGGAGTGCTCTTCGACGACCAGGGGGAGAATGGCTGGTGGATCGAGGAGGGAGTGTGGTGGCACGAGTGCACGGACGACCAGCCTGCCCGGATTGTCGTCCGTAGGCTAGCCAGAGTCGCTTAACCCGCCTTCGCGACCCTGCATCCATCCAGCGGCGCGGCCGCATGTCAGGCATTATGATGCCTGCATGCCGCCCATCGACCTCCGCTCCGATACGGTCACCCGTCCCTCTGCCGCCATGCGTCGCGCCATGGCCGAAGCCGAAGTCGGAGACGACGTATTTCTGGAGGACCCGACAGTCAACCGCCTTCAGGAACGCGCCGCTACCGTTTTCGGTCGCGAAGCCGCGCTGTTCGTACCTTCAGGTTCGATGGGAAATCTCACGAGCGTCATGGCGCACACGCGCCAGGGGCAGGAGGTCATCTGCGAGACCAATGGCCACATCTACAACTACGAAATGGGCGCGGTTTCGGCGCTCGCCGGCGTGCTTCCGCGCGTTGTGAACGGCGAAGACGGCCTGCTGTCGTGGGACATGATTGCACCGGCGATCAGGCCGAAGGTGTACTACCGGCCTCAAACCACCCTGATTTGTCTCGAGAACACCGTGAACATGGCTGGCGGAACCGTCTATCCAACAGCCCGTTGCGAACGACATCTGCGATCGCGCGCACGATGCCGGGATTCTGGTGCATCTCGATGGAGCCGAGTGTTCAATGCGGCCACATACCTCTGGCGAGCGGGTTGCCGAGATGACGAGGAAATTCGATTCGGTGCAGTTCTGCCTCAGCAAGGGCCTTGGCGCGCCGGTCGGATCGATGATTGTCGGCAGCCGTGAGTTCATCGAGCGATGCCGGCCCATCAGGAAGATGCTTGGCGGAGGCATGCGGCAGGCCGGCGTGCTGGCGGCGGCGGGGCTCGTCGCGCTCGAGCATGGCCCGACGCGCCTGCAGGACGATCACGATAACGCTCAGGTTCTGGCGAAACGGCTCGCCGTCATTCCGGCATCGCGCTCGATCCCTCGAAGGTGCCGACCAACATCGTCATCTTCAGCGTGAAGCCGAGCGGCCTGTCGTCTGCCGAGTTTCTATCGAAGATCGCCGCGAACGGGCGTGCTTGCCGTTCCAGTTGATGCGCACCGGGTGCGAATGGTGACGCATCTCGACGTCACGCGGCAGGACGTTGAGACAGCGGCCACGCATTGTCGGTATCGGTGCTGGGCTATACTGCTGCCGGGTAAGCAGTCGATGGTTCGCGCTTGCCATAGCCGCCGCAGTGCTCGTCGCCGATTGGCCGCCGACCGGGCGGCACAGCATCGCAGGGTGATCTCCCGTCCATTCTTGCGAGCCTGGCCGAGCGGACCCAGCAGTACTACGACCGTTTCATCAGCATCATCTGCACCGAAACCGTCCATCAGCAGGATCTTCGATTCAACCTTTCGCCGATAGGCAGACCTCGCACCAACGTGTACGAGTTGAGCGTGTCACGCGATCCCCGGGCGAAGGACGGAGACGATTTCCGCGTCGGGCGAACGCTGCAGATGGTCAATGGCCGCCGCGCGCGCAGGAACCAGGAGCCCGGATGCACCGATCCGAAAACGGGAACGCCCGAGCCTCTCGGATTCCTGCTGTGCGAAGAATCAGGGACGATACCGATTCTCGCTGGCAGATCGCCGGTGCGGTCGCTTCGGGAGCCCTGGCGATCGATTTCGTCGAGACACCGCCCGGAGCGAGTGCAGATCACGATGGAAGAGGCAGCTGCTTCAACGCCGAAGGCGGCGGACATCAGGGACGGCTCTGGTTCGACCCGGTCACGTTCGATATCCGGCAGGTCGACGTCCGTCTCGTCAAAGCCGTTCCTGGTTCCATGCCCACCGGCTATTTCGGTCTGCACCCGGCGATTCGGGTGGAACGCTGGGAAGCGACGCATCGGTTTTCCCGTGTGAATTTTTCTCAACCCGATGAAGCCGTGCTGCTTCCGGAATCCGTCGACACCCTTTCGGTCTTTCGTGGCGCGCCCAGCCTGCGTATAACTCAAAAACTCAGCAATTTCCGGCGGTTTCTCTCCGAATCCACCATTCGCAGCTCGGCGTTCTGAGCGGCAGAGATACGGTGGCTTCTGCTTTGCTTCACGCTTCTCCGGCATGGCCGGAGTTGTACAAAAAGCTGACCCGGCGAAAGTGGCTCTGGATTCCTGCCGGCGCCGCTGCCGGCGTGCGCCGCCATCCTCCTGACGTTTGCCGTCCTGTCGATCCCCATCCGTTCCGAGACGCTGAAGGAGCGCGTGATTCATCCTGCTGAGCGATCAGCTCGAAAGCGAGGTCACCATCGAGCGGCTCGAGGGGCGCATCTTTCCTCGCGTGAGCGTCAGCGGCGGAGGAGTCGTCATCCGCCAGAAGGGCAGGACGGATGTTCCTCCCTTGATTGCGATCTCGCCGGTTCGAGATTCGCGGGTCCTTCCGCGACCTCATGCGTCATCCGCGCCAGGTTGGCGAGGTCCGGCTGCAGGGCCTCGAGGTCAAGATTCCGCCAGGCGACGATGACGACAAGGAAGATGGCAAGTCAGACGCCGACAAACTGGCGCAAGCCAGAAAGCTCGAACAGGTGATCATCGATCGGTTTGAGGCGCCCGACACCGTCGATCACGCTGATCCCGAAGCGAGCCGGCAAGCAGCCGAAGGTCTTCACCGTCCATCATCTCGTGATGGATCGGCTGGGGATCAATCAGACGATTCCGTACATCGCCACGCTGACGAACCCCGTTCCGAAAGGACAGATCGAAACATCCGGTACCTTCGGACCGTGGAACGTGGCACATCCGGCGCGCACGCCGGTCGCTGGACAATTACGTTTTCGAGAACGCCAATCTCGATACCATCGCCGGCATTGCCGGAATCCTGCGTTCGGCAGGCAGCTTCAGCGGGCCGATCAACCGGATCCAGGTCGAGGGCATCACCGACACGCCGGATTTTCAGATTGATGTCGGGGGAGCGCCGGTGCCGCTGACCACGCGGTTCACCGCCGTCGTCGATGGCTCCGACGGAGACACGTATCTCACGCAGGTGGACGCGAAGATTCTGAACAGCGAGCTCACCGCGCACGGCGCCGTGATTGGCTTCGAAGGTGTTCGCGGCCGCCAGATCGAAGTCGATGTGACGATGCCCGAACGGGCGCATCGAGGATCTCCTGAAGCTGACGGTCGATTCCGAGAAGCCGATTCTTCTCGGTGGCGTGCGTCTGCAGGCCAAGCTCGTCATTCCGCCGGAGAAGAAGAAGGTGATCGACAAACTGAGGCTGCGCGGCGAATTCGGCCTGACGAAGGCCCGATTCACCGACAGCGGCGTCCAGACGAAGCTGATTGGATTGAGCCGCCGCGGCCAGGGAATCAACAACGACGAACCGGTCGGCGATGTGCTGTCGAACCTGAGAGGCCGGCTGATTCTCGAAAACGGCGTGGCATCGTTTCCAACGTTCACCTTCTCGGTGCCCGGCGCGCAAGTCCAGCTGGCGGGCCGCTACGGGATGCGATCGGGAGAGCTGAATTTCCGCGGAAAGCTCGCGATGGAGGCGCCGCTTTCGCAAGTTGCTGGCGGCGGCGTGAAAGGCTTCTTTCTGAGGGCTTTCGATCCGTTCTTCAGGAAGCCCGGAGCAGGAACGGTGCTTCCGATCAGGATCACCGGCACGCGCAAGGCACCGAAGTTCGGCCTGGATATGTTCTAACAGTTGCTTTCGAGTTTCTGACGAATCTCCAAGGCCGAGCCGCCAGACGAAACCTGAAGCTCCACGAGAGGCAAGGTAGTCTACGTGATATTGACAAGGAGTTCGACCCGGCGGCGACGTCGTTGACGAAAGTGTTTGGTCGTCTTTTTGCGGGCAAAGCCCAGTTGAAATTGTCTCGGGGCTCGGGTCGTGGCGTTGATGCGCCCTGCGTCTAGTGCGTCATTGCATGCAGCATGACGTTGATCGCAATCGCGTAGCCTTCGGGCGAGAAGCGGTAGAAGTACTCCACGTCCTCGCCTTCGCGCTCCCACGTGTCGGAGATGTCGGTGTTGTGCGTCATCAGCACCATCAGCCGGCCGTTCTCGTCGAAAATGCCGCGCGTGTTGACCTGTGCGCTTTCGCGTCCCCGCTCCGATGTCGCGCCGCCTGAGCGGCGCCACTGGCTGATGGCCGGCACCTGCAGGATCTCGCTTCACGTTGTAGACGGTCTGAAACATCGAGTGCGTCACCGGGATATCGACGATGGGGTAGCGCGACGGCGGCAGCACCCGGCCAATTTCGCTTTCCCAGTTGCGCCACGCCCGATCGCCCCAAAAATCGTCGCTCCAGAGGAACCCGCCTTTCTCCAGGTACTTTCGGAGCTGGCTCACTTCGGGGTCGGTGAATCTCACCGTCCCGGAGTCTTCGATGTGGAGGAACGGGCAGCGAAACAGATTGTCGTCGTCGCTGCCGCGCACGACGAAATACTCGGGATCTCCCTCACCGTTCCTGCTGACCGCGGTTTTCGTGAGCTCGGCAAATCGAATGCTGAAGTTGATATCGGCGCCTGGATAGTCGGTGCGCCAGCCCTGGCCGCCTGCTTCCCTGAAGATACTCTCGTACATGAGGCGGCAGAAATGAAACTGGCCGTCTCTGATGGCGGCAGTCGCAAAGCGCGGCCGCTCGCCGCGCCAGCCGCGCCACATGTCGTCCCGACCAGATCTGGGCGTATGCGCCGCCGCGCGCGGCGAACGTGGCGAGAAGGATCCGATGAGAGAGGCGCGGATGACGCATCGAGTCGGTTCAGGTTCGAGGTTCGGTTCCGGGTTAACAGGTTCTGCGGTTACCGGACCCAGAACCGCGGAACCAGGAACTCAGAACCCTGGAATCTATTTCGCTGCCGCTTTCGACAACGAGCGGTAATACTCGTCGACCAGATCGCGGAAGCCGCGCGGGACTTCATCGGTCGCGATGAGCGCCGGCTGATCGCCCTGCGCGTCTTCGACCTTGCGCCGGAGCCCGAACTCGAATCGCTTCAGGCCTTCGGCGACCTGGGTCTGAAGCCGCTCGAGCTCTCTCGCGTCCTTGTACACGCGGTCGTCGTCCAGCTGCCGCATCGCGCGAAGGATTTCGTCGAGGTCGGCAGGGTTGACTCCGTCGTTCCTCAGCTGGTCGCGAAGACGCTGTGCTTCGCCGGTCCAGTAGCGGGCCTGATCGCGGAACTCGCGGATCTCCTGCGGCGTGTACACGCGCTGACCCCAGCCGCCCCAGTCGTCGCCGCGGTTCGGGGATCCTCCGTAAGGGCCGTACGGACCGTCGCGGAATCCGACTGCGGTTGTCGCCGTTCTGGTTTCCGAACTGGCCGCCTTGTCCCTGCTGGCCTGCCTGCCCTTGCTGGCCCTGTTGACCTTGCTGTCCTTGCTGGCCCTGTTGACCTTGTTGTCCCTGCTGGCCCTGTTGACCCTGCTGGCCCTGTTGCCTTGCTGCCCTTGCTGGCCCTGTTGACCGTGCTGACCCTGCTCCCGCATCTGCTGCTGCATCGAGTCGACGCCGCGCACCAGGTTTCTCGCGCGATCGAGGTTGTTGGCCATGCGGTTGGTCTTGTCGCCCTGGCCGACCGCCTTGGCCGCTTCGCCCAGCCTGCGGCGGAGCGCGTCTATCTCGGTGCCGATGTCAGCTTCGAGCTTCGGATCGGTCTGACCGCCTGCGCGCATCAGGCTGCCCGAATAGTGGATTCGTTCCTCGAGCCGGTTATCTCGAATACCGTCGGCCGCCTCCTGAAGCTTGCGAGAAGCTTCGCGCTCGTTGCGCCGCATCTCGCCCGACATTCTGTCGAGCTGTTTCTCGAGGTCGTTCACTTTTGCCTCGAGCTGATACTTGCGCTGCGCATTCTGCGTCGAACGCTCCGAGCGCCCGCCGCCCGCCTGCGTCAGCGACATCGCCTCCTGCGACAGCTCGCGATGCTCGCGCGCGATCTCATCGGCCTGCTGCTGTGCGCTCTGCATGTCGCGCTGCTCCGCGCGCGCCCTGTTCCTGCTCGAGGCGCCTCTGCGCTTCGCGCAGCTGGCCGAGCGCCGCGCTCGCCTGACCCGCGCTGCTGGGATCCCCAGACGACGCCGCACGTCTCATGGCATCGGCCGCCTGCCGCATCTGTTGAGCCGCCTGCGCCAGGTCGGGACGATTACGCTCTCTCGAGAGCCGTTCAAGCTGACGAGCGGCTTCCTCTGCCTGCTCGGCAAGCGCGCGCTGGCTGGCGCCGCCTCCCTGGCCCAGCTGCCCGGCCAGCGCCTGCTGGCGCTGACGCTCCGCTTCCTGCTGCTGCCGTCGTGCCAGCTCGCGCAGCTTCTCCATCAGCGCGTCGAGCTGCTGATCGGACTGCTGCTGCTGAGCGCTCTGCGCGGTTTCGTACTGGTTGGCAAGCTTGTCGAGGTCCTGCTTGAACAGCTCGGCAAGATCTTCCGACACCGATCCGGCTCCGCCGCCACCACCACCGCCTCCACCGCGCTGCTGGCTTACCTGCTTCTCATACTCCTCTTCCGCCTTCTGCAGCTGCTGCAGCGCGCGATTCTCGGGAGGCAACGCGTCGGTCGGCGCCTGCGCCTGAAGTTTTGCCTTCGGCGGCGCGCATTTCTTCGACGGCTTTCGGCAGCAGTTCTGCAATCCTCTGGAACGCGGGATCGGGCTCTACCAGGCGGCTGTTCATGCGGCCGACGAGACCCTTCGACCTGCTCGCGAAGCTTGGACTGGGACAGCGCCACGACAACGAGGTTCTCTCGCAGTTTTGCAGGCGTCATCGTCTTTCTGTCGCGGACGATGTTGTGCGTTGCGGAAATGATTTCGCGCTGCTGCTGAGACAATGCATCGACCTGCATGCCGCCGCCGCCACCCCTCCGCCGCCGCCGCCTCCACCCATCGACATCGCCGATCGGAACTGCTCATCGAGTTTGCGAATGCGGATGAAGTAGAGGTCGCTCGAGATGTTGCGGCCGATGTTGTCGGTGGCGCGGGCGAAGTAGGAGACCGAGTCGCCGGGCGTCAGCTTCAGCTCTTCGAGGTAGAACGTGTGGGCCGCCGACACTTCCGGCAGCGCGCGGCCCCGCGCGTCGACGAGGTTTTGGTCTGTTCGGGCCCGCCATTGACCGAGTAGACCAGCTGAAGCTGCCGAACCCCGAAGTCATCGTCTGCCCGCGCTTCGATCGAGAATTCTTCGATCGGCGAGGCGGCGGTGTCACGGCCGGGTTTGGCAATCGACACGCTCGGCGCCTGATCCTCGAGAACGTCGATCGTGTACTGCGGCGAGGCGTTGACGAGCTTGTTCTCCGGGCCGCCCTGGAGCTCGACGCGATAGAAGCCGTCTTTGGTGACCGGCAATCGTTCCGGTGAATACACCCGATTCCGGCGTCAGTGCGATGACCGTGCCGCCATCCACGAGAATGCGCCCCGCGGGCGATGCCATCGTCGGGGTGATGCGCAGCCGCACTTGCGTGCCCTGCAACACCGCGATATCGCCGCCATTCTCGATCTTGCGCGGCGCGAGACCCGTGTACGCAGGGAAACACGTACTCCATCTCGAGCTGTTTCACGTACGGCAGATCGGCGGCGTGCATCGTGAACACCGACGACTTCACGCCGCCCGACTCGACGAAGTAGTCGATCGAGCCCGGCAGATCGAAGAGCATTCCTTCGAAGGTCTTCGTGTCGTTGTTGAAGACCATCGGCACGTGTTCGAACTGCGCGCTTGACAGACTTCCGTATGAGCAGCTCGGCCTTGTCTGATTCAAAGCCCTGCACCGTCGCCTTGATCACCTGGTCGGATCCGCGCGGAACCGTCGTGTTGCCCGGCGTCACGTCGATGCGATAAGGACTGGCCTCGAGCACATCGCCAGCCATCAACAGCAGCGCCGAGGCGCCCTGTCGCATGTACGCCGGGCCGAGGAGGAAGATCAAGAGGGCGGCCGCGACCGTTCCGCCAATGACGGCCGCATAGCGCCGCAGCGGCTGCGCCTCGAGGCGGCGGCCGCGTTCGATGACCCGCAGCGCTCGATGGCCTGCTCGACCAGTCGGCGAGCAAGCGCCGGAGAATGGGAGGGCGATCCCTTCTCGGCTTCGAGCGCGCTGAGGATTGCCGTCTCGAGCGTGGGCTCGCATTCTTCGAGATAGAGCGCAACCTGCTCGTCGGTGACGCGGCGCCACTGCGGCATGCACGAAGAAATAACCCGCCAGCGCGCCGAAAATCATCACCATGCCGACGCGGAACGCGATGATGGAACCCGGGCTGAACTTCAGTGTCTCGAGCGCGTAGGCCGAGAGGAGCAGCGTGAGGATGAAGCCGGCAACGACGAACATCGCGCCTCGCACCGCGAGTTTCAACCGCCAGCGTTTCCGGATGTCCCGAATGATGCTGGTCAGCTCGGAGCGGTCGCTCGCAGACGACGACGGTTCGTGAAGCATGTGGCCCCCTAAAGTATTCTCAGCTTAGCACCAAAAACCCATTATTTTGACGGGAACAACCGGTCGAAATTTCCGCCGAAAATGCGCTGCCGGACGCTCTCGTCAACGCCCTCGGCTTCGAGCGCGCTCGCCTGCGCGTCATAGATCTGCCGGTTCCATCCCCGGGGGAAAAACGACGAGTCGGTTCCGAACAGGAGCCGGTCCGGTCCGACGACTTTGAGCGCCTGTCGAAACACGTCAGCCAGCGTCAGCGCCGCGTGATAGTCGATCCAGCGATTTGTGCTCGACGTGTCGAGGTGGATGTTCGGGCAGAGATCTGCGACAAGGAGAGCCTCACGAAACAGCCCGGCCCCGAAGTGAGGAATGATGAACGGCACCGTCGAATATTCGGCAGCCAGCGCCTGGACGTCCAGCGGATTTCCGTACTGCACATCGAACCGGCTCGGAAGACCTAGTTTCTTCCGCACGCCGACCGACAGCGCGCCGCAGTGGACGAATACCGCCGTACCAGCATGCCTGGCCGCGAGATGGAAAGAATCGCGGCCACACGCGCATCGTGCAGTGAGTAGCGCTGCATCGCCGGGAAAGAGACAGACGCACCGAAGGCCAAGCGTTCCAAGTGCGTGCTCGACTCGCGCGGCGGCATCCTGTGCAGTGGGATCGACCATGAAGAAGCCGACGAATCGGCCCGGATGTCGCGAAATCGCCCTGCCGACCGACGACTCGTCGCCGGGGACACTGGCAATCAGCGCGGCGCGCGATCGACGACCGTGTCGATCGAGCTCCTGCGCCCATCGGTCGGCGAGATCGTCCGGCGAGCCCGGATGATCCCATCCGAGCTCGGCGACAAGGCCGTCTGCAGATTGCGGTGCGTTCGGTGGCCGCTGACGGCCCAGGGTGGCGAAGAATTGTTCCGAAAAGAAGTGGCAGTGGCAATCGTTGACGGGTCTCATGCCGCGGCCGTCGGCGTAAGCCGTGTGCCTTCGATCGGACCTTTCATGCGATTGGAAATCGCGGTTTCGAGGCCCAGCAGGACGAGGCCTGCCACCAGGAGATACCACCAGAAGTTCTGCCGCCGCTCCTGATCTTCGGGCGTGATGGTCGCCGCATCGACAGCTGCCGGATTGACGCTGCCGGGGCGGCCGGCGAGCGCGGCGCTCAACTCCTGGGTGTCGAGCATCGCCAGATCCGACTCTGCAGTATCGAGATTTGCTGCGATGGTCACGGTCGACTGGTTGGATCGCCCGCGAACCTCGTAGAAGCCCTGCTGATCGAGCTGAACAGGAGTCGGGGTGCCGGATTGCTCAATCCTCTTCCCGGTCGGTGTCAGCAACAACGCTCCAGTGCCGGCTCTGCAGTCCCACCCCGGCCGATCGCAGCAGATGCCCCGGATCGACCACTTCGCCGATCGTGAACCAGTTCGCCGGCTCCTCGTAGGTTGCCAGATGACGGATGACTTCATGCACGAACGGCAGGTAGACAGCCTTCAGCGCGAAATCGTTCCAGTAGTTGTCCAGCGTCGAAGCCCAGAGCACGACCTGCCCGGAACCGATCCGACGCTCCGCCATAGCGACTGCACCATCATCAAAGCGCGCAATGACGCGCCGGCTGGCGCCGGCTCGCCTTCTTTGTCGCCCGGCGGGTCGGGCTTCATCGCAATCGCGCGATATCGGAAGAAGCGCGCGGTCGACAGGTTGCCGCTTCTGGGCGCTTTGAAGATCTCCAGAATGGGATGGCTGTGATCGAACTCGGCCAGCGCGCCGCCGCGGCCCGTCCGATCGACGACATTTCCGGGCACGCCCGGGAGCAAGATCATTGGAATCGGTTCCCCAGTTCGACCGCTCACCCAGGACCACGAAGAGTCCGCCGCCCTGAGAGACAAACGGCTTCAGAATGTCGCCGGAGGACAGCGCCGCCGTGTCGTTGAGAATCACGACGCGATGACGCGCCAGATCCGCGCTCGAAATCGATTCACCCTGACGTACGCTCACCTGAAACGCCGGCGTCGTGCCGATCTCCAGCGCTTTCTGCAGATACAGAGCTTGTCTCGCGTGAGGCGCGCGGCGGCTCGAGGATGAGTACCGCCAGCCGTCTGCGCGGGCGACGCGACGAAGTGGAACGCATTGTCCTGCTTGAGCCGGTCGTCTCCGATGCGCACCGTGCCGCGCGTAAACGCGCGCGCGAGCGTGAACGGCTGAAAGGTGATGGAGGCGGGCTCGCCTGGCAGCACGGTGATCGTCCGCGTCTCGACGTTACGTCCGTCGAGCTCGAGATGGACCTGCACATTGCTCGCCGCCGAGGGGCCGCGATTGACGACCTGCGTCGCCACCGTCACGCGTTCCTGTCCGGAGAAGATCGATCGCTGTGGCAGCACCGACGAGACGGTGAGGTTCTGCGGGCTGCGCATCCGTGATGGCGATTGGCTTGAACGATCGTGCCCTCGGGCAGCCTGAGGTTCTCGTCGCGCACCCAGCCATTGCGCTGGAAGTCGCTGATCATGACCACTTCACGCGTCTGCAGCGTCGAATCGACCAGCACGCGCTGAGCGAGCTTGAGGCCGGGCGCGTACCGTGTTGCCTCGGCGCTGAGTGTGGCGGCGTCGATCGCCGCGATCACGCGGGACAGATCGGCTGATGCCCGCACCTCGAGCTGCGCGTTCGTGCCGAACAGGATCAGCGTCACATGATCGCTCGGGCTGAGGCTCTGCACTGTCTGGCGTGCGGCGGCCTGCGCGCGCGTCCAATCGATCGCCATACGCCATGCTGTAGGAGCGATCGAGCAGGATGACCACCTCGCGCGGTCCCGGCGGAGCTGGTCAGCGCTGCAATCGGGCGCTCGAAGAACGGCCGCGAGAACGCCAGCACGATGAGAAAGATCGCAGCCATTCGCATCGCCAGCAGCGGCCAGTCGCGGATGCGGCGCCGCCGCACCGACTGATACGGAATCTTCTCGAGAAACATCAGCGACGGAAATTCGACCACCTGCTTCCGTTCCCGCTGCGTGAGGTGGATCACGATCGGAATGGCGAGGGTGGCGAGCGCTGCGAAGAAGAGGGGTGCCAGGAAAGCCATCGCGCTATCTCACCCGGCTCAGGCGCTGGCGCGCCGAGAGGTACTTGAACAACGCGTAATCCAGCGGCGTGGCGGTGTTGGCCAGTGTGTAATCGACGCGGTTCTGCGAGAGCCGCGAGCTCAACGCGGCAATGTGCTCCTGGACCAGCGACCGGTACTGTGCGGCGAGGCCGGAGGGCACCACAGGTATCTGCTCGCCGGTTTCGAGATCCTGGAAGCTCGCAGCCTCGGTAGAAGTTGAAATCGATCTCCGACGGGTCGAGCACGTGAAAGACGATCAGGTCGTTGCCGCGATACCGCAGGGGTTTGACCGCTTCCATCACGGTTTCAGGGTTCTCGTAGAGATCCGACACGATGACGAGGATGCCGCGCCGCCCGAAGTGCTCGGCCATCTTCTGCATCGGCACTTTCAAATCGCCCTTTCCGCTCCGGCTTTCGCGCGATCGAGCGTATGCAGCACGCGCTCGAGGTGTTTCGCCGAAGGCGGGATATGGGTCACGATATCGTTGTCGAAGGTGATGCACCCGATGCGGTCGCGCTGCTTCTGCGCGAAATAGGCGAGACACGCGCAGAGATATTTCCCGTAGTCGAGCTTCGATATGCCCCGGCTGGAGAAGCTCATCGAACGCGAAATGTCGAGGATGACCGAGAAGTTCGCGTTCGTGTCGGCTTCGTACTCCTTGAGGTAGTACCGGTCGGTTCTCGCATAGAGCTTCCAGTCGACCCGCCGGATGTCGTCGCCAGGCATGTAGCCGCGGTGTTCGGCGAAGTCGACCGACGCACCGAAGTACGGCGAGCGGTGAAGGCCGTTGATGAATCCATCGACGACCGTCTTCGCGAGCAGCTCGAGGTTGCCGATGCGCGCAAGGACTTTCGGGTCGACGAACCGTGCGCCGGGAAGGGAGTGCTGTTCCATAATGTACCAAGTAAGGAAAAAGGAAAATGGAAGAAGGAATAACTAACGCGCGTTCCGCGTGACTCTATTCCTTTTTCCTTCTTCGTTTTTCCTTTCTACATCCCTGACCTCGGCGTAGGAACCGCTTCGAGCAGCTGATCGATGATCGAGTCGCTCGTGATGCCTTCCGACTCCGCGTGGAAGTTGGTCAGCACGCGGTGGCGCAGCACCGGATGAGCAAGCGCGCGGACGTCGTCGAAGCTCACATGGTAGCGCCCGTTGATCAGCGCGCGGGCCTTCGCGCCCAGGATGAGATATTGCGCGGCGCGGACGCTGGCGCCGAACGCGACCCATTTCTTCACCACGTCGGGCGCCTGCTTGCCTTTGGGGCGCGTCGTTCGCGCAAGCTCGAGCGCATACCGCATGACCGACTCGGCCACGGGCACGCGCCGCACCAGCCGCTGGAAGGCAATCAGATCCGCACCGCTCACCGGACGCTGAAACTGAGGATTCAAGAATTGCGGTCGTCGTCCTGACGACTTCGTACTCCTCGTCCTCAGGCGGGTGCTCGATGACGATGTGGAACATGAAGCGATCGAGCTGGGCTTCTGGCAGCGGGTAGGTGCCTTCGAGCTCGATGGGATTCTGCGTGGCGAAGACATAGAACGGTTCATCGAGCGTGTACGTGCGGCCCTGCACGGTGACGCGATGTTCCTGCATCGCTTCGAGCAGCGCCGACTGCGTCTTCGGCGGCGTGCGGTTGATTTCGTCAGCCAGCACGATGTTCGCGAAGATCGGGCCGGGGGCGAACACCATCTGGCGCCGGCCGGTCGCCGGATCTTCCTGAATGATGTCGGTGCCTGTGATGTCGGACGGCATCAGGTCAGGCGTGAACTGGATGCGGTTGAACTTCAGGTCCAGCACTTGCGCCATCGAATGGATGATCAGCGTCTTGGCAAGTCCGGGCACGCCGACGATGAGGCTGTTGCCGCCGACAAACAACGTCAGCATCACTTGTCCGACCACATCGTCCTGGCCGATGATGAGCTTTTTCAGTTCCGCGACGATCTGCTCGCGGCCATGCTTCATCCGATCGGCCAGCGCAATGTCGTCCTGTTGAAGATCCTGTTCGATGGTCGCCACGAAACCTCCTCTGAATAACGACGCTATCAGCTACCGTGCTACCAGCTACGCGGCTATCAGTCAGCGCTAGCTATGCCAGATGTCGAACCCTGCGATAGCTCCATTCGGCCAGCATCACGCTGAGCAGCAGGAACAGGACGATCGGCATGTCCCACAGGTCGCGCTCTTCCACGGTCGTCACTCCCCGGCCGGTGTACTTCACGTCGTCGGGAAGTGACGCAATGGTCTGAGGCGTATAGTGAACGCCGGCAGTTTCCTCCGAGATGCGGCGCAGCAGCGGTGCGCGCATCGCTGCGTCGAAATACTCACTGTCGCTCGGCGCGACACGAACGTGCCCGGCGTTGCTGCCGAGCGTCGTGCCGGCGCGTGTCGCGTCCACTCGCGCTTCGTACATGCCGTTTTCGGTCGGAGTAAACGTGCCGCGATACTCGCCGTTGCGTTCTCCGGTCCACTGCAGCGGCACGTCAAAGACCACGCCTTTCGGGCCGGTCACGTGCGCGCTGACACCGGCATCGTTGACTTCGAGGAAGCTCGCATCGGCGATTTCGGCGATGAGGGTGACCTCCTCGCCCGGTTCAACCTGCTCGCGCGAGCTCGTCGAGCTCCACCTGATCGGGCACCCCGTCGACGAGCCATCGCATCAACTGGCGCCAGTAGGTCTCGTGGGTCATGTCCTCGACACTGATCGTCTGGTCCATCTGCCAGGTCCACGAGTCGTACACCGGAAACGCGAGCGTCTTGCCACGGCCGTACCGCTGGTACGCAAGCACGATCGATTCGCGCCCGCTCTCATCCATTCCCCGCAGCAGCGCCGTCGCGCCAGGCTTGAGCTGGCGGATCGGATTCACGCTGATCACCTGGGGCAGCTCGCTCCATCGCTTGACGGACTGCTGTTCGGTCTTCTCGATCTGGGTGACGGCATGAGACTGGCCGATCCGCGTAGGGGAGACCTGCACACGCATGTTGGTCTCGGGCTGTTTCGATTCGAGCACCACCGGCAGCGCATCGGCTACAGGCGTGCCGGCGTAGCCGCCTTCGGCAAACGCGCGGCGGCCGCCGATCATCAGCAGCCCGCCGCCGCGGCGGTCGGCGAAATCGGAAATCATCCGGAGCTGGTCGCCTGTGAACGCGCTGGCCTCGATGCTGCCGAGAATAAGGCCGCGATAGGAAAACAGTTCGTCGCGGGTCTTGGGAAACCCTGCCGCGAGCTCGTCGCCGCTGTCGATCATCGCCCGGAAGAATTTCGTCTCGGTCGTGCGCTGCAGGAGCACCAGCTGCAGGTTCGGGTCGTCGCGAACGGCCCGGCGAACGAAGGCCACTTCGAAGTGCGGCTCGCCGTCAAAGAAGAGGATTTTTTCCTTGCGGTCCTGCACGTCGAGCAGCACGTCGCGAACGTTGTTTTGCGTGATTTCCTCGCCCTGCTGGGTCGGAATCCGGAACCGAATCGTGCGCGCGCCGGGCTCGTTGGCCGTGAAGTGCACCTTTACGGTCGTTGGCTCGCCATCGTTGGTCAGCGCGACTTCCTGCGTAGCTCAGGATGCGTCCGGAATCCTCGACGTTGAGCGGGACGGTCGTTCCGCGAAATCCATTCTGCGAGACGATGACGTCGACGGAGAGATTTGTGCCTTTCAGCACCTTGCGCGGCGTGCTGACGCGGCTGATCTGGATGTCACGTCCCAATGTCTCTTTACCGACGCCGACCGTGAAGACGGGAATCTGGCTCGCGCGAAGGCCCAGCAGCGATTCCTGAATCGACGCCTCTTCGGTGTCGGCGCCGTCGGTGACCATCACGAGTCCTGCCAGCGGCAGCCCGGCGAACTCGTCCTTTGCCCGCTGTAAGGCCTCGCCGAGCTTGGTCTGGGTTCCATCGAACGACAGATCGCGGGCCGCGGCGACGCGATCGGTGGAGGATGCGAAGCGGAAGACCCGCACGGCGTAGCGGCTGGAGAGCGCCTTCATCACCGGGCTGTCCGGCCCGAACATCGATGTCACGAATTCGCCTCTCGGCTTGCCGTCATAGTCGGCCACCCGCATGCTGCGGGAGTCGTCCAGGAGGATCCCCAGGAAGTTCTGCTGCGGGCACTGCCGCCCGCAGGATCAGGACGGGCCGGAAGAGGCAGAAGAGCACGAGCGCAACCAGACAGAGGCGCAGCGCAATCAGCACCGCGCGGTCGAGCAGGCTCGCGTCGCCGGGCGCGTTTCGGTACGTGAACACCGTCGCCAGTGCCAACACCCCGGCGAGAGCAACCACGATATAGACGGGCGACGACGGCGCGAGGTGGAGCTCCCCCTGCTGGAAGACGTACGGCGAATACTTGAAGAAGAACGCAAACAGGGACTCGAACACGGTGCTCTTGGCTGACCTCTGTTTCTTCTGATGAATGTAACGCCATTCTACTTCGCGTTTGATTGGCGTACGCAAGCGTCTTATATTGGCGGCCCGATGGCCCGCCTCGTCACATGGGCGCTGCTGCTGGCCTGTGCGGGCCAAATCGAGTCTGGCGGCCCAGTCCACACCGGTACTCCTCTGGGCCGGTGATGCGGAGGGGGGCGCACCGTACGTCGAGGCTGATCCCGCTGATCCCACCAGAGTCGCAGGCTTCGATGTGGACGTTGCCGGGCTCATCGCGCGCGGCCTCGGCCGCGAGCCGCGCTTCGTCGAGATCGCGTTCGCCTCGATCGATCAGTCGATTGCGCGCGGGGACGCCGAGATCGGGCTGAGCGGCATCGAGGACACGCCCGCACGGCGGGCGGCGTACGCGGTTACCGTTCCTTACTATCAGTTTCGAGAGGTGCTCAGCGTTCGATCCGCGGACGCCCGACGATTTCGTACGCTCGCTAACCTGGGCGGACGGCGCGTGGGAACGCTGGGCGGCACGATCGCGTACGAAATCCTGAGGCATGCCGAACGGCAGCACGGCCTCGTTGCAGTGTCGTACGACGACGATGTGCATCCCTATTCGGATCTCGTGATTGGCCGGCTCGACGCGGTGTTGCTGGACAACGTGCTCGCCGAGCGGCGCGGCCGGACGGCGTCGGGATTGGTCACCCACCCCGAGCCGGTTGCGGTGTCCCAGTATGTTGGCGTGCTCGCGCCGGGGAACGTCGCGCTGCGCGATCAAATCGATCGCATCCTCAAGCAGGCCATGGACGACGGCAGGCTGGAAGCCATTTTCAGGAAATGGAAAGTGTGGAACGAGGATCAGCCTCGGTTGTTTGCTCGAGTCCTCAAAGGTGAATGGATCCCACCGGTCGCCGGGTACGAGGGCTACGAAACGGAAAGCATTGCAGACCTCTCCCGATGGGAGGCCACGCGTCGCTACCTGCCGGCCTTTCTTCGAGCGGCCATGATCACGCTGATCCTGTCGTGCGGCGCGATGCTGGTCGCCGTGATGTTGGGAATCGCGATCGCGACCGGACGAATCTATGGCGATCGGTTCACGCGGCTGGCATTGACGGGATACGTCGAGCTCGTCCGCGGGACGCCGCTCTTGCTTCAGCTGTTCGTCCTGTACTACGGGATTGCGGCGGCGGTCCGCCTGCCGGCCTTCGTTGCGGCGCTGCTGGGTCTGGCACTGAATTACGCGGCCTATGAAAGCGAAATCTATCGCGGCGCGCTCTTGTCGGTGCCGGTCGGCCAGCTCGAGGCCTCCAGGACGCTGGGCTTCAGCGAGCTCCAGACGCTGCGGTTGATTCGCGGCCCGCAGGCGTTCCGCATGGCGCTGGCCCCGATGACCAATGATTTCGTCGCGCTGCTCAAGGACTCGTCGCTCGTCTCCGTGCTGACGGTGGTCGAGCTCACGAAGGAGACGCAGATCTTTGCGACCAATCTCGGGAGCTGGGTGATTCCCGGCGCGCTCTGCGCGGCGCTCTACCTGGCGATGTCGCTCCCGCTGGCAGCTCTGGCACGGGTGCTCGAGCGACGATGGAGGATTGTCACAAGTTAGCAGGCTAGACACGAGACCCGGAACACGAAGATCCACGAAGAACACGAAGATCCACGAAGAAACACGAACACGAAGGCTCGAAAGGTATACGCTTCGTGGCTGCCTTTCTTCGTGATCTTGATCCAAGCTTCGGCTGCCGGCTGACGTGGCCAGCCGGAGGCGCGCAGTCGAAGCTCAGCCTTCGTGGATTTCATGTAGTTCGGCCAGACTTTTGTCGCAACGTAGGTTGCTAAGCTACGGAAACCGTGAGTTCAGTCCTTTCAATTCGCAATGTCCAACTCGCTCGGGGTGGGCGGGTCCTCGTATCGGGTCTGAACCTCGAGGCAAAAGCCGGCGATCTGATTGCGCTGCGCGGGCCGTCCGGGTCCGGGAAAACGACGATTCTCCGCGCGATTGCGGGGCTCGACCCGCTCGAGGCCGGGATGATCGAAATTGGAGAGGTCCGCCTGGAAGCGCGGCACACGCCCGGTCGCGCGGTGCTGCATCGTCTGCGACGCAATGTCGGGTTGGTGTTTCAGTTCCACTGTCTGTTCGAGCACATGTCCGCCATACAGAACATCTGCCTGGCGCCGGTGCACGTTCATGGAATCGCGCGGCAGGCGGCAGAAGAATCTGCGCGCGACCTGCTGCGGCAGCTGGGCGTCGAGGCGCGAGCCGATGCGTGGCCACGCGAGCTGTCCGGCGGTGAGGCCCAGCGAGTCGCTATTGCCCGGGCGCTTGCGGTGAACCCACCGGTGTTGTTGATGGACGAGCCCATGGCCTCGCTCGACCCGTCACGACGGGCGGAGCTTGGCGGCCTCCTTCAGAACCTTGCCGCGTCCGGCCGCACGCTTATCGTCACGACCCATGACGTGTCGTTTGCAGAGGAGTTCGCGACGAGGGTGATGACAATCGAGGGAGGGAAGGTGCGTGAGTAGTTACTTCGGGCAATCGCCGACGCGCCTGGCGTCGTACGCCATCGACATCTTCTGCCCGCCAGAATCGAGAGTGATCGTACCGGTGTAGGCGTCGCTCCCGCTGTACTTCATCTCGCCCACAGCGGTCATCGGCGCCGGTTTCGTGCACGTCACCTTGTAAGACGCGGTGTCTGCCGAGAACTTGTAATCGCTCACCTTGCAGTCAGTGCCGCCGGGTCCCGTCGGGACCGACGCCTGAGGATCCTTGATCATCGCTGCCGTGATGCATTGTGTCTGTTTCATTGGCGGCATTTCCATTCCCATGCCGGGCATGCTCATCTTCATGGTGACTTCCCAGTTGCCTTCCCGCATGGGCAACTGCTGAGCGAGCGCCGCCAACGACAGCGCTGCGCTGAGGAGAACGATCGAGCTAAGGCGAGCCTTCATTGGTGTCCCTCCATAACCAGGCGGCGCCGCGGACGCCGCTGGAGTCTCCGTGTCGTGCGCGTACAAGAGGCGTATCGGCAGAATCCGAGAAGACAAAAGGCCGCCACAGGGCCGGGACGTTGACATAGAGACGCCCGATATTGGACAGCCCGCCGCCCAGAACGATGACGTCCGGGTCGAGCACATTGATAATACTCGCGAGCGCGCGCGCCAGCCGCCTCTTCATAGAGATCGAGGGCTTTTGCCGCGACACGGAGGGCCTGGATGTTCCTCATCGCGCGGCCACGGAAGGGGATTGTGGCCCCACTCTCCGGAGATTCGGTGTCGTCCTTCGCCATCTGTTGCTTCCGAGAGGGCGAAGCAGTCGAATTGGCGTTCTTGACCAGTCCCGTCTGCGGCGACACTGCTCCCGGCGTGCCAATTCCGACAGAGCCTCGCTGCCCGAGCTCGCTCTCGATGGTCGACACAAGGTTGCAGACCTCGCGGATGGTCGCGGCGTAGTCGCCGCGCGGGGCGCGAATACGCCGGCGAAGAAGCTCTCTTGCCCTCGATGGCGATGCCCTCGATCTTCGTGCCGCCAAGGTCGATGCCGATGCGCATGATGTCTGTCAGAGCTTAGAGCTAAGAGCAAAGAGACAAAAGCATCCAGCCTCTCATCTCTCGGCTCTTAGCTCTCAGCTCTTAGCTCTTAGAGCGACGCCTCACGAAGCAAGGCGTCAAGGTCCAACGGCTCCGCCATGTGCATCGCGATGTTGCCCTCGGCGTCGCGCGGCCATTCTGCTTCGGGTCGATCCCTGGTCAGCTCGATGCCATTGCCATCCGGATCGGCCAGGTAGATCGACTCGCTGACGCCGTGATCGGCGACACCCTGCAGGCGGACTCCCGCATCGACCACGCGTCGCACCGCTCGTGCGAGGTCCGCGCGGGTCGGGTAGCGAATAGCGAAATGATACAGGCCGGTATGGTGCGGCGGGGCGGGCGATCCACGCCGGCTGTGCCATGTGTTGAGGCCGATATGGTGGTGATACCCGCCAGCTGACACGAACGCCGCGTGATCGCCCAGACGCATAATCTGCTCGAATCCGAGCACGCCGCTGTAAAAGCCGATCGCGCGATCGATGTCGGCGACCTTCAAGTGGACGTGGCCGATGACGGCAGCTGCGGGGATGCGGTAATCCTGCATGGACGTTGAAGATGACACGAATGAGTTGGTGATGACAATTCACCGGCGCACCCGAATCGGCCATGAGCGTGACCCGCGATGACCAGGAGATGACCATGAAGATCGTCCGGATCGATCGATTTGATGATCCGCGTATCCAGGATTATCGGAATGTATCGGACGCCGAACTACTGCGAAGCCGGAACCTGTTTGTGGCCGAAGGCCGGCTCGTGGTCGGTCGCCTGCTGGCCGAGCGACATCGCGTGGTGTCGTTGCTGCTGAATGAGTCGTCTTTGCAGGCGCTCGAGAACGTTCTTGCAGCAGCCGAGAAGACGCCGACCTATGTGTGCGACACGAGCGAGTTTGCGTCGATCACCGGCTTCAATCTTCACCGTGGCTGCCTCGCGCTGGCGGAGCGGCCCGCCGAGCGCCAGGCTGTTGAAATGGCCGATCGATCCGAGCTCGTGCTGGTGCTCGAAGCCGTGACCGATGCGGACAATGTCGGCAGCGCGTTTCGCAATGCCGCGGCCTTCGGCGTTGGAGGCGTTCTGCTGAGTCCGACTTGTTGCGATCCGTTGTATCGAAAGGCGATCCGCACGTCGATGGGCGGCGTGCTCCGCGTTCCTTACGCGCGCTGCGCGAACTGGCCTGGGGATCTCGCGACCTCAAGACCAGCGGATTCCGACTGGTGGCGCTGACGCCGAAAGAATCTGCGGTCGACCTCGTATCGTGCGCGCGCCAGGCTGGACAGAAAATGGCCGTGCTCGTCGGCAGCGAAGGTCCCGGGCTTGACCGCAGCAGCCGAGGCGATGGCCGATGTCCACGTGAGAATTCCCATCTGCTCTGCAGTCGATTCCCTGAACCTCGCCACAGCGACAGGAATCGCGCTGTACTCCTTGAGCGCTGCGGCGCGTGCCTCCAATCCGGCCGATCCCCGGTCCCGAATCACCAATCCCCGCTGGCCGTGATACTTTGAAGTCGCCGATGTCTGGCCCACGGAAATCGCAGGCAGATTGTGCTCGTCCTGCTGCTCGTCGCGGCAGTCATACCGTACTTCGTGAATCTCGGCGCCTCTTCAATCTGGGATGCGAACGAGGCGTTCTACGCCCAGACGCCGCGAGAAATGATGGAGGCTGGCGACTACGTGACGCCGAGCTTCAATTTTCAGCTTCGAATGAACAAGCCGGTGCTGTCCTACTGGAACGTGGCGGCGTCGTATCAGCTCTTCGGTGTCTCCGAGCGAAGCGAACGGCTGCCGATCGCGCTTGGCGGGCTGGTGATCATCGGTACCGCGTTCGGCCTTGGCCGCCTGGTCGGCGGGACCACGGCGGGTTTCTGGCGGCGCTCGTGCTTGCGACCTCGCCGAGGCTGCTCTTCCTGTCGCGCCGCATCATTATCGATGTCCACGTCACCATGTGGATGGGACTCGTGCTGCTGTGTTTTGCATTGTCCGAGGTTCGGCTGGAGCGCCGCAGGCTTTATCTTCTACTGATGTACGTGGCTGCCGGCCTGGGCGTGCTCACAAAGGGCCTGTGGCGGTTTTCGTTCCGGCGGTCGTGTTCTTCATCTATCTGGCGTCGCAGCACCGGCTTCGAGATCTTCGTCGAATGATGCTGCCTGAAGGCGCGCTCGTCAGCCTGGCCATCGTCGTCCCGTGGTACTACCTCCTCTATCGCGAGCACGGGTGGGAATACATCCGCGCCTTCATCTTTGGCGAGAACCTCGGACGATACGCCGAAGCAGTGGGAGAGCAATCGCGCGGGGTGCTGTTTTATTTTCCCGTCATGCTGGCGGATCTGTTTCCCTGGTCGCTGTTGATTCCCGTTGCGATCTGGTGGGCTGTGCGCGAACGATCGCAAGATCGCGTTGCCAGACTTCTGGCGATCTGGATCGCGACCATCGTCTTGTTTTTCTCGCTGTCGGCGACCAAGGAGGATCTGTACATCCTGCCGATGGTCGCCGCCGAAGCCGCGCTTGATCGGCGCGACACTTGCAGCGGCCATCGACGGCACAACGGCACGACGACCGGTGGCGTGGTTTTTGGGCGCAACAGCAGCGCTTCTTGCTGCCGCCGGTGGCGTGATGTTCTGGGCTTTTGCGATTGAACACCGCTATTCGTTGAGCGGCGCGGCAGTTGTGGGGGCAATCGCCATCCTCGGCGGGACAGGTGCGTCGGCGCTGAGCGTGGGCCGGCGGGTCGCGGCGGCGGCGGCGACGCTGGCCTCGGCGGTCGTAATCATCTGCTGGTGTGTCGTGCTCTGCACCCTGCCCGATTTCGAGCGCTACAAACCGGTCAGGCCGTTCTCCGACCTCATCCGGTCGCGCGCGAGCATCGGGGCCATCGTCGGGTCGTACAAGTTCGCGCTGCCGAGCATGGTCTTCTATCTCCATCGGCCGATCATGGAAGTGATTCTTCCCGATCATCTGCGGGCCGTGTTTTACTCCAACAGCGACATTTACTTCGTGATGCCGGAGATCGGAATACGAGACCGTCAAGGATCGACTGCCTGTGAAGACCTACGTACTGGCGCGCCAACCGATGTTCGATCTCAAGCCCAGAAACTTCATCGACGGATCCGAGCTGCCTCAGTTCGTGCTGGTCTCCAACCGTGAGTGAATGTCCCGTTCCCTGCAATCTTTGCGGCGCGTCAGACATCGACGTCATAGGCAAACCGGGATCGCGAAGGCCGCCCGCTCCGAACGACAATCTGCCGCCAATGCGGGCTGGTCTGGTCCAACCCCCGTCCCGCCGGCGAGGACGTCCGGCGTTACTATTCATGTGAATATCGGCAGGATTACAAGGGCCGGTCGACGCCGTCCCTGCGGCAGATTGCGCGTTCGGCGAGAGGCGCGGTCAATCGGTGTCGTGCGCTCGCGCCGTACCTGAAGGGAGGGGGCCGCATTCTGGACGTCGGCGCCGGCGGCGGTGAAGTTGTCTACGCGCTCCGGAGATTTGGATTCGATGCGTCGGGAATCGAGCCGGACGCAGCAGTATGCGCGGCATGCGCGCGAGGTCCTTGGCGTGCCGGTGCGGACGGGTTTCGTTCAGGACGCAGCGTTCGCGCCCGGCATCTTTCGAGGCCATCACGATGTATCACGCGCTCGAGCACGTAGCCGATCCTCTGGCGATTCTTTCGCGTCTTCGCACGTGGATTGTCGACAAGGGCCTGCTGCTTGTCGAGGTTCCGAACGTGGAAGCTCGCTGCATCGCGCCCGTCTCATCGATTTCATTTCGCTCACTTTTATAATTTCAACGCCAGGACGCTGGAGGCGCTTGCCCGGAAAGCGGGCTTCACGAGCGTCCAGATGACGACCTCGACGGATGGGGGCAACCTCAACGCCGTGTTCAAAGCTGCGGCCCGAAGCCGAGCCCGCGCGCATCGATCCTGACAACTACGCGCAGGATCGCTCGAGTCTGCGCCGGCACAGCACGTTGAAGTATTACTTGTCCCGATATCCCATATACCGCACCATTCGGCAGGTTGCGTGCCTATCTCGCGGACCGCCGCGCCGCGATGCGCGGCGCCTAGAGGTGCTCGAGAAGTTGATCGGCGCGCAACTGAAGTTGCGCCCTACCGCCGACGGAACGACGGTGGCGACGCGTACCCGATAGAACGCTGCTGCTGCGCTAATGGAGAGACATTGAGGCAGCCCACTCAGTACGAGGTGCCGGTCGAGTACGCGTCACAGCGAAAGATCCGAACCCGCAACAAGCTCTATTACCGATTCAACCACTGGCCGATCTGGATTTTCGTGTTTTTCATCGCTCCAGGACCGTTGACCTTCGATTTGTTCGAGACGGGGTTCGACAGCCGCATGGCAGTCTGGTTGGCGCCGTGATGCTCGCGACAGGCATCGCTGGCATCCGGGGCAGGCTTCCTGGCGTGGAGCCGGAACCCTACATCATCCGGTTCACCGAGGATCGCCCGAATCCTTTGTATCGGCGTGTGTGTTACACGTTCGCGTGGAGCGCGGCGATCACCTTCGCCGTCCTCAATATCACTGGTCTTCTCGTTGCGATCGTGACGGGCGAGTGGTATCTGAAGCAGATTTACCGCTACGGCTATTTCCCGATAGCGGGCGCCGTGTGGCTGCTCGGCGCGCTCGGGCCGACTTCCGCGCGTCATGCGGTCGACCAAAGGTGAAGGCCACGAGCGTCGCTACTTCTACGGAACAGTATGGGCAATGTGCATTGCGCAGCCGGCGTTGTGGCTCATGTGGTACGTCGTGCCGGATACGCGGACGGGCAACTCCATAAAGCTGTCGATCTTCCTGGGTATTCTCGCGTTGGTTGGCAACCTTGCCAGACTGGGCCGCCTGCCACGGACGAGACCCATCGTCCCCGGCGAGCTGGCGGTGTCGGATTGACGGATAAGAGCCGCGGCCGAAACGTCGCGATGAGAGAAGGTCGCGAAGCGGCGCGGGATGGGGCGCCCCCGCGCCGAAAGCCGAGGGCTGGAAGGGTGGGACGACGTACGCAGACTTTTACGATTGGGAAAATGCGCAGACGCTCGATCGCCGTGATATTGCGTTCTGGCAGCGCATGGCGACCCGTGCGGGCGGAGCCGTGCTGGAGCTCGGGTGCGGCACCGGACGCGTCACCATTCCTGTTGCTCGCGCGGGGGCCAAGGTGATCGGCGTGGATCGCTCGGTCGAGATGCTTCGGTATGCGCGCAGGCGGGCGAGCCGGGCACGCCTGACGAAGGCACGTGTCTCGTGGGTTCGCGGCGACATCCGTTTCCTGCCGTTTCTGAGAGACGGCGTCCTTCAGCCTGGTCATGGCGCCTTACGGCATTCTGCAGTCGCTCGTCAGCGAATCCGACCTGCAGTGCCACGCTTGCCGTCGGTCAACCATGTCCTCATTGCCGGGCGGCGTCTTCGGGCTCGATCTGGTGCCCGATTTGCCGGTGTGGAAGGAATACCGCAACAAAGTTCGATTCCGTGGCACGCGCCGCGGCGGCAAAGACGCGCATCACGCTAATGGAATCGGTCAGGCAGGATGCGGGCGAAGAAGCTGACGGTGTTCGATCAGGAGTACATCGAGCAGCGTGGCCGCGAACGCATGATCGCGCCGATTTTCGCTGGTCTTCCGCACGCTGACCGTTCCCGCAGGTGACGCGACGGCTCGAGCGTGCCGGCTTCCTCATCCGCGCGGTCCTCGGCGATTACAGCGGCGAGCCGTGGGATCCGCGGGCCGACGTGTGGCTGATCCTGGCAGAAAAACAATAAAGTTCGTAGGTTCGTAGGTTCGTGGGTTCGGTTCGGTTCGTTGGTTGCTGAACAAGCGTTCTTTGCCGAACGCGCAGACGCATTAGGTGAAGAGTCGACAGCTCAGAAACGACCATGGCCTCAGCTAGGCGGGCAAACTAGGTCGAGACTTACTGCCGATACACTGAAGGCAAGCCGAGAAGCTCTAAGCTTCCCTCACCGGCAATGACTGACGAACCGCGAACCCCGCCGAACCCGACGAACCCACGAACCCACGAACCGACGAACCATAGTAGAATCTCTGGAGATTTTCACTGGAGTTTCACCATGTCTGGCCATTCAAAGTGGCATTCAATCAAACACAAGAAGGGTGCTGCCGACGCCAAGCGCGGCAAGATTTTCACCCGCATCATCAAGGAGTTGACGGTCGCCGCGCGGGCAGGCGGCGGTGATCCGGACATGAATCCGCGGCTGCGCACGATCATCGCCGAGGCGAAAGCAGAACAATATGCCGGCTGAGAACATCAAGCGTGCCATTCGGCGCGGAACGGGAGAAGAGCCGGGCGTCTCGTACGAAGAAGCGCAGTATGAGGGCTACGGACCGGGAGGCGCGGCGCTGATCATCGATACGCTCACCGATAACAAGAACCGGACAGTCGGCGAGCTTCGCCACTTGCTCGAAAAACATGGCGGCAACCTCGCGGCGGCCAACGCCGTGGGCTGGATGTTCTCCAAACGCGGCTACATCGTCGTGGAGAAGTCAAAGGCCGACGAAGAGAAGCTGATGAACGCCGTGCTCGATGCGGGCGCCGACGACTTCCAGGATGATGACGACAACTGGGAAGTGCTTGACGGCTCCGGACGTGTTCCACGCCGTGCACGAGGCGGTGAAGGCTCTGGGCGTCGAGCCGGCGACCGCGTCGGTCTCGATGATTCCGCAGAACTACGTCAAGCTCGAGGGGAAGCCGGCCCAACAGATGGTCAGGCTGATGGAAGCCCTCGAAGACCACGACGACGTGCAGCACGTGTGGTCGAACTTCGACATCTCGGAGAAGGAGATCGAGGCCTCTCTCGCGTGAAGGTGTTTGGGATCGATCCCGGCTCTGCGCGCACCGGTTATGGCTGCGTGCAGAGCGATGGCACCCGCCATCGCCTGATCGCCTACGGCGCGATCGCGATTCCCGCGGCGAACGCGTTCCCCGAAAAACTCAAAATCATTCACGTCGAGCTTGCGGCGCTGATTGCGCGCCACAAGCCAGACTGCATCGCCATCGAGAATCTGTTTCATGCGGTCAATGCGCGCAGCGCGCTCAAGCTCGGGCATGCGCGCGGCGTCGCGATGCTGGCCGCGGTCGAAGCCGGAATTCCAATCGTCGAGTACACACCCGCCGAAGTGAAGCAGTCCATCGTCGGCTACGGGCGTGCCGAGAAAGGTCAGGTGCAGTCGATGATTCAGCTGCTGCTCGGTTTGAGCGCGCCACCGTCTCCGTTCGATGCGTCCGATGCGCTGGCTATCGCGATCTGCCATCTTCACAGGATGAACCTGCGTGGAGTCGCGGGCGCCGCCCGACGATCGGCCAAGTCGATGAGCCGGACGGCCAGCAACTGGCGCGCGTTTCGCCTTCCCCGCTGACGGCCCGTTGATTCTCTGAAACCCCGACGATGATCGCGTCATCTCCGAGGCCGGCTGCTCGAGAAGCATCCTAACCGGGTGATCATCGACGTTCAGGGTGTCGGCTACGACCTACACGTGCCGCTCTCGACGTTCTACGAGATGGCCGAACCGGGCGCGGAGATCGCGCTCAGGGTTCATACTCACGTTCGCGAAGATGCGTTGATGTTGTTCGGGTTTGCCACGTCGCTCGAGCTGCAGATCTTCGAACGCCTCATCAGCGTGAGTGGAATCGGACCGAAGCTTGCGCTCGCGGTGCTTGTCCGGTATCGAGACAAACGAGCTCGTCACCGCAATTCGACAGGCGAATGTCGCGAGACTGACAGCCATTCCGGGAATCGGGAAGAAGACAGCCGAGCGAATCGGGCTCGAGCTGAAAGACAAAATGGCGACGCTTCTGCCCGCGGTTAGCGAACCATCGGCCGACGTGCTGGCGAGCGAAACGCTTCGGACCGACGTGCTGTCAGCTCTGCTGAATCTGGGCTACCACCGCCGCTTGCCGAGCGTGCCGCCGACGCAGCGCTCCGAGAAAATTGCCAACTGGTCCGTTCGAAAACACATTGAAGTACGCGCCTCCGCGAATTGTCGAAGTAGACCCTGTTCCGGATCATGTTTTGCACTGTGAAGCGCTGCATGAGTACAGCATTCCCTCGTGCAGCGATTCTGGTCACTTTCGGCTTATTGGTGTCGGATTGTGCAGAGCCCGTAAGAAGAGCCAGAACCTCGGTCGTTCCCGCGGACAAAATTGTGCGAGCTATGGGAGAAGCCCGCCAATATCCAGACACGCGATCTGTTTCACGGCGTTGGCGGTGCGACGATCGCTCCAAAGACAGAGACGTCATTCACTTGGGTTGCTACTGACACAACAGGCTACAGCCCCGGCTTCGATGTTCGCGGACCGGATGGACGCAGGTGGAGCGTCAAGCTCGGGCCCGAGGCACAGACCAGAGGTTGTGGTGTCGCGCATGCTTGTGGGCGCTCGGCTATCACCAGCCGCCGACCTATTACCTGCCGAGCTGGCAGATGTCGGGCGGACCGGGCGGTCAGGCAGACCGGCGCGAGGTTTCGTGCCGATTTCGAGAACGCCAAAGTTGTTGGCGACTGGTCGTGGTCCGATAACGAGTTCATCGGAACGCAGCCCTATCACGGGCTGATTGTCGCCAACATTCTGCTGAACAGCTGGGACTGGAAGACGTCCAACAACAAGATCTATCGATTCAGCGACGGCACCAGCGCTACGTCGTCCGCGATCTCGGTGCGTCGCTCGGGAAGACGGCGCCGTCGCGTCTGTTGTGGTTCCTGCCGATCCCTGCACGCGGGTTCGGTCAGGGCTCGCGCAACGACATCGACGGGTTCGAATCGCAGGGATTCATCAAACGAGTCGATGAGAACACGCGTGGACTTCGACTTCCATACGATCTACGACTCGGTCGTCGATCTGGTGCGGCCGTCCGACGTGCGATGGACGGCCGATCTGCTGGGACGTGTGACCGACGCCCAATGGGAAGATGCGTTTCGATCGGCGGACTACAGCCCGGACGTGCGGGCGCGCTACATCAGGAAGATCAAAGCGAAGATTGCTGAGGGGCTCGCCGTCTCATAGAATCTCCCGGAGCCGCGAGCGGCGGCTGCCAAGGCGACGGCGAGCCTCGCCAAAGCGAAGCGACGGCGGGCACGGGGCGATGGGGCCCGCGGCGAAGCGACCGGAGGGCGTCGCGAATGACCGACCCGAGAGTTGTCACGGCTTCCCGGGTCGATGAAGACGTCCAGTACGAGGCGGGGCTTCGGCCCCGCACGCTCGACGACTACATCGGCCAGGAGCGTGTCCGCGCCAATCTGCAGGTATCGATCGCAGCGGCGCGCCAGCGCAGGCGAAGCCCTGGATCACGTTCTGCTCTACGGCCCGCCAGGCCTCGGCAAAACCACTCTCGCATACGTCATCGGGCAGGAGCTCGGCGTCGCCGTGCGCGCGACCGCGGGCCCGGTGCTCGAACGCCCCGGCGATCTCGCGGCGATTCTCACGAGCCTTGGGGAGCGCGAGGTCCTGTTCATCGATGAAATTCATCGGATGCCGCCGGCAATCGAGGAGATCCTGTATCCGGCGATGGAGGACTACGAGCTCGACATCGTGATCGGGCAGGGGCCCGGCGCGCGATCGATCAAAGTGCCTCTCCAGAAATTCACCCTCATCGGTGCGACGACGCGGGCGGGCTTGTTGACCGGGCCGTTGCGGTCGCGCTTCGGCATCGTCCATCGCCTCGATTTCTACAACGAAGTCGGATTTGCAGGAAATCATCAGCGATCCGCGCGCATTCTGAATGTGCCCATCGTCGAGCGTGCGGCCGCCGAGCTTGCGCGGAGATCGCGCGGCACGCCTCGAATCGCGAACCGCCTGCTGCGGCGAGTGCGCGATTTCGCGCAAGTGCGCGCGGAGGGTGACGATCACCGAGCAGGTCGCCGCACGATGCGTTGAAGCTCCTCGAGGTCGACGAGCGCGGCTTCGACGAGGTCGATCGCAAGCTGCTGAGAACGATCATCGACAAGTTCGGCGGCGGGTCCGGTCGGGATCAACAGCATCGCGGCCGCGATCAGCGAAGAGAAGGACGCCATCGAGGACATCTACGAGCCATTCTCTGATTCAGATAGGATTTCTCGACGAACGCCGAGGGGCCGCGTCGCGACGGCCCTGGCCTACAGCTATTTTGGATTGACCGCACCCGGAAGGGGTTTGTTTTGAACAGAGCCGGCCTTCGTTGCACCCAGATCAGCGGCCTCGCAACCTACGTTCCGCCGCGACTGCCTGACCAATCAGGATCTGGAAAAGCTCGTCGACACGTCGAACGAGTGGATTCTTCAGCGCACGGGCATTCGCGAGCGCCACATCGTCGATCTCCGGCGTGGCGACGTCCGACCTCGCCAAGGAGGCCGTCGCTGAAAGCGATCGCGCAGGCGGGGCTCACTCCGCACGATATCGACTTCATCGTGGTCGGGACGACCACTCCCGACATGATGTTTCCGAGCACGGCCTGCCTGCTTCAGAACAAGATCGGCGCCGACCGCGCGTGGGGCTTCGATCTGGGCGCGGCGTGCTCGGGGTTTGCGTATGCGCTGACGGCGGCAGTGCACATGGTTGCTGCAGGCACGCACCAGCATGCGCTGGCCGTTGGCGCCGATGTGATGAGCGAGCATCATCGACTACACAGATCGCGCGACCTGCGTGCTGTTCGGAGATGGCGCGGGCGCTGTTGTCGTCAGTCCGGCAGGCGACGAATGGCTTCGGCATCATCGACTTCGAGCACGAGATCGACGGGAGCGGCGGTGGCGCGCTCTGTATGCCGGCGGGCGGAAGTCTGCGGCCCGGCCTCGCACGAAACGGTCGAGCAGCGCCTGCACTACGTCAAGCAGGATGGCGGGCCGTGTTCAAATTCGCCGTGCGCAAGACCGAGGAAATTTGCGCCCGCATCATGGCGCGAAACAACGTCTCTGCCTCAGACATCGACCTGTTCGTTTGCCACCAGGCCAATCGGCGCATCATCACGTCGGCGGCCGATCGCCTCGGCCTGCGCCCGGAAAAGGTCATCATCAACATCGAGAGCTACGGAAACACCACGGCCGGCACGATTCCCTTGGCATTGGCTGATGCGATCGCCAGGGCCGGCTCAAGAAAGGAGACTTGGTGCTGATTGCATCGGTCGGTGCCGGCTTTACGGTAGGTTCGATCCTGCTGCGGTGGTCAATTTGCAGCGTACCTCGAACGTATCGGGTGTGGTCGCATAAATGATGTGAATGAACGTTTCAGATTTCGACTTCGATCTGCCTGAGGGGCTCATCGCGCAGGTCCCGCCAGCAGGAGCGAGGCACATCGAAGCTGCTTGTCCTGCCAGAAACAGCTTGCCGCGAGACTTGTCCGCCGAAGCGCCCCGCGCGAAGGCGGAAGCGGGGAAGCCGCGAAGGCGGGTGGCGAGGTCGAGCACGCTGCAGTCGCCGCCTTCCTGAGTTTCTCCGTGAAGGCGATCTGCTCGTCGTCAACGACACCAAGGTCTTTCCCGCGCGGCTGCTGGGAACGCGAACGCCCGGCGGCGGAGCTGTCGAGTGCCTGTTGCTTCCAAGTTGACCGACGATCGCTGGGACGCGCTCGTCCATCCTGGCCAGAAGCTTCAGCCCGGCTCGCGTATGACATTCTGCGGATCGGGAGCATGTTCTCTACGGTGAGATTCTCGAACGCCACTTTCACGGACGCCGGACGATTCGACTCTGGACCGGGAACGATGCAAAGAGCGTGAGCGAGGTGATTGACGAGATTGGTCACATTCCGCTGCCGCCCTATATCAAGCGAGCGGACGAGCCGGGCGACCGGGATCGTTATCAAACCGTGTACGCCCGCGAGCGGGGTTCGGTCGCGGCGCCGACAGCCGGCCTTCACTTCACACAGGAACTGCTCGAAACGGTGGGCGAGCGAGGTGTCGAACAGCGCGTGGCGATTACCTTGCACGTCGGTTACGGCACGTTTCAGCCCGTCCGCGTCGAGCAGGTCGAGACGCACACGCTGGAGCCCGAGTACTTCTCCATCAGCGAAGCGCCGCGGCAGAAACGATCAACCGTGCCAAGCGCGAAGGGCGCCGGGTCGTCGCCGTCGGGTACGACGACGACGCGAGCGTTGGAGGCTGCGGCGCGGGCAGGGCGAGGCGTGATTACACCGCAGTCGGGCTGGGCCGATCTGTTCATCTATCCAGGGTTCAACTTTCGGCTTGTCGATGCCTGATGACGAACTTTCATCTGCCGCGATCGTCGCTGCTGATGCTGGTATGCGCCTCGGCGGGCGAGATGCCGTGCTCGCCGCTTACCGCGAAGCGATCGCACGCGGGTACAGGTTCTACAGCTACGGCGACGCGATGCTGATCGTCTGAACCAGACAGGGCAGAGGTAAGAGGGCAGAGGGCACGTGCACGTCTCGGAGTCTGCCCTCATCACTCTTACTCTCTGCCCTTACGGCCAGCCCGATGCGAAGTCTGCATAGTGATAGAATTTAATGTTCCGCCGGTGTAGCTCAGTTGGTTAGAGCACGCGGCTCATATCCGCGGAGTCCGGGGTTCAAGTCCCTGCACCGGCACCACTTCTGGCTAGCCGGTAGCCTGTGGCTTCAGCTGGCAGCGTCTGGCTACCGCTCGGCTACCGGCTACCAGCTCGCTATGGCTACCAGCACCGCAGAGCTCTGTCACATGTCACTGACTGAGTCCACCAGGCGCACGATCCGTCGCCACGGATTGCTTCCGCGGGATACGCCGTGTCGTTGTTGCCTTGTCGGGCGGTGCCGATTCAGTGGCGTTGCTCTATGCGCTGAAAGAGATCGCGGCGACCGAAGGTTTTCATGTCGTCGGTGCCGCCCATCTCAACCATCAGCTGCGTGGATCCGGATGCGGATGCCGACGAAGAGTTCTGCCGCCGACTGGCCGACGGACCTCGGTATCCCGTCTACATCTGGAGCGTATCGACATCGCAGAGCTTGCGCGGGCGGCGGGCGTTTCCATCGAACACGCGGCCCACGACGCTCGGCACGAGTTCTTCTCGCGCGCTGCGGCCCTCGCAACAGGCTTCGGCAGTCGCGGTGGCGCACACCAAGAGACGATCAAGCCGAAACGTTTCTGCTGCGACTGCTTCGCGGGGCCGGCCCGCGTGGCCTGGGCGGGATGCATCCACGATCCGGATCGTCGTGCGGCCGTTCATCGAGACCGATCGTTCCGATCGTGCGGGCGTTTCTCGAAGCCCGCGAGTATTGCTTTCCGCGACGACCGACGAACAGCGACACCACGATCCCGCGGAATCGCATTCGTCATGAGCTGGTTCCATTTCTCGAGACTCATTTCTCTCCAGGCGTGGTAGACGTGCTCGATCGCGAGGCAGCCATCGCACGAGAAGATGCGGACTATCTCGATGCCGCCGCCGCAGCGCGCTGGCCGATCGACTGATTTCACGCACACCGGCCGGCGTCAGATTTCCGCAGACGGCCGTTCTTTCCCAACCGCCGGCATCGCGCGGCGGATTGTCAGGCTGGCGCAGCAGATCGCGTCGGGCGGCCGCTTCGTGGGCTTCGACGCGGTCGACGCCGTCCTGGCGTTCGCGGTGTCTAATTCGCAGGACCGCTCGATCTTCCCGGACATCGCGTGAACCGCCGCGGCGATACGCTCGTCTTAACCAGAAGGACGGGAAGGCGTGCGCCGGAGGCGTCCCGTCGAATTCGCCTATCAGCTTGGGGTGCCGGGGAACGTCGACGGTGCCGGAGGCGGCGTGTGCGATTTCGGCCGAGATCAATCCTGTGCCGTCGGGCCGGTCGGCGGCCGAGATGTGGGCGCTGGTCGGCCGCGAGCAACGAGGCGGTGCTGGAGGCGGCCCGGCTGGCCGGTCCGTTGTCGGTGCGAAATCGGCGGCCCGGGAGACAGTTTCCGGCCGCTGGGTCTCAGCGGCCGCAAGAAACTGCAGGATCTGTTCGTCGACGCTAAAGTCGATCGCGCCGCTGCGCGATACAACTCCTGTCGTCGTCGATTCTCGAGACAATATCGTGTGGGTCGCCGGGCACGCCGTGGCAGAGGAGTTTAGGGTCACGGACCGCACGAGAGCCGTGGTAATCTTAAGACGGGTCTCGATTTAACTCGTGGGAGGCAGAAGGGTGAACTCCACGCTGAGAAGCCTAGTGTTCTGGATGGTCCTGGTCGTCGTGGCGGTCGGGGTGTGGAATTTCTCCACTCGCTTTCAGACCCAGTCGAAGTCGGTCCCGTTCAGTGACTTCATGCGCGATGTCGAGGCCGCGGAAAATTGAGAAGGTCACGATTACCGGGCAGGAAGTATCGGGACATTTACCGTGCCGACAAGGAGACGTTCCATACCTATGCCCCGGCCCAGTACGAGGGTCTGGCCAACAAGCTGGATGCGCAAGGCATTCTCATCACGGCCAAGGAGCCGACCCAGAGCCCGTGGGCGCAGCTTCTCTACTCGTGGGCCCCAATCCTTCTGCTGATTGGCTTCTGGATCTTCTTCATGCGCCAGATGCAGAGCGGCGGTAACAAAGCCCTCTCGTTCGGCAAGAGCAAAGCGAAGCTCTCGTCGAGCTCGCAGAAGAAGGTGACGTTCAAGGACGTCGCTGGCGTCGACGAAGCGAAGGAAGAGCTGCAGGAGATCATCGAGTTCCTCAAGGAACCGCAGAAGTTCCAGAAGCTCGGCGGGCCGCATCCCGAAGGGCGTGCTCCTGATGGGCCCTCCGGGAACCGGCAAGACGCTTCTGGCGCGCGCGGTTGCGGGCGAAGCGAACGTCCCGTTCTTCTCGATCAGCGGCTCCGATTTCGTCGAGATGTTCGTCGGCGTCGGCGCCTCACGAGTCCGCGATCTGTTCGAGCAGGGGAAGAAGAACGCGCCGTGCATCGTCTTCATCGACGAAATCGACGCGGTCGGCCGCCATCGCGGCGCGGGACTCGGCGGCGGGCACGATGAGCGCGAGCAGACGTTGAATCAATTGCTGGTCGAGATGGACGGCTTCGAGTCGAACGAAGGCGTCATCCTCGTTGCGGCGACCAACCGGCCCGACGTCCTCGATCCCGCGCTGCTCCGTCCAGGCCGATTCGATCGACGCATCGTGGTGAACCGGCCCGACGTCAAGGGCCGCGAAGGCATCCTGTCGGTCCACACGCGCAAGATTCCGATGGCCGATGACGTCGATGTGCCGGTGCTGGCGCGAGGGACTTCCGGCTTCTCGGGGCCGACCTGGCGAATCTCGTGAACGAGGCGGCGCTGAATGCGGCGCGTTACAACCGCAAGACGGTCCGGATGATCGATTTCGAGTTCGCCAAGGACAAGGTGCTGATGGGATCCGAGCGCCGCTCGATGATCATCAGCGACGAAGAAAAGAAGATCACGGCGGTCCACGAGGCGGGCCACGCGCTGCTCAGCGTCCTGCTGCCGCACGCGGACGATTTGCACAAGGTCACGATCATTCCTCGGGGCATGGCGCTCGGTCTCACGCAGCAGCTGCCGGTGGACGAGAAGCACAACTACTCCCGCGACTACCTGATCGATCAGATAGCCATTCTGCTCGGTGGGCGTATCGCGGAAGAAATTACGATGTCGGGCAGCATGACGACCGGCGCGGGTAACGACCTCGAGCGCGCCACCGAGCTTGCTCGGCGGATGGTGTGCGAATGGGGGATGAGCGAGGCGATGGGGCCCCTCACCTTCGGGAAGAAGGAAGAGCAAATCTTCCTCGGCCGCGAGATCGCGCAGCACCAGGACTACAGCGAGGACACGGCGCTCCGCATTGATCAGGAAGTCAAGCGGTTCGTGACCGATAACTACGAGCGGGCGCGGCAGGTTCTGACCGGGCACAAGGCAAGCCTGGAAAAAGTCGCATCGGAGCTCCTCGTTCGAGAAGTGCTCGACGGCGAACAGGTGCGCCGAATCGTCTCGGGTCTGCCGCTCGAGGATATAAAGCCCGCTGCGACCGCTGGTCCAATGGCGCCCGCTCACGACGAGGAACCGGGACGCCGGAAAGAGCGGCCCGGCATCGTGCCGCCGCTGGCCGATCCACTCCCGCAAGAATAGGGATGAGGGGAGAAGGGTGAGGGGGGCCTCTTCCCTCACCCCTGACATTGACACCCCGAGCCACGTTCACCCTTTCACTCCCTGACGGTCGTACGCTGCAGCTCGGGCACCGTACGCTCGTCATGGGGATCCTCAACGTCACCCCCGATTCGTTTGCCGATGGGGGACTCTACGTCGATCCCGCAGCGGCCGAAGCGGCGGCCGTTGAAATGGAGGCACGATGGCGCCGACTTGATTGACGTCGGGGGTGAATCCACCCGGCCCGGCGCCGAACCGATCTCAGCCGACGAAGAGTTAGCCCGCATCAAGCCCGTGATCGCAAGGCTCGCGAAAGCTGTCCGCATTCCGATTTCCATCGATACTTCGAAGGCTCGGGTCGCGGAGCTCGCGCTCGCCGAGGGCGCTTTGCTCGTCAACGACGTGACCGCCCTGCGATATGATGCGTCTCTCGCAGGAGTCGCAGCGCGGGCCGGCGCGGGCTTGATTCTCATGCACGCCCGCGGCCGCTCAAGAGAGATGTATCGCGAGGCGAACTACGCCTCGGTGCCGCGGGAAGTGAGTGATGAACTGCGCGCAAGCCTGGAGCGCGCGCTGGCGGCGGGTGTCGCTCGCGAGTCGGTGGTCCTCGATCCGGGCCTTGGCTTCGCCAAAAGGCCGGAGCACAGCTTTGCAGCGCTGGCCGCGCTGCCGGCGCTGGCCGGGCTCGACCGTCCGCTGCTCGTCGGGCCCTCGCGCAAATCATTCCTGACCGCTGCGATTGGCGAACGGCCCCCGCAGAAGCGGGAGATGGCGACGGCGGCATCGGTCGCTGCCGCCGTGTTGCTCGGCGCCCACATCGTGCGCGTCCACAGCGTGTCCGAGATGATCGACGTGGTTCGCGTCGCCGACGCGATACTCGCGGCGGGTACGATCGCCGCGCAAAGATGCTGAACTGGCTGCCAAACATTCCGCGTCTGCCCGCCGTGACCTGGTGGGACGTCCTCGATATCGCCATCGTCGCGCTGGTGATCTACGAGGTGCTGAAGGCGGTCAGGGGCACGCGCGCCATTCAGATGGCCGTCGGCTCGACGTTGCTGGTGTTGATGTTCTACGTCTCCCGCTGGGGGCATCTGCAGACGATCGATTGGCTGATTCGAAATCTTCTGCCCTACATCGTTTTCGCCGCCATCGTGTTGTTTCAGGCCGACATTCGGCGCGCGCTCGCGCATTTCGGCCGTGCTCCGTTCTTTCGCTACTTCCTCACACAGGAAGGCGCCGAAGAGACCATCGAGGAGATTGCCGTTGCGGCGGCGCAGTTGTCCGTCCAGCGTATCGGCGCGATCATCGTCGTCGAGCGGCAGATCGGTTTGCGCAATTACATCGAAGCGGGGCTCCCACTCGACGCGATGCTGACCTACGATCTGCTGGTGAGCATCTTCCAGCCCAAGTCGCCGCTGCACGACGGCGCGGTCATCGTGCAGAACGACCGCGTGGCAGCCGCGGCCTGTTTCTTGCCGCTCACGATCAATCCTCAGCTTGCGCGGAGCCTTGGAACACGCCATCGTGCAGCGATCGGCCTGACCGAAGAGAACGATTCCGTTGCCGTGATCATTTCCGAAGAGACCGGGCGCGTCAGCATCGCGCTCGACGGAAAGATTGAAGGCCCATTTGAAGGCGACAAGCTCAAAGGGCGCTTGAGAGAGCTGCTGAGATAGTGAAGTATCAGCCCTTTGCGCACGCCGGCCTGAAGGCCGCCTCCGTTGCCCTCGCGGTGGTGTTGTGGGTCATGGTGTCCTCTCAGCGCGCGTCGGTCGAGCGCGGGCTCCGCATTCCCATCGAGCTGCAGAATCTTCCTGAAAATCTCGAGATGGTCGAGCCGCCTCAGGAATCGGTCGATGTCCGCGTTCGCGGCACGGCGGATACGCTTGGACGGCTCGTTGCCGGCGACCTGGTTGCGACGATCGATTTGAGCTCTGCCCAGCCCGGCCGCCGGCTGTTCCAACTGTCGCCCGAGCGCGTGAAGGCGCCGTTTGCGGTGGCTGTCACCCAGCTCTCCCCGTCTTCGGTCGCGATTCGCTTTGAGCAGTCAGCGACGCGAATCGTGCCCGTTCAGCCGTCGGTCGAAGGGGACCCCGCGGAGGGATTCATCGTAGGCGCCATTTCCGCCGATCCGCCGACAGTGGAAGTGATCGGCCCCGAGAGCGTGCTGCGGCGTGTGACCGAGGCGATCACAGAACCTCTCTGGGTCGGCTCGGCGAAATCCGACGTCCGCTCGACCGTGATTCTGGGAGTGGCAGATCCCGGAGTGCGGCTCAAGACCATCAAGAACGCCGTTGTCAGCGTTGCCATCGTACCCGCACCCGAAGAACGTCAGCTGACGCACGTACCGGTTCGAGCCAGAAATCTTGCGAGCGGGTTGTCTGCACGGATGACGCCTCCGACCGTGAAAGTACGCGTGCGGGGATCCAAGGAGACAGTTGACGAACATCAGGGATTCATCGATCGTCGCGTACGTGGATCTCGGAGGTATCGGCGAAGGCGACTACGGGTTACCGGTACGCCTCGAGCCAATCGCAGGCATCGGCGTCGATCAACTCGAGCCCACTACCGTGAACATTCGCGTCCAATGAGCCCATTGTTTGGCACCGACGGTATCAGAGGCACGGCAGGCGCCTTTCCTCTTGACCTTCAAACGGTCCGGCGCATCGGGGCCGCACTGGTCAAAGCCCTCTCCACCCGCGATCCGAAGTTACTTATCGGCAGGGACACGCGGGAGTCAGGCGAGTGGATTGAACGCGAGCTTGCCTATGGCGCCGGGCTGTCGGGCGCCGAGGTGCAAAGTATCGGGGTCGCACCGACCCCTGCAGTTGCATATCTCACCGCCTCGCTCGACTTCGACGCCGGCGTGGTGATCTCCGCGTCACACAATCCTTACCAGGACAACGGCATCAAGGTCTTCTCAGGCGCCGGCGTGAAGTACACCGAGGACTTCGAGAAGCGCATCGAGCAGCTCGTTGGCGATGCATCGTGGGAGGTTCCTTCCGGCGAGGCGAAGACCGTGCCGGCGGCGGCGCGGTATCTCCGCAAGTATCTGGATCATGCCCGCACGGTCCTGCCAGACCCGGGCCGGCTCGGCCCTACCAGGCTTGCGGTCGATTGCGCCAACGGCGCGATGACGACGCTCGCGCCCGCGTTGTTCAGAGAGCTCGGCTTCGAGATGAGCGTCCTTGGATGCGAGCCCGACGGCCGGAACATCAACAAAGGCGTCGGTTCGACCCGTCCGGAAGGCCTTGCGGCTCTCGTGCGGCGCGGCGGCCATCGCCTCGGCGTGGCATTCGACGGAGACGGCGACCGCGCCATTCTCGTCGACAGCACTGGCCGGGTGCTCGACGGCGATCATGTGATGCTGATGTGCGCCAAACAAATGAAGGCCGAAGGACACCTCCGCGGCGATGCTGTCGTCGCGACGGTGATGAGCAACATCGGCCTCGAGCTGGCGCTCAGGAACATCGGCCTCGAGCTCATCCGTACTCAGGTCGGCGACAAGTACGTGATGGAGGAAATGCAGAAGCGCAACGTTTCTCTTGGTGGCGAACAGTCGGGACACCTGATTTTTTCGGACCTTCTGTTCACCGGCGATGGCTTGATCACAGCACTGAACGTGCTGAGGACGATGGCGGCCAGCGGGAGAGAGCTTGCGGACCTCGCCGATGACCTGACGACCTATCCGCAGGTGCTGGTGAACGTCCGTGTCCGCGAGAAAGCCAATCTCGCGACCATTCCGGGGGTTGCTGCCGCAATGGCGCGCGTCGAGGATCGCCTGGCCGGTCAAGGTCGCCTCCTGGTGCGGTACTCGGGAACAGAGCCATTGTTGCGGGTGATGCTCGAAGGCCAGAGCAAGGACGAGATCGATCGCTGGGCCCTCGAGATTGTCGATGCCGTCAATCAAACTATCGGTCAACGTCAATAAAGTCGCGACGCTGCGGAACTCGAGAGGTGGCCGCGTCCCTGATGTGCTCGAAGCGGTTCGCGTATGCATCAGCGCCGGCACGCCCGGTATTACCGTTCATCCGAGGGCCGATCAGCGTCACATTACGGCCTCCGACGTCTATCAGATTGCTGACGTTCTGAAGACATTCACGCACGTCGAGTTCAACATCGAAGGAGATCCCCGCCAGGACCTTCTGGATCTGGTGCTCGCGGTGCGCCCGACGCAGTGCACGCTGGTCCCGGTCACGGCGGGAGAAATCACCAGTCAGGCTGGGTGGCCAGCCGAGACATCGGCGGATGAGGTGGGCCGGGCCGTAGGTGCGATGAAGAAGCTGGGCATCCGGGTGAGTCTGTTCGTCGATCCACAGCCGGAAGCGATTCGATGGGCGGCTTCCGCTGGTGCCGATCGCGTTGAGCTCTACACCGAACCGTACGCCCGTGCCTTCGAGGCTCAGAAGGGCCAGGAAAGCCTCGAGGCTTATGCGCAGGCGGCAGAGCTTGCGCACTCGCTGAGCATGGGAGTGAATGCCGGGCACGACCTGGATCTGAAAAACCTGCGGCTCTTCCGGACGCTTCCACATCTGGCCGAAGTGTCGATCGGCCATGCGCTCATCAGTCATGCGCTGTACGCCGGCCTCGAGCGGGCCGTTCGCGATTACCTCGATGCGCTTCGATAACGCCGGGTCTGGAAAACATGACCTGCGGGTCCGGTTCCTTGGACCCACCTTGATGGCACTGCTGCTGACTGTCACTTCCGATGCCGCCGCACAGCGGCAAGTCGCGCTGCATGCCGAAGATGGAAGCGCAGCGACGGGCGCGTACTACGAGCCGTCGCGGCGCCCGGCGCCGGGGATCCTGCTGCTGCACATGCTCGGGCGATCGCATACCGACTGGGATTCTGCCGCGGAGTACCTCGCCGACGCCGGTTTTGCGGTGCTGGCGGTGGACTTTCGAAGCGCCGATGGCTCATCAATGTTAATGGACGTGCGGGCCGGAAAGGCGTTCCTGCGAGGACGGTCCGAGGTCGTCCCGGGCCGGATTGGCGTTGCCGGCGCATCGATCGGAGCCAACGTGGCGCTGCTCGATGCGGCCGACGATCCAGGAGTGATCTCGGTGGCGCTCCTGTCGCCGGGGATCGACTACAAGGGGCTGCGCACAGAGGCTGCGATGAAGAAGTATGGTGCGAGGCCGGCTCTGCTCGCAGCGAGCACCAAGGACCCGTACGCGTGGCGAACGATCCGACACCTCAGCACGATCGGATCCGGCACGCGTGAAGTCCGGCTCACCGATGCCGTTGCGCACGGCACCGTGCTGTTATCGCGCGATCCGGCACTGATTGCTGCGCTGGTGGACTGGTTCAGACGGACACTATTATGATCGTGGTTCCTCCATGAGACTTGAGTCCGTGATTTTCGCGATTGCCGGGATTTGCTTCGGACTGATTGCAGGCTGGATTATCGGAAGTCAGCAGGCGTCACTGTCGTCCAGAGCCCCCGTTCCGGCGGCCCAGACGGCCCCAGAGTCACCAGCGGCGTCCGCCCCCGTTCCCGGCACGCCTGCCCCGGCGATCCTGGATGAGACGCAGGTTCAAGCGCTTCGCAACGTAGCCGATCGCGATCCGAAGAACGCGGTCGCGCGTGCGCAGCTGGGAAACCTGTACTACGATGCCGGCCGATACACGGACGCCATCAAATGGTACGGAGAGTCGGTGACGATCAACCCCAACGACGTCGATGTGAGCACGGATCTGGGTGTGAGCTACTACTACAACAGCCAGCCTGACCTGGCGATCAAGCAGTTGGAGCACTCGCTCACGGTCGACCCCAAGCACGCGAAGACGCTGTTGAACCTCGGGGTTGTGCGTGCGTTCGGCAAGCAGGATCTCAAAGGTGCGACCGAAGTGTGGCGCCGCCTCGTCGAAATTGCGCCGGATAGCCCGGAAGGCCGTCAGGCAAAGCAGGCGCTCGACAGCCTGTCTTCTGCCCACGGACCGGGGGCTCAATGAACCAGCGGGCCGAAGATGCCTTTCGCGCCGATATCGTCGAGGTCGGCCGGCGCATGTACGCGCGCGGATATGTCGCGTCCAATGACGGCAACATCAGCATCAGGCTGGACGACACGACGATTCTGACGACTCCCAAGAGCGTGTCGAAGGGTTTCATGACCCCCGACATGATGGTGGTCGTGGACTTCGACGGAAAGAAGATCCGCGGCGCCCGGGACGCGTCCTCAGAGCTGTTGATGCATCTGGAGGTGTACCGGAGTCGAGCAGACGTGCGAGCGGCGGTGCATGCGCATCCGCCGATTGCGACGGGGTTCGCTGTCGCCGGCATTCCACTCGACCGCGCGGTTCTTGCCGAAGTCGTCACCACGCTTGGCAGCATTCCCATCGCCGAATATGGCACGCCTTCCACGCCGGAGCTTCCTGCGGCGGTGCGGAAATACATCAAGGCTCATGACGGCCTGCTGCTCGCCAATCACGGCGCGCTGACTGTGGCCGGAGACGTCTACGCGGCGTATTACAAGATGGAGACGATCGAGCACTTCGCGAAAATCAGCCTGGTGGCGCGTCAACTAGGCCGCGAGCATCTGCTGTCGCGTGAAGAAGTGCTGCGCCTGCAGGATCTGCGCGGCAATTACGGGATCAAGGCGCCGGCGCCGATTTGTGCCGATGAGTCGGCGCCGCCGTCAGGAGCCGACCCCGCGACGTGCCAGATTATCGAAGCGCCGTCCGCACGAGGCGCGCGGCTGATTCCTACCGATCCCGCGGATTTGGACGGGGAAATTCGGCTATCATACCGCGAGCTTACGACCCTCATTGAGGACGCGGTGAAGGCTCTGTTGGGAGGTCAGCATGGGTGAGGCGCTCGGCATGGTCGAAACCAAAGGACTCGTCGCCATGATCGAAGCGGCGGATGCGATGGTGAAGGCCGCCAAGGTGACTCTGGTTGGTTGGGAAAAAATCGGCGCCGGGTTACGTGACGGCGATCGTTCGCGGCGACGTCGCGGCTGTGAAGGCAGCGACCGATGCGGGCGCTGCCGCGGCGCGAAGAGTGGGCGAGTTGGTGTCGGTGCACGTCATTCCGCGTCCGCACGCGAACCTAGAGGACGCGCTCCCGATCGGCAAATCCGGGGTCAAGGTCTAGCTCGCCTGTGGGGCGCGTCGTAAGTCGCGCACTACGTGCTGGTAGCCGGTAGCTCTCATGATTCTGGCCAAAGTGGTCGGCACGGTCGTGGCGACCCGCAAAGATCCGCGTCTGGTCAGCAGCAAACTGCTGATTGCGCGACCGATGGATCCCAAAGGCAAACCGGAAGGCAACTACCTCGTTGCCGTCGACACGGTTGACGCCGGTTTTGGCGAGACCGTGCTCGTGGTCAGCGGCAGCTCGGCGCGCATGGCGGCCGGGCTGAAAGACTGTCCGGTCGACGCGGCAATTGTGGGCATCGTCGACGACATTGAAATCAGTGACTAGAGAAAGCCATATGCAAATCGGCCGCGTGATCGGCAACGTGGTCCTGACGATCAAGAACGAGACGCTCGGCGGCGTGAAGCTCCTGCTCGTACAGCCGCTTTCGTCTTCGCGCGAGCCGGTCGGACGTGTCATCGTTGCTGCGGATTCTGTCGGAGCGGGCGTCGGAGAAGATGTGTTCTTCGTGCGCGGAAAGGAAGCGAGTTTCCCTTTCCACCCCGTCGAGGTGCCGGCCGACGCAAGTATCGTGGGTATCGTCGATCACTGGCACCTCGGATAAGCTGCGAGCGGCGCGGAGCGACTAAAAAGATGATTCTGGCTCGTGTGACGGGGACGCTTGTCGCTACCCAGAAAAACCGGAAGCTGGAAGGCGCGAAGCTCCTCCTGGTTCAACCGCTGACCCTCGACGATGCCCCGCGCGGCCCGGAACTGCTCGCGGTCGACGGCGTCGGTGCAGGCGTGCACGAGAAGGTGCTCATCGTGCTCGAGGGACGCGCGGCGAGCGATGCGATCGGCCGGAAGGCGGCGCCGGTCGATGCGGCCATCATCGGGATCGTGGACGAGGTTGATTTGCCGTGAACGAACAGGAAGTTCGTGCACTCGTGCGCGAGGCAATCGAAAAGCATCTGGGCCGGCCCGACAGCGCAGCTAACCGCCTACGCCAGGGCTACGGCGAGTCGTCGGAAGCACCGACTAGGCGAGACGGCGAACCCAGTCACATCATACTGAACGTCCAACCCGGGAGCGAGATAGACGCCGGGATGTGCCTCATCGAACCCGCGGTGCGGTGCAACCACTGCGGCTTCTGTCAGTCGTACGGACACTGAGATGGCTCGACCTTCGATTCTGGTGACCTACAAGCTTCCCTCGGCCGCCATCGCTCCGCTCGAAGCGGTCGGCGACGTCGAGGTGTTCCGTGACGGCGTCCTTTCGAAGGACGCGCTCATCCAGCGTGTCAAAGGCAAACATGCGCTGGTGGTGGCGGCGCTCGACAAGGTCGACAAGGACGTCATCGACGCTGGATCCGATCTGAAGGTCGTGTCCAACGTGGCGGTGGGATACAACAACCTCGACGTTCCATACGCGCGATCGAAGGGGATCGTCCTGACCAACACTCCGGATGTGCTCACGGAAGCGACCGCGAACATGGCGCTGACGCTCATTCTGGCCGTCACGCGACGCATTGTCGAAGGGGACCGCCTTGTGCGGCGGGGAGAATGGAAGGGCTTCTCGCTCGACTTCATGATCGGATCGGAAATTCGGGATCACCAGCTGGGCGTCATCGGTCTGGGCCGCATTGGCCAGGCGCTCGCCGAGAAGGCCCGCCATTTCGGCATGAGGATCGCGTACTACAATCCGTCGCCGCGCACGATTGCCGGCTACGAGAGCATGTCGCTCGATCAGCTTCTCGCGACGTCGGACGTCGTCTCGCTCCATGTGTCCTTGTCGCCGCAGACACGACATCTGATCGATCGCAAGGCCCTCACGCGCATGAAGAGGTCGGCCTACCTGATCAACACATCGCGGGGGCCGGTCGTGGATGAGGATGCGCTTGCGTGGGCGTTGCGTGAGGGGGTCATCAAGGGCGCCGGTCTCGACGTGTACGAGGAGGAGCCCAGGATTCACCCCGGCCTGCTGGCGTCGGAGAACGTGGTTCTCGTACCTCACATGGCGAGCGCGACGACCGAGACGAGAGCTGCGATGTACGACCTCGTCGCCCGCAACGTGGTGAATGTCCTCAGTGGCAAGCCGGCCGTCACGCCTATCCCGTAAAAAAGCGCGTCGGGTGCCCGACCCCTTCCTGGTCGAGCAGGTGATGGGACGGCTTTCGATCGCCATCACCGGTCTCGAGCTGCCGGCGGTCGAAAAGATCTCCGAATCGCGTGCCGAAGATCCGTTTCAGGTCACTATCGCAACGCTGCTCTCAGCCCGGACCCAGGATTCGACGACCCATGCGGCCTCGGAACGCCTGTTCAAGAGAGCGAGCACTCCGGAAGCCATGTCCAGGCTGACGGTGAGGCAGATCGAAAAGCTGATCTATCCGGTCAGTTTCTACCGTTACAAAGCGCGCTACATCAAGGCCACCTGCGCGAAGGTGCTGAAGGATTTCGGCGGCAAGATGCCCGCCACGATGGAGGAGCTGCTCACACTTCCGGGCGTCGGACGCAAGACGGCGAACCTCGTCATGATTCTCGCGTATCAGAGCAGCCGGAACATCTGCGTCGACACGCACGTGCACCGAATCGCGAATCGTCTCGGTGGGTTCGCACCCAAACCCCCGAAGAGACCGAACTGGAGCTGTATCGCGCGATCGAGCCGCGCTGGTGGCCCTGCATCAATCTCTATCTCGTGACGTGGGGTCAGAACGTCTGCCGGCCCGTCTATCCGCGATGTCCTGCCTGCTCCATCAAGGATCTCTGCCCGCGGCTTGGTGTCGGGGCCATCAGCAAGGCTGCACCGGAAAGGTATCCTTTGGATCCGGCCATCGCTTTCGAATCAGATAGGTAATGGCGATCGCAAGCCCGTAACGCCGCGGAATGGTCAGCAGCAGCGGCAGGGCGAGCGACCCGAAGAACAACGCGCCGGCCCACCAGCTTCTTACCCGGAATCCGAAGTACAGAAAGACGATGCCGATGCCAATTGGAATGCGGTCGGTGACAATCCAGACCCACCACACGTCGCCGTAGTCCTTCTCGAGAAGATAGCCGCACACCGGGCAATGTCGATGTGGTCTGTTCCAGCCAATGAAGAGACGGCCCTTTCCGCAGTGAGGACAGCGCTTGCCCCAGCCACGTCTGACGGCCTGCCAGAACTCTTGACGGGTGATGCGATTCACTCACCCGGCCGGGGCTGGTGCGGCGTCGCCAGAACGAATTCCCTTGCAGGCTCGGTCGAAACAATCGTTGCCATTTCAGGATACGTGTCGATGAAGGCCCGCGGGTACGTCCCGGAAATCGGTTCGTCGAGCAGCTGCTTGATCATGAGCGCGTTCACGACCGCCTTCGATGCGAAATGGTTGTTGAAGTAGAGATAGAACTTCCGGACCAGCCGGCGAGCGGCATCCGCAGTCTCGGAAAGAGGTTTCAGCTCGGCGGCGGAATATAGATAGTTGTACCGGTCCTCCGACTTGTCGTGCCTCCACCACTGCGCCGCATTACGGCCGTGCAGGCGCATGTAATAGAACCCCGTGATGTTCGGCAGCTGGTTCTGGCGAATGGAGAACCTGAACTTCGGCTCATCAATCTGGGTCAGCGCCGCCTTTCTCGCATTGAGCAGCGATAACGTGTCGCTGAAGTGGTCGCTCCAGCTGCGGTGCCGGAGCTCGACGGCAACAGGGTAATCGTGGAGCCGCGCAAGCAGCGCGTCGAGATAAGCCTGCGATTCGGTCGACCGCTTGAAACTGGACGGGAACTGAGCCAGAAGCGCTCCGAGCTTGCCAGCGAGCGCGAGCGGCTCGATCCCTCGTCGATACTCGTCAACGAGAGCCAGATCCAACTGCGGCCCGGCAGGCCCTTGAGCGTGCGTCAGGTGCCGGTACAGCTTGAGCGAGAACTCGAAATGCGCCGGTGTTCGAGCGACCCAGGTCTCGGCGATCGCCGCCTTTGGTTGCCCGTAGAAAGTGGTGTTGATCTCGACGGTATCGAAGCGCTCGGCATAGTACGCGAGCTCGTCGAATTTCGCCCGTGCCTCGCCCCGTGGCCGTCTGCCCCGCGCCGGGACGGGATAGAAGATGCCGTTCCACGTGCCGCGACCCGATGGATAGTTCCATCCCGATGTGCCGATTCGAAGGTTGCTCACGTCCTGATTCTAAGCGGCTTCAGACTGTAAAATGAGAATGTTGTGCTCACGATCAATGAGATTTTCTACTCGATACAGGGCGAGTCGACCTACGCAGGAAAGCCGTGCGTGTTCGTGCGCCTTGCCGGGTGCGATCTCCGGTGCACGTGGTGTGACACGCCCTATGCCTTCAACGAAGGGCAAAAGATGTCGGTCGATGCCGTGCTCCAGCAGGTGGATGTTACGGCAGTCCCTGGTCGAGGTGACTGGAGGAGAGCCGTTGCTCCAGGAGGACGTGTACCCCTTGATGGAACGGTTGCTTGACAGCGGTCGTACCGTCCTGCTGGAAACGGGCGGCCAGATCGACGTCGGCCGTGTGCCAGGCGCAGTCGTGAAGGTGATGGACGTGAAGTGTCCAGCCAGCGGCGAATCCGACAAGATGGAGTGGGCGAACATCGAACACCTCGGTTGCCGCGATCAGGTGAAGTTCGTCATCCAGGATCGCGCCGACTACGAGTTCGCGCGCGATATCGTTGCTCGGCACGCGCTCGATCGTCGATGCGAGGCTGTCCTTTTCTCCCCGGTCCACGGCGTCCTGGATCCGAAGGATCTTCAGAATGGATCCTGGAGGACCGCCTGCCGGTCCGCCTGCAATTGCAGCTGCACAAGCACATCTGGGGAGCGAATGTCCGCGGAGTCTAGGTCGGTCGTTCTGTTGAGCGGCGGCCTCGATTCCTATACAGCCGCGGCAATCGCTCGTGACATGGGCTTCAGCCTGTACGCGATGACGATCAAGTATGGGCAGCGCCACGCTCACGAAATCCTGGCCGCCCGGAAGGTGGCCGATGCGCTTCGCGTCGAAGCGCATCGAGAGATCGCAGTGGATCTCGCATCGCTTGGTGGGTCAGCATTGCTCGGAGACGGAGAGGTGCCGAAAGGCGGGCCGGACCCGCAGACGATTCCCGTGACCTATGTGCCCGCTCGAAACACGATCATGCTCTCACTCGCTCTGGCATGGGCCGAAGTGATTGGGGCGTCCGATATCTTCATCGGCGTGAATGCCCTCGACTATTCCGGCTATCCGGACTGCCGGCCCGAATTCATAGGGGCGTTCGAGAATCTGGCTCGTGTGGCGACCAGGGCCGGCGTGGAAGGCAATCGCTTTCGCGTTCGCGCTCCGCTGCATTTCGATGACCAAATCCGACATCATCCGCCGGGGCATGGCGCTCGGGCTGGATTACGGCCTGACGCACAGTTGTTACGACCCTCTTCCACACGGCGCACCCTGCGGACGCTGCGACAGCTGCATTCTTCGGGCCCGCGGGTTCGAGGAGGCCGGCGTCGAGGATCCGCTTTTCAATCGAGCCAGGTAGGGCAGTGTCTTCCGAACGTCTCTATTACACAGACGCCTACCTCATTGAATTCGATGCCGTCGTCCGTGACGTACTGAAGCAGGACGACAAGCTGATTGTGACGCTTGACCGCACCGCGTTTTATCCGACCTCCGGTGGACAGCCGTTCGACACCGGAACACTCGGCGACGCACAGGTCCTCGATGTGTTCGATCGTGACGACGACACTGTAGGGCACGTGGTCGATCGTGAGCTGGAGAAAAACTCTCGAGTCCGAGGCCACGTCGAATGGGTTCGCCGCTTCGACCACATGCAGCAGCACACGGGTCAACATCTGCTGTCGGCCGCCTTCGAGCGGGAAGTGGGAGCGAAGACCGTGAGCTTTCACCTGGGCACGTCCGGGGCCACGATCGATCTCGACAAGGAGCTGTCTGCCGAACAGATTTCCAGAGTCGAAGAGACGGTCAACAACGTGCTGTGGGAGGACCGCGAGATCTCTGTGAAGTTCGTCACGGCCAACGAGGCCGAGAAGCTGCCGCTTCGCAAGGATCCGGCGCGTTCGGGCGATCTCCGTATTGTCGAGATCAAGGATTACGACTTGTCGGCCTGCGGCGGCACGCACGTGCGACGCACTGGAGCGATCGGCATCATCGCCATCGCCGGGTTCGAACGGTTCAAGGGCGGAATGCGCGTCGAGTTCGTTTGCGGCCGGCGCGCCCTGCGCGCCTATCGAAGCTTGAAGAATTCCGTTGCAGGCGGCGTCCGGCTCTTGTCGGTGCTGCCCGAAGAGCTGCCCGGCGCTATCGAGCGCCTTCAGGCCACAAACAAGCAGCAGCAGAAGGCGAAGGAGGCGCTCTACGAGAGACTCGCAACGCACGAGGCGGCGCGCCTTGCCGCATCCGGCGAGAAGGTGGGCGCGACGACGGTGGTCGCGGCAGCGCTGGAAGGATGGGACGCGGGCGGATTGAAGAAACTGGCCTCGGCGATCGTGGCGAAGCCCGGTGCCGTGGCTGTGTTGACGAGCTCAGAATCGCCGTCGCTGATCGTCATTGCCCGCTCTCAGGACCTGGCGTTCGATACGGGTGAGCTGCTCAAGCCGCTCATCGAGCGGTTCGGCGGGAAGGGCGGGGGAAAGGGTTCGCTCGCTCAGGGTGGCGGTCTTACTGGCAATCCGGACGAGATTCTAGAAGCTGCGCGGGCACTTCTTCAGTCCAAAGTCCAGACTCCATAAGATTGGCAGATTGGAAGATTGCGAGTGAGTTGATTCTTTCAATCTACCAATCTACCAATCTGCCAATGACTCTATCGCTCAACAGCCCACGCGATGAAGCGTTCCGTGTAGTGCAACGCCAGCCATCTTCCTAGTCCGCCCGGTACGGCATCGAATGCGTGCTCCGACCATGGAAGCTCCAGCAGAATGGAAGTTGCGCCGGCCTTCTTGAGAGCCGAATCGAGCTTACGCCCGAAGCGCGCTTCGACGATGTGATCGCGCGTGCCGTAGAAGCTGAGCGTTGGCGCGGCAGACGTCGAAACGAAAGTAATCGGCGATGCATGTTTGTAATGCTCCGGCTTCTGGTCGGGTGTCCCGCCGATGAACATTTCCAGAATGCCTCGCACATTGGCTGGATCCGGACGTGGCGGATTGCGCCACCCATCGGCAAGGTCGACGGGGCCATAGAAATTCACGACCCCACGGATCGAAGACGGCCCTTCCTGATATGCCAACCGCATGGCCAGCTGTGCGCCCGCGGAGCGTCCTACCAGGACGATTCGGCCCGGATCGCCGCCGAACTTCGGCGAGTTTTCCGAAACCCAGTACAGGGCGCTTCTGACGTCGACGATTTGCTCGGGCCATTTCCATTCCGGTGCATGCCGTAGTCGATCGCGACCACAAGATAGCCGCGCTGGGCAAAGTGGCGCGAGAACCATTCCTGACTGGAAGGCGACCCGGTCTGCCACGATCCCCCGTAGATCTGCAGCACCACTGGAAATCGATGACCTTCTGGCGGCTGGTAGAGATCGAGGGATAGAGGGACACCGTCGGATTTCGAGAATTGGATGCCTCGTGTCACTCGAACGTCCCCACGCCGAACACGCGGCGGCTCGGAGGAGACCGCAGCCATCCTTTCGTCGAAACGTCTGAGCGCGAAGGGTAGCTGGACGACGGGAACGAGCGACAGAAGAGTTGATGCTGCCGCGAGAGTCAGCGTGAGCCGCGCGGTCCGATTTCGCCGCGTCCAAGCACCAGCAATTACGCACAGGGCACCACCGATGACAAGCAGCACCGGGCTCAGCTCCGCCGACCCGACAGCGAGTGGAAGAAGATGACCGGTGGGCGTGGGAATCACGATCCACGCACAGACAACCAGGGTGAGGATGGAGCATGCGAGGAGCAGCCACATCGACGCCTACCTGTACCGGGGCGATTGTGCAGCCCCCTCCACGCCACCGGCCCCGCTTTGTGATCGCGTAGAGATTGTCGCGAGCCGCACCAGCGCCGCATCGGCGGCCGCATCGACGACGTTGGCCGGGACGTTGAAATTGTTCGCGATCATCGAGAACACGAGCGTCTGGCCGTCGGCCGTCTCCACATAGCCCGCAATCGCGCGAACGTTGTCGACCGTTCCGGTCTTTGCTCTCACCTTGCCTTCGGCAGCGGTTCCCGTCAGCCGTCGAGAGAGCGTGCCGTCGCGTCCGGCAACCGGAAGCGCCTCGAGAAATGCCCGCGCGTGTTTCTGGTCCATGTGCATTCGCTGCAGGATGCGAACCAGCGCCGTGGAGGTCACGTAGTTATACCGCGACAGCCCCGATCCATCGGCGACGATGTAGCTGTCATCCGGAACGCCCCAGGCTCTGAGAGTTTCCTGAATCGTCCGGCGCCCGCCGATCGCTTTCAGGAAGATCTCGGCGTACTGGTTCTGGCTGACCTTCATCATCGAGCCGATCAGTTCCGACAGCGGAGACGAGGGAAGAACTGCGAGCGTAGCCACCTGGCCGAGATCGGGCTTCGAAAGGAAGTCATCGATGTCGACTGCCTCGCCGGCGACGTCGACGCCCTCTGCAATCAGTGCGCTGCGGAACGCGGAAGCGAAGAATCTCGTCGGATTGTCCACAGACGCCGTGCGGGTAAATGGCGGGGCCTTCGCGGGAATTTGTCCCGCAACGGTGAGCCGCGAAGAGCCTGGAAGGCGCTGCAACGTAAGTGCACCGGCACCGGATTGGTCGACGGTTACAAGCTGGTTGTCGACCTGGAGGCCGCTGCCCGACGGCCGCACCTGTATGCCGACCGGGTCTCCCGGCGCTGCGCCGGCGCGAATGATCAAGTCCACCGACCCCTCGTTGTACGTCAGCGCACCAACCGGTGCCGAATAGCCGTACGGAAGGTTGTCGAGGGTCCAACCGTCACCAAGGCCCCGTTCGTCGAACAGATCGTCGTGCCCGATAACGCCGCCTTCGATCTTTGCGACACCCGCCTCGCGTACTTGCCGTGCCAGACGCCGAAGACCTCCCGGTGTTTCGCTGCGTTCGCTGATTCCCGGATCGCCACCCCCGAGAATGATCAGATCGCCGCGCACGATACCTGGAATCGATCGGAGCCGCCGTCACCACGCGCGTCTCGAAGCGATAATCCCAACCAAGACGGTCCGCGGCCACCGCTGCCGTGACGAATCTTCATCGTCGAGCCCGGCATCATCAGTTTGCCGGCGTTGAGCGCATACAGGTCTTCCGGGGAGCCGGCAGGTGCGATGAGGACGCTCCAGAACGATCGTTCGAACTGCGGACGATCGAAAATGGTGTTGAGATCGCTCGTCAGGAGGGAGATCGGCGAGGGGGCCGCCGCAGGCGCGACCGGCGGGGCAATGGTCACCGTCCTCGCCTTTCCGCAGTCAGCGAAGACGAGCGCGGCGACCAGCACGAGGGCGGCGCGTCTCACGCCTACATCTTACCGGCAGGGCGCGACCCTCAGGTAGGCCGCGACTTACGTCGCGTCCTACTTCAGGTCGTCGAGCTTCTTGAGTGCGGCTTCGAACTTCCCTGCTTCGAGCTTCAGCGCGCCAGGTTGATCCGGCCGGGTGGCGAAGGTGCTGCCCCCGGCGGCACCAAAGCTGACGCGTTCTTCCTTCTTGCCGTCATCAAACTTCACGGCGATGACGGAGGTCGGATTCGTGTGGCCTGTCGCTTCGCCCGCGCGGTCCACGAAGCTCTCTGCGCGCAGATTCGAGAAATCGAGCAGCGCGCCCTCGAGATTGCTGGCGTCGACCGTCTTTTCTGCCGGCGCCACCTGCTTCCAGGTGTCGACCGCGTTCTCGCCGGTTCCTTTCACGCGCTCGAACGCACGCGTGTCTTTCCCCCTCGTGATCTCGAAACGCGTTGTATTGAACGGACGGAAGTCAAAAACTTCCTTCCGGCGAAAGTCCTGCGGTTTCTTTCTGAGCTCGTCGGCGGTGCCGCTGCCGATGCTGAACACAGCGGCCCTTGACGGATCTCTGACCCAGACGGCTCCAGTATCCGCAGCGCCGCCCACCTCGAGCCTGACAATGGATGAGCCCATACCAAGGCTTGCCACGACTTCAGGTTTATCGAGGCCATACTGCTTCAGATCTTTCAGATCTTCCGGCCGTTCTTTGAGCGCGGTCATCTGAGCCGATTGGAGCTGCCCGAGCAGACCGTTGACGCTGACGAAATCCGCGGGTGCCTGAATGGGTTTCACCAGCTTCCAGTCGTCGCCGGTCTTCTCGAGCCGAATCGCTTGAGCCCCAGAGGTGAGCTCGATCGACGTCACCTTGTCCTGTTCGAATTTCAGCGCAGCCTTGTCCCTGAAATCGAACGTCGATTTGTTGAGCGTGGTATCCAGAGTGGCGCCGACCAGAAACACGCGATTGCCCGACGGCAGCTTGGCGTAGATGCCCATGTTGGTCGGCGTCTTGTCGCCCACGAGAATGCGCTTCGGTTCTTTTTCCCCTTCGACGTGGAACGTGACGTCGATTCGAGGCTCGGCGAGGCCGTACGCCTTCAAATCCGATGCATTCTCATCGACGACCCGGTCTTCCTCGAGATTGGCGAGATTGGTCGACGACCTCGCTGACGCTGTTGCGGTCGGCGGGTGCCTGGGCAGGCTGAACGATCGTCCAGTTACCGCTCGCGTCTTTCCGCAGCGCTGTCACCTCGCCGGCGGCGGACTTGATCTCCAGCTGGTTGATCTTGTCCGATTCGTACCGAGAAGACCTTCTTTTTTGCGTTCGCGTCTTCGACCGGCCGCTTGGAATCGACGAAGTACAGATAGCCGCCGAATCCGAGCGCGAGGACCAGCAGGATGAGCGTCGAGCGTCCGCGACCCATTACCGCCTCTGCCACCAGGTATAGATGCCCGACCCGAGAATGAGGCCGGGGATGATCAGGAGTGAAAGCCACATGATGCGGCGCTGCTGATCGGCGGTCAGCGTGACGCGCCGGTCGCCGCGTCGCGCGGGTGAATAGCGATCAGATCCTCCTGCTGCGTCAGCCAGTTGTTCATGTTGACGAACAGGTCGGCGTTGCCTTGAATGCCGGATGCCGCGTTGGAAGCGAAGTCGGAATCGCCGACCACGATGATGCGCATCTGCGGCTTCGGGGCGCGGTCGCCGGGCTTGGCCGCCGGCTTGTCCCCGCAGCGCCCGGCTGCGCTGGAGACGGCGTCCGCCGCGGGGACGACCGCATCAGGCGCATCCATCGAGAGCGACAGCGCGATCGTGATCGGGCCTTTGTGATCGCCGCCCGATTCGTCCAGCGACACTTTGCCACCCGAGATGAGCGACTTCACGTCGGACTCGGACCAGCTTCGCTCGCTCGTCTGGATGAGGTTCTGAGTGTTCGCCATTCCGAGCTCGACGCCCGGCTTCGCCCTTTACTGACTGCGAAAGCGGGAAGGCGGTCAGCACCCTGAAGTTCTCCGTCACCGGGTGCGATGGATAGCTGGCCACGACGGGAACCGACGCGTCGGTCCCGAGCAGCTGGCCCATACCGCTGATATCGATCACGACGTCGTGACCCAGCGTGATGCCCCATTCCTTCAACAACGCTTCGAGAGTCGGCACGGGACGGGCATCTCGCCGACGGGCGGATCGATCAGAAACAGCGCCTTGCCGCCCTTGCGCAAGTACGTCCGGATCGCATCGACCTCCGGTTTCAGGTAGTCAGAGGTCGGGCCGGCGACGATCAGAACGGAAGCATCGGCGGGCACGCCGCCCTGCACCTGCGCCAGGACGATCTTGTCGACCGTGTAGTTGTCGCGTTTCAGCAGATCGACCACGTTCGAATAGCCGTCGCGGCTGGATCCGAGTGCTCTCTTTTTCGCCGTGGCCTTCGACGAAATAGGCTTTGATCTGCCGTCCGGTCGTGATTTTGATCAGCGCATTGGTGAGATCCTGCTCTCGGTCGCTCATCACGTTCTCGCGGCGCCCGTCGTACTCCATCACGACGGTGCCGTAGTTGGTCACGTTGTATTCCTTCACTCGGGCCGGCTGTCGATCGGCGTCGACATATTCCACCTGGATATTCCGGCTTGCGTACTCGTAAGGCCCGAAGGCGTCGCGGAAACGCTGAAAACCACCGGGCTGGTCGAAGACGACCGCCTTGACCGGCGCTTTCAGGTTGCCCAGCACCTTCGTCGTCTGATCCGACAGCGTGTAGGAGCCGGCCAGCGGTGAGGTCCCAGCGTTTGTCTCGCCGGCTGACGAGGTAGTTGACGCCGATCAGGATGGCGAGCACGGCGATGACGCTGATGCTCGTCATCGCCCCGAGCTTCGTTTCGCGCTTCTGAAACGACCGGACGATCTCGCGCCACTGGCTCAGCGTGTAGAGGCCGACACACACGAGGCCGCCGATGGCTGCCCAGTAGGCGTATTGATCCCATTGCGGACGGAACAAGCGGATCGCCACTCCGGCAAAAACCAGCAGCGTGCCGACCCAACCGACGATGCTGAGAATGGTGTTAAGCATGCAGACTCACCCGCGCCAGCGTTCGCTGTCGACCGATTTCGCCGTCAGAAAAAGACCGAACGTGATGAAGCTCAGGTAATACACCAGATGGGTCAGCGCGATGACCCCTTTCGAGAAGTCCTCGAAGTGTCCGGTAATCGACAAGCGCTTCCAGCACTTTCCGCATCGTCGGGCCCGCCGAGTCGGCCATCCAGCTCACCGTCCACAGGAGCAGCAGCACGGCGAACGTCGCCATGCCGGCCACGATTTGGTTTTTGGTCAGGCTGGAGATCAGCAGGCCGATCGAGAGAAACGAGGACGCCCATCAAGAGAAGGCCGAGATAGCCGGAGAGGATGGGCTTCCATTCCGGGTTGCCGTAAATGAAGAGAATGCCGATGTGAATCCAGGTTACGGCCAGCATCAGGGCGTACAGCGCGACGGCGCCAAAGAACTTGCCGAGGATGATCTGCGCGTCGGTCAACGGCGAGGTGAGCAGCAGCTCGATCGTGCCGCTCCGCTTTTCCTCCGAGTAGGTGCGCATCGTGATGAGCGGCAGCATGAACAGCGCGACAACGGCGACGTTCTGCAGCAGCGGTCTGATCGCCATGTTGTTGACGTTCACCTGCCCCTGACCAGGCATCCCCATCTGCATGCTCGCCTGCATGAAGAAGCTGAGCGACACGAAGTAGAACCAGCCGAAGACCAGCGCGAAAAAGCCGATGATGATGTAGGCAATCGGCGACGCGAAGTAGGACTTCAGCTCTTTCTGGACGATCGCGAGAACGTTACTCATTGGGTTGCTCCGCGGTCTTCTCTTCCTTCTCGGCTGGTTTTCTTCTCTCTGTCGTGAGGCTCAGGAAGATCTCTTCGAGGCTCATTCGCGACGGTCGCAGCTCGAGCAGCCCCCAGTTGCTGCGAGACGACGGCGCGCGCGAGATCCCGGCGGATGTCACGGCCTCGCTCACTGCTGATCTCGTAGCCGACCGCGCCGTCGTGCCGGTCGGCGATCGACACGCCGAGCACGCCCGGCAACGTCGCGCAAGCCGGCGGCAGCGTCATCGCCGCCGGCATCGACCTGCACGTACATCGTTTCCGATCCGCGCAGCCGGGCCGTAAGATTCGCGGGCGTATCGACAGCGACCACCCGGCCTTTGTTGATGATGACGACGCGATCGCAGGTCTGCGAGACCTCGGGAAGGATGTGCGTGCTGAGCACGATCGTGTGCGTGCCGGCCAGCTCCTTGATCAGCTGGCGCGTTTCGATGATTTGCTTGGGATCGAGGCCGGCCGTCGGCTCGTCGAGAATCAGGACCTCGGGATTGTGAAGTATCGACTGGGCGAGCCCGACACGCTGCCGATATCCCTTCGACAGCTTCCCGCAGTGGCGGTTCGCCATGTCGTCGACGCGCGTGCGGCGCATGGAATCTTCGACACGGTTGCGGCGTTCGCTCGCGGACATCCCTTTGATCTTGATCCGCGCGACGAACTGGAGGTACTCGCGCACGGTCAGTTCCGGGTACAGCGGCGGCGTCTCCGGCAGGTATCCGGTCCGGCGCTTCGCTTCGATCGGCTGCTCGAACACGTCGAATCCGGCAACGACCGCCTTGCCTTCAGTCGCCGGCATGTAGCCGGTGAGGATGCGCATGGTCGTCGTCTTGCCGGCGCCGTTGGGTCCGAGAAAACCGAGGATCTCTCCGCGCTCGACGCGGAAGGTCAGGTCATCGACCGCCGTGATGCGGCCATATCGTTTGGTGAGGTGCTGAACCTCAATCAATGGGCTATCTCCATAAGCATGGTACCAATGTAATGTAGGTGGCGGCACCGACCGTGTCACCAACCCTCAATCCTAATCGAACCGGCGCGAAGGCGGCAAGAGGGACGAACGGTTCTCGTCGGCCTTCTTGTGCTGCGCTGCGGCCGCTTGATCTTCGTCTGGTGGTGGATTCGGCGCTCCATTCCGCCTTTAGACGGACGACTCCCCCTGATCGGTCTGCGTCGCCAGTGAACGTTCGGTTCGACAGCTTTGCCGTGCCTCATGTGTTTGCCGGATCGGACGAGGACGCCTGGCGCTCGGTCGGATACCTGCAGGCGCGCGATCGCCTGTGGCAGATGGAGTTGTATCGGCGCGCCGCATCGGGCCGATTGTCAGAGCTGCTGGGTGAAGCGACCGTCGCGGTCGACAAGAGGTTCCTGGTCCTGGGTCTGCGCAGCGCCGCAGAAATCGAATGGCAGCGCATCGACGCCGCGTGTCCGCCGCGCATTCGAAAGCTATGCCGCAGGTGTGAACGCGGCGATGAATGTCGGACGCGGCGAACCTTCCGTTGGAGCATCAGTTGCTCGGTCTGCGCCCGGAGCCATGGACGCCAATCGATTCGCTCGCGATTGGAAAGCTGTTCGCCTGGCGGCTGGGGGAGAACCATCGGGCCGAACTGCTCCGATACGAGCTGGTCGAGGAACTCGGCCCACGTGCCCTCGAGCTGTTTCCAGGACCGCCTGAATGGGCGCCGACCATACTCGGCTTTGCGACGGGGCAGAGGGCGAAGGGAGAGGGCTAGAGGGCGAGGGCAGAGGGCTGAGGGCGAGAGAGCGCTGAGAGCAACAGGGCTAAGCAGCTGGAGAGCACAGGGCTCGACGATGGACGATGGACGATGGACGATCGACGATCGAGTATCCACCCGGCCTTGAATGGTTGTCTCCCGACAGCCGAGCCATGTCCAACAGCTGGGTCGTCCACGGATCGCGCACGGCATCGGGGCGGCCGCATTCTTGCCAACGATCCGCATCTCGCTATCGAAATGCCGTCTGTCTGGTGGGAAGTGCACGTCGTGTCGGACACAGTGAACGTCGCTGGCGTCACCATCCCGGGCATTCCGTTCGTCATCATCGGTCATAACGCCCGCCTCGCGTGGGGTCTGACCAACGTGGGCGCGGACGTCCAGGATTTTTTTGTCGAGCAACTGGACGGGTCTCGCGCAGCGATATCGATCTGGTGATCAGTGGCTGCCGTTGAACGTCAGCCGACATCAGATTCGGGTGCGCGGGCGACGTGATCCGGTTGCATTCGACGTGCGATCGACGCGTCACGGCCCCGTATTGAACGCGGACGACTGGCGAGAGACTGCAGCCTGGGGAAACGCGGCGAGCCTCGCGCCCTCGCGACACGGTGCTCGCCCTCAAGTGGGACGCCGCTGGTTCAAGGGCGAATCTGCCGTTGCGTTCGATGCGCTTGTCGCGCGCCGGAAACTGGACGGAGTTCGTGAACGCCGTCCGGAAGTTTTCCGCGCCTGCGCAGAACTTCGTTTACGCCGATGTCGACGGCAACATCGGTTACGCGATGTCGGGGCTTCTGCCGGTTCGAGAACGATCCGACGGCTGCCCTCGCCTGGCGGCCGCCGGAGGCAGACTGGCGCGGGCACGGTCGATGTCAATCGGCTTCCTGCGATCATGAATCCGGCATCGGGGATGATCGTGACCGCAAACAACGAAATCGACCGCCGGCTGCCGTTCCTGCTGACGTCCGACTGGGTTGCGCCCTTTCGGGCGCAACGAATCACGTCGCTGCTCGAAGGTCGCCCGGCCTCGATGTCGATGCGATGGCACGCATTCAGGCTGACATTACGAGCATGTCTGCCGACTGGATTCTCAAGCACGTCGAGATTCCGGACGAGGTTCAGGAGCTGCAGCGCGTGGGACCGTCGCGTCGATGAACGGCCCGTGGCCGCGGTGTATCAGGCGTTCGAAGAGGCGCTCTGGCGGCTGACTTTCGCCGATGAGATGTCGTCTTCGCTTTACGACCGTTTTTATCGCTACGCCGCCAACGAGCGGTTTGCCGGGCTTCATGCCGATCATCAGCCGACGCCGGGTCGTCATGGTTCGACGATCGCGGAACACGCGATGTCATTGAAAAGAGAGCGTGATATCGCGCGACAGGGCCGCGTCGATGCCCGTGTCGTCTCTCCGCGACCGCTTCGGCGACCGATCGTCGAATTGGAGATGGAACGACATCCACGCAGCCAAGTTCTGGCACGCGCTCGCGGGTGGTGGCCGGCTCCTGGACTGGTTCTTCAGCCGCGGGCCCGTGCCGGTCGCGGGGGACAACATGACCGTCAACAAGACGACGACGAATCTGAGGCGGCCCTACGAAACTTCCGAAGCCGCGTCATACAGGCAGATACTTGATGTAGGCGCGTGGGATCGCTCTGTGGCCGTCAATACGACAGGGCAGTCCGGCCACCCGCGCAGCCCTCACTATTTCGATCAGAATAGTTTGTGGAGGCAGGGGCGCTATCGCAGCCTGCCGTTCACCCGCGAGGCGGTCGACCGGGCGACCGAGTCACAATTGGAATTGATGCCGGGTCATAGGGGGAGGCCTACGATGGCTGGTGGAGGTGGGAAGCAAGGCGCCGGATTTCACGCTCGTCAATCAGGATCGCGAAAACGTGACGCTCAGTCAGGAGCTCAAGAAGGGCAATGTGGTCCTCGCATTTTTTCCCGGTGCGTTCAGCGGCACCTGTACGAAAGAGATGTGCAGCTTTCGCGACAGCATGAGCAATTTCACGAGCGTGAACGCCAACGTGCTCGGCATCAGCACAGACACGTTTTTCGTCCTGAAGGCGTGGGATGACCAGCCAGCATTTCGGGTTTCCGCTGTTGAGCGATTACAACAAGGAAGTCATCAGCACCTATGGCGTGGTGAATCCAGACATGATCGGTCTCAAGAACATCGCCAGGCGTGCCGTGTTCGTCATAGACAGAGCAGGGGTCGTCCGCTATCGTGAGGTATTGGATGATGCGCGAAACGAGCCCGACTACGGCAAATTGAACGAGGCGCTCGCGAACACTTGGCAAATAAGCACGTCGTCTGCACGGTCTGCGAAATCCATGCGGAATCGGTCTTCAGGATCGATGGCATGGATTGTCGCGAGGAGGTGGCGATTCTCGAGCGCCGGCTCAGGAATCTGCCCGGTATCGAAGAGCTGGTGCCCGATCTGGTCGGCCAGCGGGTTCGCGTGCGCTACGACGCGGCGAAGCTGTCGACGTCGTTCATTGTCGAGGCGGTGGCGCAGACCGGCATGCGCGCCTGGCTCGAGCACGAACAGCCCGGTCGGGCACACGGCTGCGGCGACCGCCGGCAGGCGCTCGTCGTCGTTTCAGGCGTATCGCTGGCGGCAGGAATGGCGGCAGCAGTTGTTCGGCGCTCCGCCAGTTGGCCGCTCAGGCCGCCTACCTGATTTCGATCGTGACGGGCGGCATTTACACGGCACGGCGAGCCTGGGCGGCCACTCGCGTGATGTCGCTGGATATCAACGTGCTGATGCTCGTGGCGGTCATCGGAGCGATCATCATCGGCGAATGGTCCGAAGGTGCGGCCGTCACGTTCCTGTTTGCGTTCGCCCAGATTCTCGAGGCCCGAACCATGGATCGCGCGCGCAACGCGATTCGCGCGTTGATGGATCTCACGCCGCCGGAGGCGATCGTCCGCCGGAACGGCGCCGAAGAGCGCGTCCTGGTGGAAGACGTGAAGCTCGGTGAGATCCTGCTCGTGAAGCCGGGCGAGAAGATTCCCCTCGACGCCATCGTCGTGTCGGGCTCGAGTCCGGTCAATCAGGCGCCCATCACGGGCGAATCGCTGCCGGTAGAGAAGTCGCCCGGGCACGATGTGTATGCCGGGAACGATCAATGGATACGGCGCGCTCGACATCCGCGTCACACATCTGCGTCAGGACAGCACGCTCGCGCGCATCATCTCTCTGGTGGAGCTCGCGCAGTCGCAGCGGGCGCCCTCGCAGGCGTTCATCGAGCGGTTCGCGCGCTAGTACACGCCCGCGGTCATTCTGATCGCTATCGGGCATTGCTGCTGTCCCGCCGCTTCTGCTGGGGCCAGCCGTTCGTCACGTGGTTTTATCGCGCGCTCGTGCTGCTCGTCATTTCGTGTCCGTGCGCGCTCGTCATCTCTACGCCGGTCTCGGTCGTGTCTGCAATTGCTGCGGCGGCGCGGAAGGGCGTGCTCATCAAGGGCGGCGTTCACCTCGAGCGGACCGGTACGATTCGGTGCGTCGCGTTCGACAAGACCGGGACGCTCACCAAGGGCGCGCCGCACGTGGTCGAGGTCATCCCGCTGAATGGCGCACCATCAAGGGAGATTCTCGAGGTGGCCGCCGAGCCTGGAAGCGCGGTCGGAGCATCCGGTCGGCCGCGCCATTCTGGCCCGTGCTGTCGAATATGGCGTGGCCTGGGCGGAAAGCTCGGAGTTCCAGTCAATCCCCGGCCGCGGAGCCGAAGCGATCGTCGGCGGGCAACGTGCTCTCATCGGCAACCATCGTCTCATCGAGGAACGCGGCCTCTGCAATGCCGAGATCCATTCCCGTCTCGACGTGCTTGCGGCGTCGGGGCGAACCGCGGTGCTCATCGCGCGCATGGGACAGCCACTGGGCATCATCGCCCTGGCCGATCAGACGCGCGAAGCGGCGCGGGATGCGGTGGAGATGCTGAGGCGCCAGCGCGTGGAGCGCGTCGTGATGCTGACGGGCGACAATCAGGCGGCGGCCGAAGCGCTCGCGCGCGAGCTCGGCATCGACGAGGTGCACGCCGAGCTTCTCCCGCAGGACAAAGTGGCGGCCGTTCACGCGCTTCGCCGCCAATACGGGACCGTCGCGATGGTGGGCGATGGCGTCAACGATGCTCCCGCACTCGCGGCCGCGGATGTGGGGATTGCCATGGGGGCTGCCGGCACGGATGCCGCGCTCGAAACCGCCGACATCGCGTTGATGGCCGACGAGCTTCTGAAGACTCCCGTTTGCATTGCGGCTGGGTCGTGCAACGCTGCGCAACATCCAGATGAACGTCACGTTGTCGTTGGCTTTGAAAGCGGTGTTTCTGGCGCTGGCGATCGTCGGCTACGGCCACCTTGTGGATGGCAGTCGTGGCGGACATGGGAGCGTCGCTTCTGGTGATCGCGAACGGGATGCGGCTGCTGACAGAGCTGGACTAGAAAGAGATGAGAGCGTCGCTCGGTCTTCCTCCCCCTTCTCAGAGTATCCGCACACGCGACACCCTCAGCCCGTCAACCGCCTCGACCCGAAGCGTGCGGCCTCCGTCCTCTACCGTGTCGCCAACCTTCGGCCGCCGGCCCAGGCGACCGAGCATATAGCCGCCGATCGTCGTGTAGGTTTCCTCGTCAATCTCCAGGCCGAACTGCTCGTTGATGTCGGTGACGAGCGCCAGCCCGTCGACTTCCGCAGATCCGTCGGGCAGCTGCCGGATCGATGACGCCGCAGTTCCGAAGTCACCGCCAAGCACGCCGACGATACGCTCCATGACGCGCTCGAATGTCACCAGGCCGGCAGTGCCGCCATATTCGTCGATCACGATGGCCTGATGCGTGCGGTGCCGTCGCATCTGGCGCAGCAGCTCGTCGGCTTTCATCGTTTCGGGCACCGTCAGGGCCTCTCGCGCCAGCGCGGCGATGTTGAAGTTGCTGCGACGGCGATGCGAGCGCGCGGACGAGATCGGGGACGAGCATGATGCCGACGATGTCATCGAGCTCGCCGCGGTAGACCGGCAGGCTCGAGTGCCGGCCGCGCGAGACCAGCTCGACCACGTCAGCAATCGACGCGTCGGCCCTCACCGCCGCCATTTCGGTTCGCGGAACCATCATCTCGGCTGCGGTGAACTCCGCGAAATGGAACACGCGGTGGAGCATCTGCTCCTCGTCTTCTTCGAGCACGCCGGCCTGCTGACTCGCCGTGACGAGCATCTTGAGCTCTTCCTCCGAATGAACCAGTCCATGACCGCTGGCGGCCTTCAGCCCGAACATCCGGACCACGGCCCAGCCCATGGCGTTCAAGACGCGGATGAACGGACTGAAGAATCTGAGAAACAGTTCTGTCGGCTTCGCAACGATCAGTGACGTTTTCTCCGGATACTGAAGCGCGACTGTCTTCGGCGCCAGCTCGCCAAGCACGATATGAAGAGCCGTGATGATGATGAACGCGACGGTGACGGCGATGGTGTGGGACGTGGCCGCGGAGATCGGCGCAGGCAGCGAATCGAAGAAGGGGCTCGAGCAGCGAAGCGAGCGCCGGTTCGCCAATCCATCCGAGGCCGAGGCTCGCCATCGTGATCCCGAGCTGAGTCGCCGCGATGAACTGGTCCGGGTTGTTGAGCGCGCGCCTGACAGGACGCGCCATGCGGCTGCCTTCGGCCAGCAGCTGATCGATGCGCGTTTTCCGCACTGAGATGATCGAGAACTCGGCGGCGACGAAGAAGCCATTGGCCAGAACCAGTGCGAGCACGGCGAGCAGTCGCACGGTGACGTCCAGGACACTGGTTTCCATCAAGGAACCTCCGGCCAATATTAGCCGGTAGCCGGTTGGGCTGGTGGCTAGGCTTTTCTGCTGCTGAAGAAGTGTGCGTCGACGAACTCGTCGATCGCAGCCTGATCGTGAGGGTCCACTTTATCGAACTGCAGTCCCATGCCGTGACGGCGGTCGGACCACACGACTCGAGCTTCGGCGTCGATATCGCGCTTGGAGCCGGGCAGCCGAAAGCGAAGCCGGACTTTGGCGCCGTTTTCGAGCGGGCTCGTGGTTCTGATCGCAATGCCGCCGCGGCTGAGATTCCGCGTCAACGCCGCGGCGATGGTGTGGCCGAAGCGGTAGGCGATGGGGATGCCGAGCACGACGCGCGGGCTTCCACGGCGATTGAAGTTGTCAGGGAACAGGTGCGGTGCAAGCGAAGGCAGAATGTGCTGCGCGGCGCTGTACTCGTTCACGTAGCCAGCCACTCCGAGCGCTGCGAGCTCCCGGACTTCTTCGGCGCTGGTGATCGTGCCACTGAAAATCAGGATCGGCAGCCGTCCATCATCCAGCTTGCGGATGCTCCGCACGAGCTCGACGCCTTCGGCGTGCGGCAGCCGCAGATCAATGACCAGCAGATCGAGCTGGGCGAAGGTCGGCGCGCACGCAGCGCCAGCAGTTCCGCCGCGCTCTTGACGATCAGCGCGCGATGCCCCGCGCTTTCGAGCGCGCTCTTGAAGCGTTCGCGCACAAACGCCGTGTCGTCGGCGACGAGCACCGTCTTGACGTTTGGAACGCCTGGTGGTCATGGTCGTCATAGCGCTGGAACACCCATCGAGATGTATCGGAATCTCGTGCCAAAAGCGTCAGCGCGCGTTGCAGAATTTAACAGGTTCTCGCTATAATCCGGAACAGATGGCTACCTGCCCCGAATGTGACGCCGAGATCGAAGTCGACGAGTACGACGTGGACAAGGGCGATTTGCTCAGCTGTCCCGAGTGCGGTTCGAACCTCGAAGTCACTGGCCTCGCTCCTATCGAGCTCGACCTCGCGACCGACGAAGACGACGAAGACGAAGACGAAGATGAAGAGCGATGCCGAAGAGGAAGATGAGCTCGACGTCGACGAAGACGAAGACGGGAGGAGGAAGAGGACTGGGACGAGTGACGCCTGAGCTGCGCTCGGTCTTGGACGGCATGGATTCTGTGGTCGTCGCATTCAGCGGCGGCGTCGACAGCGCGTACCTGGCGTGGGCGGCGACCGGAGTGCTCGGCGACCACGTTCTGTGCGTGACGGCCGACAGCCCGAGTTATCCCGCGCATCACCGCGAGCTCGCACTGAGAGTCGCACGCGAGTTCGACCTGCATCACGAGATCATCTTCACCGATGAAATGCAGCGCGAGGAGTACCGCGCGAATCCGGAGAACCGCTGTTACTTCTGCAAGCACGAACTGTATACGGCGCTTGACGGATCTGGCGCGAGAGCGCGGGTTCGCGCACGTGGCCGACGGCACGAATGCCGACGACCGAGGCGACTACCGACCGGGAAGACGTGCGGCGAAAGAGTTCGGCGTGAGGAGCCCGCTCGACGAAGCCGGGTTGACAAAGGCGCAGATACGCGAGGGCGCCCGCGCGGCCGGACTGCCCGTGTGGGACGAACCGGCATCGGCGTGCCTGTCGTCGCGCATTCCGTATCACGTCGAAATCACGCAGCGAGAAGCTGCGCCAGATCGAGCGTGGTGAAGAAGCGTTGCACGCGCTTGGATTCCGTGTCTGCCGGGTGCGCCACTACGACACCGTCGCCCGCGTGGAGCTGGCGAGCGAGGACCTGCCGCGCACGCTCGATCCCGAAGTGCGCGACGCGATCGTGCGCGAGCTGCAGGCGGCCGGGTACGAGTCGGTCACGATCGATCCGAAGGGCTATCGCACCGGTAGTCTGAACGAAGGTCTGATTCTTCGGCAGATTTGACCCGCCTTCGCGTGCTACGCTTCGGCGCGGCAAGGTCCATGCGAACCTCGCCACAATTGCTGTGGACCTCGGCTCTCGCGATGCTGTTCCTCATCGCGCACGTCCTGTTCCTACCTCCGACCCTCGAGGACATCGATTCACTGAACTTTGCGCTCGGCATCCATGACTTCGACCCCACGAGGCATCAGCCGCATCCCCCCGGATATCCCATCTTCATCGGCCTTGCGAAGGCCGCTCGCGCGGTCGTCCCCGGTGATGCGCAGGCGCTTGCGCTCCTTGGAGCGCTGTTCGGTGCGCTTGCCGTCTTTCCGCTCATCAGGATTTACGAGGATCTCGGATCGCTGGAAGGGCCGTCGGAGCCAGGGCGGACGCTCATCGCGCCGCTGGCTGTGCTGTTGTGCGTCACAAGCCCGTTGTACTGGTTCAATGCGGCTCGCCCCATGAGCGACATTCCCGGGACTGTTCTTTACGCTGGCCGCTCAAGCCGCGCTGGCAGGAGCGTTCGTGCGGCAGCGGCTGAATCCGGCCCGGACACCCGAGGCGCTTGCGGACTCCGGCAGGATGATCGTGCTCGGCGCATTCCTCTCGGCTCTGGCAATCGGCATGCGCTCGCAAGCGTTGTGGCTGACATTGCCGTGCTCGCGGTCGTGCTGGTCCAGCGCGCAGGGCGCGGGGCAGCCGGGGCAGTGCTTGGCAGTGCAATGGCATTCACGATCGGCGTGCTGATCTGGGCGATCCCGCTCGTCATTGCCAGTGGTGGTCCGATGGCGTATCAAACCGCCATCAGCGCGCAGGGAAGCGAGGACTTCTCCGGTGTCGACATGCTGTATCGGAATCCTGGCGCCCGCAGGCTCGCGTTCGCGCTGCTGGAGACGTTCATTTACCCATGGGCGTCACCGGTGCTCGGCTGGACGATTTTCGTGCTTGCCGTCGGTCGGAAAATGGCGTTGCTTCGTCGCTGCCCACGGGTCGTCCTGCTCCTTGGCGTTCTCGCCGGGCCTTATCTGTTCGATCCATCTCCTGTTCCACGAAACGGTCACAACCCGATATGCGTTGCCGTTGATCCCGGTGATGGCGTTTCTCGCGCTCGAAGGGTCTTGCCGTCCTCGTTCGATCCGGCCCGATGAGGTCCGCGGCCGTCGCCGTCCTGGTCGTCTGGTCCCTTGTCCTGACGCTGCCGTCCATCCGAGTGTACGCCCGGGACGCCAGCCCGGCGTTTGCGGCGCTCTCGCGAGTTGCGCCGGCGCCTGGCCGCGGAGCCTGAATGCTGTGGTCGCGATGCACCAGGGATTCCTGCGCTCGGTGGAAACTCAGGACTTGGGGACGACACGCGTTTTGAAGGCACCGCCGATGCGCGAGTGGTTGGAACTGGCCGCCTACTGGCGTGAAGGCCATACCGCCCCCGTCTGGTTTCTTGCCGATCCGGCGCGCACCGACATCGAGCTGGTCGATCCGCTGAGTCGAAGAACGGCGGGACACTACGTCTGGGGATTTCCGCGAGAACGATTCATCAGCGGTATGCGTCCGGATGTCGTCGATTTGGTGCGCATCGAGTCGCCGCCTGGATGGTTCGCCGAAGACGGCTGGCACCTGACCCCGGAGACCCTGAACAGGTCGGAACGCCTGCGCCGCCACGAGGGCGTCGCCTACATCAGGCGGAGGCCCGATAGTGCATTGCTGGTTATGGGCGGCGAGAGCACGAAAGACCCGGCGCATGTTTCGGTGGCTATCGATGGCCGCCCGGTTGACGAGTGGGATGTTGGCGCGGGCGGCACGTTCTTCAGGCGGATCACGCTGGAGCCTGGAGTCCTGGCCGGCGAATCACGATTCGGCCGGCTGGTCGCGTCGTACGTCTCGCCTTCAGGCGGTCCGCAGAGCATGCGACTCACTCAATTCGCTGTTGCTTCGCCGAAGGATGTCTTCTTCGTCCATGGCTCGGGCTGGAACGAGATGGAGTACAGCCGGGAGCTTCAGAGTCGATGGCGATGGACCACCGATCGCGCACAGACTTTCGTCAATTCCGGCGGGCGGGATGTCATCCTGACGATTGCGGGCGAATCCCCGATGCGCTACTTCGATGCGCCACCGCGCGTCACGGTTCGCGCCGGAAATCAGATTCTGGCGACCGCCTCACCCTCGGCGGATTTCGAGCTGACCGCAAAGGTTTCCGCCGCCGCGCTCGCGGCCGCGGATGGGATGATTGTTGTCGAAACCGACAAGGCATTCGTCCCCCACGACCGCTCTGGCAGCCCGGATCGCCGCACACTGGGCCTTCGGATTTTCCGCTTTGAAATCCGCTAGCCGGACCCTACGGCTTTCTCGCAAGACACAACAATGAGCTTCCCACGGGCATATTGACGCCGGCGGCAACGAGGATCGATTCGATCGCGAGCAAGCCCGAGAACAGGGCATTGACCGGCGCCGGTGGAACGGCAAAGTCCCCCGGGTTCTGATTCCCGGCCTTCAACCCGCGCAGCCGCTGGAAGCCCCGCACAGTGCGATGACAGGGAAGAGGAACGCATTGGTATGCGTGAGACGGGACACGTGAAATCCGGCACGCTGGAGCTTTTCCTTCAACTCGTCGCGCGTGTAGCGGCGGACCTCGCCCCCGAGCACCGAGTGGTCGCCCTTGAGCATTTTCATGGCAGCGACATTGACGATAAGCACGCCTCCGGGTTTCAGAACCCGGTACATCTCGGAGATCGCCGAGGCTTCCGCGGGCGCCTGCGAGGCAATACAGCACATCGAACGACACCACGACATCAATCGACGAAGTGATGTACGGCAACGCCGTGACGGTGCCTTGAGCGAGCCGGGGCAGACCGCGTTCTCGGGCGAGCTGCAATCCGCGCCAGTGCAGCTCGAGGCCATAAGGGGTGCCGTAGCGGCGAAGGAAAATCAGATTTGCGCCGGTGCCGCAACCGGCGTCCAGCAGCGCGGGGACGTGCGAGGCCGGCTGTTGCCTGCTGGAGCAGCGGCGCGACGAACCGCTTGAATCCCCGGAACCAGAAATGCCGCTGTTCGGCATGGAAAGTCTGTTCGAGCAGCGCATCCACTGCGCGCATTCTAATCGCGCGACCCGGCTTCGTGTCTGCATCAGCTGCCGTTTCGATCACTCACGCATCCCGAAAATGCCTGAGATAATTGACACCCCTAGGTCGTCACGGTACTCTGTCACCGCGATCGATCCGATCGCACACACAATTTCAGCTGAGGAGAATCTATGCGACGTTTCCTGCTGGTCGGCGCAGCTGTGCGCCATCCTGGGCTCTGACAGTCGCCGCCTGCAACAGGCCGGTGCCGCCCCCGGCTCCGACACCGGCACCACCTCCGGCCGCGCCCGCTCCGCCGCCGCCGCCACCACCACCGCCGCCGCCGCCACCGCCGCCACCGCCGCCGCCACTGACCGAGGATCAGATTTTCGCCAAGAAGACCGTCGATCAGCTGAATGCCGAACGGCCGCTCGTTGATGTGCTTGTTCGACTACGACAGCGCAACGTTGAGGGACGACGGCCGGGCAGCAGCGTCGAAGAATGCAGACTATCTGAAGCGATGGACAGCGCTTCGGATAACGGTCGAAGGGCATGCGGACTCGCGAGGCACTGCGGAATACAACCTGGCATTGGGTGGCCGCCGGGCGACGGTCGTGAAGGATTATCTCGTGAGCCTGGGGGTCGCCGCCGATCGGGTCGCCACAATCAGCAAGGGGAAGGAACAGCCCGTCTGCACGGAGGAGACCGAATCCTGCTGGCAGCAGAACAGGCGAGGCTTCCACATCATTACTGCGAAGTAATCTGCCAACGATTCGGGAGAGGGATTAGGCTGCTTTTGCTACCTGAGGGCCAGAGTCCCGAATCCTCAATCCCTCATCCCCAATCTCTGTCCCCTGCACGAGCCTTCGATCATCCGCCTGAGCTCACTTTCCGTTACTCGGTATTTCGCGATTTTCTTCCCATCAATCATCAAAACCGGTATTTCAAGGCCATACCGATCCAGCAACTCAGGATCGGTCGGAAATGTCGATTTCATCGACTGAGACTGTCGGGTCCAAGAGCGACACGACGGACGGTCGCCTTCATCTCGTCGCAAAGGTGGCAGCCGGGCTTGCTGTAGATGGTCAGCCGCAACTTCTCGCGATCTCTTCCGCTGCATTCCGCGGATCGGCGGCGGCGACAATCGGCCGCCCGACGACAACGTAGTCTGCGCCCGCGGCGAGGGCGTCACGAGCGCTGAGCGTCCGCGACTGATCGTCGGCGGGCGATGCCGTGGTGCGGATTCCCGGTGTCACGATAGTGAGACCTGGAAAGCGCTGGCGCAGAATCTTCAGTTCCAGGGGCGATGCGACGACGCCATCGAGCCCCGCCTTTTCAGCGAGGCTCGTGAGCTCTTCCACGTGGCGTTCCATGGATCGCGTGACGCCCGACTCGAGCAACGACTGTTCAGTGAGGCTCGTCAGGGCCGTCACGGCCACAATCAACGGCGGCTGGAGGTTGCGGGCCGCTGCCGTTTCTGCGGCGGCACGCCGAGCCGCTGTCAGCATCTCCGACCCGCCAGATGCATGGACGGTCATCATCCAAACGCCCAGCCTGGTGGCTGACGCGACGGCACCCGCCACCTGATGCGGGATGTCGTGAAACTTCAAGTCGAGAAAAACACGGTGCCCCTGGGCGACCAGGTTTCGAACCAGGGAAGGTCCCTCTGCCGTAAACAGGGTGCTGCCGACTTTCATTCCACCGACGCGACCGCGGAGCCGCAACGCCAGCTCCGTAGCGTGTACAGCGTTGTCCACATCGAGAGCGACTAGGAGCTGATCCATTCCTTCTCGCGCGCGCTGATGTCGATTGTGCCCGTGAGCTCGGCGATCCTGCGTCACCTGGTGACGTTCGCAGTATAGCCGGATCCCCTCGAGCAGCTTCGGCCAGATGAGCGGATCGACGAAGTTCGCGGTGCCGACTTGTACGGCCGATGCGCCGGCGATGATGAATTCCAGCACGTCGTCGGCGCTGGCGATGCCACCCATGCCGATGATGGGGATGCGAACTCTCTGCCGGCATTCGTAGACCATCCGCACGGCGATCGGCCGAATGGCAGGACCGCTGAGCCCGCCGACGATGTTCGAGAGACGAGGACGCCGTGTCTCGACATCGATCGCCATCGCGAGAAACGTGTTGACGAGCGAAATCGCATCGGCGCCGGCCTCTTCGGCCGCCCTGGCAATCGCGCTGATGTCGGTGACGTTTGGAGTCAGCTTCGGGATGACCGGCAGCCGCGTGGCCGCGCGAACTGCAGCTACGACATCGGCAGTGCCGTGAACGCTGCATCCGAAGGTAATCCCGCCTTCCTTGATGTTGGGGCACGAGATGTTCAACTCGAGGGCGGCGACCCCTTCGACATCGGACAGAATTCTCGCCAGCTCGACATACTCCTGCAGGGTCGTCCCGCAGATGTTCACGAGGACGACCGCCCCGCGCGCGCGAAGCTCCGGCATTTTTTCGCTGATGAATCGGCGGACGCCGATTCCCTGGAGTCCAATCGCGTTGAGCATGCCGGCCGGGGTTTCGACAATGCGCGGAGGTGGATGCCCTTCGCGCTCTGCCAGGAACAGGCCTTTGACGGCGACGCCGCCGAGCGAAGCCAGATCGACGAGGTCGGCGTACTCGGTGCCATATCCGAAACATCCGCTGGCCGCGATCAGCGGGTTTTTCAGCGTCAGTGACCCAATGTTTACCGACAGGTCGATCATTTAGTCGCAGGGCCCCCAACACCCGCTCCACGCCGCTCGCTCGCGGGGCCCCGACACCCCGCGCCGCTCGCGGCTCATGTCCACAAAACCTCGTCGCCGCGAAACACCGGGCCGGCCAGGCAGGAGCGCACGTGATGCCATTTACCCTGTGCGGTTCTGATCGGAATCACACAGCTGTAGCATCCACCGAGACCGCAGCCCATCACTCGTTCAACCGACACCTGGCATGGCAGCGAATACGCGGCAGACAACCGAGCGGCTGCCGCCAGCATCGGCTCCGGACCGCACGCGTAGATCATGACGCTCGTTCTTCCTCCAAGCGCCTTCAAATCACGCTCGAGGGGTAATGTGACCCGCCCGTGGTCGCCCCGGCTGCCGTCCTCCGTTGCCAGCGCAAGCTCAACGCCCATCTGTTCGAACATGTCCAGATAGAACAATTCCGCAGCACGGCGTGCGCCGTAGTAGAGCTTCACGGCGACATTTTTCGCGCGCAGTTGTCCGGCAAGCATCGCGAACGGGGCCAGCCCGACGCCTCCGGCGACGAGCCACGCCTCCATCGGAGCAGCCACCGGCGCGAACGGCCGCCCGAGCGGACCGAGACACTGCACGCAGTCACCCGCCTTCGCGTCGAACAGGCAGCCTGGTCGACGGGCCGATGCGCTTGCTCAGCAGCGACAGCCCGACGACCCGTCCGTTGCTTCGCAGGATCTCGAAGACAGAGAAGGGGCGCCGCAAGAAGCGGCTCGAGATGATCGCCAGCCTTCACCATGACGAACTGTCCCGGCAGGGTTCGCTCGGCGACCTCGGGCGCGGCCAGCGCGAGCACGTTGTATTCCGATGAGAGATGGATGTTCGAAATGACTCCGGCGGAGATATCTAGCGGCACCACACGAAGTATATCCCGCTGAGACGGGATGATGATTCGTCCCTGGATCCCGAGATCTCACAATCACCAGTTACGTGTATACTCTTACCGTCTCTTTAAGAGCGGCCCAGAGAGGCCGACAAGAGCTATGAAGACTCACCCCGCAGTTCTCTCGCAATCCCTTCCCTATCCGACGCCGGTGTGGCCTGCCGCGCCGAAGCTCGCTCGCTTTGATCGAGCGAAGGCGGGTTCCTGATGCCCGTCATCATGGACGCCGATCGCATGGGACGCACCCTCACCCGTATCGCGCACGAGGTCGTCGAGCGCAACCGCGGCACGGAGCGGCTCGCGCTCGTCGGCATTCGTACGCGCGGCGATGTGCTGGCCAGGCGCCTCGCCACGCTGTTGGAACAGATCACAGGCGCGCCGATCCGCACCGGGGCGCTCGATATCACGTTGTACCGCGACGACCTGATGCGCCACGTCGTGGGTCCTCAGCCGCTCGTACGGCGCACGGAGATTCCGTTCTCCATCGACGACCAGAAAATCATCCTCGTGGACGATGTTCTGTATACGGGGCGCACGATTCGCGCCGCGCTCGACGCGCTCATCGACTTCGGACGGCCACAAGAGATTCAGCTGGTGGTGCTCGTCGATCGCGGACATCGAGAGCTGCCTATCAAGGCCGATTACGTCGGAAAGAATGTTCCGACTTCGCTTGAAGGAAAGCGTGCACGTCCGTTTGTCGGAGACCGATGGCGCCGACGAAGTGTCGGTCGGGGCCGAGCACGGATAAGGAAGATGCCATGATTACCAGACAGGTCGCGCCGATTTCAAAGCTGCGGCACAAAGATCTCCTCGGCATCTCGGATCTCACCCACGACGAGATCCTTCTCATCCTCGACACAGCCGAGGCCATGCGCGAGATCGGCGATCGGCCGATCAAGAAGGTGCCGGCCCTTCGCGGCAAGACCGTTGTCAACCTCTTCTTCGAGGCAAGCACCCGCACCCGCACATCGTTCGAGATCGCCGAAAAGCGGTTGAGCGCCGACACGTTGAACATCGCAGCCGCGACGTCGAGCGTCGTGAAAGGGGAAACCCTGGTCGACACGGCGTTGAATCTCGAGGCGATGTCGCCCGACATGATAGTCGTGCGTCACTGCTACTCGGGCGCGTGCCATCTGCTGTCCCGCATCTGTCGCGCCGGCATCATCAATGCCGGCGACGGCATGCACGAGCACCCGACTCAGGCGCTGCTCGACGCCTTCACGATTCGCGAGCACAAACAACGGATTGCGGGGCTGAAAGTGGCCATCATCGGCGACCTTCTTCACAGCCGCGTCCTCCGGTCGAACGTGCAACTGCTGACCAAGCTCGGCGCCGAGGTGTGGGTGGCCGGGCCGCCGACGTTGATGCCGCCGGGCATCGCGCGCGAGGGCGTCCACGCGACGACATCGGTCGACCAGGCCGTGGATGGCGCTGACGTGGTGATGCTGCTGCGCGTGCAGCTCGAGCGCATGCAGGGCGCCTTCTTTCCGTCGCTCCGCGAGTACTTTGCCGTGTTCGGCATGACGCGCGAACGTCTGCGCCGCGCCAAGGAAGATGTGATTATCATGCACCCCGGTCCGATGAACCGTGGAGTCGAGATCGACTCCGATGTGGCCGACGGTCCCTACTCGGTGATTCTCGAACAGGTCGCCAACGGCGTTGCGGTCCGCATGGCGGTCCTGTATCTGCTGGCGGGTGGAGCGGAAGATGAAGCGGCTGCTTAAGGGCGGGCGCGTCGTGGATCCCGCGAACGGACGGGACGGAGCCTTCGATGTGCTCATCGACGGCGATCGGATTTCACGCGTGGGCAGGAACCTCCCGGCCGATGACGCCCAGGTCATCGAAGTCCCCGCCCGGTTCGTGGTGACGCCAGGGCTGTTCGATATGCATGTGCACCTGCGCGAGCCCGGACAGGAGCACAAGGAAACGGTTGCCACGGGGGCGGCCGCTGCCGTCGCCGGCGGGTTCTCCGCAGTGGCCTGCATGCCGAATACGTCGCCGGTCAACGACAACGCCGGCGTGACCGAGTACATCATCCAGAAAGCGGCGCAAGCGAACCTGGCGCGCGTGTATCCGATCGGCGCCGTGTCGAAAGGCTCCAACGGCGATCAATTGTCGGATATTGCGGAGCTGCGAACCGCTGGATGCGTCGCTATCTCGGATGACGGGCGGCCGGTAAAAACCGCCCTGCTGATGCGCAGGGCCCTCGAATATGCGGGGATGTTCAGCATGCCGGTGCTTGAACACTGTGAAGATTCATCCCTCAAAGGGGAAGGGGTCGCGCACGAGGGTTACCATGCCTCGGCGCTGGGACTGCGCGGCATTCCGGGAGCCGCCGAGTCGATTATGGTGCAGCGGGACGTTGCGCTCGCAGAGCTGACGGGATCGGCCGTGCATATCTGCCATATGAGCGCGGCAACGTCGCTGCGCGCCGTTCGAGAAGGCAAGCGGCACGGCATACGCGTGACCTGCGAGGTGGCGCCGCATCACTTCACGCTGACCGACGAATCGCTCGCGGCGCCGATCAGCTACGACACCAACGTGAAGATGAACCCCCCGTTGCGCTCGGCGGCAGATCGCGACGAGATGCTGCGAGGCATCGCCGACGGAAGCATCGATGCGATCGCCACCGACCACGCGCCTCATCACTACGACGAGAAAAAGATGGAGTTCGACCTCGCGCCGTTCGGAATCGTGGGGTTGGAGACGTGCGTCTCCCTCTGCCTCGATCGGCTGGTACACCAGGGGCTGATCGGGTTGTCGAGGCTCGTCGAGCTGCTGGCAACGAACCCGGCGCGGATTCTGAACGTCGCGGCCGGGGCGCTTTCGGAGGGTGCGATCGCTGATGTGACGGTCCTGGCGCCGGATCTCGCGGTCACGGTCGACGCGTCGAAGTTCCGGTCGAAGGGCCGCAACACGCCATTTGGCGGATGGCAGTTGAGGGGCGGCGTCGCGGCGACCATCATTGGCGGCCGCACGGTCTATGTAAACGACAATGCGAGCGGAGCGAACGCATTCCAATGAACCGCTTCGACGATGCGCGTCAGAAAGCGCTCGAGGATCTGCGTGAGTCTGGCGTTCTCATGGCCAACGGTCACTTCGACTATGGCAACGGTTATCACGGCAGCGTCTATCTCAACCCGCATCAGCTGTTCAGGCAGCCTTCGACAATCTGGCGATTCGCTCAGGATCTCCTCGATGTGCTCCCTGCTTCGGTCGTCGGCTCCACGGAGGTCGTGACCGGCCCGGTGACCGGAGGCGCGCTGCTGGCTCATACGATTGCCGGCCTTCTGGATAGCCGCAGGAGCCTGACCCACCCGTCGTGCTGCTTTGCGCCATTTCATATTGCCCGGACGGAGAAATCCGCCGGTTTCATGTTGCGAAATTTTTACCGTCGCGAGCTGGAGGGCCGGCGGGTGTTGCTGGTCGACGACGTTCGCAATACCGGACACACGCTGGCGCAGTGCGCCGGTCTCGTCGCAAGCGCCGGCGGAGAGCTGATCGCGACGGCCGAGATCTATGATCGGGGAAAACCTCCAGTGACGCTCGACGTGCCGAACTACGCGATCGCCGAGTATGACGCTCCGCCCAATTACTCCGCCGACAATTGTCCGCTGTGCACGGCGGGCCTGCCGATCGCGACGTTCTGATGCTCCTGAAAGAGCGGCTCGACGCGCTGTACGCATCGTTCAATTGCGTCGATGCTGCGACCGATCCCGTGCAGATCGTTCGCCGGTTCACCAATCCGGCCGACCGCGAAGTCATGGGATTCTGCGCCTCGGCCCTCGCGTTCGGCCGGGTGGCGAGCGTCCTTCAGTCGATCGAACGACTGGCTGAGGCGATGGGACCTTCGCCGGCGGCGTTCGTGCGCGCCTTCGACGCGCGCGCGGGATTCGGGCGCTCTCGCGCCTATCGTTCACCGCTGGACACGAGGTGAAGACCTCATCGCGCTGGTCATCATCCTTCAGCACATGCTGGTGCGAGGGTCGATCGAGGCATTCTTCCTGGACGGATTCGATCGAGACGCGCCCGATGTCTCCGGCGCGCTCGAATCGTTCTCGACACGGGCCCTCTCGGTCGACCTGCGGCCGGCCTACGGCCGGCGCAGACCGAGACCGGGTGTCGGCTACTTTTTTTCCCGCCCGTCCTGTGGCGGCGCGTGCAAGCGACTCAATCTGTTTCTGCGATGGATGGTCAGGAGCGACGCTGTCGATTTCGGGCTCTGGAAGGACGTGCCCCCTTCGAAACTCGTCATCCCGCTCGATACGCACGTCATCCGCGTGGGACGCTGCCTTGGTCTGACGCGTTATGCGAGCCCCGGATGGAAAATGGCCGCTGATATTACCGCGTCCCTTCGTCGGCTGGATCCCTTCGACCCTGTGAAGTACGACTTCTCGCTCTGCCATCTTGGAATGGCCGACCAATGCGGCTTCAATCGCGGGCGGGTGGACTCGCGGTGCCCGCTGCGCGGCTTGTGCCACCCGCGCGGCCGGAATCTCCCGCGGCCCGCGCCCGGTAGACGTCGAGAGTCCGCTCGACCATCCGTTCGGCGGTGAATAACCGCTTGACGCGCTCCAGGCCGGCGCTTCCCATACGCTCGCGACGGCTGTGATCCTTGAGCAGCCCGGAAATGGCGGACGCAAGTGCGCGGTGATCCCGCGGCGGAACGAGCAATCCGGTTTCCCCGTGCGAAACGACCTCGGGTATTCCGCCCGTATCGGTCGCCACGGTCGCCTTGGACAGTGCCATCGCATCGAGCAGCGATGTGCCGAGGCCTTCTGCGAGTGAGCTCATCACGAACACGTCAAAGCTCTTGATGAGCGCGAGAATGTCGGCTCGAAAGCCCGGGAGCACCACGTGCTTGTCCAGATGCAATTCCTTGATCTGCCGTTCCAGCGCCGGCCGGAGGTCGCCTTCACCGAGAATCACGAACCGTGCGTCCGGCACCTCGCGGACGACGAGGGCGGCGGCATCGATCAGGTGCTTGTGTCCCTTTTCCTGTGTCAGTGCCGCGACGGCGCCCACGACGGGCGCGTGCGTCGGCAGCCAGAATTCTGCGTGGATGTTAACGGGCGGCTCGGCCTGCACGCGCTGCAGGTCGATACCCTCGTAGATGGTTACCACCCGCGCACGATCGATGCCGTCTTCGATCAGCATCCGGTGAATGGCTTCGGATGCCGCCACGAAGCACTCCACCTGGTGATACTTCCAGCGCGAGAAGGCGTTCCCTTTGAGGTGGAACGCGACGCGCCGCGAGGCGACGAGCGCGGGATGTTTTCCCGACGTCATGAAAGACAACGCGAGCGAAGAGACCGCGACGGCGTGCGGGTCGTGCGCGTGAATGATGTCGGGCCTCGAGATCTTTGACGACCCGTGAGAGCTTCCAGCCCGCGTGGAGGTCGACTTCGGTGCGTGGGGCGAGGCGAAGCAGATCGTGGCCCTCGGATGCGCGCCGTGCCAGCTCACCTTCGGGATGCGCGACGAGCAATGCCCTGTGACCGCGCTCGCGCAGCCCGAGAACGGTCAGGAGGACCTGGCGCTGCCCGCCTCTCCACGTTCGCGCCGTGTCGACGTGAATTGAAAAGATGGAATTCAAGATCCTGCGCGGGAATCCGCGGAGCGCAGCGTTCAGTCGCGCTGCAGTTCCCAGAGTTTCGCAAACTTCAGCATGACGTAGTACCGAGTTCACCATCGAGACGATCAATCCGGCCTTTCCGTCGCGGAACCCTCCTTTGAGAACATAGTTCCGCAGAAACGCAATGGGTGGATGGACGAGCAGCTCGACGCGCGTGGCGCGTCTGCCTTTCTCGAACATCTGCCTTGCTGCCAACGTCGTGTAGCGATCCATCCGAATCAGGTGCTCGGACAGATCCCGATACGGATAGTGCTGGAGCTCGCTTTTGAGATACCCGATCGAATCGTCCTCGACTTTCACCGACTCGTGCACGTGCAGACCATCCCACCGCGCCTTCCGCCGATCGTAAAGACGCAGCTGATAGTCAGGGTACATGTCCGTCGTCCGCATCCATCGGCCCAGGTAGAAAGACACACGCGGCATACGGTAGCCGGCCTGGGCCGCTCCCCTTTCGAGCAACGCTCGAATCTCGGCACTCAGATCGAGCGGCACCCGCTCGTCGGCATCGAGAGAAAAAATCCAGTCGTGGCTCGCGATGCTCGCTGCGTAATTCTTCTGGTCCACATAGCCGGTCCACGGCCGGACATGCACCCGATCGGTGAACTGACGCGCGATGGCTACCGTGTCGTCGGTGCTCTCGGCGTCGACCACGACAATCTCGTCGGCCCAGGAGAGCGACTTCAACGCGTCAGCGATGGCGTCGGCTTCGTCTTTCGTGATGATCGTCGCGGTGACAGGAGGCACTGTTGCCGCATCGTATACTACGCGGTCAGCATGGAACAAAACGACGCAATCGCGTTGTATCGGGGAACCGGGGCGTATCTCGAAGGCCATTTTCAGCTCTCATCGGGGCTCCACAGCCCGGGTTATCTGCAGTCGGCCCTGGTACTGCAGAGCCCGCAGTCGGCGGCGGCGCTTGGTCTCGAGATCGCCGCCCGTGTGAAGCATCTCGGGCCTTCAGTCGTTCTCTCGCCTGCTCTCGGCGGAATGATCATCGGACATGAAGTGGCGCGGGCGCTTGGCGTCCGCGCGATCTTCGCGGAACGCTCTGGCGGCGCTTCGCTCACCCTGCGACGTGGATTCACGCTCTCGGGGGACGATCGCGTGCTGGTGATCGAAGATGTCTTCACGACAGGCAAATCGACCCGCGAGACGATTGACGTCGCGAAGGCGACAGGAGCACAGGTGGTCGGCGCTGCCGCAATCATCGACCGCAGCGGCGGAACCGTTGATCTCGGTGTCCCGGCGCACGCGCTCGTCCAGCTCGTTGTGCCCACATATGCTCCCGGCCAGTGCCCTCTCTGCGCCCAGGGTGTGCCGGTGGTGAAGCCGGGATCCAGGCCGGGTAGCGAGTGAAGCTTCCGGTTCTTGGTGCTGGGTTCTGGGTGCTGGGTTCTTTAGGTTCTTGGTTCTGGGTTCTAGTTCTTGGTTCTGGGTTCTAGTTCTTGGTTCTGGTTCTAGTTCTGGGTGCTGGGTTCGTCAGGTTCTGCGAACCCAGAACCCGGAACCAGAACCCAGCACCCAGAACCGCAAGATTGCAGAAGCATGCGCACGTTCAAAATCATCATTTCCTACGACGGCACGGACTTTTCCGGATTTCAACGTCAGGCGAATGCGCGATCCGTGCAGGAAGAGCTGGAAGCGGCCCTGGCACCCATTGAAGGAAGAAAAGTGACGGTGGCTGGCGCGGGGCGCACCGACGCCGGCGTGCATGCGCTCGGTCAAGTGGCGAGCTTCAAACTGACCCACTCGATGACCGCCGCAGAGCTCAGACAGGCGCTCAACGCGAGGCTCCCGGCAGACGTTCGGGTACTCTCGGCCGAAGAGGCCGAGGACCGGTTCCATGCGCAATTCTCGGCGCGGGCGAAAGTGTACCGATATCGCATCAGCAACACACCAGTGCTGAGTCCGTTCCAGCGCCGCTATGCCTGGCACATTTCACGAACGCTCGACCTGGACGCCATGCAGCGCGGCGCGCAGGAGCTTCTCGGTGAGCACGACTTCGCCGTCTTCCAGGCGAAAGGAGGCCAGGCGAGGACAACCCGCCGCCTTGTCAGTCATGCCGCGTGGAGTGAGGAGCCGCTTGCCGTCGGCCGGCTGCTGACCTTCGAGATCGGGGGTACAGGGTTTCTCAAATACATGGTGCGCGCCATCATCGGCACGCTGGTCGAGGTGGGCGATGGTCGCCGAACGGCGGCGTCGATTCTCGAGCTGTTGGCGTCGGGCAATCGCGCCGCTGCGGGCCCCACCGCGCCTCCGGGGGGACTGTATCTTGTTCGCGTTGATTACGATGCGGTCACTCCAGTATCCTTCTCGCAATGAGCCGGCGGGGGCGGGGCGATGGGGCCACGCACGCGAGCGGCGCGGGGCGGGAGCCCCGCGGTGAAGCATGTCGCGCGATCAGCTGCTAGAAACGATCCCGAGAGGATCTCCCGACGAACATCTCGCCCGCGAGATCAACTTCGACAGGCTGCCGTCGCACATCGCCATCATCATGGACGGTAATGGACGCTGGGCCGCGCAGCGGCGCCTGCCGCGCGTCGAAGGGCATCGCAACGGTATCGAATCGGTGCGCGACGTGGTCGAGACGTCTGCAAGGCTCGGCATCGGAGCGCTGACGCTCTATGCGTTCTCCGTCGAGAACTGGAAGCGTCCGGCAACCGAAGTAACCGCCCTGATGACGTTGCTGAAACGCTATCTGCGCCTCGAGCTCGATGCGATCAACCGCAACAACATCCGGTTCAAGGTCATTGGCCGGACCGACGAGCTGGCGCAAGACGTTCTGAATGAGCTCGGCGCCGGACAGGAGGCTACGGCCCGCAACACAGGCATGTTGTTCAACATCGCGTTGAATTATGGCGGCCGGGCCGAAATCGTCGATGCGGCTCGCCGCGCCATCGACGCCGGTGTGCGATCCTCGGACCTCGACGAACAGAAGTTCTCCGAGCTGTTGTATACCGCAGGGCAGCCCGATCCGGATCTGCTGATCCGCACGAGCGGTGAAATGCGCGTGAGCAACTTTCTTCTTTGGCAGATTGCCTACGCGGAAATCTGGGTCACCGACACCTTGTGGCCGGATTTCCGCAGACGCCATCTGCTCGAGGCCGTTCTCGCCTATCAGAAAAGAGATCGCCGCTACGGCGGCCTGAAACCGACACCAGTTCTGTCCGTTAAGTCCACAAGTTAAGTGTCTTCACCAAGCAGACTGCCACCGAGCGGCCGCGCCCCACGAGAAGCTGAGAAATGACTCGGGTCATCAGCGGCGCAGTGCTGCTTGCCGCTGTGGTCGCCGTCATCTGGCTGCTTCCGCCGGTCGCGGTCCTCGGCGTTGCGATCCTCGTCTCGTTATTGGCGTTCCGCGAGTACATCGAGATCGCCGAGCGCGCGGGAGCCCACGTCTCACGTCCGGCCGGTGCCGGGGCGGTCGCGCTCGCGTGCGTCGCGGTCGGGATGCCCGGCTTGCCGGTCGAGGCCGCCATCGCCGGAACGACGCTCGGTCTTTCGGCGCTGGCGCTCGGGAGCGCCGCGAGACACTCGGCGCACGGCGAACGGCACGGTGCCCTGCAGACCGCGGCGATTTCGGCGTTCGCACCGCTTTATATCGGTGTGCCCCTGGGATTGCTCTCGGCGACGCGCTGGATGCTCGGCCGCGAAGCAGTGCTTCTGCTCATCCTGACCGTGGCGGTCAGCGATACGTTTCAGTACTACAGCGGGCGGATGTTCGGCCGAAATCTGCTTGCGCCGGTTGTGAGCCCGAAGAAAACCGTTGAGGGCGCCATTGGTGGATTCGTCGGCGCCGTGCTGACCCTGGTGGTCATTGGCCACTGGTGGCTTCCACAGATGAGTGTGCCGGCCCGCGTCATACTGGGCCTTGCGGTCGCAGCAGTTGGTATCGTCGGCGATTTGTTCGAATCGATGTTGAAGCGGGGCGTCGGGATCAAGGATGCATCCGCCGTGATTCCCGGCCATGGTGGTGTGCTGGATCGGATCGACGCATTGATATTCGCCACGCCCGTGTATTACGTATTCGTCCGATACAGCTTTTAGGCGGGTCCACAGAACAGGACCCGCCCTACGTCATATGAAAAGACTCGCCATTCTGGGATCGACGGGATCCATCGGCCAGAGCACGCTCGACGTGGTGCGCGCCCATCCGGGCCGATTGAAGGTCGTTGCCCTCGCCGCCGGGTCGAACGCGGATCTCCTTGGAGAGCAGGCCAGGGAATTCGACGTGAAGGTCACAGCGCTCGCGTCGGCGACTGGCGGCGATGGATTGATTGCCGTTGCGACCCACCCGGACGCCGACGTCGTCATTTTCGCATCGGCCGGCACGGTGGCACTGGAAGCCGTTCTGGCGGCGATCCAGGCGGGCAAAACGATCGCGCTCGCCAACAAGGAAGTGCTGGTCATGGCCGGCGCGCTGGTGACAGCCGCGGCGCGCGCGCGCGACGTGGCGATTCTCCCCATCGACAGCGAGCACAACGCCATCCATCAGTGCCTGCACGGCCGAGGGCGCGAGGAGATCAGGCGCATCCTCCTCACGGCGTCCGGTGGTCCGTTCCGCGAACTGCCGGCGTCGTTGCTCGCGCAGGTGAGGCCCGAGGACGCTCTGCAGCATCCGACGTGGCGCATGGGACGAAAGATCACCATCGACTCGGCCACTTTGATGAACAAGGGCCTCGAGGTCATCGAAGCCCACTGGCTCTTCGATCTACCGGCCGGCAAGATCGATGTCGTGATTCATCCGCAGTCGATCGTGCACTCGATGGTCGAGCTCAGCGATGGCTCGATCATCGCTCAGCTCGGCGGCACCGATATGAGGCTGCCCATTCAGTACGCGTGTTCGTACCCCGAACGATGGGAATCGCCGGTCGGCCGCCTCGATCTGATCGCGGCAGGTCGGCTGGAGTTTCATGAGCCCGATCTCGGGAGATTTCCGTGTCTGGCGCTGGCCTACCGTGCGCTCGAGGCGGGCCCAAGCCATGCAGTCGTGCTGAATGCAGCCAATGAGGTGGCGGTCGCGTCTTATCTGGAGGAAAAGATTTCCTTCGTATCCATCCCTCGTGTCATCGAGCAGGCCATGGCTGCCCATTCCGCGATGCCGGTGACGACGCTCGAGGCGGTACAAGACGTGGATCACTGGGCTCGCCTCTATTCCAAGAATGTGGCTCGCGGGTTAGAATTGAAGGTCTGAGGTTTTGAATTTGACCACACTACTGGCGTTTGCGTTCGTCCTCGGTGTCCTGATTTTTGTGCACGAGCTGGGCCACTTCGTGATGGCCAGGCGCGTCGGCATTCGCGTTTTGAAGTTCTCGCTGGGTTTCGGACCGCGCCTCGTGGGTTTCAAGCGCGGCGACACGGAGTATGTCATCAGCGCGATCCCCCTCGGTGGCTACGTCAAGATGGCTGGCGAAAATCCTGACGACCCGCGCTCGGGGCACGATGACGAGTTCCTGTCAAAAACGAAATGGCAACGGTTCCAGGTCCTGATCATGGGACCGTTGATGAATCTGCTTCTGGCGGTGGTGGTGACGGCGGGCGTTCTCATGAATGGCGCCGAAATCCCCGCGTATCAATCGAAGCCGCCCGTGGTGGGGCAGGTGACCGACGGGTCACCGGCCGAGAAAGCCGGTATTCAGCAGGGCGATCGCATCATCAGCGTGGCTGGCCGCGAGGTCGACACCTGGGAGCAGTTCTACATCGCCGTCGGAACGCGCGCGAGCCGGGAGACCGACATCATGCTGCTTCGCGGCGGCAAAGAGATCGCGGTCGAGGTGACGCCCGCCCCGCAGACGCGCTTCGAGGTCGGCGACATCGGCGTCCTTCCTGATTCGCATCCCCATGTGGGCTCTGTTCTTCCGGCCTCTCCTGCGGAGAAAGCGGGGCTGAGGACAGGCGACGTCATTCTCAAGGTGGACGGCGCCACCATTTCGGTGCCCAGCCAGCTGATCGACGCCGTGTCGAAGAAGGCGAATACGCCGGTGACGATCACGATTGCGCGCAGCGGCGTCGAGCAGGACATTCAGGTCACTCCCGAGCTCAACGCCGGTCGAGGACGTATCGGCATCAACATCGCCGAAGACGTCACGCGCATCAAGCCCGGGCCCATCGACGCGCTGGCGATGAGCCTCAAACGCAACTACGAATCGGCCGGATTGATCTTCATGACCATCGGTCAGCTGATCACGCGCGAAACCTCGACCAGGCAGCTGATGGGGCCGCTGGCGATCGCGCAATTGTCCGGCGAGTCTGCGGAGCAGGGATGGGTGGCCCTGTTCGCGTTGATGGCTTCAATCAGCCTGAACCTCGGGTTGCTGAACCTGTTGCCGATTCCCGTGCTGGATGGAGGCCACATTTTCATCATGGCGCTCGAAGGGCTCGCGCGCCGGGACTTCAGCCTCCGCGTGAAGGAAAAGATGTTCCTTGCCGGTTTTGCGGTGCTGTTGATGCTGATGGTGACGGTCATCTACAACGACCTCACCCGCATACCGATATTGGAGCGATTGATGCCTTGGCGCCAGTAGCGGACGCCGCTCAATAAGAGACAAGAGCTGAGAGATAAGAGATAAGAGCTAAGAGTAAGGATCACGCGTGCCTCTGTCTCTGAGCTCTTGGCTCTCAGCTCTTCCTCTATCCCAGTGTTGCCACTTCCTTCATCGCTTCCCGCGCGGCTTTGACAGTCTTCTGTATGTCTCGCGGTGTGTGAGCTGCCGAGAGGAACCACGCCTCGAACTGTGACGGCGGCGGGTAAACACCCCGCGCGATCATGCCTTTGAAAAAGGCGCCGTATCGAGCCGTGTCGGACGCGAAGCGCGGACTGGTAGTTGCGCACCGGGTTCGACGTGAAAAACGGTGTCAGCGTCGAGCCCAGCCCATGTATCTGGACCGTCACCCCGGCCCGGCGAGCGGCGTCGGCGAGGCCATCGGCCAGCCGAACGCCGAGCCCGCCAATGTGGTCGTAAAGCTTCTTCGAGAGATGTTTCAGGCTCCACAGGCCCGCTGTCATCGCGAGCGGATTTCCTGACAGCGTCCCGGCCTGGTAAACGGGTCCCGATGGCGCCACCAGCCGCATCAGCTCTTCGCGTCCACCGTACGCCCCCACCGGCAGTCCTCCGCCAATGATTTTGCCGAGGCATGTCAGATCGGGAGTCACGCCGCTCCATCCTTGAGCGCCCCCTGTTCCGACCCTGAACCCGGAAATCACTTCGTCGAACACCAGGACTATCCGATACCGCGTGCAGAGGTCGCGGAGGCCAGGCAGAAAGCGGTCGTCGGGCAGGATTACGCCCATGTTGCCGGCGATCGGCTCGACGATCAGCGCCGCAATCTGATCGGGAAAGGCTTCGCAGAGACGTTCGACCGAAGCGAGATCGTTGTACGTAGCGAGCAGGGTGTCGCCGGCTGAGGCGCGGGTGACGCCGGGGCTCGTCGGCACGCCGAGCGTTGTGAGGCCGGAGCCGGCCTGGACGAGAAACTGATCCGCGTGCCCGTGATAACAGCCTTCGAATTTGATGACTTTCTCGCGCCGGCTGTACGCCCTCGCCACACGAATCGCGCTCATCGTTGCTTCCGTGCCAGAGCTCACGAATCTTACGAGCTCGAGCGACGGCATCATGGATCTCACGAGCTCGCCGAGCTCGACTTCGAGCTCGGTCGGCGCACCGAAGCTCGTGCCGCGACGCGCGGCGGCGCTCAGGGCCTTGACGAGGCCGCGAGGCGCGTGGCCATGAATCAGCGGTCCCCATGACATCACGTAGTCGATGTAGGTGCGCCCATCGGCGTCGGTGATGTAGGCCCCGGACGCGCGGCTGATGAATAAGGGGGTGCCGCCGACCGCCTTGAAGGCGCGGACCGGACTGTCAACTCCGCCGGGAATGATGCGCTGCGCTCGTACGAAAAGCTTCGCGGATCTTGACGTGACCGGACGACCCACGACTATCGGCCCGGCCGGCTTAGAGCACGCGCGGCGTCGCGGGCGTAGTAGGTGATGATGATGTCGGCGCCGGCGCGGGCGATTGAGGTGAGCGACTCCATCATCGCTCGCGGCTCGTCGAGCCAGCCTCTGGCGGCCGCGGCTTTCATCATTGAATACTCGCCGCTCACCTGGTAGGCAGCCGTCGGGTACCCGAATGCATCTTTCACTCGCCTGACGACATCGAGATAAGGCATCGCCGGCTTCACCATCACGATGTCTGCGCCTTCTTCGATATCCTGCTCGACTTCGCGCAGCGCCTCCTCGCCGTTGGCGGGATCCATCTGATGCGTCCGGCGGTCACCGAATTGTGGCGCGGAGCCGGCGGCGTCGCGGAATGGTCCGTAGAACGCCGAACAGTACTTCGCCGCGTAGGACATGATGGCGACGTTCTCGAATCCCCGGTCGTCCAGCCCCCTGCGAATCGCCCCGACCCGGCCATCCATCATGTCTGACGGCGCAACGATGTCGGCGCCGGCGACCGCATGCGAGACGGCGGCCCGTACGAGCTGTTCGACCGTCGCGTCGTTTGCGACGTCGTGTCCTTCCAGGATTCCGCAGTGTCCGTGAGATGTGTACTCACAAAGACAGACGTCGGTCACGACGACGATCTCGGGCACCGCGCGCTTGATCGCCCGGACCGCGCTCTGTACAGGCGCATCGGCGTCGAACGCAGCCGTGCCGGTGTCATCTTTCGTCTCGGGGAGTCCGAAAAGAAGGATGCCCGGAAATGCCGTCGGCTCGGGCCGCGATGGTTTCGCGGACGGCTTCGTCGACCGAAAGTTGAAACACGCCGGGCATCGACGGCACGTCCCGCCGAACTCCCGTGCCGGTCGTGACAAACAGCGGGTAGAGAAATTGATCTGCCGACAACCGGGTCTCACGAACGAAGCTGCGGATCCCGCTCGATCGACGCAGGCGGCGCGAACGGCGGACCAGGTCGAGTGCGTGCGCCGTTTTGACAGGATTCATGTGCGTAGTTTACGACGGATGCTTGAAATGCTCGACGATGGCGTCGACCAGGGCCGGTATGGTGTATTCCTTCGGCATGATCGTCGTCTTGATGCCGTACTGCTCGGCGGCTTCCGCCGTCACCGGCCCGATGGATGCGACCTTGGTTGCGTTGAGAAGGTCGGGCGCCTGTTCGGCGCCGAAGATCTGCACGAAGTTCTTGACGGTCGACGCGCTGGTAAACGTCACGACATCGACCCGCTTTTCAAGCAGCATGCGGTAGATGTCTGGGTCCCCCTCGCGCTCGATCTCGGCCAGCACGGTCTTGTACGCCGTCACCTCGGTTACATCCGCCCCGCTTTTCCGCAGCTCGTCCGGCAGCACTTCACGGGCGATGTCCGCGCGCGGCAGAAGAAAGCGTTTGCCCTTGATGTCCCCTTTTTCGCGCAGCGACTGAACGATCGCTTCGGCGCGCGATTCGGCCGGTTCGAGATCGACTCTCACGCCGTGGCGCGCGAGCCGGTCGGCGGTGGCCGGCCCGATGGCCACGAGCTTCACGCCCTTGAGATCCCTGATATCACCGTCGCCGGCTGCCATGCGCCTCATGAACGAGTCGACGGCGTTCGCGCTCGTGAAAATGATCCAATCGTAGGAGCCGGCCTCTGAGACGGCTTTGTCGAGCGGACCATAGTCGTCTGGTGGCGTGACGCGGATCATCGGCGCCTCGACCGGCTCCGCGCCCAGCGATTCGAGCAGGTCGACGAGCTCACCCGCCTGCTCGCGCGATCGAGTGATGACGATGCGCTTGCCGAAGAGGGGTCGTTCGTCGAACCATCGAAGGTGCTGCCGCAGACCGACCACACGGCCGACGACCAGAATCGCGGGTTTGGTTCTCAGGTTCTTCATCTCCGCCAGCTCCTGCAGGGTCCCGTCGGTCGTGCGCTGGCTGGGAAGCGTGCCTTCGTAGATGATGGCGGCCGATTCGTCTTTGTCGAAGCCGTTGGCTAGCAGCGCTTTCAGAATTGCTGGAAGCTGCCGCGCGCCGGCGTAGCAGACGAGCGTGCCGCCAAGCCGGGCAAGGCTGGTCCCAATCTGCCTCGGGTGGCGTGCTGCTCTCGTCTTCGTGGCCGCGCACGAAGGTGACGGTGTTGCCGGCGCCGGGATAGGTGAGTGGGACACCAGCATAGCTTGCCGTGCCGATCGCGGCCGGAATGCCCGGAACCACCTCGAAGGGCATCGCCGTGCTCGTGAAGGAACAACGCTTCTTGTCCGCCGCGATCGAACACGAACGGATCGCCCCACTTCAATCGCGCCACCGTCTTGCCTTCGCGCGCTTTCTCGACCAGCAGATAGTTGATGGCTTCCTGATCGAGCGATTGCGGCGACGCCAGGCCGACGTCGATTTTCTCAGCGTCCTGGCGGGGATAGCGGAGCAGCCGCGGGTGGACGAGGTGATCGTAGAGCACGACGTCGGCCGCGGCGAGATGGCGCAGACCGCGGGCGGTGATAAGTCCAGGGTCACCTGGGCCTGCGCCGATCAGGTAGACGATGGGTCGCATGCACGTTAGTGTCAGCTCTCGGGGTTCCGGGATTCTGGGTCCTGCCGGGCGTCCTTCAGGATCGTCGCCTGCCCCCTGGCGCAGCAAGCTGCTCGGCGGCTTCCCGGCCCAGCCTAGCTGCGTCAGTTCGATCCCCAACCTTCTTATAGCGGATGACGCGGCTCGCCGTCGAGTGATGCGACGACGGCTCGAAGCTCCAGGCGTCCGGCGCCACCGGCATGGCAATACCCCCGATGGGCATCTGGCAGCCACCGCCCAGCGTCGCACGAGCGCATCGCTCGGCGTCGAGCGCGGCAGCGCGTCCCTGTGATTGATTTGCGCGACGACGCCGCGTCTCCTCGTCGCCGCTCCGCAATTCCACGGCAATGATTCCCTGCCCTGGCGCCGGCACGCAATCCGCCAGAGGCAAGGTCGCAGATACTCTGGCGACCGAATCCCGAGCCGCCGCAAACCGGCGGCGGCAAGCACGAGAAGGTCATAGTCGCCTGAGTCGAGCTTTCGAAGCCGGGTATCGAGGTTCCCGCGGATGTTTTCGAACGCCGCGCTCGGGAACAGCGGCTTCAGCTGGGCGATTCGACGGACGCTGCCTGTGCCGATGCGCGCCGCGGGTGGTAATTGGCTCAGATCCTTCGTGGATCTTCGCGTTCTTCGTGGATCTCGTGCCGTCCCCTTCGTGGATCTTCCTGTCCTCTTCGTGGATCTTCGTGTTATCCCCTTCGTGGATCTCGGTAGGAAGCACCAGCGCATCGCGTGGATCCTCGCGCTCGAGAACGGCGCCGACATCCAGGCCATCGGGCAGCACCGCAGGCATGTCTTTGCTGCTGTGAACGGCGAGATCGATGTCGCCGCTGAGAAGGGCCTCTTCAATTTCCTTGACGAACAGCCGCTTGCCGCCGATGTCCGACAGCGGCGCTTCCTGCAGCCGATCTCCCGAGGTCTTGATGACGACGATCTCAGGAGCCTGTCCATATGCAGAGGCCAGGCGCTCGGCGACCAGCCGCGCCTGGAACAACGCGAGCGGGCTCCCGCGGCTGCCAAGACGGAGGGTGGTCACTGTGCCGGTTTCTTTGGCGCGCGGGTCACTCCGGCCGTCGTCAGCGTCGCCTCGTCGGCCGGCTCGTCGCCCGTGAGATGAAACAGACGGTTGAGTGCGTCGCTGTAAGCGGCGGCGGTCTCGGCATCGGAGATCGATTTGAGCTGTTCGGTCGGATTGATCAGCAGCTTCTCGACGATCAATCGCGTGATTTCATCCACCCGCGCCCGCGCCTCGGGCGGAAGCGAGGCAAGCTTGGGCTCCAGGCGGCGCAGCTCCGCCTGTCGGATCGATTCAAATCGCTGCCGCAATGCGACGACAGTCGGCACTGCGCCGCGCGAGTTGAGCCAGCCAAGGAACTTTCCGACTTCCTGCGAGACGATCTTCTCCGCCTCCGAGGCCTCCGTCCCTCTCTTCGAAATGTTTTCCTGAACGACGGCCTGAAGATCATCGACGTTGTAGAGGAAGACTTCCTCGAGCATCGCCGGCGTCAGCCTCGACGTCTCTCGGCACAGCGATGTCGATGATGAACAGCGGCCGCTGGCGCCGCGCCTTCATCGTTTGGGCGATGAGCGCGCGCGAGATGATTGGTGCGCTCGCGCCGGTCGCCGTGATCAGAATGTCAGCTTCTTCGAGTGCCAAGTTCAACGAATCCCACGCGCACGGCGTTGCCGCCGATGGGCCTGGGCCAGCGTGGACGCGTGAGACGCCGTGCGGCTTGTGATCATCAAGCCGTTCCGATACCGTGCGATCGCATGTGGATGGCCGTGAGCTTGCCCATCTCTCCGGCGCCGACGACCAGCACGGTGCGGCCTTTCAGGTCTCCGAAGATCTTTCGCGCCAGGGCAACCGCCGCGTAACTCACCGAGACGGCGCCTTCCGAGAGGGCCGTTTCGGAGCGCACGCGTTTTCCTGCCGCAAATGCCGAATGAAACAGTTTGTTGAGCAGCGGTCCCGTGCTGCCCATCCTTGCGACGCGAGACTGAACGCGTCCTTCACCTGGCCGAGAACCTGGGGCTCGCCCATCACAAGCGAGTCGAGTCCCGACGCCACGCGGAACAGATGGGTCACCGCGTCATGACCGGTCTTTGCATACAGATGCTGTCGCAAGCTGATCGACGGGGATGCCGTGAAACTCGGAGAGAAAATGCTCGAATGGCCGGCACGCGCCGCCTCGGGGTCGTCGCAGCCGACGTACAGCTCGACACGATTGCACGTCGAGACAATTGTCGCCTCGCTGATGCGTGGTCGAGCCTGCCAGCGCGGCCAGCGCACGGTCGAGGCCGCCACCGGCGGAGAAATCCAGCCGTTCGCGCAGCTCGATTGGCGCGGTGCGATGACTGACGCCGACCAGAAGCAGCTGCATGCCTAGAGAAATTGATGGCTCGTCGTGAAGAAATAGCTCACCGGGACGAAATTCAGCAGGACGATTCCGAAGCCGACCGCGGAGAGCCATGCCGCGCGGCGGCCGCGCCAACCGATTGCGCGCTGTGCGTAGAGCTCGAAGGAATAGACCGCCCAGCACAGAACGGCCACGAAGATCTTTGGATCGCCGATCGACATCGCGCGTCACACGCGGATCGCCTGATGGCTGAAGCTGCGATGCCCAGATGCCGCCGGTGATGAGGCCGATGCGTCAGGAACAGCCAGCCGATCTTGACCGCGCGCAGGTTCATCTCATCGAGCACGTTCAACGAAGGCAGCCGCGCGTAGAAGAAGCCCAGATGCTTTGCCTTGATTTCCTTGAACTGCAGCACGTAGGTGATTCCGAGCACGGCCGCGATGGCAAAGCTTGCGTACGCGAACAACAGCGACGAGACGTGCACACCGAACCACGGGCTCTCGAGAATCGGCGACCGTGGCTCCAGCACCGGGCTTGCCGCTGGAATGGCTTGCAGCGCGATCAGTATCGGCAAAATGAACACGCCCATCGCGCGCTCGCCCGTCGTCAGCTCGATGTACAGATACGACAGCGCCAGCAGCCACACGAAGGTCAGGATGGCCGACGTCGCGCTGGCAAACGGGACGTGGCCAACGCGCATCGTCTCCATTCCGATGACGAACGTATGGGCGAACGCGGCCAGGACGAGCAGAACGGTCGCCGCTGCGACTCGTGCTGAATGTGCGCCGGCTGAACTGGACGGCATACGCCACACCGGCAACGGCATACAGGATCAGCAGGAGGGCGTTCAAAGGCATGATGATCGTGATGTCGGAGACGACGCGTTGCTACCGGGGTCAGCCCCGACGCGTTGGCGCAAAGTACCCCTGTTTGGTCCTCGCGGTCACGTTCGGCCGGCTCGATCCGCACCACGATGCGGCGCCAGGCGCCGTCGCGCCGGTTGTTCTTGGAGGTGTATCCGATCGTGTACTGGCTCGAGAGCTCGTCGTAGATCTGGCCGTAGACCGACGCGAGGCTCTTGATGTCGGGTGGGAAGAACGCACGGCCGCCGGTGTCGGTCGTCAGCTGCCGAAGCGCGTACGTGGCTTCGCGGAATCCTTTCGACTGGCCGTTGCTCGCATCCTCCATCAGGCCGATGGCATAGATGGCCGTCTCGGAGCGCCGTGCGAGGTCCAGCACGTCGTCGAAGGTGACGAGGCTGGACGTGTCTTCGCCATCCGACAGGAGAATGATCGCCTGACGCCGGATCTCTTCTTCCTGTCTGCACGGGGATTTTCTTCAGGCCTTTCAGCGAGATGTAAATCGCGTTGTTCAGCGACGTCGAGCCGCCGGCGACGGTCTTCCGGATGGCATGCTCGAGGTCGTCCGGGCTGCTCGTGAACTTCTGCAGCACTTCTGCGCGGCTGTCGAATCCAATCACCTCGCCGAGGTCGGCAGGCCGAAGCTTTCGAATGAAGCCGATCGCGGCATCCTGCGCGATCTGCATGCGGTCTTCCATGCTCGAGCTCGTGTCGATCAGCAGCGAGAGGGCGACCGGCAGATTGCTGCGGTTGAACAGCACCAGGTCCTGCTTGACGCCATCTTCGAAGACCTCGAAATCCTTTTCAGTCAGGTCCGTCACGTATCGGGACGTCGAATCGGTCACGGTGACGCTCATCGACACGACGTCGATGGCCGATCGAAACGAGGGCTGTCCGGCGGGCTGTGGCTGTTGGGCAGTTGTCAGCAGCGGTGCAGCGAGGGCTGTCGCCAGCGAGAGAAAAACCAGCGGGCGAAACTTCATCGGTTCCAGCGCCAGTATACCAAAAACCCTTGCAAATCTAGGATTTGCGTTTCTTGACGCTCTATTTGGTCGCGTGCTATAAACACGCGGTTTCCTCTGTGCAGTCGGCGTCCGCGGCGGTCCAGGCTCCACACGATGCTCAACGCGTACATCCCGATCTTTATTTTCCTGCTCGTCGCCATCGGGTTCGCTCTCTTCACCCTGGTGATGTCGCAGCTCTTGCAGTCCAAGAAGTACAACAAGGTAAAGCTCGAGCCGTATGAGTGCGGCATCGAACCGATGACCGACGCCCGCGACCGGTACAGCGTCCGCTATTACCTCGTTGCGATGCTGTTTGTCATTTTCGACGTGGAAACCGTGTTCATGTTTCCCTGGGCGGTCATCGTCGATGAGCTTGCGCTGTTCGGGCTGATTGAGATGATCATCTTCCTGGCGATTCTCGTGGTGGGTTATGCATATGCCTGGAAGAAGGGCGCACTCGACTGGGCGTAATGACTGAAGAGCCCAAGGATCCGAAAGCCGCCGGCGACAAACCGCCGAGCAGCGTCGAAGGGGAGCCACTCAAAGGGGAGGTGTCACGCACCGACTCGCCCGGGGCGGGCGCTTCCGCAGCACAGAGCCCCGATGCGGCTACGGCGCCCAAGGGCGCGTCCGCGGCTCCGAGCGCTCCAGCCGCCTCGACAAATGGCGCCGATTCGGTGGCAGCGCCAGGCGCCCCGAAGGCAGCCGTGCCGCCGGCAGCCGCAAAGCCCGCACCCGCAAAACCCGCAGCGCCTCCTGCCGCGAAGCCACCGGCAGCCGGCGCCGCGAAGCCGGCCGCGCACGACACGAAGCCGGCGCCTCCATCGGGCCCGGCCGATCCGCCTCCGCCGGCCGGTGCGCAGATTCCGTCGTTTATCACCGCTCTGCAGGCCGCCGTTCCAGGTGGCGTCGAGCACGTGAGCTTCTACGTCGGCGACTGGACTGTCATTGTTCCCGCCGCCAGGTTGCTCGATGTCGGCCGCTTTCTTCGCGAGGCGCCCGAGGCGTCGTTCGATTTCTGCTCGGACGTGACCGCCAGCGACTGGCCACCGCGCCCTCAGCGTTTTGACGTCGTGTACTGTCTGTATTCCACGACTCGACGCCACCGCGTCCGGATGAAGGTGCGCGCCGCAGAGTCTGAGCCCGTGCCGTCGGTCAGCGGCAATCTGGCCGTCGGCCAACTGGCTCGAGCGCGAGGTGTACGACCTGTTCGGCGTGAACTTCACTGGTCACCCGAATCGCAAGCGGATTCTGATGCCGGACGACTGGCAGGGACATCCCCAGCGGAAGGATTATCCGCTCGAAGGTCCCGGCGAGCTGTTGATGGAAAACCCGCTCGACTGGTTGAAGCTGAAGCAGGCTCGCGAAGAGGCTGAGATCGAGATAGGGATTAGGGATTAGGGATTAGGGATTAGGAATGGCGACACCAGCACGTCCGATGTTCGACACCGAAGAGCTGGTCATCAACATGGGACCCCAGCATCCCAGCACGCACGGCGTGCTGCGCGTGGTGCTGCGCCTCGACGGCGAGAAGGTGGTCGATTCCGATGTCGTCATCGGCTACCTGCATCGCGGTATTGAAAAACTCAGTGAGAACCGCAACTGGACGCAGATTATCCTGCTGACAGATCGCATGGACTACGTGGCGGCCGCAACCAACAACGTCGGCTACTGCGAGACGGTTGAGAAGCTGATGCAGATCGAGGTGCCTCGCCGCGCCCGGTATGTGCGGACTGCGCTTTGCGAGCTCCAGCGAATCGCCAGCCACTGCCTGTGGCTCGGCACTCACGCCATGGACATTGGCGCGATGACCGTGTTCCTCTACGCGTTTCGAGAGCGCGAGCTCATCCTCGATCTCTTCGAGGAATACTGCGGCGCCCGTCTCACTTACAACTCCATGCGCATTGGCGGACTGCCGCTGGACATTCCGGTGGGTTGGGACAGGAAGGTTCTCGAATTCTGCAAGATCATGTCTGAGAAGGTGGATGAGTACGAAGAGCTTCTCACACACAACCGAATCTGGCTCGAGCGGACAAGGCGCGTCGGCGTGATCTCCGCCGAGCAGGCGGTCGCCATCGGCTTGAGCGGTCCCCCGCTCCGGGGATCCGGTGTCCCGAAAGACGTGCGCAAGGATGAGCCGTACGCGGCCTATGACGAGATGAAGTTCGAAGTGCCCATCGGCACCGACGGCGACACTTACGATCGGTACCTCGTCCGGCTCGAGGAGTTCCGCCAATCAATCAAGATCATCCGTCAGGCGATCGAGGGCCTTCCCGAGGGCCCCATCGTGGGGAAAGTGCCGAGACTGATCAAGCCGCCGGCGGGCGAGACCTACCACGCCATCGAGTCGCCCAAGGGTGAGCTTGGCTACTTCATCGTCAGTGACGGCAAGTCGACCAACCCCTATCGATTCCGGGTGAGACCACCGTCGTTTTGCAACCTCCAGGCGCTTCCGCAACTGATCAAGGGACACCTCGTGGCGGACGTGGTCGCGCTCATCGGGTCGATCGACGTCGTCCTCGGCGAGGTAGATCGGTGATCGACACCTACCTCATTCCCTTAATCAAGATTCTGTTCGTATTGAATGCGACGCTCGTCGCAGTCACCTACATGGTGCTGCTCGAGCGCAAGGTCATTGCGTGGGTTCAGGTACGGCTGGGGCCGATGCGCGTTGGGCCGTACGGGATTCTTCAACCCATCGCCGACGCCGTGAAGCTGATTCTCAAGGAAGACATCACTCCGACGCGGGCCGACAAGTGGGTATTCACGGCAGCGCCGATCATCGTCATGGTACCGGCGCTAATCACCTTTGCCGTGATTCCGTTCGGACCGACCGTCAACCTCTTCGGCCGCGAGATCCCGCTTTACATCACCGATGTGAACGTCGGTCTGCTCTATATCGTCTCGGTCGCCTCGATCGGCGTCTACGGGATTATCCTGGGTGGCTGGGCATCCAACAGCAAATTCCCGCTGCTCGCCAGCCTTCGCGCATCGGCTCAGCTCATCAGCTACGAAGTGGCGGTCACGATGACGCTCGTGAGCCTTATCATGACCGCCGGCTCGCTGAGCATGGTGAAGATCGTCGAGGCGCAGCTTGCCTCCGGTCTCTGGTTCGTCTTCGTGCAGCCGGTTGCGTTCGTGCTGTTCTTCATCGGGGGGCTGGCCGAAACCAACCGCGCCCCCTTTGACATGGCGGAGGCGGAGCAGGAGCTGACCGGCGGGTTCCACACCGAATACAGCGGGATGCGGTTTGCACTCTTCTTTCTGGCCGAATACGCCAACATGATCGTGGTCTCGTCCGTTGCGACAACGTTGTTCCTGGGCGGATGGTTGCGGCCGTTTCCCAACGTCGAGGCGCTTGCCTTTCTCGGGTTCATCCCCGGATGGATCTGGTTCCTGCTGAAGACATTCGTCTTCCTGTACGTGTTTCTCTGGGTCCGCGCGACGCTTCCGCGGTACCGCTATGACCAGCTGATGCGTCTTGGATGGAAAGTGCTGATCCCCGTTGCGATTGCGAATGTTGTCGCGACCGGAATTGTGAAGGTGCTCTTGTAGGCGGGTCCTGCTCTGAAGACCCCGCATTGTTATGGGCGAAGCGATCGCGTTCTACGTCATGTCGGCGCTGATTCTGGGGTTTGCGGTGCTCGTCATCAGCACGAGGAACACCGTGCATGCCGTGCTGTATCTCGTGTTGAATTTCCTCGCGGTGGCGGCGCTGTACGTGCTGTTGACTGCACAGTTCCTCGCCGTGATCCAGGTGCTGGTCTACGCGGGCGGCATCGTGGTCCTGTACTTGTTCGTCGTGATGCTCGTAAACCTCAAGCGGCCCCCCGAAGATCATTCGGCGCCGCAACGGCGCGGGTGGGTCGGATTCGGCCTGGCCGGCCTGGTTCTTGCGCAGCTGGCCGCGATTCTCCTCTGGGGCGGCATCGGCGTGGCCGCCGATCCGCAGACGATGCAGCACAGCGACCTCGCGCTCAACAACGTCGAACGCGTCGGGATGCTGCTGTACACCGATTACCTGGTGCCCTTTGAACTGGCGTCGATGCTGCTCCTTGTCGCAATGGTCGGGGCCATCATATTGGCGAAACGTGAATTGTAAAAAGAGGGTCAGACCCCATTTTTACGTATTTGGTAATTCATGATTACACCGACGCATTACATGCTGTTATCCGCGGCGCTCTTCATGATCGGCGTCATTGGCGTCATGCTGCGCCGCAACATCATTGTCATCTTCATGTCGATCGAGCTGATCCTGAACGCCGTCAACATCAATCTGATCGCGTTTTCCTATCAGCTGCAGAACGGCATCGGACAGGTGTTTGCGATTTTCGTGATTGCCGTTGCGGCCGCAGAGGCGGCCGTTGGGTTGGGGATCATCCTTGCGTTCTATCGCAACAAGGAAACGATCAACATCGATGAAATGAACTTGATGCGGTGGTAGCGGGGCGAGGGCCCCCGCGACTAAAGATGGATCTCATCTGGTTAATACCGATTCTGCCGGGGCTCGGCGCAGCGATTAACGGGCTGATCGGGATTCGCTCGTTCAGCCGGCAGACGTCCGGCCTTGTGGCATGTGGGACGATGGCTGGAGCGCTCGGCCTTTCGCTCCTTGCCGTCTGGCAGCTGCTGCAGCTTTCGCCGGAGGCCCGCGATCACGTCGTGTCGCTCGGCCCCTGGATTCCGCCGATTCCCCTCGCGACCCAGCACGGCATCGGCTCGTTCGAGGTTCCGTGGGCGTTCAGGCTCGATCCGTTGTCGGCAATGATGATCCTTGTCGTCACCGGCATCGGCTTCCTGATCCACATCTATTCGACGGCGTACATGCACGATGAGCCTCGCGGCGGATACGCGCGCTTCTTCTGTTATCTCAATCTGTTCTGCTTTTTCATGCTGGTCCTGGTCCTCGGGAGCAGCTTCGTGACGATGTTCGTCGGCTGGGAGGGTGTGGGTCTGTGCTCTTACTTGCTCATCGGCTACTGGTATGAGAAGAAGAGCGCGTCGGATGCGGGGAAAAAAGCCTTCATCGTGAACCGCGTGGGCGACTGGGGATTCATTCTCGGCGTCTTCCTGGTGTTCTACACTTTCGGAACCCTGGATTTCCGCGCCGTGGCGAACGCGGCAGGCGCGATGCCGGTCGAGATGCAGTTCGGCGTGCTCTCCCTCATCAGTCTGCTGCTGTTCGTTGGCGCGACTGGAAAGAGCGCGCAGATACCGCTGTATGTCTGGCTGCCCGATGCCATGGAAGGTCCCACTCCCGTGTCCGCGCTCATCCACGCGGCCACGATGGTGACGGCCGGCGTGTACATGGTCGGGCGCAATGCCGTGCTCTTCGCCCATGCCCCCATCGTCGCGCAAATCGTCATGGTCGTCGGCGCACTCACAGCGCTGATGGCTGCGACAATCGGCCTCGTCCAGTACGACATCAAGAGAGTGCTCGCGTACTCGACGGTGTCACAGCTCGGGTACATGTTTCTGGCCATGGGTGTTGGCGCTTATGCAACCGCGCATGGATGGCCGCATATCGGGCTCGCCGCGTTCGCCGCCGGCGCCTTCCATCTGATGACGCACGCGTTCTTCAAGGCGCTGCTGTTCCTCGGAAGCGGGTCGGTCATACACGCGATGGCCGGCGAGCAGGATATGCGGCGTATGGGCGGCCTCAAGCGGTATCTGCCGGACACCTACATCACGATGCTCATCGGCACGCTGGCGATCGCGGGCATTTTTCCTCTCGCCGGGTTTTTCAGCAAGGACGAGATCCTGTTCCGGACGTTTCTCACCAACAAGATCATCTGGACCTTCGCAGTGGTCACGGCGTTGATGACTGCGTTCTACATGTTCCGGCTGATGTCGATGACCTTCTACGGCAGCTATCGTGGCCCCGCGTGGGAGCATGCGACGCCGGCCGCAGCGCATGCCGCGGCCGTGCATGGTGTACCGCATCCTGCCGATCCCCACGCGCATGGTCAGGCGCACAAGGCGCAGCACGACGTGACGCATGGGCCTGCCACCCCGCACGATCACGACCATGGTGCGCATGGACACGGCCACCTCGCGTGGCACGGGCCGCACGAATCGCCGCGCGCGATGACCTACCCGCTGTTTGCGCTCGCCGTTGGTGCCATCGTCGCAGGCTGGCTGAGCGTGCCACCCGCGCTGGGAGGAGAGGCCGAGCTCGAGCATTTCCTTGCGCCGAGCTTTGTGGCGGGATCTGCCGTTCCGCACGAAGCCTCCGAGACGGCGGCGGCCCCTGCACCGCAGCCGGTTGCGGGTGCGGCTGCGGAGCCCGCGCATGAGGAGCCGCACATTTCACACGCCGCCGAGCTGGGACTCATGGCGTTCTCCGTGCTCATTGCGCTTGCAGGTATCTGGACGGCTTATCGCTTCTATGTGCAGAGCCCGGAGACTGCCGATCGCCTGAAAGAGCGCTATGCAGGCTTGCACAGCCTTCTCTACAACAAGTATTTCGTCGACGAGCTTTACGATGCGACGTTCATCAAGGGCACGATGAGCGGCTCCTCCGGTCTGTGGACGTTCGATCGGCGGGTCGTCGACGGGGCGGTGAACGGATCGGGCTGGATGACGGTGTTTGCGTCGTGGATTTCCGGGCTTCTCGACCGGTACGTGGTGGACGGCGCGGTGAACCTCGTGGGCCGTTCATCGCAGGAATCGAGCTTCGTGTTCCGGCGCGTGCAGACCGGGTTGATCCAGAACTATGCGCTGCTGATGCTGGCAGGCGTCTTTGCATTTGTGAGCATCTATTTGCTCGTGAGGTAGTCCGTGACGAATGCCGCAAACTTTCCGTTGCTGTCACTGATACTGTTCCTGCCCCTCGCCGGCGCGATCGTTCTGCTCTTTGTCCCGAAAGAGAATGGCCACGCGATCCGGTGGATTGCGAATGTCTTCGGCCTGGCTGGATTTCTCGTCTCGGTCCCGTTGTGGTTCTGGTACAACACGCAGGATCCGAGCTATCAATTCGTCGAGCGGCTGACGTGGATCCCGTCAATCGGCGCGCAGTACTTCCTCGGGGTCGACGGCTTCAGCGCCCTTCTCGTCCTGCTCGCGACGCTCTTTGGGTTTATCGCCATTCTGTCGTCGTGGACGGCGATTACCGAACGCCTGAAGGATACTACATCTTCCTGCTGATTCTGCAGACGGGCATGATCGGCGCGTTCGTCAGCCTGGATTTCCTGCTCTTCTTCCTGTTCTGGGAAGTGATGCTGGTGCCGATGTATTTCCTCATCGGTATCTGGGGCAGCGATCGCCGCCTCTATTCGGCGATCAAGTTCTTTCTGTATACCCTGGTCGGCAGCGTCGTGATGCTGCTCGGAATCCTCGCCCTCTATTTCTACAGCCACAGCGTCACCGGCGTGTATACCTTCGACATCACGCAGTTCCAGCAGCTGAACGTCCCCACCAACCTGCAGTGGTGGGTCTTCCTCGCGTTCTTTCTCGGCTTTGCCGTCAAGGTGCCGATGTTTCCGTTCCACACGTGGTTGCCCGATGCGCATACCGATGCGCCAACAGCCGGATCGGTGATTCTGGCGGCCGTTCTCCTGAAGATGGGCACCTACGGGTTCATCCGCTTCTCGCTGCCGATTCTTCCAGATGCCACGCGCGCATTTCGTGCCGATGATGGTGACGCTGGCGATTGTCGGCATCGTCTACGGCGCCCTGTGCGCCATGGCGCAGCAGGACTGGAAGCGGCTGGTCGCCTACTCGAGCGTCAGTCACATGGCGATGGTCATGCTCGGAATGTTTGCGCTCAATCCCGTCGGCATCATGGGCAGCATCGTCCAGCAGCTCAACCACGGGATCTCGACCGGCGCGCTGTTCCTGCTGGTCGGGCAACGTCTACGAGCGCCGGCATACGCGACTGATTTCGGAGTACGGCGGTCTGTCGAAGGTGATGCCGGTCGTACGCGGCGGTGTTCCTGATCATGACGATGTCGTCGATCGGGTTGCCCGCCCTGAACGGGTTCATCGGCGAGCTGCTGATTCTCCAGGGCGTCTTTGTCGCCAGCAGAATCTGGGCGGTATTCGCGGCCAGCGGCGTCGTTCTCGGAGCCGCCTACATGCTCTGGCTGTATCAGCGGACGATGTTCGGCAAGGTCGAGAACCCGAAAAACGAGCGCCTGTCCGATCTGAACATGCGAGAGCTCGCGACCTACGCGCCGCTTGCTGATTCTCGCCGTGTGGATTGGCCTCTATCCAAAGCCATTCATCGACCGGCTCCAGACGTCGGTCGATCGCGTGGTGATGCGCATCAATCCGGAATACCGCGCTGCGGCAGGTTCCGGGTTCCAGGTTCCAGGTTCCGGGTTCTCGGTTCCGGGTTCACGGTTCGCTGCCCGGCAGAACGCGGAACCAGGAAACCGGAACCCGGAACTCGGAACGCGGAACCTGGAACCTCGGGGAGCGCGCTAGTGCCTGCAGGCATCAATCTCAGCGACTTCTACTATCTCATGCCGGAGATCGTGCTCACGGCGGGGGCGCTGCTGCTGCTTGTCGCCGATCTCCTCGTCCCGCGGGACAGGCAGTCGGTTCTGGCCGGCGTGACGCTCGCCATCCTCGCCGCGACTGCTGCCGCGCTCGTTCCGGTCGCCGATGCGCACCTTCAGGTCTCGAAAGGCCTGATCGCCGTCGATCGCTTCGCGCTGTTCTTCAAGGTGATTTTTCTCGCCTCCGCCGCGCTGACCGTCCTGATGAGCGTTCGTTATCTCGAGGTCGAAGGCACACAGAGCCGGTGAGTACTACTTTCTGATTCTCTGCGCCACGCTCGGCATGATGTTCATGGCCGGCGGGACCGATCTCATCACGCTCTTCATCGGGCTCGAGACGATGGCGATCTCGTTCTACATCCTGACGGGATACTTAAGCCGAGCCGGCGATCGAACGAAGCCGCCGTGAAGTATTTTCTGCTTGGCGCCTTTTCGCTGGGCATTTTGCTTTACGGGATGTCGCTGATGTACGGATTGTCCGGGACGACGAATCTGCGCGCCATTGCGCCGGCGCTTGCCGGCCGGGAGGCGGATCCGCGGCTCATCCTCGCCGTGATTCTGGTGGTCGCCGGCATGGGGTTCAAAATCGCCGCGGTGCCGTTCCACATGTGGGCCCCCGACGTGTACGAAGGCGCGCCGACGCCGATCACGGCGTTCCTCTCGGTGGGCTCGAAGGCGGCTTCCTTCGCGATGTTGCTGCGGATTTTCGTGGAGAGCCTGCCGACCATGCGCGTGGCGCTGGTCGACAACGCGCGGGCGGGCGTCGCGACCGCGCCGGAGATCGGCTGGGAGATGATGTTCTACGTGCTGGCGGTCGTGACCATGACCGTCGGCAATTTTGCAGCGCTCACGCAGAGCAACCTCAAGCGGATGCTCGCGTACTCTTCGATTGCCCACGCGGGCTACCTGCTGATCGGCGTCGTCGTGGGCACCACGCGCGGCGTGACTGCCATGCTCGTCTATCTGTTCGTCTACGCCTTCATGCAGTTGGGCGCCTTCATGGTGCTGGCTCTGTTGCGCCGTCACGACGTCGTGGGAGATGAGCTGAAGGATCTCAACGGGCTGTTCTTCCGCCAGCCGTTCGCGGCCGTCGCCATGCTGCTGTTCATGCTCTCGCTCGGAGGCATTCCGCCGACGGCGGGGTTCATGGGGAAGTTCTGGCTGTTTGGCGCCGCGATCGAGCAGAACTACATATGGCTGGCGGTCATCGGCGTGCTGAACAGCGCGGTGTCGCTCTATTACTACATCCGCATCGTGGTCTATATGATGCTGAAGAACGAGCCCTCGGGATCAGAGCCGCGCCAGAGCCCACCGCTCGGCGTCGCGATGGCGATTGCGGTGGCGGCGACGCTGTTCCTGGGCATCTATCCGCAGCCCTTGTTCGAGTTCGCGCGCTTGTCGGCCGAGACGCTCGGCGTCGCGACCATCGCGCAGACGATGCGGTAAACGGCTGACGTTCCGGCCGGCATTCGAGGACGCTCGCTGGTGAATTTTTTCACAAGGTATGCTATATTCGGCGTGCCCGAGAATCCCGATCCCCTCGCGCGGTCCTTCAGATATTTGCAAGACACAATCCGCAGATCTGGACCTGCCGCGGCCGCCAGCTACACACTGATTGGCGCCATTCTCCTGCTTGGCGGAATCGGGTACGCAATCGATGAATGGCGTGGTACGTCCCCGTGGTTTCTGCTCGGTGGTCTGCTGCTCGGTCTGATCGTCGGCTTTTACGACCTGGCCAGGACGATGTGGGGGCGTAAATGACGGCGGGTCCCCGCGCCACGCTTTCATTTGTGACGGTGGGGAGCGTACTGTCGGCGAGCGTCCTGGCGATCCGGTTCGGACAGGCAGTCTGGTTCGGCATGTTGGCTCCGCTCGTCGTCACCTTGATCAGCCGGACCATGACCGAGCGCGTGTACAGGGCGGATCCTCGGCGATTAACGTCTGTCATGATTGGCGCATTTGCAGGTAAGCTGGTTTTCTTCGGCGCGTATGTCGGGCTGGCGATCGGCGTGCTAGGCGTGCAGCCGGTGCCGTTTGCCGTGAGTTTCACCGGTTACTTTATCGCGCTGCACCTGATCGAGGCGCTCTGGTTGAAGCGCCTTTTTGTTTCCTGATACGAAACGATGTCGGCTCAAGAACATGCGACGCAGACGGTTCACGACGCAGCGCAGGCTGCCGCTCATGGCGGCGGCGATGCGGCGTCCGGTGGCTTCAACGCCGGCGAGGCCATCATCAGTCACATCTCCAACAGCCCGCTCGACCATCCACTGATTCATCTGCCCACGATTGGCGGAATCGACTTTTCGGTCACCAAGCACGTGTTCATGCTTTGGCTGGTCGCGGCGTTCATTTTCCTGGTTGTCACGACGGTGGTCAGACGCTACTTGAGCTCGGGCCGGCCGGTGCCGACAGGGATCATGAGCGCTCTGGAGATGGTCGTCCTGTATGTGCGCGACGCAATCGTTCAGCCCAACGTCGGGCGGAAATGGGTCAACACCTGGACCCCGCTGATCCTGACCTTCTTCATCTTCATTTTTTGTGCGAATGCGATCGGCCTGATTCCAGTGTTCGACCTCGTGGCTCTCCTGGATCGTTACGTGCTGCACACGAGCCCGGACTCGTTCCTCAAGAATGTGGTGCACGGCGGGACCACCGCGACCGCCAACTTCAACGTCACCGCAGCGCTCGCCACCGTCACGTTCGGAGCGATCATCCTCGCGGGGACCAAGGCGCACGGCTTCATCAATCACTGGAAGAACCTGGTGCCTCACGGGCTCGCCTGGCCGATCTACATCCTGCTGATTCCTATCGAGCTGATGGGTATGTTCGTGCGGCCGTTCGCGCTGACGATGCGACTCGCCGCGAACATGACCGGTGGGCACATCGCCATTCTCGCGATTCTCTCTTTCGTGTTTCTTTTCGCGAGGTTGTTCGACCACGCCCTTGCCGGTATTGTCGTCGGGCTGACGGTCTCTGTGCCGCTGGCGGTGGGCATCTCGGCCCTGGAAATCATCGTCGTCCTGGTGCAGGCGTACGTCTTTACGCTGCTCACCGCGGTTTTTATCGGCATGGCTATTCACGTTCATCATTAGTTGACATGAGAAACGAAAGGATATCGGAATGAAGAGAGCAGACGTGTTCGACAGGGCGATGATGGTCGCGCTGGTCACCTTCGCCTTTGTGTCGGTTGGTTACAACCCCGTGATGCTGGCCCAGCAGCCCGGGCCGCAGCCCATCGCAGGCGCCGCGCAGGCGAGCGTCGTGCACCTCCTCGGTGTGGCGCTGGGGTTGGGGATGATCGTGATCGGCGCCGGTCTCGGCATCGGCAAGCTTGCGGCCGCTGCGGCCGAAGGCATTGCGCGCCAGCCGGCGGCGGCCGATAGAATCACCGGCGCCGTCAATCTGCCGCTCTTCCTGCTCGAAGGCGTGGCGATTCTCGCGGAGGTGTTCGCGCTGCTGGTGTTGCTGTTGGCCAATCCCTACGCCGGCTAACCTCGTTCAAAGGAACACACGTCATGAATAACCCGCTGGTCCAGGTGGATCCCGGCCTCTTCATCTGGACTATCGTGACTTTTCTCGTGCTGCTCGCCCTGCTGGCGAAGTTCGCGTGGCGGCCTCTGCTCCAGGCGCTCGCGGAGCGGGAGGAGACGATACGCAAATCACTCGCCGAGGCCGAGAAAGCACGGCAGGAGCTGGAACGGCTGAATCAGGAATCCGAAGCGATCATCCGGCAGGCGCGTGGAGAGGCCGAAGCGATCGTCGGCGCGAGCCGGGCTGGAGCCGAGCGCCTGAGGACCGAACTGCGCGACAAGGCCCGTGTGGAGGCAGAAGGAATCCTCAAGAACGCCGAACGGCAGATCCAACTGGAAACCGCGCGGGCCCTCGAGCAGATTCGCAACGAAGCCGCCGACCTTTCGGTGGCAATTGCTTCGAAGATCATTCAGAAAAACATCACGAAGGAAGACAACGAGCGCCTGATCGACGACGCGCTGAAGCAGCTGAGATAACGCTACGGCGTTTTCAACATCGCCGCTGCCTGCTGAGCGTCGGGCGATGTCGGATCGACGTCTATCACCCTGGTGAGATGTCGTGACGCCGTGGCACGATCCCCGGCAGCAGTGGCAATCGCGGCAAGTTTCATCAACGGCCTCGTCCAGGCCTTATCGGAAACCGCGGCTTTCTGGTACCACGTTTGTGCTTCACTCATATTCCCCTGAGCTTCGCGCAGAGTGCCCATCGCGAAAAGGCCATTGGCATCTTCGGCGTCGCCCTTGAGAATCTCCTGGAACGCAGCTTCCGCCTCACCGTACGACTTTCTCGTCAGAAGAATGCTTCCTATCTGCAGGTTCACGAGGGTCAGCGCCGGAACCCTGGCCTTGATCTCCCGATACGCTGTCAGCGCCTGGTCGTAGCGTCCTTCGTCGAACATGGCGGCCGCGGCCGCGAGTTGCCCGGACAGGGATTTTGAGTCGATGCCGGCGAGCGCGCCAAAGGCTTCGGGCGATTCCTGCCGCTCGAGCTTGATGTCGAGATTGGGCGCCGGGCCGGTCAGCCGCATGCCCAGGGGCAGCGTCATGGGGTGAAATCCGGGCGCTTCGAACGTCAGGCGCCACTCGCCGGAGCGGCTTATGACGAACACAAACCGGCCACGATCGTCGGTCGCCGTCGTCAACGAAATCGGTGCGCCAGCCGTCCCGGTCCCTCCGGTTTCCGCCCGGACGATTGCGCCGCGAATGGTGCCGCCTGTTTCGTCCCGCACCACGCCGCCGATGCGGTTGGTCTGTGCCGAGAGGGGAGCCGCGCACGTCAGCGCAGCCAGAGCTGCCGCCAGAACCGACGTTGAATTGATGGCCATTGCCGAAGTATACGCCAAGCCTAGTTCGCGCTGCGTCCTTTTGCGGCCAGCCCGTGCCGCATCTGTGCGGCTTCGACCGCGGTAAATTCCCAGTGCGCCGGTTTCACGCCACGAAGCTCATCGTGGGACCAGAAGGCGCGCATCAGCCCGGACTGCGGGTGGTTGGAGCTGCCCAGGAGGAGATGACCCATTTCATGCGCAATGGCGCGGCCCAGAAAGCGTCGACGTCTCCAGCGATGCTCTCTGTGCGATCGCCCGGATCGGGGCCACGTCGATCGTCATCAGCACGCCTCCGCGCTGTTCCCGGTCGAGCATGGAGCTTCCAAGCGCTACGACGCGGCCCGAGGTTCGAGGCACGACGTCACGTCAATCTGAGGATCAGATCGCCTCGTCCAGCCGAGCGGCTCGGTGCACGGTGCCCCAGACTCGCTTTGAGGCACACGGCATTCGATCCAGTGCAGCGAGATGCCTGCATGCCTGAAGATGCTCTCGACGCTCGCACGCGCTCTCGCCAGCTGTTCGGCAGGCAGCCGCGCGTAGTTGAATGTCCTTACAGCGACCGGCGATCCGGCGTCGGCCGCCGCTCTGGTCGACACCGATCGCACCGAGAGCAGCGACCAGGGCCAGGTTCAACGCCATGCCAGGATGGTGTTTGGAGAGAATCGCGCGTTTCATGCGACCACTGTGCGGTCTTGCGCCGCGTGCCTCAATGCACGGCAGGTGACTTGGAGGCGAAACGTTGGTGACGCAGCTAATCAGCTGAGCCGCAACTGCTTACAGCTGGTTCACACACGGGTGAAATGGGGCCGGACAGCCTTCGAGGCTGGTAAACTTCACCAGATGCTGCCCCTGGAGCGGCCATCGACGGTCAGGCGATTCGGAACGTTCGAAATCGATCTTCGGGCACGCGAGCTCCGCAAGGGCGGAATCCGAATCAGGCTTCAGGACCAGCCGTTCGAAATTCTTGCGCTCATGCTCGAGCGGCCCGGCGAGGTCGTGACGCGCGAGGAGCTGCGTCAGCGCTTATGGCCGGCAGGCACGTTTGTCGACTTCGAGCACAGCCTGAATGCGGCGATCAAGCGGCTGCGTGCCGCGCTTGGAGACGATGCCGAGAATCCCAGATTTGTCGAGACGCTGCACAAGCGCGGTTACCGGTTCATCGCGATGGTCGAGGCCGAACGCGGCCAGCCGTCGCGCAGCCTGCATGTCGTACGCGCGCCTGCCGCAAGGGCGGCGCACGAGAGAGCCGGTATCCGGCTGGTCGTGCTGCCGTTCGCGAACCTGAGCGGCGATCCGGCGCAGGAGTATTTCAGCGACGGACTGACCGAAGAGATGATCACGCAGATCGGACGCCTCTGCCCGGAACGTCTCGGTGTCATCGCGCGGACATCGTCGATGCTGTTCAAACGGTCGTCCAAGAGCGTCAGCGAGATCGGCCGCGAGCTCGGTGTGGATTACCTGCTGGAGGGCAGTGTCCGGCGCGAAGGCGATCGGGTTCGGATCACCGCGCAGCTGATCGAGACGCGCACTGAAGTTCACCTCTGGGCCGAGACCTACGATCGTGCTGTCGGCGAAGCGCTGATTCTTCAGACCGACGTCGCTGCGCACATCGCCCGATCGCTCGCGATGGAGCTCGTGCCCGATCAGGTGGAGGTGCTCGGTCGATCGACGGCGCGCAGGACGGAGGCCTACCAGGCATACCTGAAAGGCCGGTATCACTGGAATCGCAGCAGCATTGACGGCACGACGTCCGCGCTCAGCTACTACGAGCGCGCCCTCGATATCGATCCCCATTTTGCGGCGGCACATGCGTCGATAGCTCGCGCACGGATTTCGCTCGCGAATCATTCACGCGAGCCGGGCCGCGGGTTACTCGAGCACGCGCGCGCTGCGGCCTTGCGGGCGATCGAGCTCGATCCCGGCATCTCAGATGCGCACGTGGCCCTCGCCGAAGTCAGGCGAACTCTCGAGTGGAACTGGCGGCTGGCGGAGGACGAATACCGGACCGCCATCGCGCTGTCGCCGAGCTGCGAGACCGCTCATCGATTCTTCGGGCAGTTTCTCGCGTCGATGGCGCGATTCGACGAGGCGAAAACCGAAGCCGATCGCGCCTGTGACGTCGATCCCCTGTGCCTCACGGTCGCCACGACAGCCGCCTGGGTGAGATACGTTGCGGGCGAGCATCACGCGGCAATCGATCGATGCCGGCACGTCCTCGATATGGATCCGACGTTCACCTCGGCACGGCGGATTCTTGGCGCGGCGCTGCTGGGAGCTGGCAAGCCGCATGAAGCGGCCCTCGAGCTCGCGTCGGCGGCTGGTCCCGATTCGGGAGACGATGGCGACTATATTTCCCTCGCATGGCTCGCTTACGCCAAGGCGATGGCTGGATCACCGGACGAAGCGGGCGCGATCGTCAGCCGGCTCGAGTCGTTGGCCTCGCGCTCCTACGTTTCCGGATACCACTTCGCGCTGGCCCACATCGGGCTCGGAAACCGGAATGCGGCGTTCGCGCTGCTCGAGCGCGCATGCACCGATCGCGATCCCATGGTCGTCAACATGGCCGTGGAACCCCGCCTTGAGCCGCTGCGCCGCGACCCTCGGTATGCCTCGCTGCTGAACAATCTCGGGCTGGCGTTTCGCCGGTAGAAGTGCAATACTTCCCGCCTCAATTCTTCAGAGAGCTGCTTGGATTTCCATAGTTTCGAGGAGGAACCATGACTGCAAGGCGGACCGTATTAGCCGTGCTCGCGATTGCATCCCTGACGATTGGCATGTACGCGCAGGGCGGCGGCGCAGCCCAGGGCGGCGGGGCGGGCGCTCCTGCACAAGGCGGCGGCCGTCGTGGCGGTGGTGCTGGTGAGAAGCCAGCAGTGATGACGCCTGGGAACCTCATCGACGGCGCGTGGGGATCGGCTCCACGCTTCCTGTCGATTCCCGCGGCTGGGGATGGATGACCAAGTCGTATGTCAGTGCAAACGCGAAGCGACCACTCTGGAACCAGGCCAAAGAGGAGCTGTTCCAGAACAAAAAGGTCACCAGCGTCACAATTTCCACGTTCAATCCCGAGCAATATTGCGAAGCGCGAAAGCACTGGGATTATGTGTGGTTTGAGATGCAGCACGCGACGCTGACGTTCGCGGACGTTCAGAAAATGATCGCGGCCTGCCCTGGTGTCAAGGGAGCGGCTCCATTCATCCGCATGCCGGATGCACTGGAGGCGAACATCCAGAAGGCAACGGACCTCGGCGTGATGGGCATTGTCATGCCGACCGTGGACGACGCACTTGAAGCGCGGGATGCGGCCCGGTTCTCGCGTTATCCGCCGTTTGGGCGCCGGAGCTCTGGCGGTAATACCGCCGGCCAGTTCTGGTCGGACGCCCCGGGGGGCTATCGCGCAGACCATCAACGACAACTTCCTGGTCGTGGTGATGCTCGAGACCCTCGAAAGCATCATCAACGCCGACGAGATTGCCAGCACGTTCGGGCTGGATGTCGTGATTCAGGGCAACAGCGACTTGTCGCAGTTCTCCGGATGGAATCAGAGCGACGCTCGATACAACCATCTGCTGACCATCAGCCGCAACGCAACGCTGAAGGCCGGAAAATACTGGGGCAATGCCGGTGCACAGTATCTCGAGGGACATCCGTTGAGCGCGGACACCCTCTTCGTGCAGAACGGGCCGTCGAACGACGGGTTTGCGTTCCCGCAGCGCGGTCGCGGAGCGGCCGAGGCACCAGAGCCGACGGTCGGCGGGGCAGGCCGGACGTGGACAACAGAAGTAGTCGACAGTCGCAAGTCGACAGTCGCTAGTCGAAGTCGCAAACGGTCGCTAGTCGAAAGTCAAGGGGCCCGCTGAGCACGGAACGCAGTGCGCGGCGGGCCTCTTCTCATTTCCGTTATACTTCCGCCTTCGCTTCGTATCGCTCGTGAAGGAGGAAACGGTGCGAACTGATCATTACCTGCTCGGCGGGAGCGGCGGTGTTTGTGGCCTTTTCGCCTGGCGGCACACTCGCAGCGCAACGGGGACGCGGTGAGAACCCACGGGCCGCCCCCAAACCCTGTGCACACGCACATCGGTCACGTGATGACGCTAGTGGAAAGACACGCCGAGCACCCAAGGATTCCTTCCGGTCGCCGTCGCGGATGGGAGAGTTGCGGCGGTGCACGCAGGATACATGCAGAAGTCGCCCGACAACCTTGATTCGATCAAGCTGCATGCGGGCCACGTCCTGAATGCGCTCGATCCGAGGCATTGAGCCCAAGGGACCCGGATCGGGTTACGGCGTAAAGCGAGCTGCGGCGGGTGCCTTGCAGCATCTTCAGCTGGCTGCGAAATCCGAAGGAGCGTCGAAGAATGTCCTGACACATACCGAGCATGTCTCGGCATCGCTCGAAGACGTCGATGCAATGGACCGATGCGGCCATCGCTACGGCGCAGAAAATCCGCACCTCCACTACGGCCGCGGCTGCTGCGCCGCTCATGGCCGAGCTCGTGCAGCAATTGACCGCCATCAACAGCGGCATGGATGCGGACAAGGATGGGAAGATCGGCTGGCAAACCGGTGAAGGCGGCCTTGAACAGGCCCAGATGCATATGGGATTCATGATGAAAGCGGAAGGGCTGTAATTAGTCCGGTAGTCCAAGTCTGGAAGGCCGTGCGGGAGTTCCTGACGGCCTCTCGTCTGGTGGCCGGCTGTGGAAATCGGGCCGCTGGGAGTCGGATTCTCAGCGGCTCTTGGTTTTACATCTGATAGAGCATCAGGTAGACGATGACTCCCGTCACCGACACATACATCCACGTCGGGAAACGTCCACTTCGCGATGCGCTTGTGATCGGCGTATTTTCCACGGAGTCCGCGCGATAGCGTCGAAATGGCCATCGGCAGGATTGCGGCTGCGAGAATCACGTGCGAAATCAGGATGGCGAAATACACGATGCCGGATCGGTCCCTGGCCGGCAAACGGCCTCGAGCCGACATTCGCGTGATAGACCAGGTACGAAACGAGGAACAGCGTCGAAGAGGCAAACGCTCCCAGCATCGCGTTGCGGTGTGCGTTGATGTGGCGTTGCCTGATGAGCATGTAGCCGATCAGAAGGAACATGCCGGAGATGCCGTTCAGCGTCGCATTGAGCGTCGGCAGCAGGGTGTAATCAATCATCTACATCCGGTCGGCTATCAGCATTCCCCACAGCAGCGGAAGATAAGTGATCGAACCGAGGAACAGACGCTTCGCGCGCTCGTTGGTTCGATCCGCTGCAAATGACAGGGCAAGCAGCAGCAGCCCGAGGCCGCCGAGGGCCGCGCCAATGGCATAGGCCGGCCCGGACAACCGAAGAAAGTACGGCGCCAGACTCACCGGTATCAATACGATCGAGAACAGCACTGCCTGTCGCGCCGTGCTCCTGCCATCGGGCTCGACGACGGGCAGCAGCGGAAAACCGGCGCGACCGAAGTCATCGCGATAGAGCCACGCGATGGCCATGAAATGCGGAATCTGCCAGACGAACACGATACCGAACAGCGTCCAGGCTTCGACCGTGAGCGCGCTTCGGGCGGCGACCCATCCGATCATCGGCGGTAAAGCGCCGGGGACTGCGCCGATGAGCGTGGCGAGCTGCGAGCGGCGCTTCATCGGGGTGTAGACGAGGTTGTACGAGATCACCGTCAGCAACGCGAGAAGCGCCGCCAGCAGGTTCGACGTTGCGGCGACGAGCCCGAGGCCGAGGAGTGACCAGCGTCAACGAGAAGATCAACGCCTCGATTGGCGTGATGCGGTTTGCTGCGAGAGGGCGCATCCGTGTCCGCCACATGAGGCTGTCGGTCTCACGCTCGTAGACCTGGTTCAGTCCGGCCGCGCCGCCGGCAACCAACGCGATGCCGCCGACGGCTTCAAGGAGCTTCCCGAGATGGAGATCGTGGCCGGCGCCAAGGTAGTAGCCCACCGCGGCGGTGACGACCACGAGGAAGTTCAACCGAGGTTTGGTCAGCGAGAGAAAGTCGGCGAATGGAAAAGGGGACGAGAGTCTTTTCGTCTCGATCGCGTCCAGAAGAAGTCCCGTCCCTTTTCTCACGCGCGGACCCCAGACCGGCCCAGACTGGGCGTGACTGAATGGCGTACGCGCACAGCGGAGACCGCGGGATCGGTGAATCGCACCTGGTGGGATCGCAGCGTCAGCACGAGTGATGTCGCGAGCGTGAGGGCGCCGACGACGACATGGGCAGTGTTGATTGCGACGTTTTTCGCCGACCAGATGACCAACGCGCCAAGCGTCACTTGCGAGAGCACGAGGCACGCGAGCAGCCACGCCGGCCGGAGCAGTTCTGACCGCCTCCGATGGTGATACCAAACGTGCCCAACGGTGGCGGCGATCAGCGCCAGAGACGACAAGAGCGCCCACCCGGTGGGCGTAGTGAATCGCCATTTGCGGCGTCCAATCCGGCGGCCACAAGCCGCCGAACACCAGCGGAAAGTCTGGAATCGCCAGCCCCGCGTCCGAGTGCCGCATCGTGGCGCCGACGATGCACCTGCAGGTAGATCGACGCAGTGGTTGCGCCGGCGATCAGACGGAGCAGGCGGTCATCGACGAGGTCACCCCTCGGTTCAACCCAGCCGCGCGAGGTAAACAACGCAATCGCCACCGTCATACAAAAGAAGATCTGCGCGAGGCCCGCATGCGCCGTGGAAACGAGCGTCGGCAGAAAGTAAAGCACGGTAATTCCCCCAAGCAGGCCCTGCACGCACACCGCGGCGAGCGCCGTGAACGCCGAGCATGCGCATCCAGCGTCGGGGCTCCACTTTCCAGATCCACAGCGCAAGGAGGATCGTGAGAAATCCGACGCCGCTTGCGATCAGGCGGTGGCCATGCTCATAGAAAATGCCGCCGACCATGTGCCTCATCGGGAACGCAAACATGTTCCAGCCATAGCTGGTCGGCCAGTCGGGCACGGCGAGGCCCGAACCAGTGCTCGTCACCAGACCGCCGGCCACCAGCAGCAGCACGGTGGCGGCAGCAGACGAGCTTGGCGTAACGGTGTAACCACATTGGGGAGGTTCCGGGCCGTTCCGGGTGCGGGTTCCGAGGCCCCTTGGAACCGGAACCCCTTGAACCAGGAACCTTGCTAATTCGCTCCTGCCGCAGCCTTGAACGTGAAGTTGGCATCGGACTTCGATTCTTTCGCGGCAACCGTCACGCTCTGCGTCTGTGTGCCCAGACGCTCGTGCCACGCCGCCAGCGTATACGTGCCCGGCGGCAGGTTCGGGATGCTGAAGGTCCCGTCCGTCTTCGTCACCGCGAAGTACGGATGCTCGAGCACGCCCACGAACGCATTCATCCAGCCATGCACGTCGCATTTGAAAGGAATCACCGTTTCCGCTTCCTTCGCGTTGAAGACATGCTGCGTCTTCATGCCCTGAATCGGCTGGGCGGTGTTGAACTCCTGGTTGGTTTTCGGCGTGGCGTGGATGTTGTGCAGTGTCGGATCGCTGTTGAGGATTTCGATCGGCTGTCCGACCTGCACGCCGAACACATGAGGAACATAGCGGCAATTCCGCTGGTCGAACACGAAGGCCGATGTCGGAGTGGGGAACGTGCCGCTCAGGCCGCTCTGGACATAGACGAACACATTGCCGAAGGCGCCACCGTCACCGACTACGAAGGTCTCCTGCGTCGGCGTCTGGCCTTTGTTCGCGAGCGACGCACGCTGGATCGGCGTTCATGCGGATGGGCGCATTCGCCGGAGGCGCGCCCTCGAGCGTGACCTTGCCCGCAATGGTCGCTGCCGTGGCCGGATCGACAGTCGTCGCAGGCGCTGCAGCGGCGGTGCTTCGGTCGTGGGCGCGGGCTGGCCGCCACCGCACGCCGCCGCACCGAGGGACATCATGAGGGGAACTGCGAGCAATCTTGAATGCATCGAAATCTCCTGAGCGTAGAGGAACGGCGAAATTGGTACCGCTACGGGGATTCGAACCCCGGTCCCGTGGCTGAGAACCACGTGTCCTGACCCCTAGACGATAGCGGCCCGATCATAGTGGCCGAGAACATTCAATGGTATCAGTCCGCGATTGGAAGGGTCAACCGTTCGGCACGCGCTCGGGTGCGGTCAACGCTTGCACATCAGCTGAATCCGCATATAGAATCGGCCGTTCAATCGGTTTCTTGGCTCAGCGCTCGTAATCGTTTCAATCGCAGGGGTCAACGCAAGTTGGGCCCTGCAGATGTTGAGCCTACCAATAAGTCGAGCCCTATATAAGGAGTCACGCAGTTGGATAACGTGACCACGGCGGGACATGCGCCAGCCGGCGCCCCCGCGCATGCGCATCCGCACGTACATCATCACGAACAGAGCTTCGTCACGAAGTGGATTTTTTCCCAGGACCATAAGGTCATCGGGATTCAATACTCGATAACCGCTCTGTTGTTCCTGCTCTTCGGATTCAGCCTGATGGCGCTCATGCGTTATCAGCTCGCATTTCCGATGCAGCCCATTCCAGTCATCGGAGCGCTGCTGGGCGCCGCGAATGCGCCTGGCGGCATCATGCTGCCCGAGTTCTACAACCAGCTCGGCGCCATGCACGGGACCATCATGGTGTTCATGGGCGTCGTGCCGCTGGCGGTCGGCGGCTTCGGCAACTACGTGATGCCGTTGATGCTCGGTGCGCCCGACATGGCGTTCCCCAAGATCAACATGGCGAGCTACTGGGTGTTCTTCGTCGGCGGCGTCGTCATGCTGGCGAGCTTCCTTGTCCCTGGCGGCGCCGCACAGTCGGGATGGACGTCGTACCCGCCGCTCTCCATCATTACGGCGACCAACGGGCAGACATGGTGGCTGATCGGCATGATCTTCCTGATCACGTCGTCACTGCTCGGCTCGATCAACTTCATCGTCACCATCATTCAGCTTCGCGCAAAAGGACTCGGCTTTTTCCGACTGCCGTTTTTCGTGTGGGCGCAGTTCGTGACGAGCTTTCTGCTCCTGCTGGCGTTTCCACCGCTCGAAGCCGCGGGCGTTTTGCAGCTGATGGACAAGGTGGCGGGTACGAGCTTCTTCCTGCCAAGCGGCCTCGTCGTCGGCAATCGGCCTGTCGAGATCTCCGGAGGCGGCAACGCGCTCCTCTGGCAGCACCTGTTCTGGTTCCTGGCGCATCCCGAGGTGTACGTCCTGATTCTTCCGGCGTTCGGCATTATCAGCGAGATCATCGCGAACAACACCCGCAAGCCGCTCTGGGGTTATCGGGTGATGGTCTACGCGATCATCTTCCTTGGCTTCATGTCGTTCATCGTGTGGGCGCACCACATGTTCATGACCGGCATGGGCACGACGATGAGCTCGTTCTTCCAGACGACGACGATGATCATCTCGATCCCGTCGATCATCATCCTCAGCGCGCTGTTCCTGTCGCTTTACGGCGGGTCGATTCGATACAACACTCCCATGCTGTTCTCTTTGGCGTTCCTGCCGATGTTCGGCATCGGAGGGTTGACGGGTCTTCCGCTCGGCCTGGCACCGAGCGATATCCACCTGCACGACACGTACTACGTCATCGGACACTTTCACTACGTCGTGGCGCCGGGGACCATCTTTGCCTTGTTGGCCGGCATCTATTACTGGTTCCCCAAAGTCACAGGGCGCCAGATGAGCGAGCTCTTGGGCAAGATCCATTTCTTCGGCTCGTTCATTTTCATCAACGGCGTTTTCTTCCCGATGTTCATCCAGGGGCTGCACGGAGTGAACCGCCGGTTGTATGACGGTGGCCTGCAGTACGCGCACGCCCAGCCCGTGCTGCACTGGAACCAGTTCATGTCGTACGCGGCCTGGGGGCTGTTGCTGTTCCAGCTTCCGTTCATCTTCAATTTCTTCTGGAGCATCTTCAAAGGCAAGCCAGTGGGGTCGAATCCCTGGCACGCGACGACGCTGGAGTGGACGGCGACGACGTCGCCGCCGCTCGCGCACGGCAATTATGAGGTGACGCCTGAGGTGTACCACGGACCGTACGAATACAGCGTGCCGGGGCGCTCGCAGGACTACCTGCCACAGAACCAAAAGGATTAGGGAAACCGAATGGAGATTCCGTATACGGTAGAAGTCCGGCCCGATACCGGACTGTCGAATGGCAAACTGGGCGTCTGGCTCTTCCTCGCGTCGGAAGTCATGCTCTTCGCGGCGCTCTTCTCGTCCTACATCCTGCTGCGGGTCGGCTCGGCCGAGTGGCCGCAGGGGTCCGAAGAGCTCAGCGTACCTCTCGCCTTCTTCAACACCGTCGTCCTGATTTCATCGTCGGTCACGATGGTCATGGCATGGGCGTCGTTGAAGATGAACGACTTCAGCAAGTTCCGGCTGCACCTCGGGCTGACGATTCTTCTTGCCCTCACGTTCCTTGTGGTGAAGTTCTTCGAATACGAGCATCACCTGGTGGCGGGCGAAGGACCGTGGCACAACACGTATTACGCGATCTACTTCACGATGACGGGCCTCCACGGCTTGCACATCGTTGGCGGCGTCATCGTCAACAGCTATTTGTGGGGGCCGGGCGCGAAGCTGTGGAAGACGCAGAAGGAACGCTTTACGAACCGGATTGAAATCGCCGGGTTGTACTGGCACTTCGTCGACCTGGTGTGGATCTTCCTGTTCCCGGTTTTGTATCTTTTGTAATGGAGGTTCTGGATGGACGCGCACGGCGCCGACGACGTCAAGAAATCGGTCAAAACGTATTACATGATCTTCGGCGCCCTCATGGTCTTTACCGTGCTGACTGTCGCCGTCTCCTATCTTCATCTGCCGTTGATATTTGCGGTGCTCGTCGCGCTGGTCGTTGCGACGATCAAGGGATCGCTGGTTGCGATGTTCTTCATGCACCTGCTTCACGAACGGAAAGTGATTTACTGGGCGTTGCTATTGACCGTCGTTTTCTTCATCTTCCTGATGTTCGTCCCGTTGGCAACCAACCTGGACAAGATCGGTGGAACCTCGCCGGGGATTGCCTGGTAGTGCCATGTCCCTGAAGTGGTTTCACATCGTTTTCATCTCGCTGTCAGTATTGCTCTCGTTGGCATTCGGCTTGTGGGGTCTGTTCAATCACCAAACCGCGCTTGGTGTGTTGTCGCTTGCGATCTCTGCGGGGCTCTGCGTGTACGGTAACTATTTTCTTGCGAAGGTGCGGCGACTGCACGTATGAAGCGGTTCCGCATCGCACTGACTGCGGTTGTTTTCCTCGGGCTGGCGAACCCCGTGCTCGCCTGTCCGGTTTGCTTCGGCAATCCGAACTCGCCGCAGATGAAGGGCGCACAGGCGGGAATCCTGGCTCTCCTGCTCGTCACCGTGTCGGTGCTGGGGGCGATTGCGGGATTCTTTTTCATCTACCTTCGGCGGCGAATCAGGATGTTCGAGGAATCGAACGAGAGGGAGCTGTTAGATGCACGAACTTCTTGAGATACCGGTTGCCGCATCGGCGCACGCCGGACAGATCGATCAAATGACCGTGCTCACCCACTGGCTGATGGCGTTTCTGTTCGTCGGGTGGGGCGTATTCTTCATCTATACGCTGATACGTTTCCGGCAAAGCGCCAATCCGAAGGCCAACTACTCCGGTGTGAAGAGCCACATGGCCAGCTACATCGAATGGGCGGTGGCCTTTGTCGAGCTCGTCCTGATCGTGGCGTTCGCCATTCCTGCGTGGGCGGCGCGCGTCGACGCATTTCCCACGCCGGGCGAATCGACCATTGTGCGTGTCGTTGCCGAGCAGTTTGCATGGAACGTGCATTATCCGGGCGCGGACGGTCAATTCGGGCGCACGGACATCAAGCTTGTGGCGGCGGACAATCCTCTCGGCCTCGATCGCTCGGATCCGGCCGCCAAGGACGATTTCAACTCGGTGAACCAGCTCGGCCTTCCAGTCAACAAGCCGGCAATCATCCATTTGTCGAGCAAGGACGTCATCCACAGCTTCAGTCTCATCCAGATGCGTGTGAAACAGGACACGATTCCCGGAGAAAGCATCCCGGTGTGGTTCACGCCGACGCTGGTGGGCGACTGGGAAATCAACTGCTCGCAGCTCTGCGGCCTGGGGCACTACCGCATGCGCGGGTTCTATTCGATCAAGACGCAGGAAGCGTATGACGCGTGGCTGAAGGAAACCGCGGCCGCGGAACTGGGAGCGGCAAAGTAAGGAAAAAGGAAAAGGGAAAAAGGAAAAGGGAAACTATCTAGTTCGTGTCGGTGCTCGCCAGATAACTGCGGCGTGCCCGCACGGTCATGCCGGGCTTCTTGGCCCTTACTGTCAGGCGGTGAACTTTGCCGTCGAGCAACGTGGGCGTGAAGCCCAGCACGTATTGACTGTGCAGTTCCTGGGCGACCCGCGTGAACGTCGGGGCCAACTCCGCCGTTTTTTCGAGCTCGAAGTACCCGCCGCCGGTCTCCTCGGCCAGACGCTTCAATCCGGCATCCGGCTTGGTGCGCACCTGGCGTGACCCGTTGAAATAGTCGCTCCGGAGACCGATGGCGTAGATCATCACCTCGTTCGCGCGTGCGCGCTCGAGAACGCTCGTCATCCCCTCGCGGCTGCCCGTATCGTCGCCGTCGGTGAAGACCAACACGACGCGGCGACCCTCAATCTTGAACAAGCGATCCATGCTCGCCGCGACGGCATCGTAGAGCCGGGTGGGATTGCCGAAATCGAGCTCCCGCAGGGCGGCGATCAGGCGGTCGCGATCGTTGGTGAAGGTGGCGGGGAAGAACTCGATCTTGTCGTTGAACGCGCCGACCATGCCCTTGTCTCTGGGCAGCAGCCGGATGAGGAACTGCTCGGCCGCCTGTTCCAGCAGCTTGATATTGCCCGTCATGCTCGCGCTGGTATCCAGCATCACCACGACCGTGATTGGCTGGATTTCGTTGACGAACAGATCAACTGTCTGCGGCTTGTCGTTGTCGAAGATCTCGAAGTCGGTCTGCTGCAGGTCGGGAACCAGCCGTCTTCTGCGCGTCGGTTACCGTGGCATAAAGCGCCACAGTGCGCGTATCGGATCGAAAGGTCGGCTGCTGGGCGAGGACCGTGACGCCCCCGCAGAATCAGCCAGATCACGGCGGTAAACCGACTTCTTAAGTCCATGGGAGGGCAGTAGTTTATGTGAACGTTCGCGCGCGAGCGCAATCACGAAATCCGACTTGACTGGTCGGACATTCCTTTTGTAGACTTCTTAAAAACGAGACCGAGTCTCACTTTCTCGCAGGCCAAAACATATGCTGCAGGCGTTTGTCATCACCCTCCGCGAAGGGCTCGAAGCGTTTCTGATCATCGCCATCAGCCTGGCGTACCTTCGCAAGAGCCAGCGGCCGGAGCTGATTCCCGCCGTTCATTGGGGCATCGCCGCTTCCGGTGATTCTCAGCATCGGCGCCGCCTGGCTGTTCTATCAAGCCAGAAACCAGGCTCTGTGGGAAGGCATTCTCGCTCTGGTCGCCGCTGTGTCGGTCGCGTCGCTGACCATCCACATGTGGAGAACCGCCAAGCGGATCAAGAAAGACATTGAAGGTCGCCTGCACACGTCGACGATGAAGACCGGCGCCGCGGCATTCGCGGGCGTGTTCCTGTTCACGCTGTTGATGATCACGCGCGAAGGAATGGAAACAGCGCTGCTGATGGGCACCTTGCTGTTCCAGATGAAAGCGGTTGACATGGTTGTCGGCGCGCTGGCGGGGATGGCACTCGCCGCGTTTGTCGCTTCGCTCTGGTCGCGGTATGGCCACCGCGTGAACCTGGCGCTGTTCTTCCAGGTGACTGCTGTCTTCCTGATGGTTTTCGTCGTTCAGCTCCTGATTTACGGTTTTCATGAGCTCACCGAGGCGAACATCTTTCCCTACAGCGAGCCGCTTCACATCGCGACCGAGCCGTATGGACCAGACGGTCTGTACGGGAAGTACCTCGACTTACCTGCTCGTGCTGCTGCCTATGGGATGGCTCGCTGTTCGCATCGCTGTTCAGCGGCCGGAAAGCGATGGCCGCGCAGACCCCGGCGACGCAATCCTGAATTAGAATCCCCTCCGTGCCGGCTTCGTGGATCTTCGTGCTCGCTTCGTGGATCTTCGTGTTTTCTTCATGGATCTTCGTGTTCGCACAGACGGCACTCCCGCCCGGAGCTCTTTCGCTCGTCAACGAAGACAAATATGGATCGCTCGTTGCGCTTTGCGCCGACACGGGTGAACCGGCAATCCGGCAGGGACCGAAAACCATCCGGGCGACCGGGGTCTGGGTGGGCCGGGGATCGAACCTTCGGAGGGTTCAGGCGGGCATGGGCACATGCGATCCGGCCTGGTCGCCCGATGGACGGCGCCTCGCCGTGACGTCTGCCGAAGGTCTTTGGGTGATTCCGGCGGCCGCCGCTGAAGGCACCCTGCGCGTCGAAGCTCGCATGCCGATGGGTGAGCCGACTGAGCAGACCTACCGCACCTTTTCAGATCCGGAATGGTCGCCCGACGGCCTGCTGTTGGGTCTGCTCGTGACCAATGGCGCAACTTCGTGGGTCGAGGTCTTCGAGGTGGCGACAGGGAGGCTCCTCTACACGTCTCCTCCGGGAAACGATTCATTCAGTTGGGGCCGCGGGCGCGCGCTTCGACTTCGTTCCGCTGAAATTCGTCTCTCATACGGCAGATGAAATGAGCCGCGCAGCGGCGGACCTACGCGACAAGACATGAGCCGGCAAGCGTACCTCGACCGGGTGCGCGGGCTGGCTGTGCTGATCATGATCGAAGCACACGTGCTCGACTCGTGGACGCGTGTGGCCGATCGATCTCATCCCGGGTTCGGCTACGCAATGATGCTCGGTGGGCTCGGCGCTCCGTTGTTCCTGTTTCTCGCCGGCGTAGCCGTCGTGCTCTCCGCTGAATCGAAGTATCGAAGAACCGGTGACTTCTCCATGGCGTGGCGTGCGGTCCGGAACAGGGGATGGCAGGTGTTCGGCCTGGCATTTCTTTTCCGTCTGCAGTCCTACATCCTGACCGGCGGAACCAAGTCCTCAGAGTCTCTTGAAGGTGGACATTCTGAACGTGATGGGACCGGCAATCGCGATGGCCGCGATCGCAGGCGGAGCCGTGAGATCCAGGCGAGCTCGAGGTGTGGTGTTCGCTCTCCTGACCATCGCGATCTCGATGTTGACGCCGGTCGTGCGCACGACCTCGCTGCTGAACTGGCTGCCCGATCCGGTCGAATGGTATTTTCGACCGTTTCCCGGGCGCACCAATTTCACGCTTTTTCCCTGGGCAGGGTTCGTGTTTGCCGGGGCCGTTGTCGGCATCCTGATCGACGGCCTGGATCGACAGAAGGTGCGGTGCGCAGACAACTTTGCCTGGCCGTTGGCGGCACTCCTCCTCGCCTGCCTCGCGTACGCAGGTTCGTTTCTGCCGTCCATCTACCGAACGTCCGAGTTCTGGACGAGCTCGCCGTCATACTTCTTCCTGCGGGTCGCGATCATGACGGTGGCGCTGCCACTGGCGTTCTTCTGGGAGCGGGCCCCCTGGCGCGGAATAGTGAGCTACTGGAGTCCCGTTAGAGACCTTTGGCCGGGCGTCATTGTTTGTCTATTGGATACACGTTGAGATGGTCTACGGCTTCTTCAGCCGGCCGCTTCGCAGGAGCCTGAGCTTTGGGGAAGTGATCGTGGCCTACGTCCTCTTCACGGTTTTTCTGCTGGGCCTTGTCTTGCTCAAGAATCGATTCTGGGAAGGCCGGAATGTGCCGGCCGTGCCGCACCAGGGGCCCACGCCTGCATCTATCTAACTGATAAGAAACATCTTATATAGATCGCCCAATACTCAGTTAAATTCGCGTTCCTTATGATCAACGTCGCCGCGATTCGGATGCAGCAGTTTGGAGTGCAGTTCTATCAGGCCTCCCTGACCGCAAGTGATATCGACAAGCTGGTGCGCTTCGAGGTGCTGAGCTATGGCCAGCAGGCCGAACCTGCGGTGCGTGGCGGCAAACGCCGGGGCACCCCTTCCAAGGTCAACTGGGACCTGCTGGAGCGGCGCATCGCCTCGAGCGAGAAAGCCTATCAGCGCCAAATCATCCGCCGGAAGATTGACGAGCTCGTCCAGTACTACGAGCAGTGCCGGCAGGCGCGCGATCTGCCGTCCATTCCAGGCGCGGTCATCATTTCGTGTGACGAGAAGCTCGCGTTTCAACCGGTCGAAGACGGTTCACGCGTGGGTATCCTGAAGGTTCCCGAGCGAGAAGGGATCCTTCGTGCCATTGACGGGCAACATCGCCTGCTCGCACTCCACGCCGACATCGATCGATTTGGCGACGAGGATTTTTCGGTGCCGGCGATCATCTTCGACCGGCTGCCGGAAGATCACGTGGTGCAGATGTTTGTCACCATCAACGCGAAACACACACGGCTGAATGCGTCGCACCTTGTCAGCCTTTCGGGTCGGCAGTTGTATCGCGACGACAGTCTCGCAGTCGCGCACGACATCGTCCGTGCGCTCAACGATCGCGACGATTCACCGCTCGCCGGAGAGATCAAACTGCTCGGCGTGGGCACCGGCCGCGTCGCGCAGGCGCCCCTGGCGCAGGAGCTCAAGAAGCTGTTTGCGGTCGATGCCTTTGGTTCGAGGAACAAGGGCGACTTTTATGACGATATGAAGAAGTTCTTCGTGAACTACTTCAAGCAGATCGCGCTCGTGTTCGGCGGCGCGTGGAACGGCCGCAAGTACAGCATCAAGAGCGCGACGGCGCTGCGGGCGTTCATCCGTGTGGCGCCCGATGTCGTTCGGCGCATCGATCAGGAGCACGCCGAGCGGGGCGATTTCCGCGCCATCGGCCGCGTCATCTCCCCGTGGGGGCGCCGCATTGGAGATTTGCGCTTCGAGACCGAAGGGCCAATGGAAGCGCAGCGGCACCACGGTGGAGTCGCTCGCCAAAGAGCTCCGGCTCGCGCTGCAGTATCCCGAAGGCGCAGCGATGTAGTCGGGAACTAAAAATCGAGGGATCTAAGGAACTAGAGATCGTAAGAATCTGAAAGATCTAGGGAAGTCGAGAGGAACTTCCCCATTGTGCGACGATTGAGAAATCTTCCACGAGGACCAATGGGGTCCTTGTGAATAATTCCATCGCCTTCAATCAGCTACCTTCAAAAAGCTTCAAATCGTAGAGAGGCCGGACCCCCAGATCGCCAGATCCCTAGATCCCCAAAACGCGGCCGCTCACGGGTTCTACCGCGGTTATACTCCCGTCATGAAGCGACTGATCGTCGCCATAACCGGAGCGACCGGCGTTATCTACGGAGTCCGGTTGCTCGAGATGCTGCGCGATGCGGCCATCGAGACGCATCTCGTCATCAGTCCCTGGGGGCGCCGCACGCTGCTTCACGAAACCACTTACACGGTTGATCAGGTTCACCGCCTTGCTACGGTCGACCTATGTCGCCGAGCGATCAGGGCGCTGCGATTTCAAGTGGATCGTTCCAGACCATGGGGATGGCTATCGTTCCATGCAGCATGCGCACGCTTGCCGCGGTTGCGCACGGACTTGGTGACAATCTCATCCATCGGGCCGCGGATGTCGTGCTCAAGGAGCGCCGCAGGCTGCTCCTCGCCCCTCGTGAGAGCACCTCTGAGCGACATTCATCTCGAGAACATGCTGAAGCTGTCGCGAATGGGTGTCGTGATCTGCCCGCCTGTTCCCGCGTTCTATCAACGGCCGGAGTCGATTGATGACATCGTGAACCACAGCGTTGTCCGCATGCTCGATCAGTTCGGCATCCCCGTGGAGGGTCCGGGCCGATGGGGTGAAGAATTCGCGCTCGGGTTGACCGGGAAGACTCCGCCGGACGACTCAGAGAACTACTAATGGAGCCGCGAGCGGCGCGGGGCGGAGGGGCCCCGCAAGCGAGCGGCGAGGAGCGGGGCGGGGGGCCCCCGCGACTAAAAATCGATCTGAACGCCGACATCGGCGAATCTTCGGGAGACTCGACGTCGGCCAACGATGAGCTTCTGATGCGAAGCATCACGTCGGGCAGCATCGCCTGCGGCTTTCATGCTGGGAGTCCCTCGCTGATGCGCGCAACTGTCCGGCTCGCGTCGCGCGCCGGAGTCGCCGTGGGTGCGCATCCCGGCTTTGCGGACCCGACCGGCTTCGGCCGTCGCGAAATCAACGCCGATCCAGCAGAGATTGCTGCCCTCGTGCTCTATCAGATCGGAGCTCTGGCAGCGATCGCCGGAGCCGAAGGATTGAACCTGCAGCACGTGAAGCCGCACGGCGCTCTTTACAACATGAGCGTCCGGCGGACGGAGGTGGCCGACGCCATCGCGACAGCCGTGGCCTCGTTCGATGATTCGCTCGTCGATAATCGGGCTGCCCGGGTCCGAGCTGCATCTCTGCGGCGGCATTCGCCATGGATTGCGCGATTGCCGCCGAGGGCTTCGCCGATCGGGCGTACGAGCCTGACGGGTCCCTGACTCCGCGGGATCTGAGCCGGCGCCGTGCTCACCGACACGGCTGCCATCGCCGATCGCGCCGTCAGGATCGTTCGAGACCGTCAGGTCGTCGCACGCGACGGGTCCGTGTTGACCGTCCAGGTCGATACCATCTGTGTACACGGCGATACGCCAGGCGCTGCAGCAATTGCCGCCGCAGTCCGATTGGGTTTGGAAAACGCCGGGATCACAGTCGCGCCATTGAACTGAAACACGAAGATCCACGAAGAACACGAAGATCCACGAAGAACACGAAGATCCACGAAGAACACGAAGATCCACGAAGCCGCGAGGATCTACGTGCCATTCATTGAGCTTCTGTTCTGAGCGGCTAGTCTAATTCGTCGGCACGCGGGCTTTCAGCTCCTCGACCCAGTTCTGTACAAGGATCATGTCCGTGGCTCTAACTGCGGGACGCTCTTTCTGTTGGACCATCTGGAACCGCTTGCCATCTGCCGTCACGTCATAGCCGCGAATGGCTGCTGTCGCACCGTAGCGCACCTTTTGTCAGGCGGTCCGCCAGCGGCTGCCCGTCGAGCAGCTCCATCACGAGAAACGCCGACCCCTCGTGTTCGCCGACGTCATGCAGCGTGCAGATGTGCGGATGGGTCAGCTGCGAGACGATGCGGGCTTCGCGCTCGAAATTGTGGGTCAGTCGCCAGGGTTGCCGGCAGGATCTTGATGGCAACCGTGCGGTCGAGCCGCGTGTCCCGGCGCCCACCGAGATCCCGGGACACGAACGTGGCAGGAGAGCCCAGAGCTGCGAGGGCGGATTGATGGGTCGAGATACGACGGCGTCTGTGGGCCGTAGGATAGGAGCGCGCATCGTCTCCGCTACGACTCAACCTCGCCCACTGCTGCAACGGTTTGGGATGGACGGTCGAGCGGAGACGACGCGCGTTGGTCCGACATCGCATACTCAGATGTCGTCCGAGTGGTGGCCCCACTCAAGACTCCACTATAGGGCGTGCGCAGGACCAACGCCAAGCGCGCTGGGGCAGGACAGAAAGGAGGCGTAGCGAGGTGGACACAATCGTCGCGTGTATCGGGCTGGATTGGGCGGACGAGCGGCATTCGGTGCATCTGCAGGGCGCCGACGGGACGATCGAGCAGCTCGAGCTCGAGCAAAAGCCGGCCGTGCTGCATGAGTGGGTCACGCAGCTCCAGCAGCGCTTTGCCGGCGGGAAAATCGCCGTGGCGCTCGAGCAACGGAAGGGCGCGGTGATCCACGCGCTGCTGATGTACGACTGTTTCGTGCTCTACCCGATTAATCCCAAGGCGCTGGCACGGTACCGCGAGGCCTTCCGCACCAGCGGCGCGAAGGATGACCCGCTCGATTCCGAACTCCTGCTGGACCTGGTGGTCCGGCACCGCGACACACTGCGCGCGTGGGTCCCCGACACCGTCGAGAGTCGCAAGCTGCAGGCGCTCTGCGAACAGCGCCGGAAACTGGTGAATCAGCGCGTGGCGCTGACCAACCGGCTCACCAGCCTTAAAGCGGTACTTTCCGCAGGCGCTCGAGTGGGTCGGCGACCTGGTGTCGGTGCAGGCCTGCGACTTTCTCACGCAGTGGCCGACGCTCGCCGCCCTGCAACGCGCGCGGCCCACGACCATCCGGCAGTTCTATCGCGCGCACAATTGTCGCAAGGCCGATGTCATCGAGGCGCGCCTGACGGCGATCGCCAGCGCGCGTCCACTGACCACCGACGCGGCGATCGTCGAGCCGCTCAGCCTCTCGGTCCAGACCTACGCGACGCAACTGCGCGCGCTCATTGCTGCCATCCAGACGTTTGACGATCGGATTGCGGAGGTGTTTGCCGCGCATGCCGATCACGACGTCTTCACCAGTTTTCCATGCGCCGGCGACGTCTGTGCGCCGCGGCTGGCCGCCGCCTTTGGGACCGACCGGTCCCGATGGGACTCCGCCGCGGAGCTCCAGGCGCACTCGGGCATTGCGCCCGTCACCGAGCGCAGTGGCAAGACCATGTGGGTGCATCACCGCTTGGCCTGTCCCAAATTCGTGAAGCAGACCTTTCACGAATTCGCTGACCAATCGATTCGGTTCTCCCGTTGGGCGCGCGTCTACTACGACCAACAGCGCGGCCGCGGCAATGACCATCACGCGGCGTTACGGGCCCTCGCCTACAAATGGATTCGGATTCTGTTTCGCTGCTGGAAGGAGCGCAGACCGTACCGACGAAGACACCTACATCGACGCACTCCGCCGCCGCGGGTCACCGCTCGTCAAAAATTTGGCTTGACGGCGCAACTCAGATGCCCATCCCCCCGGCGCCGAGGGGCGCCACGATTTCGTACGGGCCCAGGCGGGCGCCGGTAGACAGGGCCACGCAGGCTGATTGTAGTGACGCATCCAATTACAGCACGCAGAAAGAGTGGATCTTCGTATCCTTCGTGGATCTTCGCGTCCTTCGTGGGTCTTCGTGTTCTTCGTGGGTCTTCGTGTTCTAGGCTTCGGGATCTCCCGCTTTGTGTTCTGCGACAAGAACCCGGCGCAGCACCTTTCCCGCGATGTTCTTCGGCAGCGTATCTCTGAACTCCACATGCGCTGGCGTCTTGTAGGGCGCGAGCTTCTCCCGGCAAAACAGGCGCAGCTCGTCGGTCGAGGGGTGTGTACCCGGGCGCCGGACGACCCATGCCTTGACGACTTCTCCTTTGAGGGCGTCAGGGACTCCGGCAACGCCCGCTTCCTGGACGGCCGGATGCGCGGCGAGCACTTCCTCGATCTCCCGCGGCCAGACCTGATAACCGCTGGTCTTGATCAGGTCCTTCTGGCGGTCCACGATGAAAAGATACGAGTCGTCGTCCAGGTAGCCGAGATCGCCGGTGTGGAGCCAGGGTGCCCCCGTCCCATGTGCGCGCAACGCCCGCATCGGTTTCCTCAGGATCATTGAAATATCCGGCCATCAACTGCGGCGCTCTCACGATGATCTCGCCGGTCTCGCCCGCTCTCAGGAAATGCTCGCCTGCGTCGGAATCGACGATCGCGACCTCGACATCCGGCAGCGGAATGCCTACCGATCCGACTTTGTTGATCCATTCAGCGGATTCACGATGCACGCCATCATCGCCTCGGTCAGTGAATAGCCTTCGACGATGCGGCCGCCGGTCAGCTCTTCGAACTGAGTCTTTGTGGCCGCCATCAAAGGCGCGGCACCGGAGAAGCTCGCGCGAATCGAGCTGAAATCGACGGACTTGCTCTTGACCTTCGGATGATTCAGCAGCGCGATAAACAGCGCCGGGACCGCGCTGAACAGCGTCGGCCGAACGCGCGCGATGGTCTTCAGCAGATCGGCGATGTCGCGTGGGTTGGGGACGAGCGCCATCGGCGTGCGGCTGACGAGGCAGTGACTCTGAACTCCGACGCAGGCGTAGACGTGGAAGAGCGGCAGAGGGACGAGCGCGATGTCCTGCCGGTGCGTTCTTCGGCCGATGCAGCCAAACATTCAGCTGCTCGCCCGCCTCCACGAAGCAGCGGTGCAGGCCGACGACGGCTTTGGGCGTCCCGGTCGTGCCTCCGCTCATCAGCATGATCGCCGGATCGTCGGGGCCGGGCGGCGGGGGGAGTTGTGCAATCGGTGGTGCGGCGATGTAGTGCGCGACTTAAGTCGCGCCCTACCGATGCAGGTCCTGAAACCAATCGTCGCCCGGCTCGAGCGCAATCCGGTGACCGCCTTTTTTTTCCTTGAATAGAGTAAACAGCACGCGTAAAACCGGCGGCAGATACTCCTTGATGTTCGTCGCGACGATCAGTTTCACTGAAGTCTGCGGCTGAATTTCCTTCAACCGCTTGTAGAACGGCGTGAGCGTGACGACAATCTTGACGCCCGCCGTTCGGAGCGGGTCGATCAGCTCGGCCGCCGTGTACAAGGGATTCAGCGGCGAGGACGGTCGCGCCTGCTTTCCACGCGCCGAGCTCGGCAATCACAAATTGCGGGCAGTTTGGCAGCACCAGCGCGACACGATCACCTCGCCGAACGCCGCGGTCGACAAGAGCCAGCCGCGAACCGGTCGCTCAGTCGAACCAGGTCCGCATTCGATAGGCTCGATCCTTTGAAGAAGATGGCGGGAGCGTCGGGCCGACGTGTCGCGTTGTCGCGAGCGTAGTCGATGAGCGTCTTGGAGGGATAGGGAGCGAGGCTTTCGGGAACGCCCGCGTCGTAGTGCTGCGTCCAGGAAGCAGCCATATTGGGCACGCGCACTCAGCGCATCGTCGTGCGGGCCTGCCATCAGCGTCAGCAGCAGCGCCTTCTGGCTGTGAAGGCGGTTCTCGGCCTGATCGAACACCACGGATGCAGGAGATTCGAAAACCTCTGTCGCGACTTCTTCGTTGCGATGCGCGGGCAGGCAATGGAGAAACGCGGCACGGTCTGCCGCGTAACGCATCAGTTGCGGCGTCACCTGATAACCGGCGAACGCACGCACCCGCTCGGCGCTTTCCGCTTCCTGTCCCATCGACGTCCAGACATCGGTGTAAACGGCATCAGCGCCCCTGACGGCGTCGACCGGATCCCGGAACAGGCGGATTTTTGCGCCGTGCCTGGCGACGCGCATCGCCTGTTCGATGACCGTTGGGGGCAGCTCGTATCCTCCGGCGACGCGATGTGAAAGGTCGTGCCGAGCATGACGGAGCCCTGCGCGAGCGAGGTGGCCACGTTGTTGCCGTCGCCGACGAATGCGACGGTGCGGCCCGCCCAGCCTCCCCAGACTTCATGAAGGGTCTGCAGATCGGCAAGGGCCTGGCACGGGTGCTCCTGATCGCTGAGCGCGTTGATCACGTGGAGACGCGGTGCAGCTTCGGCGAATTCGAGCAGGGTGGCGTGCGCGAAGGTTCGCATCACCACGCATTTGACCCAGCGCTCGAGGTTCCGCGCGACGTCGACCGCGGGTTCACGTTCGCTGAGCGCGGCAACGGGAAACGGCGTGATGACGTCGCCGCCAAGCTCGCGCACGGCAATTTCGAACGTGGAGATCGTTCGAAGCGAAGGTTTTTCGAACAGCAGCGCGACGTGTGCACCGCCAAGCGCATTGGCGGTGGGTGCTTTTTTGCCCAGCCCACGGTCGCGTTTCACCCGCGCTGCCAGCGTGAGGCAGGCCTCGAGCTCGGCCGGCTCGAAGTCCAGCACCGTCAGGAAATCTTTCGCGCGAACGGGCGCGTGCACAGTCATTTCAGCGACTTGCGACTTGCGACTGCGACCAGACTACCGCCGGCTACCAGCTAGCTAGGTGCGGTAGTCGGCGTTGATTCTCACGTACTCGGCACTGAGATCGCACGTCCAGATTGTGGCCTGTTCGTCTCCGCCGGTGCCGAGATCGACCTCGATATCGATATCCTTGCCCGACAGATGAACGGCTGCTTTTCCCGCGTTGTCGTCGTGCGGCTGCCCCTTCTCGAACAATACGATGCCCCCGATGTGAACCGAGCGCACGCGACAGGTCGAACGGCACGCCGGAGCGGCCGGCTGCCGCGACCAGCCGGCCCCAGTTCGGGTCTCCGCCGTGCATCGCCGTCTTGACCAGCAGCGAGTTTGCGATGGTCCGGGCTGCACGTTCGGCGTGCGCCCACTCCGTACGCGCCCGTAACGCGAATGCTGACGAGCTTGGTCGCGCCCTCGCCGCCGCGGACGATGCCAAGAGCGAGCTCTTTCGATACAGCCCGCAGCCCCGCCTCGAATGCGGGATAGAGGGACTCGTCAACGACCACGCCGCTCGCGCCGCTCGACAGCGCAAAGACCGTGTCATTGGTAGAGCATTCGCCGTCGACCGTGATCGCGTTGAACGTATCGCGCATCGCGGCGTTCAGCGCTTTCTTCAACAACGCCGGTTCAACCTGCGCATCGCACGTCAGAAACCCGAGCATGGTTGCCATCATCGGTTCGATCATGCCGGAGCCCTTCGTCATCCCTCCGACATGAAAAGTCCCGGCACCGGTCTCTACTCTCACAGCCGCTTCCTTCGGAAACGGATCGGTCGTCATGATGGCGAGCAGGGCGTCGTGATGGTCGTCGCGGCTCAGAGACGCGGCGGCTGCAGCGCGACGCCGCGCGTGACCTTGTCCAGGTCGAGGTCGACGCCGATGACCCCGGTCGACGCCACCAGCACTTCCTCAGGCCGGCAACCGATATGCCGCGCGACGAATTCCACGGTCGAACGCGCCACCTGCATCCCCTGCGTGCCCCGTGCATGCGTTTGCGCAGCCGCTGTTGCAGACGATTGCGCGGGCACGGCCGCCAGATTTGCTCGAGATTGCTCGCGCGAGACGACGACCGGCGCGGCAATTGTCTTGTTGGTCGTGAAGACTCCGGCAGCCGCCACAGCGTGGTCGGCTGTCAGCAGCATGACGTCGAGTGGCCACGCATGGGTCCTGGGCTTGATCCCCGCGTACACACCAGCGGCCTTGAACCCCGCCGGCGCCGTGATGCCCGCCGCCGATTTTCTGGATTCGGGTCTCGCTCGACGTGGGCGCGTTAGACATGCAACTGAGCAGCAGGCCGGGCGTCTGGTAGGCCGTCCAAGTCGGTCACCATCGCGAATTGGTCGCACCGTCTGAACAGCGGGCACGTCCGGCAGTCCGCCGAAATTTTCTCCGGCAGCCACGTATGCGGGACAATGGAAAAGCCCATGTGTGCGAAGTACGCCGGGCGATGGGCAAACACACACAGATCGTCAAACCCCGCGGCCTTCGCCGCGCTGACGCAGCTCGTCCACCATGCGCCGGCCGAGCCCCTGGCCACGCCGCTTTTCGCTGACGACAAGCGATCGAATTTCGGCGAGCGAATGGCTGAGTGGCGCGAGCTCGCCGCAGGCGACGATGCTGCCACGGCCGTCGACGCCGACGACAAAGCGGTCGATATGCGAAGTCAGCTCAGTCAGCTGGCGGGGCAAAAGGTGCCCGGCCTGCTGATTCTGCTGAATCAGATCGTGAATCCGTTTGGCGTCGCCCCGGACTGCGGTTCGCAGCAAAGGGACGCGACGGGTGGCCTTTCTCATCTCGTGGCTCCTGCAAAGACTTCGCTGAACGCGGCATCGAGCAAGCCGAGAGCTCGATCCAGCTCGACTTCGGTGATCGTCAAGGGCGGCAGCAGCCGGATGACCTTCCCGGCCGTTCGATTGACGAGCACGCCCTGCCTGATGGCGGCTTCGTGCACCGCAACCGCGACATCTTTCGGCTCATCGCTGAGCTCGAGGCCCCACATCAGCCCTGCGCCTCGGACCTCGAACAATGGCCGCATGCTTTTTCTTCATCTCGAGCAGCTTCGCTTCCAGGTGCGCACCGACTTGCTTGACGTGATCCATCAGACCCCGCACTGAGCTCGTCGAGGCAGACAAGGGCCGCCCGACACGCGAGCAGGTTTCCGCCGAATGTGGTGCCGTGATCGCCGAACGAAAGGGACGCGGCAACCTCTTCCTTCACCAGAGCCGCCCCCATCGGGACGCCGCCGGCAAGCGCCTTCCCGACCGATACGAGATCGGGAGTCATGCCGAGTTTCTGGTAGTAGAACGCATGGCCGGTCCGGCCGAGCCCGCACTGCACTTCGTCGGCGATCAGAAGAGCGTCCCGTTCTCCGGCAAACCTCATTGACCGCGTTGGCAAACTCCTGCGTGAGCGGTCGAACGCCGCCTTCACCCTGAATCGGCTCGAGGATGATCGCCGCGGTCTTTTCGGTCACAGCGTCATGCAATGCCTCGGGACTGTGACGGGCACGAATCGCACGTGCGGCAGCAGCGGCGCGAACGGCGCGCGATAATGCTCGTCGTAGGTCGCAGACAATGCACCGAACGTCCGGCCGTGAAAATCCCCCTCCATCGCGAGGATTTCGGTACGTTCCGCCACACCCTTCGTAAACCAGTAGCGCCGTGCAAATTTCAGGCATGCCTCCACGGCTTCGGCGCCGCTGTTGCAGAAGAACGCACGCGAAAGGCCTGAAAGGGCGGCGAGACTCGTCGGCCACCTGCACCTTGAAGCGGGTGAAAAAACAGGTTCGAGCAGTGGATCATCTCGCGCGCCTGCTCGGCAATCGCCTTCGCGAGCCCTTCGTGGCCATGACCGAGCGCGCCGACCCCGATGCCGGCGAGCAGGTCGAGATACTCACGCCCCTCGGCGTCGAACACACGCACGCCCTTTCCCCGCACCAGCACGATTGGCGTGCGGCGGTAGGTCTGAACGACGTGTTTCGATTCGAGGTCGCGAACCTGTGTGCTGTTCATGAAGCGATATTCCTCTTGATTTGTCGGCTGCTCGCCGGCCGCGCATTACGCCGCGCGACCGCTCGAATCCTCGTGCTCGTTGCGGCGCCGGCGGCGCGTCCGTTCCTTGCGAGGACCGCGAGACCCGTCAAGTCCTTGCCGTCGGCGATGAAGACTTCGCCGCGCCGCTTTCGATGGCGCTGCGACATGCTGCGAGCTTCGCAATCATCCCGGCGGTAGCGCCCCCGCTGGTCACGAGCGCCTCCATGTCGCGAAACGTCATCTCGGAAATCGTTGTTCCATCGGCGTCGAGCACGCCGGCAGTTGCACCCGCGATGACCAGACGCGGCGATTTGAGACGTCCGGCCAGATGCGCGGCCAGCGTGTCTGCGTTCACGTTGAACAGCTGGCCATCGCGCGAGGAGCCAATGCTCGCCACGACGGGCAGATAGCCTTTCCGGCACAAATCGAGCAGCAAAGCCGGCTTTTCCTTGCCCACGGGCGCTCCGACCCTCCCGAGGTCGACGGTGTCGCCTCTGGTCGACAGATGCGGAGCTGCCCGCTCCACCCGGCCGATCACCGCGTCGGCCCCCGTCAGGCCCACTGCCGGAATGCCGACTGCACCCAACGACGCCACGAACTTCGTGTTCACGAGGCCTGCGAGCACGCTGACCACCACGTCGAGCGTGGGCTCGTCGGTGATGCGAAGGCCGTCAACCTGCCGTTTCTCGATGCCCGCACGCGCGAGTGAGGCGTCGATTTCGCGTCCTCCACCGTGCACGATGATGAGCGGGACCACCGGCTTCCTGGTGTGCAGGGTCGCAATCGTCGCCGCGAGCGCACTGAGGTGCAGCGGGTCCTCGAGCAATTCGCCGCCGAGTTTCAGCACGACAGGCGCGGTCATGTCAGCGGAAGCAGTCCCATTCGCTCGTCCAGGCCGGCCGCGACGTTGAAATTCTGGATAGCCTGACCGGCCGCCCCTTTGACGAGGTTGTCGAGGACCGCGATCATCAGGAGCCGGCCGCGAGAGGCGTCCACGCGCCAGCCGATATCGCAGAAATTGGTATATGCCGCGTGCTTGATCTCCGGCAGCATCTCGCCCGTCAGACGCACGAACGGCGTGTTTCGGTATGCCTCGGCCATGACCTCCGACACCTCGCGAAACGTCGTGCCAGGCCGAAGACGCGCGTATATGGTTTCGAGGATGCCTCGATCCAGAGGGACCAGATGCGGCACGAACGTTACCGATGAGCCGAGCTCCTGCTCGATCTCTGGCTGGTGTCGATGTCCAAACACGCCGTAGGCAGAGACGCTGCCATGGTTCTCCGAAAAGTGCGTGCGGTCGGTCGGCTTTTTGCCCGCGCCGGAAATGCCAGACTTGGCGTCGACGACGATTTCCCCGGCGAGCAGACCTGCGTCGGCCAGCGGCCCCAACGCGAGGAGCGCGGCGGTCGGGTAACAGCCGGGGTTGGCCACGAACTGGGCCCCGCGAATCGCCGTGTAGTTTCGCTCGGTCAGCCCGTACACCGGTTCGAGAGAGCCTGAGACTCGTCGCCGGATACCACTTTTCCCGAGCCGCCGGGTCGCGCAGCCGGAACGCACCGGACAAATCCACGACCCGGATGCCCCGCTCGATGAGCGCAGGGGCGATGGTGGCTGCGGCTTCTTCCGGCAGCGCCAGGAAGACCACGTCCGCCTCTTCGGTCGAGCCTGGCCAGCGGAAAACGGCTCGATTGCGCCGTCCCAGATTCTGGCCAGCGCGGGCAGAGTACCGAACCGGACCATCGGGCGAGGACGACATCGCGGCGGTGATGCGCACGCGCGAGTGGCCTGCCAGCCAGCGAAGCAGCTCCTGCCCGGCGAATCCGCTGGCGCCGGCGACGGCAACCCTGATCGGAATGGTGCTGCCCGCAGGCGACGGGGCCGCCGCCGTCGCCGTCGCACCACGCCCTGTGACTGAGGAAGTATCCATCGAGAAGTATAAATATACAGCACATCCGGCCGATAGTGTGTATGATAATTCGCAGACAACGCATGGTTATGAAGGCGCGGCGCCAGGCAGTCATCGTCGAGCTCGTCACCCGCGAGCAGATTCAGAGCCAGGAGCAGCTGCGCACCAGACTGAAGGCGCGTGGATATGCAGTCACCCAGGCGACGTTGTCGCGTGATGTCCACGATCTGGGTCTGGTCAAGCGTTCGGCGGACGGCGCGTATCAACTCGAAGGCGCGGCGCCCGCCACGCCGGTGAGCGCGGGCATCGCCCTGCAGCGTGCGCTGGCCGAATACGCCAGCGGCGTCGATTGCGTTCAGCAGCTGATTGTCGTCCGCACGGGCGCCGGCATGGCCCAGCCGCTGGCGCTCGCCATCGACCGCGCCAGGCTGAACGAGGTCGTGGGCACGCTCGCCGGAGACGACACGATTCTCGTGATCTCGCGCGACGCGCGCCACGCGAAGGCGCTCGCCCGGCAGCTGGAGGAATGGTCGCAATTTGCATAACAGAATCGTCCTTGCCTACTCGGGCGGGCTCGACACATCAGTCGCGATTCCCTGGCTCAGAGAGACCTGCGGCGCCGAAGTGATCGCCGCGACCCTGGACCTCGGCCAGGGACGCGAGCTGAATCAGATTCGTGAGCGTGCGATGGCCGCCGGCGCAATGCGGTGCCATGTGCTGGACGTTCGCGAAGAGTTTGCACGAGATTACGTTCTGCCGGCGCTCCAGGCTGGAGCGATGTACGAGGAGCGCTATCCGCTGGCCACCGCCCTCAGTCGTCCACTCATCGCAAAAACGCTCGTCGAGATCGCGCGGATGGAGAATGCGACGGCGATTGCGCACGGCTGCACGGCGAAGGGCCACCACCAGGGACGCATCGAAGTCTCGGTTCGCGCCATCGATCCCGCCATTGCCCTCATCGCTCCCGCGCGTGAGTGGGGAATGACGCGACCGGATGAGATCGAGTATGCGCGAGCGCGGAACGTGCCCGTGCCGGCAGCGGCGTCAGCCACGTACAGCGCGGACCGGAACCTGTGGGGGCGATCGGTAGCGGCAGGTGTCCTGGAAAATCCCTGGAACGAGCCGCCCGACGAGATCTACACGCTCACCAAACCGCCGGCACAGGCGCCCGATACTCCCGCATACGTCGAGATCGAGTGGGAGAAGGGAGTTCCGATTGCGATCAACGGCATTCCCATGCCCCTCACGGATCTGATCGACAGCCTCGAGACGATCGCGGGGGTGCACGGCGTCGGCCGGATCGATATGGTCGAGAACCGCCTGGCCGGCATCAAGTCGCGCGAGGTGTACGAGGCGCCAGCCGCGATCGTTCTGCACGCCGCGCATCGCGAGCTCGAGGGCCTCGTCGTATCGGCCGATCTCCAACGTCTGAAGCAACGCCTCTCGCAGGAGTACGCCGACCTCATCTATAACGGGCTCTGGTTCTCACCCGCGCGCGAGGCGCTCGATGCGTTTGTGCAGAGCGTGCAGCGGCGGGTGACCGGCATCGTGCGTCTCAAGCTGTTCAAAGGTGATTTCCGCGTCGTCGGTCGAAAGTCTCCATTCTCGCTCCCGATCGAGCCCGCATCCGGAAAGGCCCGCCATCAGGTGGCCGGCAAGCCTGCGGAGCATCACGTGGCACAGACGACGAAGTAGCGTAGATGGCCAACCTTTGGTCAGGACGTTTCAACAGCGAGCCCGATCCCGCAGCCTTTCAATTCGGGTCTTCCTTCAGTTTCGACAAGCGCTTGTTCGAGCAGGACGTCGCCGGCAGTCTCGCGTGGGTTGATGCGCTGGCTGGCGCCGGCGTCTTCAGAGAAGACGAGGCTGAAATGGTGGACGCCGCTCTGAAGGACATCCTGCAGCGGGGCCGCGCCGAGCCGGCCTTCGTCGATGGTCCGGACGAGGACGTTCATGCGTTCGTCGAGCGCCAGCTCGTCGAGCGCGTCGGCGATCTCGGCAAGAAGCTCCACACCGGTCGCTCGCGCAACGAGCAGGTCTCGCTCGATTTACGCCTGTACCTCCGGCAACGAATTCCGCTGCTCCAGCGGAAGCTCGCGGAGGTGATCGCGGCGCTCGCGCGAAAGGCCGAGAGCGCGGGAGACGCCGTCATGCCCTCGTATACGCACCTCCGTCGCGCGATGCCCGTGTTGATCGCGCACTTCTTTCTCGCACATGTCTCCGCGCTGCGACGCGACTACGACCGCCTGAGCGCGGCATCGCACGAAGCTGACGCGCTGCCGCTCGGTTCGGGGGCGGTCGCCGGCACCAATTACGCGGTCGATACCGCGAGGCTGGCGTCCCGTCTGGGGCTCTCGCGGGTCGTCTCCAACAGTATCGACGCATCCTCAGATCGGGATTTCGTCGCTGCGTTTCTCTACGTCTGCACGCTGAGCATGGTTCATTTGAGCCGGATCTCCGAAGATCTGATCATCTTCTGCGGCGAGGAGCACGGCTTCTTTCAGCTGTCGGACGCCTTCAGCACCGGCAGCAGCATGATGCCGCAGAAGAAAAATCCCGATCCGCTCGAGCTGATTCGCGGCAAAACCGGGCAGGTTGATCGGTCATCTCACCGGGTGGATGGCGACGCTGAAGGGGCTGCCCAGCGGGTACAACAAAGATCTTCAGGAAGACAAAGAGGCGGTGTTCGACGCCGAAGATAACGTCTCCGGAGTGCTGTCCACGCTCGCAGGGGTAATCGACGGGCTGGAGGTATATCCGGATCGGGCCGCTGCGGCCGCCTCGGGTCTCCTGCTGGCGACCGATGTCGCCGACTTCCTGGTGGCCAAGGGTGTCCCATTCCGGGACGCGCACGAAGTCGTCGGCGGCATCGTGCGACAACTGGTGGCCGAGGGACGCGATTTTGGCTCCTTGACACTTTCCGAATGGCGCCGCCACAGGCAATTTTTCGACGATTCGGTGCGACGCGTCGTGACGCCCGAGGCCTCGGTGCGCGCGCGAAGGACACCGCAGTCGACCCACCCGGATGCGGTATCCGCCGCTCTGAAGGATGTGAAGGGGTGGTTGCGAGGGATCCTTGCGACGTAGTAGACTGGCGCTCCCTCGAAGATACGAATCCCGGCCATAGGTTTTTTCGGGAGATTCATGCAACAGCGTCAGCTACGGCTTGGTGACATCGTCGATGACTACTGCCCGCGCGAGCGCCGCCTCGCGAACCATACGATTGTCGCGATGGTGGGCGACGATATTCGATTGACGCGATGCACGACGTGCGAGACCGAGCACCCCTACAAGGGGGGCAAGGCGCCGCGGCTTCGAAAAAAGAAGACGCCGGTTCAGGCGGCCTACGACGAGGTGCTCGAATCAGTGAAGCAGGACACTCAACCGACAGGTGTGCTCGTGAGCCAACCAGACTCCGGAGAATCCGAATCGCCCGTTCCCGTGACTGTCGATGAATCGCTCCAATCTCCGCCGCCGGTTCAAGGAAGCAACGGCGATACGCCGGCCGCCGCCGAGGAGGTCCGACTCCATCGCCCGCTGATTCGCGCCCAGCTTCCACGTATCGAGCGCGAGCCGGTCACACGTCCTGTGCCGGAATTCACCGTCCGTCAGGCGAACAAGCGCCACGGCCGCTTTCAGAGCAACTCTAGCGCGGGTCGTTTCGCGAAAGGCGGCGGTCACGGCAATTCACGCGGGCAGGGCGGCCCGCAGGGCGGCCGGCCCCAGGGTCACGGCTCCCCTGTGCGCCCGGGCGGGGGCCGACACCAGGGACAGCATTCGGGCAAGAAACGATCGCGGTAATTTCAATCTGACAATCTCCAATCTGAAATCTGGAATCCTAGAGCGCATCTGAGCTGGAGCATGCCTGATCTTTCGGGAAAGTACGGGCTTGTCGTCGGCGTTGCCAACAAGCGATCCATCGCATGGTCGATTGCTCAGGCGTTGGCGGGCGCTGGAGCGCGCCTGGCTCTCACCTATCCAAGTGCACGACTCGAAGAGAATGTGCGAGACCTCGCGTCGAGCCTGGAGAATCCGGTCATTCTGCCGTGTGACGTGTCGAGCGACGAGCAAATCGCGGACCTCGGCCGCAGCATCGACACGCAGTTCGGCGGCCTCGATTTCCTCGTCCATGGCGCGGCCTTCGCGCGTGCAGAGGAGCTCAACGCGCCCTTCAGCCAGACTTCGCGCGAAGGGTTCCGCATCGCGCTCGATGTGAGCGCGTACTCGTTCATCGCCCTTGCCCGTGAAGCGCGCCCGCTGATGCAGAAGCGCGGCGGCGGCAGCATGCTCACACTGACCTATCTGGGCAGCGATCGCGTGTTCAAGAACTACAACGTGATGGGGGTCGCGAAAGCCGCGCTCGAATCATCGGTTCGCTACCTCGCGGCCGAGCTCGGCCCCGACAACATCCGCGTCAACGCCATCTCGGCTGGACCGATCAAGACACTGGCGGCAATGGGGATCTCGGGCTTCTCGAACATTCTCGGTGTCTACCGCGAGCGCGCGCCGCTCGCACGCAACATCGATGCATCGGAGGTCGCCTCGGCGGCGCTGTTCCTCCTCGGGCCCGACGGTCGGGGCGTGACCGCAGAAGTCATGATGGTCGATGCAGGATTCAGTGTGATGGGGTTCTAGTGCCAGTCCGGCCTGCGCCCTCCGATGCCCTGAAGGAGCAGCGCTGCGCCGGTCGCACCAACCAGCAGGCCGAGGCCATCGGTCGTCGAATTCTCCCAAGGCAGATCCTGAACGAGAAGCCATAGGGCGGGAAGCAACAGGCTGCATCCCAGTCCGATGGCTACGCTCCGGTTCAGCGCCAGACGCAACACCGATCCGCGAAGACGCCGGAGGACCCGCATCTGGATTTATGATCTCACCGAATGCCCACGTTTCTCGTCCGCGAGGCGGTTCCGGCGACCCCGCGCGCCCACGTGCTCCGCCTCGATCCTCAAGGGCAGTCGTTCAGCTACCGTGCGGGACAGGCCGCATACCTTCAGCCTCTGGGCGCCGCCAGGAAACGGCCTTATTCGATGGCATCCGCGCCGGAAGAGACCGAGAGATACGGTCACGTCGAGTTTCTGGTCCAGACCGGCAATGACAGCTCCTCCGGCCTCACTCCGGCCCTGATCACGCCCGGGACGCCAGTCGCGGTCGAAGGCCCTCTCGGTTCCTTTACGTTTCCGGACGATCCGCGCGAACAGCGGTTCGTGTTCATCGCAGGCGGCACGGGTATCGCCCCGCTCCGCTCGATGCTGTGGCACACCCTGCTCGCCGAACGCGACGGTCATGTGGGATTGATCTACAGCGTCCGGTCTCCCGACGAGTTTGCCTACATGGGAGAATTTCAGGAGCTCGAGGACGCCGGTCGCATCGACTTCCGTCATACGGTCACTCGCACGGCGTCGGACGGATGGACGGGCCGGCAGGGCCGGATAGACGCAAAATGCCTCGAAGATCTCATCGTGCCCGGAGACACGCTTTGCTTTTTGTGCGGACCGCCTGCCCTTGTGGGTGAAATCCCGCCGCAACTCAAACTGATGGGCGTACGGGATGACCAGATCAGGATGGAGCAGTGGGCGTGAACCGTGCGGCGATTGACTTCAGAGGATTCACGAAGCGGATTGCCGCAGTTCCCGTTCGCTGATTGACGGGGTACGCCTCGGCCTCTGCGAAGAGAGCCTCTCTTTCCCTGCTGACTCCGCGCTTTCGCCTCGCCTTGTCGCGGTACATCCGGCTGTCAGCCGTCGCGAGCAGCGTTTCGTGGGCGATGCCATCGTGCGGGAAGACAGCTGCGCCGATGCTGATGCCGAGCGGCTGCCGCTTGCCGGGGCGTGCCTCGAACACGACTTCATCGATCACGGTCTGCAACTCGACCCGCTTGCGTTCTGCCTCCTCGGCGCCGCAGCCCGATAACACGACGATGAACTCGTCTCCGGCGTAGCGGACGCAGACGTCGTAGGGCCGAATCGCCGCGCGCAGCACAGCCGCGATTTCGCGGAGGGCGCGATCGCCGACGTGGTGGCCGTGGTTGTCGTTGATCTCCTTGAAGTGATCCAGGTCCATGACCAGGAGCGACACCTCCGACTTGAGCCGTTCGGCGCGGGCGAGCTCGCGCGTGAGGTGCATGAACATGAATCGGGTGTTCGGCAGGCCGGTGAGCGGATCGGTGAGGGAATCTTCCTGCGTCTGTTCGAACACAATCGAGTTGTATATGACGGCGGCCGCCTGTTCGCAGACGCGATCGAGCAGCCGCCGATGGTCGTCGGTGTAACAGCGAGGGTCGACATGGTAGACCGACAGCGTGCCGATGAACCGTTCGTTGAACACCAGCGGGCAGACCAGCGCCGACTGCAGCGACGTGGCCTCCGACATGCCGGCGGCTTCGAGATCGGCGCTCGGCCGTGCGTTGACGAGGGTGCGCCGATTTCGCGCGACCCAACCCGTGAGACCGAGCCCGCTCTTCACAGATATCTGCTGAATCACGTCGGCGTCCACCCCGGTCGCGAAACGGCAGCGGAGCGTATCCATTTCCTCGTTGTGCAGGAAGAGCGCGCAACAGGAGAACGGCACCAGGTTGCTGAGCTTGGACGAGATCAGCTCCATGGTATCCGCCACGCCCAGGCTGGTGCCCATGGCTTGTGCAATCTCGTAGAGCGCGTAGATTTCGCGGTGCGCCAGCGCGATGTCGTCGAATACCGACTTGTGTGACGGCTCGTGCAGCAGCCCGACGGCCGGCCGCCCTTTTTCGTTCGTGCCGGTGGGCAGTTGCAGCGTGCGGACGGTGTCGACCGTTGTTGCGGCTTCGGCACTGAGCGCCGGCAGGCTTTCGACGAACTGCTGGACCAGGCGGGGGTCGAGTGCCTTGCCCGCTTCCTGGCGCAGGAGGTCGATGGCGCTCTCGTCGCTCATCGCCTTGTGATACGGGCGCTCGGAGGTGAGGGCGTCGAAGTAGTCCACCACGGCGAGAATTCGCGCACCGGCCGGAATCTCTTCGCCTTTCATGCCTGCGGGATATCCCTTGCCGTCCCACCGCTCGTGGTGGCTCAGAATGAGCGGAGCGACCGGGTAAGGGAAGGGCACGCCCGCGATAATCTCGGCGCCGACCTGCGGATGGATGCGAATCTTCTGAAACTCTTCCTGAGTCAGCGGACCGGGCTTAGAGAGAATGTGCTCGGGCACGGCGAGCTTCCCGATGTCGTGCAGGAGCGCAGCGGTTTTCACGCCCTGAATTTCGCTCTCGGTCATCCCGATTGCCTTGGCAAGGCCAGCGGCGAATACCTGAACACGCCGGATGTGCGACTTGCCCGTTCGATCTTTCGCGTCGATTGCGAGCGCAAGCGCTTCGATCGTGGCAAGATGCAGATCCGAGACTTCGTGGACGTGCCGCTGCTCGTCCTCGATGCGGCCCAGATGAATCTTGTAGCTGCGATAGATGAGATACAGCGGCGGCGCAGCGAGCACCGCGATCCAGTAGTTGGTCGAACCGCCGATGCTGATCGAAATCCCGGCAGCAAAGGCTGCGCTGACGAAATAGCTCGGCGCGCTCCACAGGAAATTCTCGTTCCAGACCGCCGACACCTTCTGGCGCGTAGACAATGCGATCGCGGAAGCCACCAAAGCCGTGTTGCACAGGAAGTAGGCGCCCGCTGCACCCACGAGCGGCTTGGCCATCGCCGCGAGAGACATCGACGCGAGGCCGGGCACTCCGCCGAGCGCATGAAACGCCGTTCCGGCGGCCTGCACGCTGATGACGAGGCTCGCCATGCTGAAGAGGGTCCAGTACGCCGGGTTCTTCACTGTCCTGCGGAATGTGCACTGACTCCACGCGCTGATCGCGCCGACGATCATCGTTTGCGCCGGTCCGAGCAGAATCAGCGACACGAAATGCACCGTAAACGAGACCGACATCGTCGATCCGCTGCGTGCCAGAGGCAGATTCACTTTGAAGGCGGATGTGATCGAAGACAACAACAGCAGGGTGGCGAACCAGATGGGGTGCGGCAGTTGCTCGAGGGGAAAAAAGCGCACCAGCAGAAGAGCTCCGCTGGCGATGACCGAGCCAACATAGATTCCTGCCGTGAGGGGAAGTTGCTTCACTACCCTCCCGCGGCCCGATTACGGATTTGGTACATAGTTCTGCGCCCTGTCCTGCAAGAGATTGGCCTTAATGGACTTTGCTTCCTCCGACCCCCTAAGTCAAACTCAGAGAAGTATCTACAGCGACACCAGCGAACGCTTTATGACTCGGTGGACTCTTCCCATATGCGACAGAATAGCACACTCTCCTGGATTGAGACCGTATCTATCAATAACAAAGGAAGATAGTGGAAGCACAAGCGTGTGCTATTTCGATACAACGCCGTGGTTACGCCATATTGCGGTTTTCTTTGGCGTTTCTCAACCTCACTGCCGGCTTTCTCAACCGACGGCGAGGCGCCGTGTTCTATTTCGTGACGGGTTCCCTTGTGCCTGGGGTTCGAGCCTGAACTCGAGAATCTTGCGGTAGAGGGTGCCCCGGCTGATTTCGAGGATCCCGGCCGCTTCCTTCTTGTTCCAGTTACATGCCTCCAGGATGCGGACGATGTGGGCTCTCTCCGCCTCCCGGAGCGAAGGCAGCCGCTCCCCGGCATCTTCAGGCGGCGGCTCGGCGGCGTGAAGAAATTCGATGTCGGCGGCGCGAATCGAGCGGCCCGGAGCAGACAGGGCAGCGCGCGCGACCGTGCTCTCGAGCTCCCGGATATTGCCCGGCCAGTGGTGGGCGATCAACAGGTCGACCGCCTCGCGGGCGAATGATTTGGCGTCGAGCGGCAACCCGTTGGCAGCGCAGTAGCGAGCCAGAAAACGGTTGGCGAGCACTGGAATGTCGACCTGGCGCTCGCGGAGCGACGGCAGCCGAATCGAGAAGGCGTTCACACGGTAGTACAAGTCTTCACGGAATCGCGTGTCTCGGACGAGCTGATCGAGCGGCTTGTTGGTCGCAGAGATCAGCCGGAAATCGACGTGAATCGAGCGGTTGCCGCCGAGCCGCTCGAAGCGCCGCTCTTCGAGCACGCGGAGCAGCTTGGCCTGGGCCACAATCGACAGATCGCCAATCTCGTCGAGGAACAACGTGCCCTCGTTGGCCAGTTCGAGGCGTCCTGGCTTCCGATCGTGGGCGCCGGTGAACGCGCCTTTCTCGAAACCGAAGATTTCAGATTCGAAGAGGGTGTCGGGCAGCGCCGCGCAGTTGACGGCCTGAAACTTCGCCGCCTGGCGGCGGCTGAGCTCGTGAATCATGCGCGCGACGAGCTCCTTGCCCGATCCGGTCGGGCCCAGAATCAGCACCGAAATATCGGATTTCGCTGCAGTGCGGATCCACTCGAACACGATCAGCATTTTTTCGTCGCGTCCGATCATTTCGCGGAACCGCTGCACCGACGGCGACTGGTCCTCCGTGCTGATGGTGGCGCGCCGCTCGAGGAAGCGATCGAGCAGTTTTTCGATGCCCGGGTTCTCCGGCCGCGCGGCGGCGTAGCGGACCGGGCTGCCCGGAATTCCACCGGCAACGCCGAAACCGACGAGCTCGCGGACGCAGTTTTCGACGTCCATCCGCAGCCGTCCGAAGGTCTGCATCAGCGAGTCGGCGTCGAAGCTTTCGTCCGGACGGGCGCTCAAGTATCGAAGGATTCCGGCCCGGAGGGGTGATTGAACGAGGTTCCGGAATCGCGTCTCGAGATCGCTCTCGTTTTCGGGACGCGTCGCGGTCGCCCGTCGAGCTGAAAATGTCAGATCGTCCACAGTCTTTTCCCCGTCCTGTTGTCGGACGCGGACTCGGCGCACTAAGTGGGGGCGGTGCTCCCACCAACCGGCAGAGTGTCACCGCCCACAGGCCCCCGTCCTTGGTAATAGTCGGTCTGATACCGCTCGATCAACTCCTTCATGCGGATGGCATCAGCTTTTCTGTGGCCGTGGCACCGGATCGGGACTCGCCCCGCCGGTCGTCTCGATGAAAACGTCGGAAAACATCAGGTTGGTATCGATCCGGACCGAGGCGACATGAGCCATGTGCATCGAGTGCTCGAGCCGGCCGAACCATTCCGGCGTGTAGTGGACGACGCTGGTCGGCTTGATGAGCACCTGCGTGGGAAACAGGTGATTGCCGGCGCTGAGCCTGCTCGCGCGAAACACGTCGCCCGACGTGAACGGGCGTCCTTTCTTCCACACGACGAATAACAGCACAAGCACGAGTAACGCGGCGGTGATGCCTGCGATGGTCGCAATGTCTATCGCCGTGCCGGCGCCGGGCTCGAGCGGAACCTGATTCACAGCTGCCTACGTTTGTCCTTCTGTGGGGGCCGTGTCAAGACGGACACGCACGCCCGCAGGCGGGGGTAAGATTACAAGCTATGCCGTATCGTTCGCCCGGTGCTCCTGGCGCGAAAAGCGCTCTGTCGGGAAAACCCATTGGCTTTTATCGTCCGCGAGGAAGTCAGGAAGTCAGGCACCTCATCGATGAGGGCTTCCAGGCCTTCAACGCAGCGCGCCTGTCGGAGGCGTGCCGCATCTTCGCCGAGAGAATGCTGGATCCGGAGGAAGACACGACCATCGGCCTCACGGTCGCCGGGGCCATGACCCCCGCCGGTATCGGCGGCTGCATCGTCGAGATGATGGACCGGGGTCTCGTGGATTTCATCATCAGCACCGGCGCGAACCTGTACCACGATCTCCACCATGCGCTGAACTTCACGCTGCACCGCGGCTCGCCGTTCGTCGATGACGTGGAACTGTACGAGCAGGGCATCATTCGCATCTACGATGTGCTGTTTCCGGCCAAGGTACTCCTGGAGACGGATGCCTTCATCCGCGACTTCCTGGTCCGCGAGAAGATCGAAGGCCCGATTACAACTGCCGAGCTGCATTATCGGATGGGCCGCGATCTGCTGAAGAAGTTTCCCGGTTCCGAGGAGCACTCGGTGGTCGCGCGTGCGGCCCTTGCCGGAGTGCCCATCTATACCTCGTCGCCAGGCGACAGCTCGATCGGCATGAACCTCGCCTATCACGAGCTGCTGAACGACAGCTCGCTGATGATTGATCCGAATCGCGACGTCAACGAGGTGTGCGCGATCATTCTTGCAGGAAAGCGGAACGGCTGTGTCATTCTCGGCGGCGGATCGCCCAAGAACTTCTACCTCCAGGGGCAGCCCACTCTCTGGGAGGTGTATGGGATTCACAAGGGCGGCAACGACTACTTCATCCAGATCACGACCGACCAGGTTGTCTGGGGAGGATTGTCGGGAGCGACGCCTGCCGAGGCTGTCAGCTGGGGAAAGGTGAACCCTGGCGTGCTGCCCGATACGGTCGTCGCCTACTGCGACTCGACGATCGCCTTCCCGCTCTTCTGCGAGTACGCCATCGGATCGAACAACAGCCGGCGCCCCCGCAAGGAACTCGTGCACAAGCGCGACGCGTTGGTGGCAGAGTTGAAGCGCCAGGCCACGGCGGCGCGGATGAAGAGCCAAGAGCAAAGAGCCGTAGATGCTCTTTGCTCTTCGCTCTACACTCTCAGCTCTTTCTGCGTAGGCTCCATGGGTACGCTCGCGTCAGAACTCGCGTCGGTCGCCGAAGAAATCAGCGAGGCGCCGCGTGTGTACTGCGATGCCAATCTCCCGGTCGGCCTGATCCGGTTCATGCGCGAGCGGCTGCAATGGGATGTATTCTTCGTGATGGAAGAAGAGGATCTGCGACGAGCGTCCGATACCGAGCATTTTCGTATGGCGGCGCAGCTTCGGCGGACGCTGGTGACCCTCGATCGCGACTATCTCGATGACGCCCGATTCCCTCCTCCCGAAACGGGTGGCGTGCTGGTCCTGACGGCCCCCCGCGAGGAACAGTTCGAGCATTTGCTCAAAGAGATCGATCGTGTGCTGTTTCGGCCCTCGCGGGGCACATCCTCCGACATCCGCCTGCCTCTGCGCGGACGCAAGCTGCATGTGCACTCGGACTGGACGGGGGAGATCGATCGGGCGTGAGGGCAGACGAGATTCCATAGTGCGCCGGGACGCAAAGACGCAAAGGGCTTTCCCTCAAAGTAGATCTTTGCGTCTTCGCGTCTCTGCGGCGAGACATGGAGATATCATCTGGGGCTGGCATTGGCGTACACCGTCGGGTCTTCGACGCCGGCTGCTTGAAAGGCGTCTCGCCTCTCGCGGCACTTGCTGCAGAGTCCGCAGTGGGTGAGGTCGGAAGGATTCATGCACGAGAGCGTCAGCTCGAACGGCACGCCCAGGCCGGCGCCGATCCTCACGACATCGGGCTTGTGCAGATGTGCGAACGGCGCGGTAATTTCGATCGGCGAGGCGAGCCCCAGCGACAGAGCGGCGCTGAGCGCCGCAAAGAATCGGGGCGTTGCGTCGGGAAATGGATTGCCGGCCAGCGGCGCGACGACGATGCGCGAGATGTGCTTGAAAGCGGCCAGGACCGCCGCCTTTGAGAGAAGGGCTACGTTCCGGCCGTGGAGATACACATCCTCGTCGGGCGTGTCATAAGCTGGCGGAGTCCCCGTCAGCGCCCAATGCGACGGCGGGTACACATCCTTCATGGTGAATTCGAGGCGCATGAGCGGGAAGACGCGATGAGCTGCGTTGGCAAACGGCGGCCGTTGGAGCAGAGCGCGGACAATGCGCTGCTCGGCTGATTCCCAAGCGAGCCCAGCCGCGACGTAGACTGGATGGACGGCGTATGTCTGGGCTTCCTGCGCGGCAAGCACGGCGCTGTCGAGTCCGCCTGACAGCAACACGAGGCTCGAGTGTTGACGCTGTTCGATGAACTCGGGGCGCCCCGAGCCGTCCGATGGGCGGGAGTCGGGATTGGGGATTGGGGATTCGAACGACATGTACTCAGTGACGAAGAAAATTGAGTTCTGTTACGGGCATCGGCTGCTCGACTACGACGGCATCTGCAAGCACCCGCACGGGCACAACGCGGTTGCCGAAATCGAAGTCCGCAGCGGCACGCTCGACAACCGCAACATGGTCTGCGATTTTTCCGACATCAAGCGGATTGTCAAGGGCTGGGTCGACCGGGAGCTCGACCACAAAATGATTCTTCGCGAGGATGACCCCCTCGTCGAACCGATGCAGCGGCTGGGTGAGCCGGTATTCATTGTGAAGAGCAATCCCACGGTCGAGCATATCGCCAAACTTCTCTACGACTACACCCATTCCCAGGGGTTCTCCGTCGTCCGGGTGACGGTGTGGGAGACCCCGACGTCGTTCGCGACCTATGGCGGCGCGATTCCGGACTGACGCGCGCCCGGACGATTCTGGCCGTCTTTGACCTTGACGGCACGATTATCGATTCGCAGCGCGATCTGGCGGACAGTGCAAACGAGTTGCTCGGCTGGTACGGCGCGTCGCCGCTCGATGAGCGGGCCATTGCCAGCATGGTTGGCTCCGGCGCCCTCACGCTCGTGCAGCGCGTCATCACGACCGCAGGGGTCGACGCACCGTTGGAGCAGGCTCTCGCGCGATTCCTGTCGCTGTACGATTTGCGCCTGACTCGCCACACGCGTCCCTATCAGGGGATCGTGAGGATGCTCGACGAGCTTCGCGTTCAGCAGATCGCGATGGCGCTTCTTACCAATAAGCCGCTCCGGCAGACGTTGAGAATCCTCGAAGCCTTCGAGCTCACGAAGTACTTCCAGTGGGTGGTCGGCGGGGACGGGCCATGGCCGCGCAAGCCCTTCCCTGATGGCGTCAGATTCCTCATGAAGCAGGCATCCGCCGGTCCGAGCGAAACCATTCTGATAGGCGATTCGGCCATCGATCTGCAGACCTCGCGCAACGCCGGCGTGCGCGTCTGCCTTGCGCGGTATGGATTCGGCTACGTCGATCTTTCGCGCGCCGAGCTGACCGGCGATGAGGTGATCGTGGACCGCCCGGCGGAGATAGCCAGACTGCTGTATGCACATCGATAGCACAGGATGGTCAGGTGACGGCGCGTTCACCGCAGAGCGTCTTCGAGTTGCTGCGCACAATCGATCGGGTTGCGGCCATCAAGATCGAGGACGCCCCTGCAACCAGGTCGGAGGCCGATTATCACTTCATCGCGAACGAGATTTTCATCACCTTCGAGACGGCCGAACGGACGCAACCGGTGAAAAGGCTTGGCGTCCTTTCCGGCACCAGACGAGTGACGGAGAAAGCGATGACGCTCGACGAGCTCGGACAAATTCTGGAAGCCGCGGAAGGAATTGGACCGGCCGATTATTCTGACGAAGGGATGATCCAGTATCTTCGAGCCGAGCGAATCATCCCGCCGTATCAGACCAAAGGATACAAGCTCGTCGAGCTGCTCAGGATTTACGAGTCGAAATAAAGGGGTCAGACCTATTTTTTCGATTTTCGTAACTTGGAGACCCGGCCGCGAGCTTACGAAAATCGAAAAAATAGGGTCTGACCCCTTTACGGCAGCGCGAACACGAACAGGGACAAACCGGCCGCGGCGGCGATGTACTGCTTCCCGTTCACGGCGTACGTGATCGGGTTGTTCAGCATCTGCGCGCCGAGGTTCGCTTTCCACAGGAGAGTGCCGGTCCGTGCGTCGAGCGCCTGCAGGTACCCTTCGCGCCCGCCTGTAACCAGAAGATCAGTAGCCGTCGTGAAAATGCCGGTGTCGGTGACATCGGTCATCCTGAACTTCCATTTGGCCTCTCCGGTCGCGGGATCAATAGCCTGCACCGCGCCGTTGCCGGCTGCGTCGGTCCAGTTGTTGATGGGTCCCCGGCGCAGATTTGGAATGCTCGGGGCGCCTGGTATCCCCCGCGTCGGGGCGCCCGGCGTCGGTACGAACGGCTGATTGACGCCGCCGCCAAATCCGCGCCCGGATTCATACACGATGGGAGTGCCGTCGAACATCTGCCCGTTCCCCTCCCACGTCGACACGTACATGAGTTTGGTTCGCGGGCTGAACGATGGCGAATACCAGTTCGAGCCGCCCTGCACTGCAGGATAGGTCGGCATGCCCCGCGGCTGCGGCGTCTGGATGGGTCTTCCGTTGGCGTCGAAGCCGCTCATCCAGTTCAGCTTCACGAACGGCTTCCCGAGCAGGAATTTTCCCGTCGCGCGATCGAGCACGTAGAAGTTGCCGTTGCGATTCGCCCAGAGCATCGCTTTCAGCGGTGCGCCCTGCCAGGTGATATCGGCCAGTACGGGAACCTGCACCGAGTCGTAGTCGTAACGATCGTGCGGCGTGAACTGGTAATGCCAGCGCAACCTGCCGGTGTCGGCGTCGAGCGCGACGACCGAGGCGGTGTACAGGTTGTCGCCCGGCCGCTGCTCATGGTTGTAATCGGGGCCAGCGTTGCCTGTGCCCCAGTAGGTGAGATTCAACTGCGGGTCGAACGAGCCCGTCACCCAGACTGACGCCCCTCCGTGCTTCCATGCCTCGGGATCGCAATAGGTAGCCGGGTTGGGCGGACACGGCTCCCACGTTTCGTGGCCCGCTTCGCCTGGACCGGGAACGTTGTAGAAGCGCCACATCTCCTTTCCAGTGCGCGCCTCATATGCCGCGACAAAGCCTCGTATGCCGTACTCGCCGCCGCCCGTTCCGATGATGACGCGATCCTTCAATGCCAGGGGGGCAACGGTGATTGAGTATCCTTCCTTGCTTTCCGCAACTTTCGTCTTCCATATCAGGCGTCCGCTCTTCGCATCCAGCGCAATCAGATGAGCGTCGAGAGTCCCCATGAAGAGCGTCTCGCCGAGAATGGCAACCCCTCGATTGTTCGATCCACAACAGACGATGAGATCAGCGGCGTTCTGATAGCGGTAGATCCAGAACACGCGGCCCGTAACAGCGTCGAGTGCGATGACGTCGTTCGGCCTCTGAGTGAGATACATGATGCCGTCGGCCACCAGCGGCGTCGGTTGCCAGCTTCCAGCGACAGGCGATTGGTACACCCATGAGAGGCTCAGGTTCCTCACGTTCGCCGGCGTGATCTGCGACAGTGTCGTGTACCGGTTGCTGAAATAGTCGCCGCCATACATCAGCCAGTTGTGCGGCTCTTTCGCGGCGTTGAGCAGCCGCTCGGATCCAACCGGCGCCTGCGCGCCCAGGTCGAATGACACGACGGTGATGAACATCAGAACAGACGCAGCGCGAATGGATCGGCGCATCTTCATCGGCCTTTCAACGAAAGCAGGTACGAGACGACGTCCGCGATTTCCACCGCCGTGAGCTCTTTCTCGAATGACGGCATCGTCGACGTCGTCGAGACGGTGAACTCCCGAAGCTCTGATTTCACGAGCGAATACAGACGCCCCTCTTCGTCGGCAATTTGGACCGTGTAGGTATCCTCGTTGAGCCGGCGCCCGGTAATTACTCTTCCGTCGCGCGTCGACGATGCGCACCGGCCGGTTGATGGGCATCATCTGGGTGTTGGGGTCGCGCAGCGAGCGCTCGAGCGATCCAGCGCTGCGGTTTGCGCCGACATCGCTCAGGTCAGGCGCTTTCCGGCTTCCGACGTTGTTGATGCGATGACAGCTCAGGCAGGCGCCCTTGCCTTCGACGATCGACTGGCCGCGCGCCTCATCGCCCGGCTTCACCGAACCGCTGTCGAAGGTATTCATGTTGCGAAGATAGGCGACCAGCCCGGTCAGCTCGACGGGATCGAGCTTGAACGCGGGCATTCCACTGGTTGGAAAGCCGTTGGTGATCACCGTGCGCAGCTGCGGGTCGGTCACGGCATTGCGAAACTTGCCGCTGCGCAGATCGACGCCCGCAACCCCATCGCCGGTCGCGCCGTGACAGCCGAAGCAGTGCTGATCGTACAGACGCGAACCGTACTCGATGTCGGCGCGCACGTAGTCGTCCGGATGTCCCTGAAGCGTTGGATTCTGTGCCGCCGCCACGCCGCCCGACAGCAGGAGCCCTGCAAAGACCCATCGCAGCATGGGTGTCTTATACCCGTTGGACTCGAAGCGGTCCAGAGATAAAGTTGTGCGGATGAACGGTGCGGGACTGCTTCTTGCGCTCGCGATGGCTGCCCAGTCGACGGTCCCGAACGGCTCTGCCGACGCAGCGGCAGGGAAGGCCCTGTTCGAAGGACGCGGCCGATGTCTCACGTGCCACGTCGTCGAGGAGCGAGGTACGCCAAAGGCGCGCGAACTGAGCTGGATTGGCCTCCTGCGCACGCCCGACGCGCTGCGGCGCGCGGTCATCAATACCTCGCCACATCCCGATGCCGCAACGTTTTCTGCCAGCGAGGTCGACCAGCTGGTCGCTCACCTGCGCACGCTGCGCAAGTTATGGTCGATCGAGGCCGGCGAGCGGACTCGGGACATCGCGCCGGCGACCGAGAACGCCGCGTTTTTCAATCGCCCCGCGCGTGACGCCGAAGAGCGGCCCGAGGTCCTGATAAGCGCGCTCGAAATTCCGCGTGGCGCGACGGTCGCCGATCTGGGATCGGGCACCGGTTACTTTACGTGGCGTCTGGCGGAACAGGTCGGGCCCGCCGGGAAGGTCCTGGCCATCGACGTGCAGCAGAGCATGCTCGATATGACCAGGGCAGCGGTGGCGGAGCACAAGCTCAGCAATGTCGAATACGTCCTTGCGACGGACACGAACCCTCGGTTGCCGGAGAAGGCGCTCGACCTGGTCTTTATCGCCTATGCGTATCACGAATTCGCCGAACCCGAGGCAATCATGGGCGCTGTTCGACGCGCTCTGAAGCCCGGCGGCCGCGTGGTCGTTCTCGAGTATGCGAAGGAGAGCAACATCGCGCCGGCATCGCCGCTCCACAAGATGAGTTTCGAGGAGATCCGGCGCGAAATCGAGCCGATGGGCTTCACGATCGATCGCCTGCTCGACTTTCTTCCAGTCCAGCACGGAGTGATTTTTACAACAAGGTAACGGGGCGAGTTGGCAGATTCTCCAATCATCCATGTTCAATCTACCAACACTCTTCCAATCTTCAATCCGTCCCACTCTATCAATGGAGGATTCAGCTCTGGAGAGCGCTTTTTACATCCATGTCGTGTCCAGTGGCCTGGAGCGAATGCCCCGAACCAGGCTCGACGACGCGGGCACCCGCATCTTCCGCCCCGCGACCGCGTACGCTATCGAGACCACTGCGCATATCTCACGCCGTCCCCACGCTCGCGATGCGGTTGCCGGCCAAAGAGTACGTCGCGTCGCTCGCATGGTTCAGGCGCCTTCGCTCCAGGCCGCTGGACCACACACCGCGCGCAGGTTGCACTCACGCCTGAACGGCGTGTCACACGCCACGCGGTTATGAAAAGCGCTTTAGCGTTCGACGAACGGACCGAGCTCTTCCAGCAGCGCCTGCAGCACGTCTTCTTCGGTCAACCGTTCGATCGGCGTATGGCCTTTCACCGGGCGTTCGTGCTGAAGGAGGCGGCGTCCGCGGGTCTGATTGACACGCAGGATGACAAGCGGCTCTGCCTGGGACGTATCGAGCACGAACTCGATGAAGTCGTCCGCCGATTTCGCCGACGCGAGACGGAGGCCGCCGTTCGGCGTGAACACCATGAAGTTGTAGCCCTCGGCTCGCAGCGCATTCGCGACCATCTGTGCGAGCGGAGCCGCGGTATTCTCGAGCAGCGCGTTGTAGGCGGCTGCTGCTTCGTCGAGTCGTGTGCGGCGCGCGGCGGCGGTGCGGCGGCTGAGATCGATCGCCGCGCGGACGCGCTTTCGCAACTCTGAAGTTTCAATGTCAACCGTCTTGCGCGTCATGACCGTTCGGTACATTCTACCCACAACAAAATGACCGACGAGTGGGAACGGGCGGCTCGGGGCGGTGGAGGCGGATGGGTCAACGTCGTCGGCCGTTACCTGCGATGCGCGTGCCGTCACAAAGTGCCCCCAGACAGCTACACTTACAGCATCGGCTTCCGCATCGCGTATTCCTTGAAATAGACTCCTCTGTAGAGCGCCGGCCCGGCCAAACCATCTGCGTGGGAACAGCAATATGAGAACATTTATTTGCGCCTTCCTGATCGCGTTTGTGGACTCACCCGCTCGCGCACAAACGCCACCATCGCCGCGTCGCCGCTGCAGCCGACGGTCGTCACCCAAGGTCAGGCGGTTGTCACCGCCCGGCCCGATCGCGCGTTCGTGACGATCGCGGCCGAGTCGCGCTCGCAAGAATTCCTCAGAAGCGCAGAAACAGAACGCCGCCGCCATGACGGCCGTGCTGCAGAAGATCGAGCAGGCGGGTGTGCCGAAGGACTGCGGTCAGGACGATCGGATACGAGCTGCATCCCGAGTTCGACTATGCAAACGGCCGCCAGACGTTCCGAACCTACCTTGCTCGCAACACGGTCGAGGTGCGGCTCGACGACATCGATCGTGTCGGCGTCGTCATCGATGCCGCCGGCGCCGGTGGAGCGACGACGATTACCGGCATTCGGTTCGATGTGCGCAATCGCGCGGCGCTCGAGCGCGATGCATTCAGGCAGGCCGTTGCGGATGCCCGTGCCCGTGCCGAGGCGATCGCTGCTGGCGCCGGGTGCGACAATCGATCGGATCGTGCGCATCGAAGAAGGGCGGCGCGCCAGCAGCCGCCGCGCCCGATGATGCGCATGGCGGCGCTGGCGGCCGCGGGCGACGTGTCGACGCCGGTTCGAGCCGTCGACCATCGAAATTCACGCGCGGGTCACGCTGACCGCGTCCCTTACGATGAAAAAGGGGTCGGGTGCATTCTTCCGGCGCCGGTTTCCTGTCGGAATGACGGCGGACGACATGTCACGCGCGCGGCGCGTGTTGATGCGGCGTGATCCGGTTCTCGCGTCGATTATCAAGAAGTACGGGTCGTGCGGCATCAAGACGGGCCGCGAGGCGGATATTTTCTGCGGGCTCGTCCAGGCCATCGTCTCGCAGCAGCTGTCTACGCGTGCGTCGGCGACGATCTACGGGCGACTGCAGGCGCTCATGCCGGACTCCGGCCCTCTCACGCCGGAAGCGCTTCTCCCGCTGTCGGACGAAGCCCTCCGCGGCGTCGGGTTGAGCCGTCAAAAAACCGGCTACATGCGGGATCTCGCGCAGAACGTGCTCGACGGGTCGGTGAAAACCGATCGATTGTCGGTGATGAGTGACGAGGACGTCATCGCGGAACTGACGAAAATCAAAGGAATTGGCCGCTGGACGGTCGAGATGATGTTGATTTTCCGTCTCGCCCGCCCCGATGTCCTGCCGGTGGGCGATCTTGGTATCGTGAAGGCGATTCAGAAAGCCTACGGGCTTCGAAAAACCCCGACTCCAGCGCGCATGCAGAAGATCGCGGAATGCTGGCGTCCGTATCGATCGGTCGCATCGTGGTATCTGTGGGCCAGCCTGGAGAACAAGCCCAAGCGAGCGCTTGGAGGAGAAAGTAAAAAGTGAAAAGTAGAGAGTAAACAGTATGAAGAAAACAGCCGCGTCTGCTCGTGTTGGTGTGTGCCACCGTTCTCACGCTTGGCGCTCAGGCGCCGCCGACCGATATCCCGAAGCTGGACATCGAAAAGTACACGTTGCCAAATGGCCTCGAGGTGATCCTCTCGGAAGATCGCCGGTTGCCGATCGTGGGCGTGGATCTCTGGTATCACGTGGGGCCCGCGCACGAAGCGCCGGGACGCACCGGCTTCGCGCATCTGTTCGAGCACATGATGTTCCAGGGATCGAAACATGTGCCCGGGCGACTCGCATTTTCGATTGCTCGAGGGGGCCGGCGGCACAGGCCTCAACGGCACGACGGACTTCGATCGCACGAACTATTTCGAAACCGTGCCGGCGAACCAGCTGGAGTTCGCCCTCTGGCTCGAATCCGATCGCATGGGCTATCTGCTCGAAGTGCTCGATCAAGCCAAGCTGTCGAATCAGCAGGACGTCGTCCGCAACGAGCGCCGCCAGGGACGGGAAAACGCTCCGTACGGGATGGTGTATGAAGCCATGGTCAAGGCGCTCTACCCTGCGGGCCATCCCTATCACGGGGTCGTGATCGGATCGCACGCCGACATTCAGGCCGCCAGGCTCGAGGACGTGAGGCAGTTCTTCCGGCAGTATTACGCGCCCAACAACGCGACGCTCGCGATCGCGGGCGACATCGACAAGCCGACCACGAAGAAGCTCATCGAGAAGTATTTCGGATCGCTGAGGCGAGGGCCCGCCGTTCCGCCCGTGAATGTGAAGACGCCGCCTATTACGAGCGAAAGGCGCATCGTCGTCCAGGATCGCGTCGAGCTGCCGCGCGTGTACATGGCGTGGCACTCTCCCGCATACTTCAAGGATGGTGATGCCGACGCAGATATTGCCGCCGGCGTGCTCGGCGATGGGCGCTCGAGCCGGTTGTACAAAAAGCTGGTCTACGAAAGACAGATTGCGCAGAGCGTGAATGCATATCAAAACTCAGCCATGCTGAGCTCAGCGTTCGGCATCGAGGCGACGGCGCGACCGGGACATACGCTGCAGGAGCTCGAGACGGCCATCGATGAAGAGCTCGCCACGCTGCTGCAAGGAAGGACCGACGCAGGCAGAAGTCGAGCGCGTGCGCAACGTGATCGAGACACGGATGCTCAGCGGCCTGCAGCGACGCGGCGGATTTGGTGGCGTCGCGGATCAATTGAATCTGTACAACCACTACGTTGGCACGCCGGATTATCTGGCGCAGGACATCATGCGGCGGCGCCGCGTGACACCGGACTCGGTCCGACGCTTCGTGCAGCAGTATCTGCGGCCGGATGCCCGCGTCATCGTGCACGGCGTGCCGGGCAAACAGGATCTCGGACCTGAAGTGCCGAAGCCGCCAGGCGCAACAAGGTGCGCCCGCGCGGCGAGAGCGGCGACAGCGGCAATCCCGATGAGCCCTGGCGCGCGACCGCGCCGAAGCCGTCGGCATCGCGCGCCGCGCAGCTGCCGACGCCGCAATCGTTTCAGCTGGCAAACGGCCTGACGGTACTGTTCTCGCCGCAGACGGGTCTGCCGGTGGTGTCGGCCACTCTCGTCGTGCGGAATGGCGGCGACGCCAATCCAATCGACAAGCCGGGGCTCGCCAGCTTTTCCGCGGCGATGCTGAATCAGGGAACGACGACGCGCACCGCGACACAGATCGCCGAGGACATCGCACAGTTGGGCGCCTCGCTCAACATCGGCTCGACGATGGATTCGTCGACGATCACGACGTCGAGCCTCGCGAGGAATTTTCCGGCGGCGCTCAACATCCTTGCGGACGTCGCGCTTCGATCGACGTTTCCGACCGAGGAAGTCGAGCGTATTCGCGCGGCAAGGCTCGCCGATGTCGTCCAGCAGCGGAGCAACCCGAACATCGTCGCGAACAACGTGATGGCGTGCGGCGTTGTACGGGCTCGAGCATCCATATGGATTTGCCCAGCTCGGCACGGCTGATTCCATCAAGCGAATCACGCGCGACGACCTGCATGGTTTCTGGCGCAGTCAGTTCGTTCCTGCCAACGCCGCGCTCGTCGTTGCCGGATCGATTACGCTGCCCGAGCTGCGGAAGCTCGCGGAGTCGACCTTCGGAAGCTGGCCGCGCGGGACAGCGGCGCCGCCGAAGCTCGGCGACTCCGCGCTCGCGCAACCGCGGCTGGTGCTGGTGGATCGGCCCGGCTCGCCGCAAACGCAGCTGCGGGTCGCCACGATCGGCGTCCCGCGCTCGAGCCCCGACTACATGCGCCTGCGCGTGATGAATACGATTCTTGGCGGGCTCTTTTCGAGCCGGATCAACCTGAATCTGCGCGAAGCCAAGGGCTACACGTATGGCGCCGGGTCTCAGTTTTCGTTCTGGCGAGGTGCCGGGCCGTTTTCCGTGGGCACAGGCGTGCGGACCGACGTCACCGCGCCGGCCGTGCACGAGATCATCAACGAAGTGAAGCGCATGGTCGACCACCGATGTCACGGCGGAAGAACTGACGCTCGCAAAGGACGCCATCACACAGTCGCTTCCCGGGCAGTTCGAGACCAACGAGTTCACGGTTGGAGCGCTCTCGGCAATTTTCGTTTACGGCCTGCCGCTCAACTACTACACGACGCTGCCGAGCCAGATCAACGCCGTCACGGCGAAGGACATTCAGACGGTCGCCGCCAAGTACCTCGTTCCCGAAAAGATGGTCGTCGTGGCCGTCGGGTGACAGCGCCAGGATCCGCCAGCCGCTCGAAGCAGGAGATAGCGCCGGCCGAGTTGAGAAACACCGACGGACAGCTGCTGCCGAAGTAGGTTCGGGTTCCAGAGCCGCTATAATTCGGACCAGAATGGTCGTATTTCGCATGTTATTGAACAATGGGCGTCCAGGTCAACCGATCGCGAGCGGATGCGGGGCAGTACCGTCCTCGATCTGATCGGCAATACCCCGCTGCTGCGGCTCAAGAAGTTCGAGGCCGGCCTCAACGGCGTCGAGCTTTACGGCAAGGCTGAATGGTTCAATCCCGGTGGCTCGGTCAAAGATCGGCCCGCGGCGAACATGGTGCGCGAGGGGTTGCGATCGGGCGCGCTGCGCCCGGGAAAGACGCTGCTCGACGCCACATCGGGGAATACAGGCATCGCGTACGCGATGATCGGCGCCGCTCAGGGGTTTCCGGTCAAGCTGTGCGTGCCTGCGAACGTCACCGTCGAACGCAAGCGGCTGCTGCACGCATATGGCGCCGAGCTGATCTTCACCGATCCGATGGATGGATCCGACGGCGCCATCCGGGAAGCCCGAAAGCAGGTGGCCGCCAACCCCGACATGTTTTTTTATCCCGATCAGTACAACAACGACGCGAACTGGCGCGCACACTACGAGACGACGGGACCTGAAATTCTCGCGCAGACCGAAGGACGCATCACGCATTTTGTCGCCGGCCTGGGTACCAGCGGCACGTTCATGGGAACCGGACGGAGATTGCGCGAAGCGAACCCGTGCGATCAAGCTGATTTCGTTTCAACCCGATTCTCCGCTGCACGGCCTCGAAGGGCTCAAGCACATGGAAACGGCCATCGTGCCCGGCATCTACGATCCATCACTTGCCGACCAGGACATGCGCGTCAGCACCGAAGACGCGTACACGATGGTTCGGCGGCTGGCGCGTGAGGAAGGGCTGCTCGTCGGCATTTCGGGCGGAGCGGCGCTCGCCGGCGCGCTGAAAATCGCGAAAGCCGCTCGAAATGCCGTCATTGTGACGATTTTTCCCGACAGCGCGGACAAATACATGTCCGAGCGTTTCTGGAATCTGCCGGAGTAGGGATCCAGAGTCGCCTGTTTTCATGTCTGAATCATTGAGGCTGATGCCTGGTATCGCGGACGCTATCCGGCGGCATGGCGTGGAAACATATCCAAACGAATGCTGCGGCGCGCTGATCGGCTCTGGACGGCGTGGTGCAGCACGTGGCGCCGCTGCCGAATACGACCGAAGAGGGTGCGCGGCGGCGGTTTCTCATCCGGCCATCGGATTACAAGTTCGTCGAAGAGGAAGCGAAGCGGCTGAACCACGAACTGCTCGGGTTCTACCATTCGCATCCCGATCATCCGGCGCGGCCCTCGCAGTACGATCTGGATCACGCGTTCCCGTTCTTCTGGTACGTGATTGTGTCGATTCAACAGGGCCGGCCTGAACACATGACGGTGTGGCAGCTGGCCGACGATCGCTCGCAGTTCCGCGAGGCGTCTCTACAGGGTGACTGAGCTGTTTATGGCGAACAAGATTCTGATTCCGACTCCGCTGCGTCCCTTTACCGGCAAGCAGGATGCCGTCGAAGTCGACGGCGCCACGATTGGCGAACTGCTCGACGAATCTCACGCACGAAGTACGAGGGGTTGAAGCCTCATCTCTACAACGATCAGGGCAAACTGCGCAGTTTCGTCAACGTGTATCTCAACGACGAAGACATCCGGTATCTGGAAAAAGAGAAGACGGCGGTCAAGCCGGGCGACACAATCAGCATCATTCCGTCTCGCGGTGGCGGTCCGGCTTATGGTGGCGGTCCGGCTTAAGCCGGACCCCACACAGTAACAAGGAAATCATGGCACTCACGAACGACGAAGTAAACGGTACAGCCGGCATCTCATCATGCCGGAGGTCGGCGTCGAAGGGCAGGAGAAGCTCAAGAAGGGGAGCGTCCTGTGCATCGGCGCCGGCGGTCTGGGTTCGCCGGCGGCGCTTCTATCTCGCCGCCGCGGGCGTCGGCACGATCGGCATCGTTGACTTCGACGTCGTCGACTACAGCAATCTGCAGCGGCAGATCATTCACAGCACGCCCGACGTGGGCCGATCGAAGCTCGCGTCGGCGAAGGATCGGCTGCTCGCGCTGAATCCGCACCTCAACATCGAAACCTACGAGACGGCGCTGTCGTCGAAGAACGCGCTCGAGCTGTTCAAGCCGTACGACGTCATCCTCGACGGCACCGACAACTTTCCGACGCGCTACCTGGTCAACGATGCGTGCGTGATTCTCGGCAAGCCGAACGCGTACGGAAGCATCTTCCGCTTCGAGGGGCAGGCCTCCGTCTTCGCGACCAAGGACGGCCCGTGCTATCGATGCCTGTATCCGGAGCCGCCGCCGCCGGGACTGGTGCCGAGCTGCGCCGAGGGCGGCGTGCTGGGCGTGCTGCCAGGCGTGATCGGGACGATCCAGGCGACCGAGGCGATCAAGCTCATCATGGGTATCGGCGAGCCGCTGATCGGCCGCTTCCTGATTTACGACGCGCTTGCGCATGAAGTTCCGCGAGCTGAAGCTCAAGAAGGATCCCGACTGCCCGGTGTGCGGCACGCAATCCGACAGTGCGTGAGCTCATCGACTACGAACAGTTCTGCGGTGTGGCGCCGAGCGCGCCGGAGGTTGCCGTGACTGCTGCCAATGAGAACGAGACCGAAACCACTGTGACCGAGCTCAAGAAGAAGATCGACGCGAAGGAGGATTTCTTTCTGCTCGACGTTCGCGAGCCGAACGAGTTCAAGATTGGAAGGATTCCCGGTTCGACGCTGATCCCGCTCGGCGAAGTGCCGCAGCGGGTGAGCGAGATTCCCCGCGACAAGGAAATCATCGTGCACTGCAAGATGGGCGGCCGCAGTGCGAAGGCGGCGGCATTCCTGCGGCAGCAGGGCTACAAGAACGTCAAGAATCTCAAGGGCGGCATTCTGGACTGGTCGGACAAGATCGACCCGACGGTGCCGAAATACTGAATCTGGAATCTGAAATCTGTAATCTGAAATATGGATCCAATTGTAGACTCCAGATTTTAGTTTCTAGATTTCAGACTCTGGATGTCGTAACTTAAGTATCGCCGTACCAATATGTTGAGGCTGTCCAAGAAGGCTGACTACGCGCTGATCGCGATGAAGCACCTGGCGCTGCGGCCCGAACAGGCAGCCTCGAGCGCTCGAGAGATCGCCGAGCAGTACGACATCCCGGTCGAGCTGATGGCGAAAGTGCTTCAGCGGCTGGCGCGCGAAGGGTCTGCGTGGCGTCCCATCAGGGAACTCGCGGTGGATATCACCTGAGCCGCTCGCCGTCGGCCATTTCGGTGGCCGACGTCATTCAGGCCGTCGACGGCCCGCTGACCGTGACGGCGTGTTCGACCGAAGAAGAGAACTGCGATCAGTACTCCAAGTGCAGCGTTCGCGATCCGCTCTGGAGGATCAAAGAGCGGATTCTCCTGGCGCTGCAGACCTGCTCGATCACCGAGCTCGCGACGGAAACGTCCGAGCCGGCGCTGATCTCCGATTTCGCGTCCGGTTCTGCAAACGCATTCCTAGCGAGCCGGTAGCCGGTGGCCGGTAGCCGGTAGCTGGCGGAACCCGGAACCCAGAACCCGGAACCTCGGAACCGTGAACCCCATCTACCTGGACTCCCACGCGACCACTCCGGTCGATCCGCGCGTGCTCGATGCCATGTTGCCTGTACTTCACGGAGCATTTCGGCAATGCGTCCAGCAGGAACCATCCTTTGGCTGGAAGGCCGGTAAGGCGGTCGAGCACGCCCGCGAACAGGTGGCGGCGCTGATCGGCGCGCGCTTCAGAGAGATCGTCTTCACGAGCGGCGCAACCGAGTCGAACAACCTCGCGATCAAAGGCACGGCGGCGCGGGCCGCGCCCAGCATCGCCGGCACATCGTGACCGCCTCGACCGAGCACCGGGCGGTTCTCGATCCGTGCGCAGCGCTCGAGCGCGAAGGCTTTCGAGTGACATCGCTCGAGGTCGATCGCGACGGTCAGCCTCGATCTGCGAGAAATTGCGCGAAGCGATCACCGACCAGACCCTGCTCGTCAGCGTGATGTCCGGCAACAACGAGATAGGCGTGCTGCATCCGCTGGCCGAGATCGCGAAGCTCGCGCATGAACGCGGCGCGCTGTTTCATTGCGACGCGGTCCAGTCTGCGGGCATCGTCGCCGATGAACGTCAGGGAAATCGGGATCGATCTTCTGTCGTTGAGCGCTCACAAAATGTACGGTCCCAAGGGAATCGGTGCGCTGTACGTCGCGAAGAGCGCAGCCCGCCGATCGAGATGGAACCGCTCATCGATGGAGGAGGACACGAGCGCGGCTATCGCTCGGGCACGTTGAACGTGCCGGCGATCGTCGGGTTCGGCAAAGCCGCGACAGCTGTGCCGTGAGAACGCGGCGCCGGAGGGCCGGCGTCTGCGGGCGTTGCGGGATCGACTCTGGGAGGGACTTTCGAAGAGCGTCGATGGCCTCAGTCTGAACGGCGCGCCGGAGCCCCGATTGCCGCATAACCTCAACGTGCGCGTCGACGCCGTTCACGGCGAGACGCTTCTGAAAGCAATTGCAAGCGATATCGCCGTCTCGTCCGGCGCTGCGTGTGCCACCGCCAGTGCCGAGCCTTCGCACGTCCTGAGGGCGCTAGGGCTCACCGACGACGCAGGCGCGCGCATCGATTCGATTCGGTCTGGGTCGGTTCACGACGGAAAGCGAGATCGACATCGCTGTCGCGACGGTCGACGGACGCGATCCGGCAATTGAGGAAGGTGCTAAACTCGCAGATTTGATGCGCGCGTACTACATCCCGGCATCGCGCGGGTGTTTTACTCATGCGCCAGCGCGTTTCTGCCGTGGATGAGGCTGGGTGATGTCTCGCTCGGTGGAGTTCCCGATCCGGCGGGTGGTGGATTCTCGGTCTCGGCTTCCTCGCCGTGCTGCTGGCCGGCCTCAGTATCTGGACGAGAAAAAATTCGCGGCATCCGCTTGCTGCTGGTCGGGCTCGTCGCGTTCGCGATCCTGTTTCTCGGTTACCAGTGGATGTCACGTCGCGGTGAGAAATTCGGCGTGGGCCCAGACACAGGCGCGGGCGATTGTCGAGAACGTGCCGGCCGGCAGCGACACCCGATACGTCAGTCGGCGCCGGAATCTATCTTGGCCTCGTGGCCGCCACCGTCCTGGTTCTGTTCGGGCTCACGATTGTCATCAAACGCGTGCCTCGCGCGTATGCCACTCTCCGAGGACGACGATATTTGATTATGAAAATTACTGTCGCGCACAGTCCGGATTCAGATGACGCCTTCATGTTTTACGGGTTGGCCAGCGGGGCGGTGGAGACGCACGGCATCGAGGTCGAGCACGTGATTGCGGATATCGAGACGCTGAATCGTGCGGCGTTCGACGGCCGTTACGAGGTGACCGCCGTGTCCTTTCATGCATACGCTCACCTGACCGACAAGTACCTGCTGCTCAGCCACGGAGCAAGCATGGGCGACAACTACGGTCCTGTCGTCGTCGTGAGGAGCGGATGGGCCACAGTACGCTCGACAACGTCACCGTTGCGGTTCCGGGCTTGCTCACAACGGCGTTTCTTGCCTTGAAGCTGTACGCGCCGGACGTTGAGGTCAAGGTCATGCCTTTTGACGAAATCCAGCCTGCGGTGCGAGACGGCAGGATCGAAGCTGGCCTCCTGATCCACGAAGGACAGCTCACGTACGAGAGTGAAGGGCTGCGGAAGATCGTGGACCTCGGCGAGTGGTGGGCCGGCAAGACTGGCGGATTGCCGCTGCCTCTCGGCGGCAATGTGATTCGCCGCGACCTCGGAATGGAGAACGTCGCGAAAATCTCCCGGATGCTTCACGACAGCATCGCGCTACGCGTTGAACAATCGCGAGAAGGCCCTCGACTACGCACTCACCTACGGGCGCGGGCATGGATCGCAGAAAAGGCCGACCGGTTCGTGGGCATGTACGTGAACGAGCTGACGCTCGATTACGGCGACCGCGGCCGAAAAGCCGTCCAGCGGTTGATGGACGAGGCGTACGAGAAGCGATTGATTCCGTCGGAGGTCAGGGTCGAATGGGCGCCTTTGGCCGAAAGCGCCAGCCGTTCGTGAATACGGCGGACACCTTCGGTCAATGCCGCCGGGCCGGGTTGAAGAATGTAGGTTGAGGGGATCTCATAGATGCGATCGTGATCGAAGCGCCGGGAAGGCCGGCCCATCCGGCCCTCGACGTGATGACCGACTTCTTCATCCGCTTGCCGCACCACGACGCGAAGAATGACGTCGGGCTGTCCGCTTCAGCACGTCCTCTTCGCGAACGATCCGATCCTTGGCCAGCCGCTTCTCGCGCAGCTCCGGGAAGATCGGTTCGCCGCCCGCGATCTCGACGAGCTCTTCCACCCATTGAATGCCCGAGATGAGCGGGTCGTCCCATTCCTCGAAGAACGTCCGCGGGCGTGACGGAAATGACTGTGCGGACCTACGAATGTCGTCGAGCCCGCGTTCCAGTCGTGCTGCGAGCGCCTGGCCTTTGGCTTCGCAGCCGATGAGGCCGGCGAGCACGCGGATCATCTGGAGGATTTCTGCGACCGATCGCTGGTTGAATGCGAAGACCGGCCATCCGCGGCGGACGAGCGCTGACGCGATGTCGGCCTGAATATCCGAGAAGGCCAGGATGAGGTCGGGTTCGAGCGCTTCGATTTTCTCGAAGCGAGCCGAGATGAACGAGGATACCTTCGGCTTGGTCCTGGCTTCCGGCGGCCGCAGCGTGTATCCGGAAATACCGACGACGCGATGCCCCTCGCCGAGCATGTAGAGCGTCTCGGTCGTCTCTTCGGTAAGGCAGACGATGCGTTCAGGATACATTTGCAAACATGAACCCATCGTGATCAACCGCCTCGCTCATCCGCTTGTCGTACCTCGTTGTGCAGGCCACGGAAGGGAACAGTGCGGAGTGGTACCCGGTCGCCCGCCTCCTCGACCGCACCGCATCATGCCACCGGATCGAACTCTCGTTCATCGTCGTCAGCAGTCCGGCGACTCGATCGACGATCCTGCTTGAGCACGTGCAGCATCCACGCGCTGTCTTTCCCGAGCTCCAGGAGACAGGGCTTCGCTTGAATCTTCGGGACGAGCCCGGGACACGGGGCCGATGCGCGCGGTCATCATGCCGTCGCGCAGAAATAAATACGCTTCTTTCCGGCGGGGACCGAGCCGAGCGTGTCCCAGGCGCCGGTTACGCCCCTTCGAGCTGGCCGTCTCGATCGATAATCACTTCGGCGCCCGCGCGATCGCAAGTTCGCTTGTCGTCTGGATGCTCTGACGTTTCACGTCGGCAAACACATTCGCACCACCCGCCGCCTCGAGCATGTCGTTCAGAAAGCCGACCGCGCCGCTCGCGTAGATTCCACGGAGCGTGTCGGCGTCGCGGCCGAACACGAGAAGTGTCCGGGGACGGGCCGTCCAGCGACGCGTTTGCTCGACCTCGGCAATGTGCGCCTCGATACGGTTGGCAAGCTCGTTGCTCTCCTTGAGCATTCCCGACCCGCGCGCCGAGTTCTCGAATCGTTTGTGTGATGTCTGCGAAGGCCGGCATGCTCGATAACGGAAGACGGGAATCCTCGGCCCGGTCCATCTGCGTGCGAAGATCGGTCTGGGTGCCGTAGACAACGACGAGGTCGGGTTTCAACGAGATGATCCGCTCGACATCGGGATCGATCAAGCCGCCCACCTTCGTGCGAGTCAGCGCCTCGGGCGGGTAACGATCGAAGTTGCTGACGCCGATGACCCGAGGGCCTGCTCCGATCGCGAACAGCATTTCGGTGGTCGACGGGATGAGCGAGACGATGCGTTGAGGGACGAGACTGCAGTGCGGCTCACGCCTCGGGCGCACGGGCCGGACAAGCAGACCGCCAGTCAGCACGAAGCGCCCGGCGACGCAGTAACGTTATCGACTTCTTATGAGCAGCCATAGAAAGAATGGGCCGCCGATGATGGCAGTGACGACACCGACTGGGACCTCCAGCGGCGACAGCGCCGCTCGCGAAACGGTGTCACATGCGATGAGAAAGGCCGCGCCGCCAAGGGCAGACGCTGGCAGCACCAGGCGATGATCGGCGCCCACGATCAGCCTGATGAGATGGGGAACGACGATGCCGATGAACCCGATCGGGCCACCGAGGGAGACCGCTGCGCCGGTTGCGAGTGATGCGCTGAGAAACGCGAGCCGTTGCGTGCGCTGAACATCGACCCCACGGCTCGCAGCGCTCTCGTCGCTGATCGACAGCAGGTTCATCCTGCGCGGCAGCATGGCAAACGCACCAAACGACAGACGCGATCGGTGGGGCAGCCGCTGCGAGCGGGGTATAGCTGCTGACGTCGAGGTCGCCCATCAGCCAGCGCACGGTGCGGAACGTCTGCGTGAAATCCGACAGGAACTGCACGAAGAGAATCAGAGCGGAGAAGAACGAGTTCAGCGTGACGCCCGCGAGCAGCAGCACGTTGGTCGAGAGACCTCGATGACGCGCATGCGCCAGCCCGTACACAATTGCCACGGCACCGAGCGACCCGGCAAAGCTGGCCATGGGCACCGCCGAAAAACCGGCGATCCCGGACGACCAGTCCAGGGTAACCGCCAGCATCGCGCCGAGCGCCGCTCCCGCCGAAACGCCGAGGGTAAACGGCGTCGCGAGCGGATTCCGGAGCAGCGCCTGCAGGACGACGCCCGAGGCCGCGAGCGAAGACCCGACCAGTGCGGCGGCCAGCACGCGCGGCAGGCGCGCCACGAAGAATATCTGCGCGTCGGCATTGTCTGCGAACGGAATGGACCTGTCGAACACGCGCCAGAAACTGATCGATGTCGAACCCACGAGCGGAGCGATGAGGCACGCCAGCACAGCGGTTGCGCTGAACAGGAGCCAGGTCATCGCGATTCGCCTGCCAATCGTCATGGCTGCGGTGATTCCGTCTCGCGCGCGACGGGAACAATCGTCAGATGCCCGGTTCGCGTGTTGGTGGTGACGTCAACCTCGACGCCGTAAAGCGTCTGGATAAGTGCCGCGTCGAGCATCGACCCGGTCGGGCCTGCAGCGAGCACGCGACCGCGATCGAACAGAACCACGTCGCGGCAGAGGCTGGCGGCCAGATTGAGGTCGTGGGTCGAGACCACGATCGTGAGTTGCCGCTCGGCATTGAGCTTGTGAAGGATCGATCGAATCTGGAGCTGATATGCGAGGTCGAGCGAAGCGGTTGGCTCATCGAGGAGCAGGATGTCCGGATTCTGGGCAAGCGCGCCGGCGATGACGACCCGCTGTTTCTCGCCGCCGGAGAGTGTGGAGAAGAACCGTGATTCGAGGTGAAGGGTGCCGGTTGCGCGTAGCGCGTTCCGCGCAATTTCGAGATCCGCCGGGCCTTCGATCTCGAAGGCGCCGAGGTGCGGATATCGACCCATCATCGCCATCTCCAGGACCGTGTACTCGAACGCGAGCTGGGTTTCCTGCGGGACCATCGCGATCCGGCGCGCAATTGTCGGGCGGCCGATCGCTTGCAGGTCGATGCCATCGAGCATGACCCGGCCGCCAGAAGGACGGAGAAGCCCGCCCAGAAGGCGAAGCAACGTCGTCTTTCCAGATCCGTTGGGCCCGAGAACGCCGATCAATCCGCGGCGGGGAACACGAACGCTTACGGCGCGGAGTACAGCCGGTCCGCCGCGATAGGAGAACGAGACTTCGCTTGCGGAGAGGCCCGTGTCATTCATCGATCGTCGTCAGGTCTTCGGCCGCGGCTCGACGCGACATCAGATGGTCACTGGAGCGCTGGGCGCATACTGCGCATGCGCGGCGCACACGCAGAGCGGCAACAACGCAGCCGTGAAAATGGACAGACAAACGCGTGTAGGCATGAGTTCTTTCCTGGCGTCTTTCGCGCCAGTCTCCCAGCTTCGCGTGTTGAACGGCGGCGGGAGATTCGAACGTCCCGATGACCAGGTGTCCTGACTCGCGGATCGCGGCAGCGGCTCGCGTCTTCCCACATCTGTCGGGGATGCAGTGACGTCTTCGCGAGAAGGGGCCGGGTGCACCCCGCCCCTTTTCGACGGAGCCGATGCTTCCCGCTTACAGTGGCGTGACCGCGTGGGCTTCACACCCAGCTTCGCGTGGTCAGCGGGGAAACGTCGGTTGCAGCCGGGCAGTATAGCACCTGAAAAAGGTCCGAGGGTTAAGGACTGAGGGCTTAGCGATTTGGAGATTGGTTGAGATACGATCGGAGGTGAGACAGATCGCCTGATGCTGAGGAAGATTGCCGCGAAGCTCGAGAATCGTGAACGCCTCTCGCTGGAAGATGGCGTCGCGTTGTTCGAGCATCCGGACCTGCTGGCTGTGGCCGCGCTGGCCAACCGCGAGCGCGAACGCAGGCACGGCGATCGGACGTATTACAACCACAACATCCGTATCGAGGCCACGAATGTCTGCGTGGCGAGCTGCCTCTTCTGTTCGTTCGCCCGCCTGCGTCCCGGCGATCCCGGTTCCTACACGATGTCGCTGGAAGAGGCATGGAACAAGCTCCTCGTGCGCCGCGACCAGCCGCTCACCGAAATACACGTCGTCAACGGTCTTCACCCCGATCTCCCGTTCGATTACTACCTGGAGCTGCTGCGCGGCTTCAAGCGGATCCGGCCCGACGTTCATCTGAAGTGCTTTACGGCAGTCGAGATCGCATTCTTCGCCGACCTGTATGGCAAAACCGACGAGCAGGTGCTTCGCGAGCTGATGGATGCCGGCCTCGCGTCATTGCCCGGTGGGGGCGCGGAGGTGTTTTCCGAACGTGTGCGCCGCAAGATCTGTCACGACAAGGCCGACGCCGATCGATGGCTCTCGATTCACCGGACGGCGCATCGCCTGGGGATGAAGTCGAATGTGACGCTGTTGTACGGCCACATCGAGACGGCCGAAGAGCGTGTCGATCACATGCTTCGCGCACGCATGCTTCAGGATGAGACGGGTGGATTCCAGGCATTCATCCCGCTCGCGTTCCATCCCGACAACAACCAGATGCGGAAATTGCCTGCCCCGAGCGGATCGGATACTTTGCGCGTCCATGCGGTGGCGCGGCTGATGCTCGACAATATCCCGCATGTGAAGGCGTTCTGGATTGCGACGGGCGTGGAGATGGCGCAGACCGCGCTATGGTTCGGTGCCGACGACCTGGACGGTACGGTGCAGGAGGAAAGGATTTACCACATGGCGGGGTCGCGGACGCCGGAAGCGCTCTCGACGGCAGACATCGAACGCATCATCCGCGGCGCGGGCCGTGAGCCGGTCGAACGCGACACGTTCTACAACGTCGTCCGTCCGGCCGAATGCCGGGCCTGAAGATGTGTCCTGTTTTTTGGACCCGCCGAACCGTATAATCAATAGTTCAGGTGTCTACGCTGATACCGGTCTTGACGGAGTTCGAAAAGTCGCGCATCTCGGAACGGCAGCCGCTGCCCGAGCGTTATCTTGGTCTGTCTGATGAAGAGCTCGACCGCCGAATCATGGCGGCGAAGACGGCGCTCGGCGACCGGCTGATGATTCTCGGCCACCACTATCAGCGTGACGAAGTCATCAAATTCGCCGACCATACCGGCGATTCGTTCCGGCTTGCCGGACAGGTCGCGAAGCACCCCGAGTCAGAGTTCATCGTCTTCTGCGGTGTGCACTTCATGGCCGAGAGCGCCGACGTGCTGTCGTCGCCGCATCAGAAGGTCATACTGCCCGACCTTGCTGCGGGTTGTTCGATGGCCGATATGGCCGCCATCGATCAGCTCGAAACCTGCTGGGACGAACTTGCTGTCTCGATTCAGACGATCGACGCTGGACGATCGACGCTGGACGATGGGCCGCTGCCCGTCATTCCCATCACCTATATCAATTCCTCGGCGGCGATCAAGGCATTCGTCGGCGAGCGTGGCGGCATCGTGTGCACGTCGACAAACTGCGCAGCGACATTGCGATGGGCGTGGGAGCGAGGACAACGTGTGCTGTTTCTCCCGGATCAGCACCTCGGGCGCAATACCGCCTACAAGATGGGAGTACCGCTCGACGAGATGGTCGTGTGGGATCCCAACGAGATCTGTGGCGGCAATACCGTCGAGCAGCTGAGCGCCGCGAAGATGATTTTGTGGAAGGGCCATTGCTCGGTCCACGAGCGGTTTACCGTCGCGCAGATCAAGCGCGTGCGCGAGCAGCATCCAGGGGTTCGAGTCATCGTGCATCCCGAGGTGCCGTGGGATGTCGTGCAGGCGGCCGACGACAGCGGATCGACTCGAGTACATCATTCGCCAGGTCACTGAGGCGACGGACCGGAACGATCTGGGCGGTCGGCACAGAACTTCACCTCGTCAATCGACTTGCGCAGCGCATGAAACCCGGGAAGACGGTGCTCTCCCTCGATCAATTCGGGTGCCTGTGCTCGACGATGTTCCGCGTTTCCCCGAACCATCTGTTGTGGGTGCTCGAAGGCCTTCTCCAAGGTGAGGTTCACAACCGAATCACTGTTCCCGACGAGCAAAAGCACTGGACGAAGGTCGCGCTCGATCGGATGCTTTCCGTTCATTGACGGCGTTGGCAGGGCGGGCCTCGCTGCTCGGGACCCGCCCTGCGCGCAGCTCAGAGGAGGACAATCGTGGCCCATCAACTTCCACCGCTTCCGTATGGCTTCGATGCGCTCGAGCCGCATATCGATGCGCAGACCATGCAGATCCATCACGGGAAGCATCACCAGGCATATGTGACGAACCTGAATGCCGCGCTCGAGAAGTATCCTGATCTGCAGTCGAAGAGCGTCGAGGATCTTCTGCGGGACATCAGCAAGGTTCCCGAGGACATCCGGGCGGCGGTCCGCAACAACGGTGGCGGCCACATGAATCATTCGGCGTTCTGGAAATGGATGGCGCCAAACGCCGGTGGTGCCCCGACCGGGGCGCTGGCCGACGCGATCAAGGCGGCGTTCGGCAGTTTCGATGGATTCAAGGAGCAGTTCACGAAGGCCGGTGTCACGCAGGTTCGGCAGCGGCTGGGCCTGGCTCATCGAGACCAATGGAAAACTCAGCATCGAGAGCACGGCAAATCAGGATCAGCCGATCATGGAAGGGAAGAAGGCCGTGCTTGGGGTCGACGTCTGGGAACACGCCTACTACCTGAAGTATCAGAACAGGCGCCCCGATTACCTCGCCGCCTGGTTCAACACGGTGAACTGGTCCGAAGTCGCTTCGCGGCTTGGTCAGTAGCTTCTCCAGGGATTAGGGATCAGGGATTAGGGATTTGGCTCACGCTGATCACACCTAATCCCTAATCCCCAACCCCTAATCCCTAGCGTCTGGTCCCATGTCGTTATCAGCAGTCCTGTTCCTCTTTCTCGTCCACCTCGGTGTTGGCGTGACCCTGGTCCTGGCGTGGGTCAAGCGCGAGGCGGGGGTGAAGTTTTTCCGGTTCAACGCCGGTACCGCGGCGCTGCTGATTGCGATTGGGTTTGCGCTTCGACCAGACGCTGAGAGCCCGGGCAGCCTTCATACGCTGGCAACGGTCTCACTCCTGCTGGCCGAGGCGGGACTCGTTGTGTATTGGGCGACCATCGGGCGCGCGCTGGCGGCGATACGTCCGTACCTGTTGTGGTCGGCGATTGGCGGTGGTCTGGCCGCCGTCGTGTTTCAAGCGCTCGACATTTCGCGTGAAGCGCCCGGGCTTGATGCCGCTCGTCACGGTAGCCAGCTTCCTCAGTTCCGTCGCTCTGCTTGGCGGGGCCTGCGGGGCGATGGTGCTCGGGCACTGGTATCTCGTCGTGCCATCACTCAACGTCGCGCATCTGCAATCCATCGTCAGGCTGCATATCGGCTCGACGGTCGTGCGCGTTGTCGTCGTGTCGGCCGCTGTCATGCTCGCGATCGTGACGTGGCAGCCAGGCTCCCCGAACTTCGAGAGGTATATCTTCTCGATAGACGGCATCTTTTTCTGGCAGCGCGTGGCGTTTGGCCTTGCGGGTCCGGCCGTGCTCTCGTATCTCACATGGGAAACCGCCAAGATTCAGTCGACGCAATCGGCGACAGGTATCCTCTATGTGGATTTCTTCACCGTGATTGTCGGTGAGGTTCTGGCCAAGTATTTGCTGCTCTCGACGAAGGTCCCCGTCTAGTCAGACCATAATGTTGCGGCGTGACGATCGTCGCACATTGTCCCAAATGCGATGCAGGCCTGCCCGTCGGCGCTGCCGACGCGCCCGAGTCGATCCGATGCGGCCGCTGCGGCCATGCTCGTACGGCTCGCGTTTACCGAGGCCCTGCGCAACGATGCACGTGTCGACATCTGCCCGGTTTGCGCAGGGCACGATTTCTACGTTCGCAAGGATTTCGATCCCAAACTCGGTCTGACGGTCGTCATCATCGGTGCACTGATCAGCGGCGTCTTCTACTGGTTTGGTGAGGACCTTGATTGCGTACGGCATCCTCGCCGGCGCGGCTCTGATCGATCTGGTCGTGTATGGCCGTCTGAGAGATGTCACCGTCTGCTATCGATGCCACAGCGAGTTTCGGGGCAAGTACGAACGAACGGCGGCGCCCTTCGATCTGCACACTGCCGACGTGCTCGAACAGGAGTATGAGAGGAAGAGTCGGCCGCCGGTAGATTTCTTGTAGACAGGAACGTCATAAACAAGACCTCTTGATCTCCTGCCTCCTGTTCAAAAGCTCTCTTCGTCTTCTGTTCAAGATTTCAGAACAGCGTGACCTCGACGAGCGCCCCGCCTCGACGGCTTCAACATCGGCAGGAATCTCGATATATCCGTCCGCTCGCGACATGCTGGTGATGTCGCCGGATGCCTTGAAGGCAGGAACGGCCGATCCGTTCTCGATTCTCACGGTATAGAACTGATGGCGGCCGGCAGCCGAGACAACTCGCTGGGACAGATGGGAGCATGAGCGCTTGTCGGATCTGTGGCGCCAGGCGCGCGATCCGTCGCAGCATCGGGACGAGAAGCATGTGCGCGTTCGACAGACACGAAGTCGGATAGCCCGGCATCGCAAAGACCGGCTTGCCGTTCACGATCATGCCGAAGCCGGTCGGTTTTCCCGGTTTGACGGCGATGCCATGAAACAGCAGTCTGCCTTTTGCGGCGATGGCATCCCTGATCAAATCGCGCTCGCCCACCGAGCTGCCGCCGGAGAACACGACGATGTCGTTGGCGAGGCAGCGTTCCAGTGTGGAGATGAGCGCGTCGAGCGAGTCGGGGGCTGGAGGATACGGCACCGGCGTGCCGCCGTTGTCGGACACTACGGCTGAAATCGTAAAGCGATTGATATCGTAAATCTGGCCGGGCTGAAGCGGACGGCCCGGTTCCACGACCTCGTTTCCCGTCGAAAGAATCGCCACGCGTGGCCGCTCGTACACGTCGATACCTGGACGCGCCGATTGCGGCGATCGCGCCGACGCGGCTGGAGTTGATGCGTGTCGCCGCGCAGACACCACCACTTGGCCGGCCTGAATATCTGCGCCGCGGCGTCCTACGTTTTGCTGCGGCTGACACTGCCGCGAATACTGCGGACCGTGCCGTCAGCATCGGCATCGGTCTCTTCGACCATGATGACCGCGTCGGCGCCATCGGGCATCGGGCGCGCCGGTGGAGATCTCGATACACTCGCCGTCCCGCACCGGATATCGTGGAGATTTGGCCCGTGTAAATCGTTCCGACTCTTGACGCAGTGTTCGAGGGGCGTGACGCGATGCTCCCTGTGTGTCGCGCGCGCGGACGGCGAAACCATCCATTCCTGCGCGGGAGAAGGGGGGCACATCTTCGGACGCCACGACGTCGCGCGCAAGCACGCGGCCGTGCGCCTGATCGAGAGGGATCGTTTCGACGCGATCGATTGGCGAGCCAGAGGCATCGAGAATGGCGCGCGCCGCCTCGAGCGAAATCACGTCGCCGAACGGCCGCATTCTCGTTGGTGGCATGCCTAGCGCGAGAGCTCACGGACCAGGTGGCCGAGCTCGGGCAGCAGAAGCTTGTTCATCGCCAGCCGGACCGCATTCTCCGATCCCGGCAGCGAGGCGATGATTTTTCCCTGCGCCGTTCCGGCACAGGCGCGACTCAACATCGCCGACGGCCCGATTTCCTGGTAGCTCAACATCCGGAAGAGCTCGCCGAATCCATCGAGACGCTTCTCGAGCAGGTTGCAGACCACCTCATAGGTCGAATCGCGAGACGTAATGCCGGTGCCGCCGGTCGTGATGATCACTTGCGCCGACGACGTCGTCGAGCTGCTTCTGCAGCGCCGATCGTGATGGCGTCCGGATCGTCGCGCACGATTCCGCGTCCGGAGACGTCGTGGCCATTGGCTTCGAGCAGCTCCGCGATCGCAAGGCCGCTCGTGTCGTTGCTGGCCTGGCGAGTGTCGCTGATCGTCAGCACGTAACAGCGTACGGAGGCTGGCGAGGTCGCCTTGTGATCGAGATGACCCATAGCATCCCTATGTTAAACTCAAGGTTCGGTCATTGCGCGCCCATAGCTCAGTTGGATAGAGCGTCTGGCTACGAACCAGGAGGTCGCAAGTTCGAGTCTTGCTGGGCGCACCAGAAATCCAACAATTTTACCGATGTGGTTGGGGCAGCCCCTGAACATCTGCCCGCGTAACTACGGAAGACCGACTCGCCATCTCAGCCCACGTACCGCCAGCATCACCTGACTCAACGCCCCGGGCGCCCCTGTCGGCGTTCGTTCGACCTCTTCCGCTCTGATCGCACGTGGACCCGCATTTCGCTCACCGCATAGCCCTGTAGCACCAGGTAGTCGCCCAGGATGGGCACGACATCGTAGGTCTGGCCAACGTGGTAGTTTTTCAGCGAGATTCCATCGATATAGCCAGTAGGCTGCTTGACGATTCTCACCATCACAACAGTGTTTTACGCAAAACACTGGCCGCAGGGGATGGTTGGCACCGAATTGGTGCTAGCAAAAACCCGGTCGCAAAACGGCGTTCTTCTCCTCGGAAGCCCCAACTTGTGTATCCGATCCCTACATCCGATGATTGTGAACCTGACAGCGCGAACCTCTCTAATGGAGTGCTATGCTCCGGGTCTTCGTTCCGTCCGGAGACCCGCCAGGCCAAACCGAGGTGCCATGTCCTGGATCGTCGCAAACATCCATCGCCTCATGATCGTGTCCGGTGTCTTGACGCTGACGATGGTCTACGCGGCGATTGCGCCGGGCGCTGCGCTCCGGTCAACGTTCGGCGAGAGCGTGGACGGCCCGATCGCCGACGTCGTGGTACGCAATTGGGGCGCGCTGATTGGGCTGATGGGGTTGATGCTGATCTATGGTGCGCGTCGTCCGGCAGTCCGCCCGCTCGTGTTGACCGTCGCCGGCACGAGCAAAGCGATCTTCGTTGCGCTCGTGCTCTCGCATGGCGGCCGCTTTCTCGGCCATGCGTGGATCGCGGTTGTCATGGATCTAATCTGGGTCTTCGTGTTCGCGGGGTATCTGCTCGCCGCCCGGCGACTGCCGGTGGCCGAGCTGAAGGCCGGTCCGACGATCGGCACCGTGTGAAGGCGCTCCCGTGTCCATCCGCTCGCGGTGAAATTCCCTGCTGTCCGCAGGGACCTGTTCGCGGGTGAACATGCCGTAGTCACGGATGACACCTGCTATCCGCAGGCGATAGTCTCGAAAGATCCCTGCTCGGCCCCTTGCTTGAGCGCTACGGTGTTGTTCGAGTGCGCGCCACTTCCTAACGGCCTCCTCATCCCGAAAGAACGAGAGCGAAAGGATTTTTCCGGGTTCATAGAGACTCTCGAAACGCTCGATGGAGATGAAGCCGTCAATCTGATCCAGCAGCGGACGAAGAGCTGCGGCGATATCCAGATACTCCTGTCGGCGCCCTTCCGCCGGCCAGACCTCGAAAATGACCCCGATCATCCGTAGCTCCTCTCCATCTCAGGTGCGAATTTCTGCTGTCGCACCGGGTGATCGGACGGGATTTGACGCGTCAGGCACCACGAGCCGCCAGCGCCGCCGCGCCAAGCGATATCGTGATGGCAGCCGCAACGACAATCGGCGCCGTGACGAAATAAAGCGCACTGACGACCGTGACGGCTGCATACCCCGCGGCCAGCGCGAGAATGACAACACGTGCCGCTGCGGGGGTCTGTCGCGTGACCGGCACCAGCCACCACATCACGGCAGCCGCGGTGACGAGCAGGACCGTGATCGTCCAGCCGGACCCAAAATAAAAGTCCCAATAACTCCGCTCCATTCCCATCTCCGTCACTCGAAACGCGCGCATTGCTTCGCGCAAGGCCGCTTCCGCGGGACCGTGGGATGGGGAGGCGAGAACGGCACCAAAGGTGTGCCCGACCGCTTGGAAAAGCGTTAGACCGGCAGCGATTCTCAACCACGTCGTGCTCTGCATCGCAGCCCCTCTCTATTTCTCGGCAGAGCCTAGCACAGGCCATATCGCAACCACGTGCTATCCTCCCGGTTGCGGTGCCTCCCAAACCCTATTTCGTTGAACGGAGGCGCCATGTCCTGGATCGTCGCGAACATCCATCGGCAGGACGATGAAATCCTCAGACCTCGCTGTCGTTTCGACATTTCCGTCCACGGCCGACGCTCAGATCGCCAAGGGCTTTCTGGATCAGGTTGGGATTGAGTCGATGATCCGCACCGACAATGCTGGCGGCATGTATCCGGCTATCGGTGGCGCCGAATTACTCGTCCGAGCCGCAGACCTGGACAGGGCGAAGGATGCATTAGCGCGCGCATAGTCAGGTTCATTCGCGATGCGCGTCAAGCAACGCCATGAAGACGTTATCGTCGTAATCAGCGAACGTCAGTGAGTCGAATCGATCGGCCGATCTGGCCGAACGTCGGCTGGAATCCCTGCGCTTCATTCTCCGGCACGAGGGTGAGGTAGTAGAAGAGATTGCCATCGGCCAGAAATGCCGTGTACACCGTGATGCGTTCTGTGCCGCCGAGTGGCGAAGGGTTCGTCAGCGGAGTTCCCAGCGCGGTTCGCTGCGACATCTTGAGGAACTCCTGCTCACCCGCGAGCCGCAGGTTCGGATTTCCCTTGGCGATCGCGTTCAGCCAGGTGTTGGTCGCTTCCCGCAGATCGCGCGACGCGGCTTTGGCTATCCCGAATTCGACGCCATAGGTGAAGACGGTCTCCCCGTTCAACTGGCCGTACCCATTCTGGGGAACCACCCTGATCGAGTTGCTCGACGACAAACTCGTCCAGTTGCTCGGCACGCTCGCTTGAAAGACTCCACCGCCGCTGATGCTGCGGTATTGCGCCGAGGGAGGAGGCACCGGCTGACCTGGCGTGCCGACCGATGCCGGTGCGTCGCCGCCGGATTCTCCTCGACGAGCAAGCTCTGCCGAGGTCTTGGCAGCCGGGAGGGCCGCGAACTTCGCTTTTACGCTCTCGAATTGACTTGCATCAGCGGGGCTCGCAATGGCGAGCGCCGAGGCTTCTTTCGTGATGTACGCCGTGCGGTTGCCGGGGTCGGGGTGGCTGCTCATCCATTGCGGGCTGCTGCCCTTGGACTCCCGCTCGATTGTTTCGAACATGCGCGCGAGGCCTCGTGGATCGTAGCCGGCCCGCGCCATAATCTGGGCACCAAGCAGGTCGGCCTGCTTCTCGAAGTCGCGGCTGTATCTGAGGAGAAGTGTGCCGAGTCCGAACTGACTCCCTTGTGCGATCGCCGATCCGGCCGCTCCACCCACGACGGCGCCTCCGACGATGCCGGCAATTTGGCCGAGCTGCAGCCAGGGGTTTTGTGCTTTTGAGGCATTGGCCGTGCCATGCCGCAGCAGGACGTGCGACAGCTCGTGCGCCATCACGCCCACGACTTCGCCTTCGGCCGTGGCTGCCTCGAACATGCCGCGCTGGACGAACATCGGTCCGCCCGGCAGAGCGAAGGCGTTGATCTCTTTCAAGTTGACCGGAGTAAACGAATACTTGTAGACAGGCTGCTTCAGCTCTGACGGCGCCACCGCAACGAGTCGATCGCCAAGCATCGTCAGATAGCGGGCGATGACGGCGTCCTCGATGATTGGGAGCTGCTGACGGAACTCGGCAGCGGCTTTCGCACCGAGCTCGACGTCCTGCTGCGGGGTGAAATTGTTTTTCGGAGGCTTGATCGGAGTCTGCGCGGGAGCCGTGCCGAAGGCCAGTAAGAGGAACGACACCAACATAGCCGTCGTAAATGACGAAGCGGGTCTCGGCACGGTCGCGGCTCCTTCAGGTTGCACCTCCAGTATGCAAACAGCGCCTGCGCGACGCAAGAACTAGTAGGATCTCGTCAGAATCGATAGCCTGCCGTAAAGCGCAACGTGCGGAAGTCGAACTGATCGCTGCGACGCAGATCGGTGCCTGTCGGGTTGGTCAGGATGAACGGATTGGTCGCAGGCGCAGGTCCCTGCGCGCGAACCGTGAACTCATCCTTGTCGTGGAGACTGGTGACCAGATATTCGGTTCCAAGCGACCAGCGCCCGTTGAGTCGAAACTCCAATCCTGCTCCGGCCTGATAGCCCCAGACACTCTTGTCGCTCGTGGGCACGAACGTGTTGACCACGTTGCTCGTCGTGAAGGTGTGCTCGACACCGGCGATCGCCCAGCCGCCGGTTCCGTACAGCAAGTAGCGTCCGGCTCCGTATCCCGCGCGCCCGCGGAGTCCTCCAAGCCACTCGAGCTCACGCGTCAACGTGTAGAACGCAGGAGTGGTACTGAACGCACTGACGCTGCCAATCTGTTGGGCCCACGAAATCTCGCCGAGAGCTCCGAAGACGAAACGGCCTGTCTCCCAGTCATAACCGCCACGCAGGCTGTAGTCGAGCGCGCTGTCATCTCCCGTGCAGCCACTCGAGGGCAGCGCGTTCACCGCGGCGCCGGCACAGAATCCCGGCGAGAACGCATTCGCTCCCGCGACGGTAGTGATCGTGTCGTTGAAATTTCCGTCGAGGGTCTTGTCGAATCGAACAATCCTGTTCTGCCCGGACGGCTGCATACCGCCACCGATCGTGCCGCCTAGGTAAGGACCTTCCCATGTTTGCGCTTCCGCTGATTGAATCCCTGCAGACAGCACGAATGCAGCGACGATGCACCCACTGAATCTTCGAGCTTTCATAGCCGCCTCCATGTGCGCGGCCCTTGAGCGGCGCCGCGCGAGCACCCACCCCATTTGGGTCAGATGCTGGTACTACGGAGCGGTCGGCAGAGTGGATTGGTGGCGTCGTGCCAACACCGTCAGCGCCGCCGGGACGATACGAATCGAGATCTGACCCAGCCGACAGGTGCATCTTCCGAAGCGGCCGAAGCCGTTCGGGCTGACGAAGCACCCACCGTCGTGAAACGTTAAGGACCGGCGTTCCAGAGGGAAGCGTCAGGCAAATCAAAAATCGAAACGCAGACTGACCCGAGCGGTGCGCGGAGCCACAGGATGAATGTGCACGTCTTCGACGCCCGCTCCGGGTTCGCCGGGAAGCCGTGAGGGATAGTAATAGTCGATGTCGCTGGCTGGAGAATCGAAGAGATTGAGAACATCGATCACGAGAATCATTCCTGGTGCCACGCGATACCCGGCTTCGGCGTTGAAGAGCAGCGAACGCTTCGCTTGCACACTCCCATCTTCGATGATGGGACGTGGCCCGACGTACCGCAGGTGCAGCCCTCCGGCGAATCGTCCAATGCCGCTGACCGACAGTCCGGCAGATGCCACCTGACGAACCGCACCTGGAATCTGCGACCCCGCTTCATCTTCATCGGTGAAACGAGCCCGGGACCATGACATGTCGGCATCCAGCGTCAGCCACCGACGCGGGCTGTAGTAGTTGGCCCACTCCACGCCCATCCGGCGGCTTGGCCGGCCGGCTTCGGTAGTACCTGCATCGCCGACGAACACGAGCTCCGAGTCGAGCGTCAATCCCCAGACGGCTACGGTTGTCTGCACTTTCGGAATGAGGATTGAACGTATCCCCAGCTCCGCACCGCGCGTGCGGACCAGCGGTGTCACCCTTTCTGCCGGGCTCCCCGTTGCCGGATCGATCGTGGTCGTCGTTCCTCGAGCATCGTTGCTGTGATAGCCGTAGCCGAAGTTGCCGTACAGCTCGACTTTCGTTGACGCGGCAAACGCGATGCCGAGCTTGGGACTGACGAGACCAGCCGGTTCAGTCCCTGTATTTTCTGGTGTGCTGCTGCGGACGTCGAAGTGATACAGGTCGCCGCGAATGCCGCTCGAGACTCTGAGCCTCTCAGTGAGCTCGAGTTCACCTTGATAGTAGAGGCCTGTCGAGGTCTGATTGACACGATCTTCTCTCGTGACCGAGAGACGCTGGCGCTCTCGTGTGGCGAACAGGCCGACAGGTCCGATTCGGTCGTGGCGAAGTTGCAAGCCGACGCCGTGCTCGAACGGGCGGCCAAGAATGTGCGTCCGGCGAAGATGGGTCGATCGAATCCCGAAGACCCGGCGGTTGTCGATCTGTTCGAACTGGTCTCCGTTGACTGGATCGTTCAGCCTGTAGGTGAAGTTCGAGAACAAATCCAATCCGTAGTCCATCGCAAACCCGATGACCCTCGTCATGCTCGCAGTGCCTGACCGCTGAACCTCTGCAGAGAGCGTGTAGCGGTGAGTCTCGACCGCCGTCCGATGGGTCCAGCGTTCCATACCTGGAGAGGAGGCCTGCGCTGACGGCGCGTTCCGGGACTTGATCGGTCGCCGTCCACTTCGCGTCGTACCCCATGAACGTAACGGCGAAAGCCTGCCGCGCGTCTCCACGACTGTATCGCGCGACCCCATTGAACCGGCGGTAGTTCTCGGGGTTGTCCCAGGGACCGTCCGAGCTTCCCATTTCAACTGCCAGGAGAAGATTCCCGGACGCCACTCCCGGCGAGGCCGCGGCGAGCATCCGCCCGAAATGGTTGCTGCCAGTGGTCAGCCGCACCAACGGTCGCTCCAGCGCGTTCACGTAATTGATGTTGGCGGCGCCGGCGGTTGAAAAATCTCCCTCATCCGCGTAGTAGGGGCCCTTCTTGAACTGGACGCCGCTGACGAGCTCGGGAATCAGGAAGTTGACGTCCGACCAGCCCTGCGCGTGTCCGTGCGTTGGCATGTTGACCGGAATCCCCGCGACGCTCACGGCAAAATCGGTCCCGTGATCCAGATTGAACCCGCGCAGGTAGTACTGATTGGCCTTCCCCTCGCCGCTGTGTTGACTAATCACCAGCCCCGGCACCGTTTCGAGCACCTCGCCCGGGCGCGATATCGGCCGGGCTTCCAGCTGTCGTGCTGTGACGGCGCCCTCCGATGCCGCGCTGGCGATGCCAATCAGGCTCCTGGAGGGGTCGTCGACCTCGGCGAGATTTCTGAACGTGCGATGTCCGGTCACCGTAACCTCGGCCGTCAGCGCCAGGGGAAGCACAACATCGAGGTCGGCCGCGCCATTGGCCGCGAGCGTCACTTCTCGCAGGACGCTGCTGAAATTGATTAGCGAGAAGCGAATCTGGCTACGGCCTGGCTGGTTTGGATGCAGTTTGTATCGTCCTTGCTGGTCAGTGGTGGCTGTCGCGACGGGTTTTGAACCCTCCGCATGCAGTTCCACCAGAACCCCGGGCAACACGGCGCCCGTGTCATCGGTGACACGGCCGGAGACCCCGAGTGACTGGCCGACAGCGGTTTGGGGAACGAACGCAAGAAGCGAGATCAGCGCAGCGCGAACCACGTGCACCATATCCGGCATCTACGCGGGAAATGATGATTTGGATTCCCGCATCGTGCTGACATCCAACCGCACGCCGCATCCGTAATGAGTCATGTGGCTGCGGAGGTGCGCATGAAAATGATCTGGTCCCTGGCGACGATCGCCCTGCTCTTGCCTGGTGCTCCCTCATGTAGTCGACCCACCCATCAATCGGAAAGTGCCGGCCCTAATCGTGGCTGTCTTGTCGCTATGACTGCTGATGCCGGCGGAGACGCCGAGATCATGAAGCTGCAACAGGACCTGCGTGGACATCGCGATGCTCGTCGCGCAGCAGAACACCTCGGGTACCGCTTTGTTGCACGCGCCCGCCTCTCAAACGACGCGGGCTATTACACAGTTGCCGAGCAGACTGCGGCGTGTCTCGAGTCGATGGCGCCGAACGAGCCGGCTGCCCTGCTGCTGCGCGGGCACGCATTGCACCAGATGCATCGCTTCAAGGAGGCCGAGGCAATCGCCCGGCGGCTGGTCACGCTGCGTGAGTTCGTCCTCGACTTCGGCCTCCTGGGCGATGCACTCATGGAACAGGGCCGAGTGACCGAAGCTGGTGAGGCCTATCAAAAAATGATCGACCTCAAGCCTTTTTACCAGTCCTACACGAGGGCCGCGCACCTGCGGTGGATCCGGGGCGATCTCGCCGGTGCAATACAGATGATGCATTCCGCCGTGAATGCGGCGAGCCCGCGCGACCGCGAATCGATCGCCTGGGCCTACTCGAGGCTCGCGATGTACGAGCTCCAGCAAGGTCGCCTGACCGATGCAGAACGGATGACCGACGCCGCGCTGCAGTACGTGCCCGAGTACGCGGCCGCGCTGCTCGCACGAGGGCGGATCCAACTCGCTCAGAAAAGAAATGTCGATGCGGTCGAGACGCTGACGCACGCCGCTCGTCTCAATCCCCTCCCCGAATACCAGTGGACGCTCGCCGATGCGCTTCGCTCGGTGAACCGGATCGACGAAGCCGCTGCGCTGGAGACGCAGCTGGTGCGAGACGGCGGATCCAACGACCCGCGAACACTTGCTCTCTACCTCGCAACACGCCGTGCGGACAGCGAGATGGCAGTCGATCTGGCCAGGCGTGAGCTTGAACGTCGTGCCGATGTCTTCACGCTCGATGCACTGGCCTGGGCGCTCGCTTCGAACGGTCAGATTCGTGAGGCCTCGGCGCTGATGTCCCGAGCCCTGGCAGAGGGCACTCGACGACGGTCGACTCTTCCTCCACGCATCTGTGATCGCGGCGGCAGACGGCCGTCCGGCCGACGCCGCGCGCTGGGCACGCGAGGCGCGGACACTCATCTTCATGCTCCTTCCCTCGGAGGTTGGGGTACTCCGCGGAGGGTTCGTTTCACAACCCCGTGCATGAGGTTATCGAAATGAAGAAATGGTCAAGCGCACTGCAGATCGCAGCAGCAGCAGGAATCCTGCTCTGGCCGGCGGCTGCCCGGGCATCCAGTCATATGGATGCACCGCTCATCACTCTGGACGATGCGGCGAATACGACCGATGTGTATGCGTTCGTCTCGGAGAGGTTCGGCCGCAAATATCTCACGACCGCGCTCGCGGTGTATCCGCACGAGGAGCCAGGCATCGGACCGAACAAGTACAACTTCGATGATGATGTCCTCTACGAGATTCGAGTGGCGACTGGAAATGACGCCTCGAAGGGGCGTACGACCTTCGCCTATCAGTTCCGGTTCGAGACGGCATACCGCAATCGGAACACGATTCTTCAGTCGTATCTCGGGGTCATCGGTAATGTCGGCGACGCCTCGCAGAATCTGATCCAGCGATATACCGTCGACAAGGTGGACTCGCGCACCGGACAGATCACGCGGCTCGGGCGGGGCATCGTGCCGCCCAACAACCAGGGAAATGCCACGCCGAAGTACAACCGCAACGATGACGGGGAACAGCCGGCCAGGGACGGAGTGGCGAACGAGCACGAACTGGACGCGTATACGGCGCAATCAATCGCGGAGCTCGAGGATGGATACCTCGCCTTCGCCGGCCAGCGGGATGATGGGTTCTACGCCGACGTTCAGGCGGTCTTCGATCTGCTGAAGCTGCGAGGACCGAGCCAGGCCGTGGATTCACAGGGGGGGTTCAACGTCCATACCATCGCGCTCAATATCCCGGTGGAGGAAATCGGCGGCGATAAGCAGATCGTCGGCGTCTACGCGACCACCAGCCGGCGTCGCGTGAGAATTTTTGGTGTCGGCTTTGGGCTTCAGTGATTTCGTTCAGGTCGCGCGTCAAGGCAACCCGCTCTTCAATGAAGGCCTGGTCGCCATCAAGGACAAGGACCTGTACAGCCGCACTTCGCCGGAATTGGACACGCAACTCTTCAGGAAATATGCGCTGACGCCGGAGCTTGCGGCGCTGCTCAACTCGCTCGTCTTCGGATCGAATGTGGCGGCCACAACGAACCGGACGGACATCGCGGGCCTCTTCATCCCGGATCTCGATCAAGGTCGATCTCTCGACTGCGGCCGCGCGGCTCGCGGGAGGCGGCCTGAATCATCCCACCAATCCGGATGATGCCGGCTTCTCGCGGCTTGGCATCTTCGGCGGCGATACGCTCATCAGCAAAGTGCAGACCGGCTTCGGAGGCGGCACGATCCCCGGTGGATGGCCGAATGGACGCCGATTCGGTGATGACGTGCTCGACATCGCGGTGACAGCCCTGCTAAGCGATCTCCGTGTGAGCCCGCCGATCATCGCCACCCCGGCCGGCGACAACGTGGACAAGAACGACATCGCCTATAACAAGGTGTTTCCGTATGCCGCAACGCCGTTGAACGGTCGCACACACACTCACTAATCCCAATGCAGATCCTCCAGCGGACCCGGCGGTTGCCGGGTCCGCGTCTCTCCTCTCACGCTTGCCTGCCTGGTTCTTTTCAACACGGTGCTTCGCGCACACGATCCGGGTCTGAGCTCCCTGGACGTCAACGTGAATGGCGATGCGATCTCCCTGTCGCTCTCGATGGCCGCGCCCGATGTGGCGAGCCTGGTGAACGGAGAAGCCGACGAGAAGCGGAAATTGAGCGAGCTTGCGCGTGACGCGATTCGTCTCTCACTCGATGGCAACGTGGTTCGGACAGTGCTTGATGGTGTCACTGACGACGGCGGCGGAGCGCGAGTTCAGATGTCCTATGCGATCGGGCAGGTCAAGAGGCCCAGGCGGCTGACGATCGCCTCCGAAGTGCCTGCGCGGATGGCACGGGGCCATCGTGAGTTGATGGTGGTGACCTTCGAGAATCGCGTGATAGCCGAGACGTTGCTCGACTCGGACTCGGGTCCGGTTACGATTGAGCTCGAAGGCAGTCCGCTTTCAGCCGCCCGCTCAGCCAGCCGCTTTCTCGAACTTGGACTCCGCCATATCCTCGCCGGTTATGACCATCTCGTGTTTCTTGCGGGCCTGCTCCTGGCGGCGCGCGGTGTCCGTGAGCTTGTGATTGCGCTGACCGCGTTCACGGCCGCCCACTCCATATCGCTCGCGTTGGTCGTAATCGGGGGCTTTCACGCACCGCCGTCGATCGTCGAGCCGCTCATCGCAGCCTCGATCGCGTGGGTGGGGATCGAGAACCTGTTGCATCGGGGACACGGCACTCGCTGGATCGTCGTCTTTGGCTTCGGTCTCATCCACGGATTCGGGTTCGCAGGGGCCCTGATGGAGCTCGGATTCGGATCATCGGCCATCGAGATGGCGCTGGCGCTGCTCTCGTTCAACGCCGGTCTCGAAGCAGGTCAGCTCGCCGCGGCCGCAGCCATGTTCCCGCTCATCTGGATGATGCGAATGCGGCCGCTATGGCGAGCGCGGTTCCAGCCGTGCTGTTCCGCGATGATCGTGATGGCAGGAGGTTACTGGTTGATCGAACGGGTGCTTTGAGCGACGTCCTTTCGCACCGGCTCACGCGGCAATGGTGAACGCCGCCACGATGACGGTGATGTTGTCGCGCCCTCCACTATCGAGCGCGAGCTGAACGAGCCGTGCGCACGCTTCGCTCGAGGCCGGTGTCTCGCTGAGCGTTCTCGTGATCGTGTCGTCTTCGACGAGGTCGTTCAGTCCGTCGCTGCAGAGCAGCAGGCGATCGCCGTCCTCGAGGCGCAGCAGATCGACGTCGACCTCGACATGATCGGTGGAACCGCCCAATGCGTTCGTAAGGATGTGACGCACGCCCGAGCTGGCGACGTCACAGGCGAGAAGTTGCCCGCGGTCGACCAGCATTTGCGCATACGTATGGTCCCTGGTCAGGCGCTCCAGACGGCCTGCGCGGAACAGGTAGGCACGCGAGTCTCCGACGTGGACGATCAGGAGATCGCGGCCATAATTTCGAGCGGCCGTCAGTGTCGATCCCATGCCGCGGAGCGCGGAGTCCTGACGACCTCGCTCGAACAGCAGCGAGCCGACCTGTTCGACGATTTGCCGGGCGCGGCGTTCGACCTTCGGCACACTCTCCTGGTCCAGCTGGAAGAACCAGTCGGGCACGTCCAGCGCCAGGCTGACGAGCGCGCTGATCGCCAGCCGGCTTGCGACCTCGCCGGCGGCGTGGCCGCCCATCCCGTCGGCAATCACCATGAGGTAGTTGAGTTCGTCAAATCGCTCCGGCACGTCGCCAGGTCGCAGACTGGTAAGCATCGTCTCCAGCGAGCGCGTCAACTTTGTGACAAGAAACTGGTCCTCGTTGTTCGGCCGTACCTTGCCAGGGTGAGACAGCGCGCTCACATCGATGCGGACCACCGATGACAATGCTCCCGGCGTTCGAACAGCGACGTGAGCAGCTACCGGTCCTTTGAGGCAGATGAGGAATCGGTCACCATAGGCCGAGCCATTGTTATCCAGGATCGGGGGCGGCGATAGAGCATAGTAAAATAGTCCTATGGCAGAAAAGGATCCCCTGCGCGAGCGGATCGAAGAGCTGGGGCGGATGAACACGATCTACTCGGAGCGCCCCTGGCACGACTGGAAGCCCGGACAGCCGCCGAAGCTCGATCATTTCACGCACGGCGTGCCGCGTGCGGTAGACGACGAGCATCCGGACAAGCCCGACCGGGACTGACCCGCCTACAACATTCCTATCAGATATTTGTCGCCTGTTGGGGCGGAGACGCCGCCTGCCGGTTCGATGGTGACCGCCATTGCAACAGGTTGAGGAATGTCGGGAGGTGTGTTGAAGATCTCGCTGACGCTCCCTTGAGTGTCCGGCGTCAGGAGCCCGGCGCTGATCGGTGCTTGAGCGGTCACGACCCACAGTTGATACGTCCGGCCTGCGGGAAGTGGCGGCAGGTTCGACGCGTTGAACACCATGCCGCGCGAGCGGCTCCAGAATGCGCGGGCCGATGCTGCCGGCGACACCGGCTGCTGCCCGGCGAGATCGACACGCGCGACGTCGGGCGCTGTGAGAATAGCCACTGCCGCCTGCGCGCCGCTCGCCGTCCTCTGCGCGTCGACCATCTGCTGTTGTGCGGCGTCGGCGCGAGCCCGCGTCTCGCGCAATTCGGTCTCGAGGCCGGTAATCCGGGCGCGAAGCTACCGGTATAGATCGTGAGACCCGCTGCGAGTGCAAGCGACGCTGCCGTCGCCAGCCACCACGCGACAGGGCGGGACGCGCTCTGTACGGCGGCCGGCGCCTGCGATCGCGCGGATGCCAACACTCGCGCCCGCAGCTCGAGCGGAGGATCCACCTGGGCTACCGCTTGCGCGAGCCCCTGCAGGATCGGCGGCTCCAGCTCCGCTCGCTCGTTGTCTTTGACAGTCGAGTCCATCGTTACCGCACCAGTGATTCGCGCAGTTTGATCACGGCCTGACGAATCCGAGTTTTCACGGTGCCGAGCGGCTCGGAGAGGCGGTCGGCAATCTCGGCGTGAGTCAGCCCTTCGTAATACGCGAGCTCGAGCGCCTCACGCTGGGCCACCGGGAGCTCGTTCAAGGCGCGCTGCAGATTCTCCACCTGCTCGGCAGACAGAAGCTGCAGATCCTGCCGCGCCGTCTCGTCGGGCATCTCCTCGACGACCCGAGCTTCCGAAGCCGTTTCGGGCCGCGAGGCTCTGGACCTCAACCGATCGATTGCGCGACTGCGGGCCATCATGAGCATCCACGCCGCAACCGCGCCACGTGCCGTGTCGTAACGGCCTGCCTGCGACCAGACCTGCGCAAACACGTCCTGCACGACGTCTTCGGCGTCTGCTCGATTCTGCAGAATGCGCAGCGCAAGGGAAAAGACCATGCGCGCGTTGCGGTCGTACAGCTCCGCCAGCGCGCCGTGATCGCCCCGGGCCATGCGCGTCAGAGCAGCCTGATCGGCGAGACGCCCGTCACTCGAGGGTGCCGCGGGCCCTCCGAGAACCGCGAGAAAAACCCACATATGTGTCTACGGCCCGGACGCCAATAAAGATGGCAGGTCGGCATCTTACCAGTACCATCATGATCGATCGTGTCCTTGACGACGATCGGCGTCAGCGCGACGCCCATGCACGGTTGTGACGCGCGAGGACGACAAGCGCGAGCGCAGCGCCCAACAGCAGCCCGTCGCGCGCGAGGGTCTTTGCAGACAACGGTTCGCCTACGCCGAAACATCCGCAGTCGATTCCTGCGCCGCGGACGTACGACAGCACCATCACCGCGAAAAAGAGACCGAGGATCGCCGTTGCGGCGATCGAGAGATACCGGAGCCACACGCCGGCGATGAGCAAGACACCGAGCAGCAGCTCGAGCCAGGGCAGCGTACGTGCAAGGGCGAAGACCGCCCACTCGGGAAGCAATTGGTAGGAATCGATCGAGAGCGCAAACAACAGCCACGACTGGCGCAGCTTGCTGTAAGCCGCGTAGATGAACACTGCTCCCAGCAGCAGCGCAGCGCGAAGCGCGAACACGGCTAGCGCGACTAAGTCCGACACTACTTTGCCCCGCCGAGGAGCGACTCCAGATAGCGGCTGAAGACCGAGTAGGTGATGACTCCGACCACCGGGCTCGGTTTTCCATTGTGGGTGACGATCATCGTGGGCGTGGAGCTGACCTGCATCCGTTGACCGAGCTGTATGTCCCGCTCGATATTGGCGGCAATGGCCGGATCGTTCGCGAGCGTGTCGATACGCTTTCGTTCCTCCGGCGTGAGAACGCTGTCGACGACCTCATCCACATTGCCGGCCTTGCTCCAGGTTTCCTGCTGCCGGAAAAGCACGTCCGACACCGCGTCGAACTTGCCGAGCTGGTCTGCGGCCGCCGCCAGCGCCGCCGCGCGCCGCGCGTGCTTGTGCTGTTGGAGAGGGAAGTCGTGATGGACGAGCCGGAGCTTTCCCTTGCGGCATATTCTTCCTTGACGCGCTTCAACGTCTGTTCGTGGAGCGCCTTGCACGCCGGGCATTCGTAATCGCTGAAGACGTCGATTCTGACGGCGGCGGTCACCGGGCCGATCGCCCGGGTAGACGAGGACTGGGCGGAGGACGACTGAACGGCGGCCAGAATGAACCCCGAGACGAGCCAGGCGGAAGTCAAAAGTTTCATGATTCATAGTAACCTGCGTCTGTCTTGTCTGTCCCCGACGACGAGCTGATGCGGGCCGCGCTCGTCGAGGCCCGGAAGGCGATGGCGAATGACGAGGTCCCCATTGGCGCCGTCGTCGCGGTCGATGATGAGATTGTGGCGGCAGGGTTCAATCGGCCGATTTCGGCGGTCGATCCCACGGCCCACGCGGAAATCCAGGCGCTTCGCGCCGCCGCCCGGAAGGTCGGGAACTATCGGCTGACCGGTGCCACGCTCTGTGTGACGGTCGAACCCTGCGCGATGTGCGTCGGCGCGATGATGCACGCGCGAATCGCCACGCTGATTTACGGCGCGCCCGAACCCAAAACCGGAGCGGTGCGCTCGACAATGAAACTGCTGGATGATCCGGGCTGGAACCACCGGGTGTTGGTGATCGCGGGGCTCATGGCGGATGAGTGCAAGACGCTGCTGCAGGAGTTTTTTCAGAAGAGGCGAAAACTAGGGATTAGGGATTAGGGATTAGGGATTAGGATGGATTGAGGATTGGGGATTGGTGATTAAGGATTGGCTGACGTTTGGAGTGCTCGGGGCGATGCTCGTCGGCAGCGCCCGGCCGGTGGCGCTTGCGCAAACCGCCGATGCGGCACGGGTTCGCTCCGCGTTTCTCAAATTGCTCGATCGTCCGCGAGTGCCGCTCGCCGCGGCGAGCACGCCGCGTCCGGACTCCGGGTTCTACCTCGTCGAACGGTTCTCGTTCGCGTCAGAGGCGGACGAGCGCGTCCCAGGCATCTTTGTCAAGTCAGTCATCGCGAGAGATCGAGTCCCGGTTGTGATCTTTCTGCACGGCAGCGGTGCGAAAAAGGAAGATCAGCTGGCGCTGATGCGTACGCTCGCCGAGCGCGGTCTGGCCGTAGCGGCCATCGATGCGCGGCATCACGGGGAACGGATCCGTAAGGGCTCGCAGCTCGAGCAGTATTTCGACGCGATGCTGCAGACTTTCCGCACGGGCAGGGGCCATCCTTATTTGTACGACACCGTCTGGGATGTGATGCGGCTGATCGACTATCTGGAGACTCGGCCGGACGTGGATCCTCAGCGCATCGGCGTGATGGGCATTTCGAAGGGAGGCACCGAGGCGTATCTCGCAGCGGCCGCCGATTCGAGGATTGCCGTCGTGGTTCCGGTCATCGGCGTGCAGAGCTATCGCTGGGCGCTCGACCACGACCAGTGGCGGCCCCGTGTCAATACCTTCTGGCCCCCGACCCAGGCTGCGGCCCGCAGCGAAGGGGTTGGCGAGGTCGATGCCGCCTTCGTTCGACGCTTTTACGATCGCGTCGTGCCTGGAATTTACGGCGATCTTGACGCGCCGTCGGCGCTTCAACTCGTTGCCCCGCGTCCGCTGCTGGTGATCAACAGCGATTCTGATCCGCGCACACCTCTACCGGGCGTTCAGGAGGCTGTCGCGGCGGCCCATCGTGCCTACGTCGCGATGGGCGCCGATGAAAAGCTCGGGCTTTACATCCAGCCGAATGCCGGCCATGTGTTCACGCCGGTTGCGGAGCTCGTGATGGCGGACTGGTTCGTCAGATGGCTCGCGCCGTCTCCGCTGCAGCGGTAGCGACGTCTCCGGCTGTGATAGCGTGTAGGCTTGTTCCGATCTGCGGAGCAGATGGAGAGGAGGCACTGGAAATGGACCGGAGAACCGTCATCACTTTCACACTGTGCGTATTGCTCGGCATCGGCACTGCTATCGCAGCGGTGCGTAATGCGGCGGCGCAGGCGGCGCCCAAAATCAGCTTCTTCATCACGAGCGCAGGTCCAGGGAACGGCGCCAACCTCGGCGGGTTGGCTGGCGCGGATAAGCACTGCCAGACCTTGGCGGCGGCCGTTGGCGCAGGCGACCGGACGTGGCGGGCCTATCTCAGCGCAACGAGCGACGGCAAGCAAGCTGCCGTCAACGCGCGTGATCGGATAGGCAAAGGCCCTTGGTACAACGTGAAAGGGATGTTGGCGGCGCAGAACGTCGCTGATCTGCACAGCGACAAGAACCAGCTGTCCAAGGAAGTATCGCTCTCAGAAAAAGGGGGGATGATCAACGGGCGAGGTGACAACCCGAACCGGCACGACATCCTGACGGGTTCCCAGGCCGACGGCTCCGCGCTCACCGGTAATCCGGCCGCGACGACCTGCGGCAACTGGACCAGCAGCGGCGACGGTAGCACACAGGTCGGTCATCATGATCGGCAGGGCGGCGGCGCAGCTCCGACGTCGTGGAACGCGGCGCACATGTCGAAAGGCTGCAGCCAGGCGAACCTGCAGGCGACCGGCGGCGACGGGCTGTTCTACTGCTTCGCACAGTAACGGCACGCATGCGGAGCGCGGCAGCGGCCGCGCTCCCTCTCTCACGGCAGCTTTGCGGCCAGGACGATCATCGCCCCTTTTCATTTTTCTCGCTGCTTCGGGCGCGACCGGTCGCGTCCTCAAGTTCGTCGAAATGCCGGTAATCGGTGCAATCCATGCAATGGATGCGACGCTGGCGGCGTACTGGTCGGTCGGAAGCGGCCTGGAAGTGAAAGCCGGGTCTGAGGACGGCAGACCCGGCACCGACGTTCACTTCAAGGGGCTGTGAAGATTGCGACGTCCAGGCTCAAGAGATTCGCCGGATTCGTGGGATCCGCACCCGGCGCAACGGCAATTGCACCCCAGACGTACCGAGCCAGTGGGCAGCGCCGGCGCGATCATGTTGAGCTGCGGAATGTCATATATCTTCGTACCAGGGGCGATCGTTACATTGCCGAGCGGGAATGGCGTGGGAGTCGCTGCCGGCGTGAGCATGATCAGATACAAATCTGTCGGCAACGGCGCTGCCTGCGGGCTCGTGATGGAGAGGAACGTCTTGAGCATATCGCCGGCAACGTAGTTCGCCTGATTCGTGTAGACATCGAAGAAGTTGATGGCACGGAACGCATCCCCGCGGCCAGCGCCGAACTCGTTGTTCGGATGCGTGCGCGGCCCGTTGCCACCGCAGCCCTGCACGCCGTTCTTGATGAGCGTCGCAGGACGCAGTTTCTTCTCGGTGTTGGGAATATCCCGCACGAGCGTCGGGAACGCCGACCAGATCAGCGCCACGATGCCTGCGGTGTGCGGCGAAGCCATCGACGTGCCTGAGAGACTTCCGTAGCTGCCGTTGGCGATGCTCGATCGGATGTTCGCGCCCGGTGTCGCGATGTCGGGCTTGATGGAGCCAAACACCGAAGGCCCGCGGCTGCTGAAGCTCGTGAGAGCGTCGTTGATATCCGTCGCGCCGCTCGAGAACGATTCGGGATAATCACTCGGTGAGCTCGACGTGCCGCAGGCAGGTCCTGAATTGCCGTTGGAGAAGGCTGGGAAGATCCCGGCGGCGCGCCAGGCCTGCACCACGGGCCGGTAGAACGAGTCGCCCGGGACAGATCCCCACGAGTTGTTCACGATGTGCGGCCGCTTGGTGGGATCGGGGCTCGCCTTGGCAAGATTCCACGGCGCCAGGATGAAGTCTCCGCACTCGAGCAGCGCAAACGCAGAGCAGCTGCCGTTCTCGCAGCCCTTGCAGGCTATCCACGTCGCGTCGGGCGCCACCCCAATCTGATTCGCGCCGCCATCATCGCCGACCATCGTGCCCATCGTGTGGGTGCCATGGTTGTTGTTGTCGCACGGGACGCGGCTCGGATTGCCACAGATCTTCGAGGGATCCCACCAGTTGTAATTGTGATCGAAGGACCCGCCGCCGAGATTGCCGCGATACTTGCCGACGAGCGCCGCGTGGTCGTACCTGACGCCAGTGTCCACGTTGGCAACGACGATGCCTTCGCCGCGGATGCCGCGGGCCCAGGCGTCGGGTGCGCGCACTTTTGCGATGTTCCATTCGACAGCACCAACCGTTGCTTCCTCGATGCCGGCCATCGGCTCGGGAATGCGCAAGACGGGCGCGAGCGTGATGCGATCGACTTCAGGGAACGCGGCGACGGCCGCAAGCGTGGCGGCCCTCGACGTCACACCGATTGCATTCACACTGAAAAACGATTTGACGACGGTGGCGCGACCCGGTTGGCGCAGATACGCCAGCAGCGGCGCTTGCGTTCGAGAAGCCACCGAGGTGAGCGCGTTGTGAGCGGCCCATCCCTGGGCGTCGCGATCGGTCATCGTCGCAACCTGCGACAGGTTGGCGCTTTCTTTCATGTACACGAGATAACTTGCTTCGCCCGCGCTGGCCATTTGCGCGTTGAGCGCCGCGTCCACGACCCCAGCCGGGCCCTGTGCTCGCGTGTGCGTGGTCGTGATGCCCACAACGCACGCGGCGACGAGGCTCACTGTGGCGATCAACCGAGTGTGTGACATGAATCCTCCAGAAAGGCACATTTGGTGTGAATGGACTGAAAGTCTCAACGGCCGCCGCTTCTGTAGCAACCGCGCAGAATTTTGTACGCAGGTTGCAGCGTTCGCAACTGATATAAAAGTCTGCTCGTGAGATGACTTTCGTGCTGAAGGACGAGCGCCGACAATCGGGTCGGCGCTCAGCGACGGTGATGTCATGCGACGCAGCAGCATGCTCCCGGCGGGCTTCAAGCACTTCACTCGTGTGAGCCGGCGTGAGAATCAAGAACTCGAACGCGAGCTTGGTCGACTCGCCGGAGTCAGATTCGCGCTGCTTCAGACGCACCGCCGTCTCTGCTTCGTGGTCCAGATCGGCGCGGTTTCAGCACATCGCGAGATTCGATTGGCCTTATGGCCAGCGCGGGCAGCCCGTCGAGAGTGGTAAAATAAAGGATTCTGCACCGGCGATCTGCGCCGCACGGAGAGGTACCGAAGTGGTCGTAACGGGGGCGCCTCGAAAGCGTCTTGTCCCGTAAGGGGCACGTGGGTTCGAATCCCACCCTCTCCGCCAATTTCCGCTTTTGTTCCCGCGCACGAGCAGGTCGAACGGCGAATTGTAAGTAGGACGAGAGACTTCCGCGATCGAACGTGCAGTTCGATAGCACGATTTCCAGCAGTCGCCGCTGTTCGGTCCGATCCTGCGATTTGTAAAGAAATTCGGCCTTTTGCGCGAGTTCTAAAATCCTCTGGGCGGTGGTCAGGATCGGCTGTCGGGGCTGCTCGAGCCGTGCCAGCTCGGTCTCGACGGCTCGCAGATCCTCCTCCCATTCCCGCGATTTCCGCGTCCAGAGGTCTTCTGAGATGTGGCCGGCGACGAAGTCGTCGTAGCCGCGGTCGAGCTTGCTCATGACCGTCGCGCCGGCGCTGCTCGAGCTGGCGGATGGCGTCCGTTCGCTGTTGCTCGGTCTCGGCGTCACTGGTCCGCAAGGCATCGGCGAGCCGGCGGCGATCTCCGGCGTGATCTGGATGGGCGCGATCGTCTCGCCGAGCAGGTCGGCGAGGCGTTCCTCTCGGACGTAGGTGTTGCCGCACGCGCCCTTGAAGCCCGTGCATCGGTAGTAGATGTACCTGCCCTTCTTCATCTCGGCCGTCATGGAACAGCCGCACCGGGCGCACGTCAGGAGGCCCATGAAGGCGTGCCGCGGCTTCGGACGCGCGAACGCAAGGCCTTCGCCTGAGCACGGCCTGCACCTGATCGAAGGTCTCATGGCTGATCGAGCGGTTCGTGTGATCCCCGTCGACGCTGTCCGAGCCAGAGGAAGTCGCCGGTATAGATCGGATTCCGCAGCATGCGATGAATCTCGGAGGTCGTCATGCGACGGTCCCCGCGATGGTGGCGGAGTCCGATCTCGAACGCCTTGGCGGCGAGCGCCTTCACGGAGTACTGCCCGGAGGCGTACAGCTCGAACACCCGCGTGACGAGCGGGCCTCGGACCGGGTCGACGTCGATGCGCCGGGTGACGCGGTTATTGACGTAGCCGACGTGGGCGACACCGGGGAAGTGCCCCTGCTCGGCCTTCTCGCGCAGGCCCTTCTTGACCTCTTCGCTCAGGTTGTCGATGTAGTTTTTCGCCATCGCCACGCGGATGTTGTGCATCAGCTTGTCGGCCGATCGCGACTCCGGTGAGATGACGGTGTTCTCCTTCACGAAGTGCATGGCGACGCTCAGGTCTTCGAGGGTGAGGTAATCGCGGAAGTTGCGGTACAGCCGATCGGTCTTCTCAACCAGGATGATCCGGCAGGACGGGTTGGCCTTCAGGAACGCAACCATCTCGGCGAAGCCGCCGCGGCCGGCCTGCTTGGCGGTCTCGACGTCGACAAACTCGCGCGCAATGGTCAGGCCGCTGCTCGCGGGCGTAGCCCTGCAGGAGCTTCCGCTGCGCCGGAATCGAGAAGCCCTCACGTTCCTGATCTTTCGATGACACGCGACAGTAGGTGACACAGCCCTTAACCACTATGTCACTCCGATGCTGGGTAACTTGTTCATGATGAGATGCGTCACGCGTGTCGTCACCATGGTTCAAACTGTCAGGCGCATTCTAATCTGCCTTTCTGGGCACGCCCGCTTGAAATTAAGTGCTCCGTGTCGTGATGTTTCCAGTGAGAGACGCGGACTGCTTCTCAGCGCCCGCGTCACTTTCGATGCTGTTCCCAACGTCATGGGACCCGCGACCATTCATTCCTTAGGGCTACCAATGATCACGCGTTCAGTCGAATGCATTTCAGCGATTCAGGATCGCCTTCGTCTGAGCAGCGCGTCGCGCTCGTCCTTTGGGCGGGGGTTTGCCAGTCGCTTCGCCCGCCGACGCTGACGGGAAGACTTGCGAACGGTCCTGACGTCGGTGCGCTTGGTTAAGGCTGTCGCCTGGTCCGCTCGCCAGATCGCCTTCTTGCGAGTCTTATCGAAGATCCTATGCACAGCCTCATGGCCAAGCAAATGTTCAAGCTTATTCAGTCGGTCATGGTGATAGTAATGATCCCACGCAGCGTCTGTGCTGTAATGAACAGAGAGGAACCAATCCACACACAGGGCCTCATGCGCGTGGTCATCCGCCAATACTTCGAACTCCTCTTCGTTGAGCGTGATGGGTGCCTCAATGCGGATACTCGCGTCAGGCGTAAATTGGCGACAGGCCTCCCATGCGTCCGCAATTGTTGAGTACGTGCAACGAAATCGTTGCCGTCCATCGTCAATGATGTACTGTGCCTGCGGTAACAGGCGTCGGATCTCTTTCGCCGCATTGGTGCGCTCATCTGGCGTAAGAGTGACTGTGACCAAACCGTTCAACTGCTGCACGTCGCCTGACTCCATTGTGAGTGTCTGGATGACGTCTGGGATGCGGTTCGTTCCAACTGCGTCTTGAGTCATGACTCAGCCTCCTTTTGCGACCGCTGTGGTCAGCTTTGCGCTGACCACGCGGCCTAATGGATACCAGTGACCGAGGGAATCATCGCGCCGGAGCGGTTCGTGGCACGTGCGCCGGAGCACCGTCGTGAGCGAGTTCACCGGCAACCGAGGCTGTCTCGCTCGGATGAGCCAGCGCGGTGTCCCATTCGATCAAGAGCTGTACAAAGCGCTTGAGGCGTTCGAGGGCCTCCGGCGACCAGTCCTTCAGGCGATGTGCGCAGGTATGGCTGTCGATCGTTTCCGACATATGGCAAGCCGGCGCCCTGATCGGTGAACGGATGTCGATCGGGCTGGTCGCATGGTCCGGGTCCTTGGATCCGATGCGTTATATAGCTGCGTGCATCGCGCCTTCGTATCGCAGGTCGCGTCGTCTTCCATGACACTGATTTCCGAGGAGAAGAGCGATCGTTGCTGCCAATCGAGAAATCGGGGGTGCCCTTGCGGCATCCGTAATCGGTTCCATAGGAACTCCCATTCCCTGACAACACTCCGGCGTCGCTGCCTCGTGAGTCAGGTGTTCTGATCATCTCGGTCACCGATGCCAGAGCCGGCATCAAGGTCATCCGTGTCGTCGGCCGGGATCACAAATTGATACGACTTTCCCGCATGGAGCACGAGTCGCCGGCGACCTTGGCCGATGACGTCGCAGGTCACTCGGAACTCGAAATACCCATGCCGCAGGCCGTCCATGATCTCAGCGACGATTCGATGGAGCGCGCGATCTGCGTTAGAGACTCCACTGCTTCTATTCGCGCTGTCCGTGGCCATCACGAACCTCCGGTAAGAGTGAGTCGTATGTGTCCCGGTGTCCTTGGTGACCCAACGATTTCCTCTTCTACCTGCTACCGATCTCCTCTCATGTCTTCTCTGGATCTCCTGTGAGTGAGCGAATCTCTGGGACACCTGGGACACCGAAGCGAATCGCCATCATGTCGACATCCACGCCAGACCGATGTAGCCGTACGGGCGGCGAGCGTGTCGGCGGCCTTTGGCCTTCTTACGCCTCGCCCGCGGAAACACTTTGGGTACTTCCTTCCCGAACTGCGTGTCGGGCACCGGCTTCTGACCGTGCTCTTCACACCAAAGTCGATACCGGTGGTACAGATCCGTTACAGGGAATCGATGATCCCCGTGCCGTCCGTACTTCGTTCCAAGAGGAAGGCCCTGGCCGGATTGTTGTCAATCCAGCACTCAGTGATCATCTGTCGGGACAGCAGCGGCTCGGTAAAGCGGCGGTTGGCACAGAGCCGGTGCCAGCCCTCGATGCTCCAGTTGAAAATGCCGGACAGCTCGTCGAGAAGCTTCCGCGCGAGCTGCGGATCCTGGCGGTCTGGCGGAATCGCGAGCCTGAACGGCAGAATCATCAGGCGACGCGACAGCCCTCCAGAGCGGTCTGCAAACGGTGGCAACGTGTTGGTGGCCAGCATCAACCGTGCGGTCGGTCGTGCGTCGACACCGGGGAGATTCTTGCGGTCGAAATACATGCGGTCGCCGGCGACGTAGGCTTTTAAATAGCCTTCTGCGACTCGTTCAATGGCGCCGACTTCGGGCACGAGGTTGGCCAGTTTTGGAGGCGAAAGGCACCCCACAAGAGCTACCGTGATCCCCAGCCTAGCAGCGAAAATCTGTGGACTGACCTGCCACCAACCTGGGCCGTCGCTAGTGTGGATCAGGTGTCACTCTTGGTGACCGACGGCGACCACAATCCTCCAAAGCGCACCTCTACGGGTGTCCCACATTTCACAGCGCGCAACATCCGCCGAGGCAGGCTTACCGCTGAGAACTGCACATTCATCTCGGAAAGGGATTTTGCTGTTGTGCGACAGCGGTACGATCCGTCAGCGGGGGATGTCATCGTGACGTGCGTGGGCACCCTCGGCGCGACGGCGCTCGTCCCCGAGGGGCTAGTATTTAGCGCCGACCGCAACTTGGCGGCCATTCGACCATCACAGTATTTGGTCCCTCAGTTCTTGGCGCTTGTATTGAATACTGCGCTTGTCCAAAGGGTTATTGCAGACACCTCTGGATCAACCGCACAGCCCCATCTGTACCTCGGCGACTTGAGGGCGTTGGAGATACCGTTGCCTCCAATTGCCGAGCAGGTTGAGGTAGTTCGCAGCGTCGCAAGTCTCTTTGATCTCGCCGATGTTATTGAGCTACGAATCGAAGGGGCAATCAGAAATGTCGGCAAGTTCCCGCAGGCCATTCTCTCGAAAGCCTTCTCCGGTGAGCTGGTGCCCACCGAGGCCGAGTTGGCCCGGGTCGAAAAGCGGTCGTACAGACTGCGGCGGAGCTACTTGCCCGCATCCAGGCACAAAATCGCACGACAGACGAGAAACCCATCAACCTCTCGCGTCGAGTGGCTTCGCGTCGGCGCCGACCAGTAGCTGCACGACGTTGAGTCGAGACTACGCTCGAATCGCATCGGGAGACGTGTGATGGCGAGATTCTCAGCAGAGGCCGCTGAGCGTTTGCTGGTCGACTGTCGCCGCCATTGCTGCATCTGCCTCCGCTGGTGCGGTCAGCGAATGCACATTCACCACATCATCCCTGAAGCTGAGAATGGACCCGGCACTTACGAGAACGGGATACCTGTTTGCCTCGACTGTCACGCTGAAATCGAGAGTCGCAGCAACATGGGTCGTCGTTTCAGCGCGGGTGAGCTGAAGGAACTTCGCGATCGCTGGTTCAGCACCGTTCGCGACCGCCCAGAAGTCCTTATTCGAGCGACTCACCAGCAAACCGAGACTGGTCCGCTGGAGGCACTGCTGGCCGAACTTGATTACAACCGCGTGGCGATTGGAGGCAATCCTGCCGAGGGATTTCCACCCCTGGCGACGGATCAGTTCAAGCGCGCGATCGCCACGAACGCCCTGGCCGCGCTGTCGCCGACAGTGCGCGAGCAATTGCAGCGAGCGTACATGATGGTCGATCAGGTGAATTATCACTTTCGTGAGATGGCTGCGATGGACCGCTCCGGTGGAAGCGGAGGGGCCTTCGCAGCCACGCAGTCGGTTCGGGATAAGCTGCGGAGGCAACTTGTCGAACTGGTTCCTAGAACGATCTCGATGCTGGAGGAAGCCCTGCAGCCTTCCTCAACGGAGCAGGGAACTTCGGGCGATTCTGGGTAAGGTTGCTGCGGCGCACCTGTCCAGAAAGCATCTGATCGTCCCGATCAAGCCGGGTGGTTCGCGAGGTCAACAAAGCTGGCGCGAAAGTTGGCGGCGAGTACAACGGTGTTGTCCCACCGCCATCCAGGATTGGTCGGTCCCTCGGTGACCTATCGCGACTAATTCCAAATCGGAGTCCTCGAGCGCGGCGAAGAAACGGGTCATCCGCCGATCTGAACCGTTCGTCCTTCGGCTCTACTTGTTCAACCCCGCCATCCAGTTCAGCCAGATCGTGACAGGCGGCGGCGCGCCCGCTGCGCCCTCAGCGGGGACCAGTGCCAGAAACCTCTGCCCATCCGCCGAAGGTTGGTAGAGGATGCGGCGGTAGAGGATGCGGCGATCAAAGTCAGCGGTGGAAATGCGAGCGGTGGAAAGGGATCCCTCGAACAGTCGCAGGGGAGCGCCGACGACATCGAACGTTCCCGCGCCGAACTTCACGGGAACTGCCGTCAACTGCGCGTCCGCGGATATGTAGTAGAGCTCTGTGCCGTCTCGGCGCCAACGCGGACTTGACCCTCCCTGGGTCGAGATCTGGCGCTTGCGGCCCGTCGCCGGGACCGGCTGCACAAACACCTGAACCTGGCCCGCCTCGTCGGACGAGTACGCCATCCACTTGCCGTCCGGCGAAAATTGCGCCTGGCGTTCTTCAAAAGGTGTGTCCAGGTACTTCACTGGTTTGTGCTCCCCCTGAAGAGGCACGAGCCACAGGTCGTCCCTCGTGTTCCCCCCGGTGGCGGAATACACTAGCAGCTTTCCATCGGGAGAGATATCAAGCGGAGTCGCGTTGCCACCCACCTGCAGCAGGAACTCTTCCGCGGCTGCACTGTTGACCGGTTTCCGGAAAAAGCTTTGCTTGAGTTGCCCGTTCCCAAAAACGAGATAACTGCCATCTGGCGACCAGACCCCACCCTCCCGAGCTTCGGGTCCCAAGGTGAACTTTGTCGGCACTCCGCGCTCCAGGTCCTGAAGCCACACATCTGCGGTTTCTCGCGAGGTCCTGATGGAAACCGCCGCCTGCTTTCCATTCGGCGAAAGCGCCAACGATTCAAACTGCTGGGCTTCGCTCTTCGCTCCGATTTGCGTGCCGGACCGGTCGAGCCACACCAGCGTCCTCTTCAGTCTGAAGTCGCCACTGCGATACAACAACACGCCGTTTTCCGATGCGGAGAGTGCCGCGAAACCCTCTGTACCCGCCTGTCCCACGTCTTGCGCGACAGGGACCGCTGCACCCGCGGCGCGGAGTGTCCCCGCATCGAACGGCAGCGCCATGACCGTCGTCTCGCGCAAAAACAGCACAGAACCGGTACGCGCGCCCGCCGTGGGCGGAACGTACATCGCGTGGGACGGATCCGGCAGCAGGCGAACGGGCGCCGCGCCATCTAGCGAAGCGGCGTAGATGCCCTCGATCTCCGGTTGCACACTGTGAATCGTGAATAGGAACCGGTTGCCTCCCGCGATAAATTCTGGATAGCGATGAGAGTCCCCGGAAGCCGCCGGCTTGATGACCGGAGCAGGGACGCCGCCATCCTCCGGCACGCGGAACAAGGCGCCGGTGAGAGTCGGCGCTAAGACGATCACGCCAGCGCGATTCCACGTGCCTCCGCGCGGCGTCGGAGCGTCGCACAGGGTCTGTGCCGGGCCTCCCGCCACGGCGACCCTCTTGAGCTTGCCTTGGGCGAAGAACCCGAGGTTCCGGCCGTCCGGCGACCAGAATGGGAACGTCGCGCCGTCGGTGCCTGGGATCGGCCGCGCGTCGAGCGAATCGAGCGGCCGGACCCAGAGCCGGATGGGGCCGCCTTCATCGCTGACGAAGGCAAGATTGCGCCCGTCAGGCGAGAGCATCAAGAACTGCAGGCTCGACTTCTCTGGCAGCGACACGGTGAAGCGAGCGGAGAGTTGGGCCGGCGGCGTCTCGCGAAAATGCCGCACCGTGGGAACCGCCATCGCGACGATCACCGCCACCGCGACGGCGAGTGCGGCCATCCAAGCCAGCCGTCCGCTTGGCGATGACGTGGCCGCCTCCGTTTGGTGAGCACTCGTCTCGAACGCGCCATCGAGTGCGAGCCGCGCTTCTCCGATGTCGCGCAACCGCTGCTTTGGATCCTTGTCCAGACAGCGCCGTAGCAGCGACCTCACGGACGCTGACGTAGGGGACGGCAGAGCGGGCCACTCTGGCTCCTTGCTGAGGACCGAGACGATCGTGTCGGTGACATCATCGCCCGGGAATGCTCGCCTTCCCGTGAGCATCTCAAACAGCACGCACCCGAACGCCCAGATGTCTGCCCGCTTATCGACGGTCTTGCCGCGCGCCTGCTCTGGCGCCATGTAGGCCGCGGTGCCAAAGAACACCCCCTCCTGTCATCATCGCGGGCGTGGTGATGGTCGGGGACTGCGACACGTTCGGCGCCGAGACCGGCGGGTCCATCGCTTTCGCGAGCCCAAAATCCAGCACCTTCGCCTGCCGTCTCGCGGACTTTGACATTTGCGGGCTTCAGATCGCGGTGGATGATCCCTTGCTCGTGTGCCGCTTCGAGGGCTTCGGCGATTTGTTTGGCAATCGGCATCGCCTCGTCAATTGGAATCGGTCCCTGCGCGATGCGGTCGGCCAGACGTTGGCCCTCCACCATCTCCATGACGAGGGCCGTCACGCCATCCGATCGTCTATCGAGTAGATCGCCGCGATGTTCGGGTGGTTCAGCGAGGCGAGCACTTCGGCTTCACGCTGAAATCGCGCAAGGCGATCTCTATCGGCGGCAACCGACTCGGGCAGGACTTTGATGGCGACCGCCCGCTTGAGGTTCGTGTCAGTGGCGTGGTAGACCTCGCCCATGCCGCCCGCGCCAATCTGCGCGACGATCTCATAGGCGCCGAGACGTGTGCCGGGCGTGAGGGCCAAGCGATCTTCGCGAATTATACGGGCGGGACGGCTCGGCGATAATTACTCCTGGCGTGACGCCGATCTGATGATCCACCACTTGGTCGGGCGATCTCGTCACTTCCAGGCGCACCTGGTGAGATATAGAGAGTGTTCTCGGACGAATACCTGATTGCGAAATTCGCCAATCTTGACGCGTTTCACAGGATCATCTTCGCCAGGAAACCTCGCGCGCCTGTCTGCTATAGTTGGCACACCTTTCAAACGCGTAAACCGCGGGAGTTCACCGGTGATCGCATTAGTGTTGCGAGAGTTTCACCAGTTCCAGGGGGCCGGACGGCAGTTCCTCTACCTGGTTCCGAGCGCAGCCGTCTTCGAGATGGACGCCCCTGCGGCAGCGGTGATCCGCCGATTGTCCGAGGGGCTCGCGTCCGAGGACGAGGTCCTGGCAGGCCTTGCCGATCGATTCCCGCCGACGCTTCGAACAGCCATTACCGAGCTGCTGAACGTACGCGCCATCGGGTACGAGCATCAACCGGACGCGGAACTGCCGCGGATGCTGCCCGTGATGCCGTTTCCCCTGACGACGATGGTGCTGAACGTCACGAACCAGTGCAACCTCGCGTGCACGTACTGCTACGAGTACGGCGAGGACAGGATCGTCGACACCGCGCACGGCAAGCAGTCCAAGTTCATGTCCGAAGCGACGGCGCGCGAGAGCGTCGAGTTCCTGCTCAGGGAAAGCGGCAGGTCGCGCACATGACATTTTTCGGCGGCGAGACGCTGCTGAATTTTCCGGTCCTGAAGATCGACCGTCGCGTACGCGCGGCAGCGCGCGGCCGAAATGGGCAAGACGTGGATTTCAGCCTGACGACGAACGCGACGCTGCTGAGCCGGAGATCATCGAGTTTCTCGCGGAGAACGAGATCGGCGTGACGGTGTCGATGGACGGCCCGCAGGAGCTGCAGAACAAGTTCCGCGTGTTTCACAACGGCGGCGGCAGCTACGACATCGTCGCGCCGAAGATGAAGGAGTTGCTGCGGCCACCGGAGCCGGCCGATCGGCGCGCGTGTGACGTTGACCTCCGAGAAGATGGATGTCACCCGCATCTACCGGCACCTGACGGAGGAGTTCGGGTTCTGGGAAGTGGGGTTCGCGCCCGTGACGACTTCGCCGGTCAGCAGGTACGCGATCGGCGACCATGGCTTCGACCGGATGCTCGGCCAGTTCCGCGAGCTGGCTTACGAGTTCCTGGAAGAGCGTCGCGGCGAACCGGCATCACGGATTCTCGAACATCAAGGACACGCTCGAGGAGATTCACAAGGGCGTGAGCAAGGCGTATCCCTGCGGCGCCGGCCTCGGCTTGCTCGGCGTCTCGACCGACGGGACGTCGCGATGTGCCATCGATTCGCCGGAGTGCGACGCGCACAAGCTGGGAACCGTCAACGACGGCATCGATCGGAGGCTCAGGCCGATTTTCTCCAGCACCATCACATCGACGGACAAGACCGAATGTCACACGTGCTGGGCGCGGCCGTCTGTGCGCGGCGGGTGCTATCACGAAGCGCACGTTCGTTATGGCAGCACCCGTCGTCCCAACCTGCATTACTGCGAGTGGATTCGCGGATGGACCGACACCTGCCTGGAATGTACGGCGAGCTGGCGGTGCGAAATCCGGAGTTCCTCGCGCGCTTCGATCGCGACGAGGCGAAAGCGGAGGCGGTGCTGTGACGCATCTCAAAGCCATCAACCGGAAGGCCCACCGCGTCGTCGACGACGTGAACGCGGCGGAAGAGACAAGGATGTCGTTGCCCTCCAGCAGCCGCCCGTGCTGCCGCACATCCCGCTCGGCTGCTCGCTCGCGTTCTCGCCCGGGTGGGAAGCGGACTCGTCCGGCGGGACCGCCGGGCTGTGCCAGCCGGTCGAGCGCGATATCTTCGACTGCCACCTCGGGTGTTTCTGGCCGGCTCATGTCCCGATCAACTGAACCACTCGCCGAACTGGACCAGCAAGTGCGCGGCAGCGCAGAAGGACTGGCGCAAGCTCGATCTGGTATTTCCCCGGCGATGACGCAAAATTTCATCGGGTGGGTGGTCGGCCGATCGTCGTCCTTCTGAGTGCACTCTCCTGCCGAGTCTGGCGGCCCTTCAGCCGCCATCCCAGCGCCCTCAACTTCCTCGCAGCGCAGCAGTGTCGCCGCGGCGACGCCGGCCGACGACGGTATGCCGGTCACGGACTCGGAGGTGTAGAAGGCCTGCGGCGGCTGCCACATCCGTGACGACAAAGAGCGGATGACGCGCATCTCATACCGGCGCGCGACACCCGAGAACTGGGAATTCACTCTCCGGCGGATGATGTCGCTCAACAAAGTCCAGCTCCCGCCTGACGCCGCACGTCGGTGATCAAGTCCCTCTCCGATCTCACGGGCTGGCGCCCGAAGAAGCGCGGCCGACCATGTTCGATGCCGAACGGCGGCTGGTCGACTACGACTACAGGGCCGACAAGGAAACGCATCAACTCTGCAGCGCGTGCCACTCGATGGGCCGCGTCATCAGCGAGCGCCGGACCAGGGACGAGTGGGTCGCGCTGATGACCATGCATCGCTACTACTACCCGTTGATTGACGGCGCCTCCGGCGGCTTCCGTCGCGGTGGCGGCCGCCGGTCGGTGGCGGCGCGCTAAAGAGGGGGCGGCCGGCCACCCGGCAAGAGGACGCGCGGGCGATACGGGGGTCGCGGAAGGTGAAAATCAGCAGCCCGTCGATCGGAGCAGGTGACTTTCCCGCCTTATTGCCGATTTTTCCCGCTGGACGTCGCAGGAGTGGACCGCGTGGTCCGCGGCCATGCGTACGCCGCGGGCTGGCCGGCCCGGTGGGCGTTAGCCGGGTATGAAATTGGAAAAGGTCCGGTATATGGACAGGTAACGATTTCGGATCGGCCAGACATGGCCGATTCATTTCTCACCCGAGGGCCGGTTCACCTACACGCGG
>CAVZIS010000008.1:0-349499 GCA_963775345.1 Vicinamibacterales bacterium
AACTGGCACAACCGCGCCCACTTTCTCGCGATGGCGGCACGACTGATGCGGCGCATCCTGGTGGACTCGGCGCGGACCCGTGGTTATCAGAAACGCGGCGGCGGAGCGGTTAGAGTGTCGTTCTGCGAGGAGCTCGCCGTCGCTGATAACAGAGGTCTCGATATGCTGGGCCTGGACGATGCCCTTCACGCCCTGGCCGACCTGGACGAACGGCAAAGCCGCGTCGTCGAACTGCGCTTCTTTGGCGGCCTGAGCGTCGCGGAGACCGCCGCTGTGCTGGGTATTTCTGGCGAGACGGTCATGCGCGACTGGAAGGTGGCGCGGGCGTGGTTGATGCGGGAGATGAAAGCACAAGGACACTCAACAGGATAGAGAACAGCGCCGGCTGGCAACTGAAGAAAATGAGCAACGCACGCTGGCAGCGTGTTCAGGACCTCTATCACGCCGCGCTCGAGCGTCCAATGCGCGAGCGCGCGCAGTTTCTGCGCGAGGCGTGCGCCGGCGATGCGGCGTTGCTGCACGAGGTACAGTCGCTGCTCGATCAACCGATATCCGCTGAGCAGTTCCTCGTCGCAGGAGAGCCGCGTCTCGATGACACATCTTCAGTGCGCGTTGGGGAGCGACTCGGCGTCTATCAGATCCAAGCATTCATCGGCCGCGGCGGGATGGGGGAGGTCTATCTCGCGCAAGACACGAGGCTCGGCCGTGAGGTCGCGCTGAAGGTCCTCCCGGGACTCTTCGCCCTCGATCTCGGCCGGCTGGCGCGATTCAAGCGCGAAGCGCAGGTTTTGGCCTCGCTCAATCATCCGAACATTGCTGCGATCTACGGCTTTGAAGAATCGACAGCCGTGCAGGCGCTCGTGCTCGAGCTGGTCGATGGCGAGATTCTCGGCGGTCCAGTACCAGTCGATACGGCGCTTGATTATGCAGGTCAGGTCGCGGAGGCGTTGGAAGCCGCGCATAGCAAGGGCATCATCCACCGCGATTTGAAGCCAGCCAACGTCAAAGTCACGTCTCAAGGCAAGGTGAAGCTCCTGGATTTCGGGCTGGCGAAAGCTGTCTTGGGCGTCGAACCTAGGCAGGGCCTTTCGCAGCCCCCTTCAGCCACTGGTACCAAGGGGGGAACAGTGGCCGGACTCATCGTCGGCTCGCCGTCCTACATGAGCCCGGAGCAGGTGCGCGGGCACGACGTAAATGAGCGCACCGATATCTGGGCGTTCGGTTGTCTGCTGTATGAGTTGCTCACGGGGAGGCAGGCATTTCCGGGCACGACGCTGGCGGACACGCTTGCGACGGTCCTGGAGCGCGAACCGGACTGGAAGGCGTTGCCAGACGCCACTCCGCTGCGCGTCCGTGAACTGTTGCGGCGCTGTCTCGATAAGGAACGCGGCCCGGCGCCTGCGGACTATCGCGGACGCTCGGAGAACAATCGAGCAGGCACGGCGTGGATGGAACCGTTGGCGGGTCGCGGCGATAGCGGCAGTCGCGATTGGGACGCTGGCCCTGGGAGGTGCTATCTGGTCGCGTGGCACGGTCGGGTCCCCCAGCGTTCCGAGTGGATCCAGATCACCAAGTTTCCTGACTCGGTGAGCCAGCCCGCACTTTCTCCGGACGGCCGCATGGTGACCTTTATTCGCGGGCCCAGATACCTTCTGGGGGGCCGGCCAGATCTACGCAAAGGCGCTTCCCGACGGCGAACCCGTGCAGTTGACGCAGGATAGCCTCGCCAAAATGAGTCCGGCATTTTCACCCGACGGCGCGCGGATCGCGTACACCACGGTTGATGCGAAGTTTGGCTGGGACACCTGGATCGTTCCAGTGGTGGGCGGCGAGCCGCGGCGATGGCTTCGCAACGCTTCCGGATTGGTCTGGACCGGTTCGCGCGACGTGCTGTATTCGGAGATGAAGAAGAGAACCCATATGGGGATCGTTGCGTCCGAGGAGAGCCGGATCGGACGGCGTGATGTCTACTTTCCTGGTCACGAACGCGCGATGGCACATCGGTCTTACGCGTCACCGAATGGAAAATGGGTGCTGCTCGTTGAGATGAATCACGACTATGTCTGGATACCGTGCCGAGTGGTTCCCATGGACGGCAGTTCGCCTGGCCGTCGCGTGGGGCCACCTGATGCCGGTTGTACGTTTGGGGCCTGGTCGCCCGACGGCAAATGGATGTACGTCACCTCGCTCGCCGGAGGAGTGCATCACGTCTGGCGGCAACGTTTCCCTGAGGGGGAACCAGAGCAGATTACCTTCGGGCCAACCGCTGAGGAAGGCATCGCCATGGCGCCTGATGGTGGCTCTTTCGTCACGGCCGTGGCACTGCAGAATGTTTCGATATGGCTTCACGACGCGAACGGCGAGCGACAAATTTCTTCCCTGGAAGGCACCGCCGTGACGCCGCGGTTCACACTCGACGGACAACGGCTGTGCTACATGATTGCAAGGGAATCTCCGACCCCATTTGTCCCGCAGCCAGCGGAGGTGTGGGTAGCAGATTTGAAATCCGGACGTTCCGAGGTGTTGGCTCCGGGTTTTCGGGCACTGAGTTATGACATCTCCCCTGACAGCCAAGAGGTCGTGATGGAGGTTGCGGATGGCGAAGGGAAACCGCGGCTCTGGCTCGCGCCCTTTGACCGCCGATCGCCGCCCCGACAGATCCCGAAGGTCGAAGGCCGTCAGCCGAAATTTGGTCCCGACGGCGACATCTTCTTTCGCAACGCTGGAACGGTGTACCGCGTGAACTCGGAAGGGACCGCGATTGCGGAAGGCGCTCGAGCAGCAGATCCACTTGCTGAAAGCCGTTTCGCCCGACGGGCGGTGGTTAGTGGGATCGTCTCCCCTTCCCGGCAACGAGTCGAGCGTCCTTCAGGCCTTCCCGCTGGCTGGGGGATTTGCGGTCCACGTAGGCAGCGTAGGTCTTGAGTTGAATTGGTCGCCGATCGGGGACTTTTTGTCCGTTTCCTCCGGGCCAGTTAGCGCCAATCGCAGTTATTTGATTCCAATGACGCCGGGCGAGGCACTACCGCGAGTGCCGGCTGGAGGATTTCGATCCGAGGAGGAAATCGCCCAGCTCCCGGGCGCCCGCAGGATCGATGCCTTGACCGCTGTGCCTGGTTCGTCACCTGAGGTGTACACGTTCTATCGCGGCACGACCCAGCGAAACCTCTATCGGATCCCTGTCGAGTAACCAACACCGGGGCGCTTCCCAAAAGAGACTTTGCGTCTTAGCGCCTTTGCGTTGAAACTTAGAGCGGCTCACTTTTCGCCATACCGCGTCAACCTGGAGGGGCACCATGTTCGTAACTCTCCGCGTCTTGTTAGCGATCGCAGCGCTCTCGTTAGTCGCGCCGTATGCCGTCGAGGCTCAACGCGGGTGGTGGCGGCGGTGGTGGTGGTCAGGTCCAGATGCCCGAAGGTCCGGGACGAGATGTCGTCCAGGCACGGTGCGTCTCGTGCCACGGCCTCAACCAGATCACCGGCGCCGCCGGATACAACCAGGAAGGCTGGAAGCATGTCATCGACTCGATGATCGCGCTGCCCGCCGACCAGATGGCGGCCGCAACGCAATATCTCGCGGCGCATTTCCCGGAGAAGCCGGGGCGCCGCCCGACGCTTATCCCTGGGCCGGCCAAGGTGACCTTCAGGGAATGGATGGTGCCGACGCTCGGTCAGCGATCACGCGATCCGCTGCAGCTGCCCGACGGGATGATCTGGTGGACCGGACAATACGGAAGCCTCATCGGACGGCTCAATCCGAAGACCGGAGAGATGAAGGAGTTCGAGCTGCCGCCCGAGGTGCGTCCGCACAGCATCGCGGCCGATCGAGCTGGAAATATCTGGTACATGGGCAACGCCAACGGCACCGTGGGCAAGCTCAATCCCGCGACTGGCGGCATTACGGTTTACAAAATGCCCGATCCGGCCGCGCGCGACCCGCATACGCCGATCTTCGATCAGAAGGGGAGATTGTGGTTCACGCTCCAGGGATCCAACATGGTCGGTCGCCTGACTCCTGAGACCGGCGAGATCAAGCTGATTACGTTGCCAACCGCCGACGCGCGGCCGTATGGCATCAAGGTGAATTCTCAGGGCGTCCCATGGCTCTGCTACAACGGCAGCCACAAGCTGGCCAGCCTCGATCCGGAGACGATGGAGGTCGCGTGAGTATCCGTTGCCGACGACCGACTCGAGGATTCGCCGGCTCGCGCTCGCAAGCGACGACATGGTTTGGTACCTCGACTTCTCGCGAGGTGAGGTGGGCCGCTTCAATCCGAAAACCGCCGAGGTCAAGACGTGGCCTTCGCCGAGCGGTCCGCGATCGGCGCCGTACGCCATCGCTGTTGTGAACGACATCATCTGGTACAACGAGTCGAACCAGAGACCGGATACGCTCGTCCGATTCGATCCGAAGACCGAGAAATTCCAAAGCTGGGCGATCCCGTCAGGAGTCGGCATCATCAGGCACATGACGGTGTCGCCTGAGGGCAACCTGGTCTTCCATCAGAGCAGCATCAACCGCATCGGGTTGGCGATGATCGGAGGAGGCAACTAGAGACTTCTAGAGGTCGTAATCGAATCAACAAATCGAGGGATCTAGCGAAACTTAGGCCGCGTAGCATCTTCTTTTAAGGAGCGCCTTATGAGAATCCTGCGCTCAGTGCTTTTCGGCGAGTTTCTCATTGCCGTCCTGGCATCGCCGGCTTTTGGACAGACCACCTTCGCCACTCTCACTGGTCGCGTTACCGACGGCGCCGGTGCTGTCGTGCCGGGCGTGACCGTCGAGGCCAGACATCTCGCGAGCAACTACACCTACCCGACCGTAACCAATGAGGTCGGGCAGTATACGCTCGGCCAACTCCGCGAAGGCGCGTACGTTCTTCGCGTGCGGCTGACCGGGTTCAAAGAGTTCGTCGCCCAGGATATCCAGCTCGCCGCACAGGACCTGCGGCGCATCGACGTCCTGCTGGAGATCGGTGCGATGGAAACCACCGTCGAAGTCTCTGCCGGCGCCACTCTGATCGAGACCGAGACGGCCCGGATCAGCGACAGCAAAGACGCGCTCGCGCTCAAGGTCCTGCCGCTCAACACGCGACAGCTGTGGGATTACCTCAGCCTCACGCCAGGCGTCGTGCAGGCTGGCGCTGGCTCGTCGACGCGCCGATTTGCCGGCAGTCGCGCTAACCAGTCCGATGCATCGATAGACGGCATCACCGTCAGCAACGGCACCGACGGCACACAGATCAGCCCGCTCGTCTCCTACGTCGAAAGCTTTCAGGAATTCCGCGTCGACATGGCCAACAACACGGCCGAGTACGGCGGAATCGGTCAGGTGACGGTCATCTCGAAGTCGGGCACGAACGAGTTTCACGGCAACCTGTTCGATTACTTCTCGGCGCCGCTGTTCCGCGCGCGTGACCCGTTCTCCCCCGATCCACCCTCCGGCGTCCGCCATACCCCTGGTGGATCGATCGGCGGCCCCGTGCGCCTGGCGGAACTCTATAACGGCCGGGATCGAACCTTCTTCTTCCATTCGTTCGAAACCTCGCGGGGCTCGCCGTCGGAGGATCTCCTGAACCCAACCGTCGCTCCAGCCTCCTGGCGCGCCGGAGACTTTTCCGACCTTTTGCCCGAGGTCGTGATCCGTGACCCGCTGAACAACAACACGCCGTTTCCCGGCAACCGTATCCCCGCGTCGCGCCTGAACCCGGTCTCGCAGAAGATCCAGGAGCGGTTCTTCCCGCTGCCGAACTTCGGCGACACGTCTCGCCTGGTCAGCCAGAACTACCGGGAAAGCATGACCCGGCCCTTCGATCCCAACACGTACTACACGATTCGGGTCGATCATCGGTTCTCGCCAGATTCGTTCGTTTTTGCGCGCTGGACCTGGAACCGGTCGCACAGCCGGGGTTTCGAGGGGAATTTGCCAACGATAGGCCAGCGCTGGCAGACCCGCGAGACGCGGGCCTTCAACGTCTCGTTCACGCGGGCGCTGCGCTCGAACATGCTCAATGAGTTCCGGTTCGGAATCGCCTACAACGACAACCCGCGAAACGGCCCGCTCATGGGCAGGCAGATCGCCCAGGAGCTCGGAATCGTGGGCCTGGTCGACGACCTCCCCGACATCAACGGAGTACTGAACGTCGGGTTCTCCGGAATCGGTCTCACCGGAATCACCCAGACTCAGTGGCGCCACCCGGGCTTTCTGAACTTCGTCCAACAGTACCAAGAGCAACTCTCCTGGAATCACGCGCGCCACAACGTGAAGATTGGGGCGCTGCTTTCGCGCACCGGGTTTGCGGACCACCAGGCGTCGAACAATCTCTTCGGCAACGTGACCTTCTCCAACCGATTCACGGGCCATCCATACGCCGATTTCCTGATCGGGATTCCGACCACGGCCGCGCGAGCGTTTCCACCCATCCGCATCGATCGCACTCGGTGGTCGTACGATCTGTTCGTCACCGACGACTTCAAGCTCCGCCCGAATCTCACGTTGAGCGTCGGATTGCGCTATGAATTGCACCCGGGCTGGGCCGAAACAACGGGCCAGCAGGCGCTGTTCGACGTCGAATCGGGGAAGATTGTCGTGCCGGATGGCGCGCTCTCGAAAGTCAGCCCGCTCATGCCGCGAGGCTATGTCGATATCATTGAGGCAAGCCAGGTCGGCTTGCACTCAACGCAGCTGCTGAAGAACGACACGAACAATTTCGCTCCTCGCATCGGGATTGCTTATCGCCCGTGGGGAGAAGGCACGGTTGTTCGCGCAGGTTACGGAATCTTTTACGACATCATCCCGCGCACCGTCACGACCGGCGCTGCGCCGTTTGTCGATCAACGAGCCGAACTTCACCAATCCGACGACGGCGCCCACTGTGATCCTTCCGCGGGTCTTTCCGGCGTCGGTGGGAGGTCCAACGCAGGTGACTCTCCCCTCAGCCACGCGTCCCGACCTGCGGACGCCGTATTCCATGCAATACAACTTCACCGTCGAACGCCAGCAATGGAATACCGGCTTCAGGGTCTCGTACATCGGCACCAACACGCGGCAGGGAGAGTGGGGCTACAACATCAACCAACCGCAGCCCGATACGCGCCGTTACATCGACAAGCCGCGCCGCTTTCCCAACTACCCGGCGATCACCTATATCGACAACGGGGCCGGCCATCAGTACAACTCGCTCACGCTCGAGGTCGAGCGCCGTTACGCTCGAGGCCTCGCGTTCCAGGCTTCTTATGTCCTGGCGCGCGATATCGGCGATCTGGAGCGAGGCGAGTCGGCCGAGAATGCCTACGATCGCCGGCGCGAACGCGGAGACTGGCTCGACATTCCGAGGCACCGCATCGCCGGATACATGCTTCTACGAGCTTCCCTTTGGAGACGGGAAGCGGTTTCTGACCGACGCGCATCCGCTGGTTCAGACAGTGGCCGGCGATTGGCAGCTCACTGTCGTCTACCAGCATCATTCCGGGCAGTTTCTCACGCCGCTTTGGACCGGTCCGGATCCGACAGGGACCGCATTTACGACGAGCGCCACGCCCGCTCAGGTGACGATCCGGCCGAACCAGTTGGGCGATCCCAACCTGCAGTCGGGAGACCGGACCATTGACCAGTGGTTCGATCCGACGGCGTTCGCACCTCCGACGTCCCGGATCGTTCGGCACTGCCAACAAAGGCATCATCCACGGTCCCGGCTCCGATGTGTGGGACATCGGGTTTGCGAAGCACTTCGATCTTGGCGACAGGCTGCGCCTGCGCTGGGAGCTCACCGGCACGAATGTCTTCAACCGCGCGAACTATTCGAATCCCGGCGTCAACATCAGCTCGCTCGCGCAGGTCGGCGTGATCGACGGCGTGGGCGACGTGTCGAACCTTGATCCCTCCGGCCCGCGATCGTACCGCATGGGGATCCGGATTGAGTGGTAACACGAAGATCCACGAAGGGCACGAAGATCACGAAGGGGAGAGCCACTCACGATCACGAAGAAAAAGCATAGGTCACGGCGACACCAGAGTAATGACGCGAAGAGCACTTCCAAGCATGCTCGTGCTCGGCGTTCTTGCCGTCGGACTGTCCGCGTCCTCCCAAGGGCACCAACGCGACGATCCGGCGTTGCGCGAGCGCGCGAGATCGGCGCTGCGCAAAGCGGTCGAGTTCTACCGAACGAAAGTCGCCACTGAAGGAGGCTACCACTTCGCGTATGCGGAGGACCTGAGCTATGGGCGCTCGGAGATGAGCGAAGGACCAACGCGGGTCGAGGTCCAGCGCGATGGCACGCCGCTCGTGGGCATGGCTTACCTGGACGTGTACGAGGCGACCCGGGACAGCTACTATCTCGAAGCAGCGAGGGACGTCGCGCGCGCGCTGGTCAGGGGTCAGTACTGCTCCGGAGGATGGGACTACTTCATCGAGTTCGATCCGCAGAAGCGCAAACAGTACCCGTACCGTGCCGACGGAGCGTGCAACGACGGTCACGACGCCGCGTCCGGAGCGTCAGACCACGCTCGACGACAACATCACCCAGGCCGCAATGCGTCTGCTGATGCGTGTGGATCGCGATCTCGGCTTTAAAGACGCGCCGATCCACGAGGCGGCTCTTTTCGCACTGGACAGCCTGATGAAGGCACAGTACCCGAATGGCGCCTGGCCGCAGCGCTTCTCGCGTTTTCCGGAGCCGAACGCCTTTCCGGTCAAGCAGGCGAGCTACCCCGAGTCGTGGTCGCGGACCTGGCCTGGACCGAACTACACCGCGCATTACACCTTCAACGACAACTCCATCGTCGACATGATCGACGCGATGCTCGAGGCGGCCCGGATATATAAAGAGCCTCGTTACCTTGCTGCCGCCGAAAAAGGCGGAGCCTTCATCCTGCTCGCACAGATGCCGGAGCCGCAGCCCGGCTGGGCGCAGCAATACGACCGCGACATGCATCCGGCATGGGCACGTCGCTTCGAGCCGCCGTCGATTACCGGAGGCGAATCGCAGAGCGTGATGAGAGCCCTGCTCCTTCTCTATCGCGAGACCGGCCAGCGGAAATATCTCGAGCCGCTTGCGCGGGCGCTCGAGTACTACCGCCGTTCGGTTTTGCCCAAAGTGGACAGTCCTTCCGAAATCCGCCGGCGCGCGTGTCCCAACGGAGACGCCGTGCCTGGCCCGCTTCTCCGAGCTGAAGACGAACCGGCCGCTGTACATCACGAAAGGGACGCGCGTGACCGCTGCTCGATCAGGGGACGACGAACGTCGATGGTTATGAGCTGAGCTACAGCGATGCATCGGTGATTACTCACTATGCCGTGCTGGTCTCCGGCGCGGCGCTGGAGGAAATCGAGCGAGACTACCGCAACGTTCTCAAGGCCGAACCGGCTTCGCTGAAACGCCCTGACCAGCTCCGCGGCCTTTCTCCCTGGACCGGCGGCCGGTCGCCGGTCGGATCGGGCATTGACTCCGATCGCGGAGGAGCCGTCGAGCTTGAAACGCGCGTTCGCGCGGCCATCGACGCGATGGATCCGCGCGGCGCCTGGGTCGAGGAGGGGAGCATCGGGAAAGCCAGCCGCCTCGTGTCGGTGTTTGCGGCAAAAGAGATGGTCGTGACACTTGCGGGGAAGGTTTTACCGATGAAGGAAAATGACACGCTTGAGGTCTTTGCGGGCGCCGAGCCGCCGAACCAGCGCATCATCAGATCCCGTACGTTTGTCGATAACATTGGAGCACTCAGCGCCTACCTCGCTCAGCAAATCTCGTCGCCGCGGTAATTTTCGGCAATTGCTTCTCGAGGTGAAACGACTTCAACGCCGAGCACGCCCGGGGGCGCCGACGGCGCCAAGCCGATGCGGCGCTCGGCGCCTCTGCGTTGAATCGTGGGCGGCGTCAGTGGGACGACTGTGAGGCCCAGCAGGGCAACTGCCGCCAACCAACCTTCAACAAGGCGTGAGGTGGCCTATTCGAATCGTCACGCACAGCGTCCTCGGGTTTCTGGTCGTTCTCGTTCCCGGCGTTGTCCTCAGCCAGTCGGCATCGACGAAGCACGTGCACCCGTCGATCAAGAAGTAGGCGTGAGCGAACGCTCGTTGCTTCTCGCCTCGCGTTCGAATGGGTTGTCGAGATACGGGTCGTGGCCACACACGAGAGCCCAGAGTCCCGCGAGGAGGTAGGCTGGCACGAAGAACGGGCCCCACAGCTCGTACTGCCGCACGTGCGCGCGCTCGTGCTCGCGGGTTTCCTCGAGGACCCGCGCGCTTCTTCCGATGACGACGTGGCCGAGCGTGATCGCGGCGGCGCCGTCGTGTCCGGCGAGCGGCGTAAGGTGCTTCAAGGCCCGGCAGAGCAGAGGACCGTGCGCTTCGACGACGCCGTCCACCAGAGCAAGATGGCCGCGCTTCAGCAGTTTGAGCAAACACCGATGAAAGCCCTTCATATCGCGTCTGCGTTTCTCTGCGTGTTCGGACTCGCCTCGACGACGGTCGCTCAATCCGGTGCCGTCTATGTCGGCCACGAAAAAGTAAACGGTGCGCTGGCCAGGGGTGGAGTTCTCATCGCGGCGCCGCAGGTGCAAGTCGCGGGAGGTCATCGAGACAAACCGGGCGCGCTTGAGACGCAGAAGGCAACCACCATCCTCTACGTGACCGACGGCGAAGGCGTGTTGTCGGCCGCGTCCGGGACGTACCGCCTTGCCGAAGGCGATGTGATCGTGCTCCCTGCCGGCACGGCGGCCTCGTTCGCGAGCGTCGCTCCCTCGATCAGTTACTACCTCGTCACCGTCCCGGTCCTCGCTGCTGGAGCCAAGGCCGAGATCGTGTACGCGGGTCACGAAAAGGTGTCGGCCACGCTCAAGAAGGCCGGCCCGCTCGCCGACGGACCGAATCTGCGCGTGTCGGGCGGCTATCGGACAGGTCCCTATGCGCCAACTGACTACCGACCTGACGTGGAGATACACGTCAACGAGGCCGACCTTTTCTACATCATAGAGGGAAGGGCGACCCAGGTCATTGGCGGCACCGTCATCGGACACAGGGAGACCGGTCCGGGACAGATTCGTGGATCAAAGATCGACGGAGGCGTGACGTATCAGCTTTCGAAGGGGGACGTCATGTGGGTTCCGGCCGGCACACCGCACTGGTTTCCAGAAATCCCCGAGCCGCTCAGTCTATCTTCTTGTGAAGCTGTTCCTACTTGACTACCGCCGTCTATTTTTTCTGCTCAGGCCTCGTTGTAGACGTCAGCCTCGCTGCGTAAATTCGTGCCGTGTGTGCCCCGACTTAACCTGCTGTCGAAGAGGAGGACTGGCGCTGGCAGCGCTACCTCTACTGCGCGTATCTCCTTGCGGCCGGACCCAACACGCGATGGAAGCAGCATGCAGGTTTTCTAATCTCTCCGCATGGCGGGCGCGCCGGCGGGCTCGATTCTGGCGACAGCGATGCCCAGCACAATCTCGGAGCCCCCCTCGGAGACTACACAGTTGAGAATGGCATTTATCGTCGGGCTTTCAAGCGTGGACTGATTCTCGTCGCTCCCGCCGGGTCGAAGTCGGTCACGGGGCGTGCAGGTCGGGCAAATGTTTACGCCGGAGGGCGCACTTGTCTCTGGCAGGATCACCGTCGCCCATGGCGAAGGACACGTGCTCCTGAGCCGGAAGCCGGCTCCACCACCGGCCCTCCTCCGGCCGGTTCAAGCCCGCGAGCGACCCGCTCTGGAGATGGAGCGCGCTCCAGCAGGAATCCAGCCGTTGGTATCTCCGCCTCAAGAACCCGCCGGACGATGAGGAAAGCGAACACGATCTCGCGCTCGATCTGGTGCGTTTTCGAGCGCCACGCCGGTATCTGACGCTCTGGTATCGCACCTCAGACGCGTCCGCGCGAATCGAGATCGTCGTCGAGGTGGACGACGAAGATCGAAAGGCGCGGTTTGACTTTCCCTCATTGACGGCGCAGTCGCACCTGGCGCTGGCACGGGCCTGGCGGCCGGCGCAATTCCGGGCCGCAGCACCCTCCGTCTCTGCAATTCTTTCGTCTGCCGGTGGTCGGCGGCGGCACGCCAATGATCGCTGATGAACAATGGCGGGCGTTGGCCGTGAATCTCGACGCCGCCTGCGCGGTGACCACCCGCTACACGTTCCGCCGCGCCGTGTTCGTCAGACTGCTCGGATCGATGGACATCGAGCTGGTGCGTCTCTCGAGCCGTCCGGGAAAAGCTGTGCGTTGAGACGTAGGGGAGGAAGGGCTGCGCCGGACCGAGAAGGCGCGATGGGACGACGGTGAAATTCTCGAAAGCCTCATCAGGTTTCTGTCGCCAGCTTCACATCCGACGCAGCACGGTGAACTGGTGGAATGGTTTGAGATCATCCAGGCGTTCCTCCGGCTCGTCCATCTTCCAGCTGAACATTCGTCCTTCGATCCGGTCTTCTGTGAAGTCGATGATCGAAAGGCCGTTTTTTTCGAGGGGATCCAAACCTGCGTCCAGCTCCAGGCCGGTGGGTGTGCGGGGCGGTGTGCCGCGCCACGCAGAGGGCCACGCTTTGGGGCCGGTGCTGATCGGCCCGGTCAGAACCGAGACGACCGGGTTCTGGCGGAAGTCGAGACTGCCGTAACGCAGGATTCGTCCCTGCCCCAATGCGTGCAGATCTCCGCTCAGAAACAGCGGAATTCCCCGCATGGCCGAGGCGGCCTGGAGCAGACGGTTATGCTGAAGGTTCCAACCCGGCTGCCACAGATATTTGGGCTTGGCGACCCCGAGTTGTCCATCAGCCTGGAGGAGATCCGGGTACCACTCGCCCCATTTGCCGGCGCTCCAGCCCACCGGCGTGGAGGGCAGATTGACGACGTGGCTGGTTTCCTGCGCCGCCATACGTCTCATTAACCAGGCCTCGACTGTCTCGGGCAGAAAACCTCCAACCGGGCCGGTCAACGACATGTAGCGCCTGCAGTCGTACATCATGATTTCCAGCAGCCTGCCGAAGCGCATCGTCCCGAATGATTCCGACACGTCGGGTGCGCGATCTGCGGCGCCGCTCGCCGGCAGCCCGAGGGGCCGGCTGGCGTCGGGCAGAAATTCGGGGTAATAGAGGCGCTGAGTCGCGCGCGCGAGCCGAAGCATGAAATCGTCGGGCGGAAACGTCACCATCTGCTCGGTTGCTTCGTCGTTCTCGAAATAGTCGTGATCGTCCTGCACGAAGAACACTGGCGTGGAGCGAAAGTCGGTGCCGTAAAGCTCGCAGATTTGCGGAGTGGCGACCAGCTTGAGCTTGCGCTCGTTGTCGGTCCCGAGCACCGGCACGTCCCGCGCGAACTGGCCCACGAGCTTCTGTGCTTCGGGAGAGTTGCCGAGCATGACCGATCCCACCGGCGAGCGCAGGTCCCAATAGACGTGGTCGCCGATGGCAATCATGGCATCCGGGTTGTACGACAGGCCCGTCAGCAGCAGTTTTCTCCGATTCGCGATCGGCACCCAGTACGGACGATTCGTGTCGGGATTCCACGTGGCCGGATGGCCGCCAGCGCAGGTGAACACCAGCAGGCGGAAGTTCTTCGGCCGGGATTCGGGACTGGGAAACGTCGAAATCGACCAGGGATCGCAGAGTGGCTTGCCGCTGGCGTCTTCGAGAAGCAGTTGATAGGTCTGCTGCGGATCGAGAGCGGTCAGATCGAACGAGTAGAACTCGACCGGCAGTGTCGAGACGCTGGCCCGCCGCCTTGCGGGAGCCAGCCCGCAACGTGGGCGCCGTTGCGAGCGGACGAACAAAACTGGCTTTGAGCAGGACGCGATTGTGGCTGACGCCCGGTAGCAGGTGCCGGACGGCGCCAGCATTCCATCGCGTTTCCTGGGCCAGGGCTGGAACATGCAGTGCGCGACCTGGGTCGCGCCCCACCGTGGCGAGAGCAGTCGCTGCCGAAATCGTTGCCGTCAGAAGCTCGCGGCGCGACAAGGGCGTGGACATGGCTAGCGCTTCGCGCCTGCTTTCAACGCGGCGAGCCTTGCCGCCTCGTTGGCTGCGTTGAGACCACCGCCGGCGCCGCCGAAATTGATGATCTTGTAGCTTTGCTTGATGAACTGAGCGACGTTCGCCGCATTGACGGTACCGCCACACGGGATATTGCGCGCCCGGCACACGCTCAGGATCTTCTCCATCGCGGCATCGACGTCAGGATGCGGGTTGGTCACACCGAGATCCGCGCTCAGATCACCGGACGCCCCCAGATAAAACCCGCTGACGCCCGCCACCTGCGCGATCTCATCAGCGTTCCGCACGCCCTCCATCGTCTCGATCATCGGCCAGAAAATCAGGTCGCCATCCGGATTGAGCGGCCAGAGATCGGCGTGGCGACGGCAATCCTCCCCGCCGGCCGCCCAGAAGCCGCACACCACGGTGCCACGCACGCCCGGCGGCATTCGGGATCTTCGAATCCCTCCTCTGCGTGGGCCGCATGGTCCGGACGATGTTTTCCGCCTGCTCCCTCGTCTCCACGTTGTTGATCAAGATGCCATTCAGACCGATATCGAGAGCATGCTTGACCATCCACAAGGTTTGCTCGCGCCCATAGGGCGGGAAGCGAGCGAACACCGCCGGACGGACCTGGCCGTTTCCCCGCTTGATCATGCCGGCCTTGTCACCGGCGGTGATGAAGGCCAGGAAGTGTTTCATCTCCTGAAAGCGGAGAGGGTTGTGCTCCATGTCGAGGTACACGTAGTCGAGATTCGGGTTTCCCGCCAGGGCGACCGCGTTCTCGAGCGAGAGATCAGACGTGCTCACCCCAAAGACATGCCTTCCTTGCGCGAGCGCTTCAACGACCGGGTTGAGGTGGACGTACCCCGACTGGGCCGACGGCGTGCCGACTGACGTGAGGAGCGCCGCCAGGACAGCAGCGACGCCGAACGAGTGCCACACATGAAGATGCTGAGAGCCTCGAATCACTGGAGACCTCCTGTGGTTCCTGGTGGCTATTGCGCAGAAATGGCCGCACGGTTGTTTCGCAAGACGTACTTCTGAATCTTGCCGGTTGCCGTTTTCGGGAGCTCGGCAACGAAGGTAAACCCGCGCGGCACTTTGAAATGCGCCAGCAGGCCGCGCGCAAATTCGCGCAAATCGCTTTCGTTGACCATGGCGCCAGCCTTGAGCACCACGAATCCGTGTGGCGTTTCGCCCCACTTCGCGTCAGGCATGCCAACAACCGCCGCCTCGAAGACATCCGGATGACGCAGAAGCACACCCTCCACTTCCACCGACGAGATGTTCTCGCCACCGCTGATGATGACGTCCTTGAAGCGGTCGCGAATCTCAACATAGCCATCGGCATGAACGACTGCGGCATCGCCGGTATGGAACCAGCCGTTGCGGATCGCCGAGGAGGTCGCCTGCGGGTCGTTGTAATAGCCCTCCATGACGACATTGCCACGGACCACAATCTCTCCCAGTGTCTGGCCGTCGTGAGGCACCTCCTGTCCCTCCGAATCGACAACCAGCAGCTCGCCGGAAGTAATGAGCTCCACCCCTTGCCGTGCCTTGAGGACGGCGCGCTCATCCAGTGGCAGCGACTCGTGTTCCGGACGGGGCTCACAGACCGTGATGAAAGGGGCAGTCTCGGTCAACCCGTACACCTGAGTGACATGCCAGCCGAAATCACCTTCCATACGCTGAATCGTCGCGGCCGCCGGGGGAGCTCCGGCAGTGACGACATCGAACGCCGCGGCGAACGCCTCTGCGAAATTCCTCAGGGGCGTTGGCGAGCGCGATGAGCACGGTCGGCGCCGCGCACATCGTCGTGATCTGCTCGCGTTCGATCGATTCGAAAGCCAGACGCGGGTCGACCTTGCGCAGGCAGACGTGTAGCCCACCCACGGCAGTGACGGTCCAGGTGAACGTCCACCCATTGGCGTGGAACATCGGCAAGCGTCCAAAGGTAGCGGTCGCGGCACGTCATCGGGAGATGGAGGAGAGTCCCCACGACATTCATATAGGCGTTGCGGTGGGTGATCATGACGCCTTTAGGGCGCGAGGTCGTGCCGCTTGTGTAGTTGATAGTGAGGAGATCGCGTTCACCGATTGGCGGACTTACGAAAGAGCCGCTCTCAGCATCGAGCAGGCTGTCATAGTTGAGCCACCCGTCCCGTTCGCCCTCGAGCGCCACGAAATGGCGCACAGTCCCTGAGCTGAGCCCGGACGCCATCTACACGCCGACAGGTAGTCGGCATGGGCACACACCACAGCAGGCGCCGCTATGATTGATGATGTAGGCGAAATCATCCGGCGTCAGCCGAAAGTTAATCGGCACCAGCACCGCGCCGATTTGGGGGACAGCGTAGAAGGATTCGAGCTGCGCGTGCGTGTTCGGAGCGATGTAGGCGACTCGATCCTTCTCAGAAACGCCAAGGCGCTGCAACGCAGCCGACCAGCGGTCGCAGCGATCGAAAAATTGCCCGTAGGTCAGACGCAGCGCGCCGTCAACGACGGCCTCACGCGCTGAGTACAGTCGGCGAGCCCGGCGGGCAAATTCAAGCGGGGTCAGTGGCATTTCCATGGGAATCGGCCCTGACAAAGCGAGGATATTACTCTCGTTTGGCGTCGCCGCCAGTCTTTGCTTGCCTGCGCCACGGCAAGTGGCGGATAGTGTTTCAGCAGGAGGTCGACATGGACAACTATCCTCCCGGACGGCGTGCGTTCCTCGTGAAGATGACGGCATTGGGTGCAGCGTCGGTGTGGGCCGACGGGGCGGCCGCCGAGACGAAGACAGCCTACGATCCTGCGGCGAAGCTCGAGATCACCGTCAGCGAGGTCGAGGTTCGACGCAATTCGACCGGACGATTGCTGATGGCCCGCATCTATAAACCGAATGGTGCGGGACCGTTCCCCACCGTGCTCGATCTTCACGGTGGCGCCTGGAACGCCAAGGACCGCCACGCGGAAGAGCCGATGGACCGCGCGCTCGCGGCCAGCGGCGTGCTTGTCGTGGCCATCGACATGACGCTGGCGCCGGAAGCGCCGTACCCGGCCTGCGTTCAAGACGCCAACTACGGCGTGCGGTGGCTCAAGTGGAAAGCGGCCTCATGGAACGGCGACCCTTCGAGGATCGGTATCTACGGAAGCTCGAGCGGTGGCCATGTCGCCGAGCTTCTGGGCATGCGCCCGCGCGACGTGCGCTACAACGCCATTCCTCTGCCTGAAGCCCCGAAGATCGATGCAACGGTTTCCTACATCGCGATGCGCTCGCCGATCAGCGACCCGTATGCGCGCTTCCAGCACGCGCAGAAAATGCAGCGCGAGCCCATGGTGAAGAACCATACGACCTTCTTCAAACCCTGGGAAACGATCTACGAAGCGAATCCGCAGCAGATTCTCGATCGTCGCGAAAAGGTCGGCCTGGTCCCGCTGCTGATCATGCAAGGGGCGCTCGACGACAACGTGCTTCCGGCTGTGCAGGAGAAATTTGCCGCGTCGTACAAGGCGGCCGGCGGCGATTGCCAGTTGCACGTGTTCGAAGGCAGCCAGCACGAGTGGGTCGCGACACCGGGGCCGCAAACCGATCGCGCCCGGGAGATGGTCAAAGCGTTTATCGCGCGCCAGTTGAAGGCGTAGGCACAACGCGGAGACACAAAGACGCAGAGGAACGAGTTCAACGCCGAGCACGCCGAGAACGCCCTTCGACAAGCTCAGGGCAGGCCGGCGAAACAAAGCCGGAAACAGAAGACCATTGGATCGCTGATCGGTCTTCATGTTTCCGGCTTTGTTTCGCCCGGTGCGCCTAGGGCGCAAAAGTTGACGCATACACTGCGTCCCTGTGTTGACAGTGGGCGCGCGTCAGAGGGACGACTGTGAAAGCTCGCGAACGTGATCGTTGATCTTGCCGAACCGACCAGTTACTCTCAAACAGCAAACCCCCTGTTGAGAGGATGAGCATGAGTAACATCACATTGAACGTCAACGGCAGGCCGCAGACGGTGGACGTCGATCCGTCGACGCCGCTGCTCTACATCCTGCGCAACGATCTCGGCTTGCAGGGTCCGCGATTTGGCTGTGGACTTGGCCAGTGTGGGGCGTGCACGGTCATCATCAACGGCGCCGCAGTCCGCTCGTGCGTCACGCCCTGCTCGGCGGTCAAGGGCGAGATCACCACACTCGAGGGGCTGGCCAAGGACGGGCGTTTGCACCCGGTGCAACAGGCCTGGATTGACGAACAAGTGCCCCAGTGCGGGTTCTGCCAGAACGGTCAAATCATGATCGCGAAGGTCCTGCTGGACAGGAACCCGACGCCGACCGACGCGCAGATCCGTGAGGGGATGGCCGGCGCGTTGTGCCGCTGCATGACGTATTACCGGGTCCAGGCCGCCATCAAACGCGTAGCGGGGACGATGAAGGGAGGGGCAGCATGACGACCTCCCGACGGACGTTTCTCAAGGGTTCGGGCATGCTCGTCGTCGGCGTTGGCGCCGCGGCAGTGTCCGGTCCGTTTGGCCCGATGCATAGTGACGTAAGTGCACAAGCGGCGGGTCCATATCCCGACCTCAACTTCCGGCAGCTCGATTCGTGGATCGCCGTTCACGAAAACAACACCGCGACCTTCTTCGTCGGCAAAACCGACTGCGGCCAGGGCACCGGCACTGCGTTCCGCCAGATGATGTCCGATGAGCTGGACATCGCCTACGACAAGACCACCTGCATCATGGGCAGCACCGACGTCACGGTCGACCAGGGAGGATCGGGTGGGTCAGATGCGATTCAGACCGATGGCTGGCCGATGCGGCGCGTCGCCGCCGAGGCCCGGCGAGTTCTCCTCGACATGGCCGCTGTCAGCTTCGGTGTGTCGGTCGATCAGCTTGCAGTCAGCGATGCCGTAGTCACCGTCAGAACCGATCCCTCGAGGAAGGTCACTTACGGCGAGCTGATTGGCGGGAAGCGCTTCAACGTGACGCTGACGGGCAACAACGTCGATGCGACGACCGGTGTTGCGAAAGTCAAGCCGGTGCAGGAGCTCAAAATCGTCGGCCAGTCCCGACCGCGCTATGACATTCCGCCCAAGGTGGACGGCTCGCTGAAGTGGGCTGTCGACGCGAAGGTCCCGGGGATGGTCCATGCGCGCAACGTCAAGCCCCCGGTAGCCGGCGCGAAGTTGATCGGCATCGACGAATCTTCCGTACGAGGCATTCCCGGGTTCATCAAGGTGGTGAGCAAGGGCAACTACGTTGCGGTTGTCTGCGAGCGGGAAGAGCAGGCGGTCAGGGCGCAGCGGCAGCTCAAAGTCGACTGGCAGAAGCCCGCCACGGCGCCGTTCCCGACCTCCGATGGCCTCTTCGCTTACATGCGTGGCGCGACGCCGACGTCGAGCCAGAAACCGAATGTCATCGGCGATCCGGACGGGGCGCTGTCGGGTGCGGCGAAGGTCGTCGAAGCGGACTATGAGGTCCCGTTCCAGGGCCACACGGCGTTTGCTCCCGCGCACGCATGGCCGATCCGTCGAATGGTCAGCTCACGATCTATTCCAACGACATGAAATCGTACGGGTTGCGAAACGGCGTCGCTCAGTTTCTCGGCATACCGCGAGAGCAGGTCCGCGTCGTCTGGATGGAGGGTCCGCAGGCGTACGGCCGCACGGCCGCCGATGATGCGGGCTTCGAGGCGGCGTTCCTCGCCAAGGAGATCGGCCGGCCGGTCCGCGTCCAGTGGATGAGGCACGAAGAGACCGGCTGGGATACCAAGGGTCCTGCATTCACGTTCAGGATCCGGGGCGGTCTGGATGCGAGCGGCAATCTTGTCGCGCTGGATTACAGCGCGCGAGCCGCTGATTTCTGCCACCTCGGGTACAACGAGGCCGAGACGGTCCTGATTGCTCAGCTCATGGGATCGAGGCGCGCGACGCCCGCAGCCGGCAACGCGAGCGCTCCGTCGGATATGTATGTCATTCCGAACAGGCGAACGGCAGGACAGGTTGTCAGCATGCCGCTTGTGTGGGAAACGCCGCTCCGCACCGGAAACCTCCGCGATCCCAACGGTCCGCAAATCACGTTTGCGGCCGAATCGTTCATCGACGAGATGGCATCAGCCGCCAAAGCCGACCCGGTTCAGTTCCGCATGAGGCTCCTCGCCGGCGCCACGACAGACGACGCCGGGTTCAAGCGGGCGCGATCGATTGCGGTCGTCAAGGCGGCGGCGGAAGCGTTCGGATGGGATTCGCGTCCGTCGCCCAAGCCGCTCGAGACGGGAGCGATCCTCACCGGCCGCGGCATCGCGTATTCCTTCCGCAATCAGACCGTTGTCGCACAGATTGCCGAAGTGGAGGTGAATCGCCGGACCGGCCACGTGTGGGTCAAACGGCTCGTCTGCGCGCACGATTGCGGCCTGGTGGTCAACCCCGAAGGGCTGCGGCGCACTATCGAGTGCGGGATGCTTCACTCACTGAGCCGCGCGCTCCACGAAGAGGTGCGGTTCGATGCCGAAAAGACCACCGGAGTGGACTGGATTTCTCATCCGTCGCTCAGGCATGCCGACACGCCGGCGAAGATCGACGTCGTGCTCGTGAACGGCGATCCCAATCCGAACCGGCCCGATCTGCCGCACTATGGAGCAGGCGAGACCGTATGCAAGCCGCTGCTCGCGGCTGTGGCCAATGCCATATATGATGCGACCGGTGTGCGGCTCCGCCGTGTGCCGTTCAGGGATGCACGCGTGCTTGCGGCGCTGAAAGCTGCACGCGTCTAGCTCGTTCAATGAAAGGATCATTTATGCGTTCCGTTCATGTGTTCGCTCTCGCCATCGTGGGATCGCTCATTCTCGGTCACGCGGCCGTTCAGGGACAAAACCCAAACACGACCACGCCGACCGCCGGCGAATACGCGACGGCCGACATCAGAGTTCTTACTCCCGGTGTTGTGTTCAGCTCCGGTCTGCCAGACATCGCTCTCGCGTTCTCGAAGGAAACGAAGAAAACCGTTGGCATCAACACCGTTGGTATGGGCACCATCGTCGAGGAGATGACCAAGAGGACCCCGCCGCCCGATGTCATCGTCCTGCCGTTCCAGTTGATGACGTCGCTGGCGCTGGAGGGCGGCGTGATGGGGCAGTTCACACCACTCGGCCGCAACCGGATGGGGCTTGCTGTGAAGGCCGGGGCACCGAAGCCCGACATTTCGACGCCCGAGAAGTTCGTCGCCGCGCTCAAGAGTCGCAAAAGCGGTGATGCGATCGAATCCCGCATCGCGCACCATGGTGGCGACGATCATCGACGACATGTTCAAGCGGCCGGAGTTTGCTGGCGTGAATGCGCCGCCCAGCACGAAGGGCGAAGGAGGTCAGGCACTCGCGCGCGGCGAAGGCGACATGGCGATTCAGACGATCAGCCAGATTCTTCCGTACAAGGAAATCGAGCTGGTCGGGCCGGTGCCCAAGGAGTTCGGTCTGTGGATCGACACGTGTGTCGCCGTATCAGCGAGGGCCACCCACGCCGAAGATGCGCGGGCCTTCATCCGGTATATGTTGCGGCCGGAGTCGAGCAAGGTGTGGAAGCCCAAGGGGATGGAACGGTTCGAATGACCAGTTCACGTGGGCGGCGCCTGCGCGGCGAGCAGGGCCGCCCGGTTGGGTTCTAACTCGAACAGGTCCACCTCGTTCAGGATGTTTCGATCGATTCCTTCCAAGTGTCTGATTGACGCCGACTTAAAACACGAAGATCCACGAAGGACACGAAGATCCACGAACACGAAGATCCACGAAGGATACGAAGATCCACGAAGGATACGAAGATCCACGACGGCACAAATGTCTGGGGTCGCACGTGTATTTCTTCGTGGTCTTGATCCCAGCTTCGATTTGTGCCGGCTGGCGACGCCAGCCGGCAGTCGAAGCGCAGCCTTCGTGGATCTTCGTGCTTAGAACGTCGCGATCGGATTGGCCGGCGATCCCGTCCCGCCGCGGATCGCCAGCGGCGCGACCGTCAACAGGAACTCCCAGCGCTTGCGTGCCTGCGCCGCTTCTGCAAGCGCTTCGAGGTCGACGTTGTCAAAGATGTGCACGCCGAGGTAGACGAGCGCGAAGTCGTGAACCGCACCGGTCTCTCCCTCGACATCCGACGGCGCAACGCTTGGCGGCACGTCGCCGCCCAGAAGCGCAACATCGCGCTGTCTCAGCCAGGGAATCATCGAACCGCTGGGTCCGGATCTCTTGCCTGTCCGGCTCTGATCGAATGGACCGAGTGCTGCGCGGCGTGCCCAGCGGCCCGTGCGAATGAAGAGCGCATCTCCGGCCGAGGCCTTCACTCCCGCGATCTTTTCCCACGCCTCGATATCCTGCGCGTAAATCGGCGTGCCCGGTTCGAGATACGGCACGCCTTTGAGGCGGGGCAGATCGACGAGGATGCCTCTCGTGAAGATTCCGTTCTTGAGATTGATGATGGAGTTTCTGGTATGGCCGTTCTTCATCACGGTGGCGGGGTCGGGCTTGTAGCCGTTGAAGAACACGCCGTCGTAATTGATGTGCGCCAGCGAATCGAGGTGGGTATGGGCCACGCCGTGAGGGACGACGCCCATTCGGTCGGCGCCGATTTCGAGCATGCGGTGCTCGAACGGATCGGGGTTGTCGATGGCTTTCGCGGTGTCGGCATCCCGTGAGAGTGAGACGGAGATCCCTTCCTTCACGAGCGCTGCCGCCTGCCGCCGCTTAGCCGCCGTGATCAGATTCAGCGCTCCGATCTGGTCGTCCTTGCCCCAGCGTCCCCAGTTCGACAGCTCTTTCTTCCAGCGGTCGAAGTCTGCGCGGGTGACGCGCTGTGCGGGGGCGCCTTGGGGCGCTGATTGTGCGATGGTTGAAACCAACGCCGTCGCTGCAAATCCGATCGCAAGAAACAGAACGCTCGTTCGCTTCATCTCTTCCTCCGTGATGCGCCTTGCCTGACAGTCCCGATTCGACTAGGCTCAACTCCCCTGGGTTCAGCGTCAGCGATAAGGATATTCAATGGCGAGGAGGAGAAGAAATGATTCCGAGATTTGCGCGCGTGACGATGGTTCTCGCGGCGGCGGTGCTCGCGGTGGGCGTGCTGGCCAATGCTCAATCGAAGGATCCCTTTGTCGGCAGCTGGAGGCTCAATGTCGCCAAGAGCAAGTACAGCCCGGGGCCAACGCCGAAGAGCGTCACATCAACCTATGAGGCGGCAGGCCAGGGATATAAGGTATCCGTCAAAAACGAGTTGCCTTCCGGCGCCCTCCAGTATTCCTACACAACCAATCTCGATGGTAAGGATTCGCCCGTGACCGGCAACAACCCGAATGCGGACACGTTGGCGGTCAAGCGGATCGACGCGCAGACACTCGAGAGTGTCGGCAAGAAAGGCGGCAAGGTCACGGTGACGCAACGGAACGTGATTTCGGCCGATGGTAAAACGCGGACGGTGACGACGACAGGCGTCGATCCGCAAGGCCAGAAGGTCCACAACGTTGCGGTGTTCGAGAGGATGTAATCCGGCTTTGCCGGCGGGCGATCGGGCTCAATGATCATCCGACGGTCAGCGACGTCGCAGCAGCTCATCACGCAGCCGGCGCATGCGGCGCTGTCGGACCGCATCATGCGCCACTGGGCGTCCGCTCACTTTCCAGAGACGCCACGGAAGGCGTCGATACTGAAAGCTGTCGAGCAGCATGACTGCGGCTGGGCCGAGGTCGATGAGACCCTCGTGGTGGACGAAGCGACGGGACAGTTGCTCGATTTCATCGAAGTGTCCGACGCGGTCAAGCGCGACACGTCATTTCGCGGCCTCGAGCCTCTCTCATCTGATCCGTACGCGGCTGCGCTCGCGGCTCAGCATCGGCTGCACGTCTATCGACGCTACGCCGACGAGCCGGAGTGGAGTGACTTCTTCGCCGAGATGACCTCGGCTCGCGATTCGTACCTTCGCGCCGCTGGCGGTAATTCGCTGGACGAGCTGCTTGGTCACTACCGGTTCGTTCGTGCCGGCGATCTCGCTTCACTGGCCTTCTGCAACAACTGGACGGATACAGCCGACGATGGATGCGGCTATTCGATGCATCTCGATGGAACTGCGCTGACCGTCGTCCCGGATCCCTTGGAGGGACGAACGATCGAAATCGCGATCGAGGCGCGCGAGATTGAGAATCGGCGCTTTGGCTCCGCAGCCGAGGCTCGGCGGGCGGTCGCGTCGGCGGAGATTGTGATGTTGAAGGGTGTGGTCCGAGGGGGAAGACAAACAGGAGGCTAGACAGGAATCGCTCAGGGATGCAGCTTCTCCTTGCGCGCCAACATCCTCACGAAGTTGTCGATGCGTCGTGCGCGGGTGTCCGGCCTGGTCGCGGTCTGCACCCTGTGAAGAATGGCGTATCGATTGATTGAATCCAGTTGCTTGAAGAAGTTCGCTGCCCGGCGATTCCTGGCGAGCGCGACCGCGAGATCGGCAGGCACTGTCGCGCGGGCAGGGGAGTCATACGCGCGATCCCATCTTCCATCCTGTTTGGCGCGCTCCACTTCTGCGTGGCCTGCGGGTTTCATCCTGCCGGCGGCGATCAGGGCGGCGGCTTTCGCGCAATTGATCTTGGACCAGGGGCTGCGCTTCGCGCGCGGCGTGAACCGCTGCACGTACCAGTTCTCGTCGATGCTCCTGGTCTGGCTGTCGATCCAGCCCCAGCAGAGCGCCTCTTCGACGGCCTCGGAGTACTTGATCGACGTCATGCCAGACGCCGCCTTGGCGATTTTGATCCATATCCCGCTCGCGGTCGCATGATGCCTGGCGAGCCACGCGGCAAACTTCCGTTGGGTTGCAAACGGAAGGACAGGTTCGGATGCGGGCAGCTTGTCTGACACTCGCAAAGGATACTGGGAAAAGATGGCACGTCCGGTGGGCGCAACTAAACTTGCGCATCACACAGGCGCCGGCGCATCGGCGCCTCTCCAGAGGTTCACCGTTCCCAGTTGTTCATGTCCGCACGCTTTCAGGTAGCAGAACAACTGCGTGCGATAGGCGGCGTGTCCGCCGAGCACCAGGCTGACGATGAACGCGCCGCGCGAGAGTTTGCTGCCGTCGAAGCCCGTCATCTCGGCGCGAAAGTCCGCGTCCGACATGTCGGCCAGCAGCCGCTCGTACTTGTCTGGCAGCGCCGCGATGAGGGCGAGCGTTTCGTCCAGGTTGCGCTTCTCCGCCGCTTCGATTTCGGACTTCCAGGCCGGACCATCGAACGCTCCCTTTTTCGCAGCCTCGACGAGTCTCGGCCCCATGTAGCTCAGATACCGCAACAGTTCGAGCGCGCTTCGCTGCTTTGGCGTCGGCCGGTAGTCGAGCTGCGCGATGTCGAGCTTTCCGGCGAGATGAAGCAGAATTCGAACTTCTTTTTGCAGTGCGGAAACGAGCTCGGGCTTGGTCAGAACCATTCGTTCCTCCGTCGGTTGAAGTCGTTGACGATCCGGCAAATTGGGCCAGGTGGAATCCTGTGTTCCTCCACCAGTGACAGGTTACTGGCTCTGGTCAGAAGGTCGCAATAGGAATAGCCCGGTCGGGATCCGCGCGCGCAAAAGGAGGAATGTTGTGCAAAGCAGAACTCTCTTTGAAGCTGTTGACACCCCGTACCTCCCCCTGATATACAGCCCTGAAAGTAAAGTTATGAGCTTTACCCCGACGGGCTCGCGTCGACGTTCTGCGGAGCGCGCATGGATAGGTGTGCCCGATCTGAAGAGGAGAGGCCCAATGAGAACGTTCAAAGCAATCGTGCTGGCTTTGGTTTCTTCAATCGCAACGTTGGCAATCCTTGCGCAGTCGGGACCCGCGCGCGCACAGCAGCCGGCTCCGTCCCCCACAGATCCGCGTCCGTTTGCGGATAGAGCGACGGAAGGAGCCGGAGCGACGATCTTTGGCAATGTCTGCCAGGCGTGTCATGGGAAGGAAGACATCAAGGAAGCGATGTCTCCCGAGATGCTCAAGCAGCTGTCGCCGGAAAAACTCTACGAGTCGATGACCACCGGCAGCATGAAAACCCACGCCGACGCAGCGAGCCTGACCGACGAGCAAAGGGTGGCGATCGCGGAGTGGGTGAGTGGCAGGCGATTGGGCTCCACAGAAAAAGGTGGCGCCAGCACCATGTCGAACGTGTGTCCTACGCATCCTCCGGTTGCGAACCTCGCCGCGCCTTCGTGGAACGGATGGAGCCCGGACATGACGAAGAACAACCGCTTCCAGGCGGCGAAGGTTGCCGGAGGTCTGGGACCCAAAGAATCGGGACCTACTGACGAGCTGCGACGCCATGGGTTCTCGCCGGCCGCGGTTGCGAGGCTGGAGCTCAAGTGGGCGTTTGGACTGCCGTGGACGTCTTCGGCGTACGGGCAGCCGACGGTCGTGGACGGAAGGGTCTTCATCGGTTCCGATTCGGGATATCTCTATTCGCTGGATGCGGCCACCGGCTGTGTGCACTGGTCGTTCCAGGCGCAAGCGGGCTTGCGCAGTACGCCGATGATCGGCCTCGTCAAGCGAGGATCGACCCAGACGGCGGCGTTCTTCGGGGACATTCGCGGCAACGCCTACGCGGTCGATGCCTCCACCGGCAAACTCTTGTGGAAGGTGCGAGTTGATCCTCATCCGCTCGCCCGCATCACCGCGGGCGTCACGGTTCACGACGGACGCGTGTACGTCGCCGTGGCGTCGCTCGAAGAACCCGAGTCGGCGAGCTTCAACCACGTCTGCTGCACGATCCGCGGGCCTGGTCGCCGTGCTGGATGCATCAACAGGAAAGCAGATCTGGAAGACCTACACGATTCCCGAAGAACCCTCGGAGAGAAAAACAGACAAGGGAATCAAGTTTCTGGGACCGTCAGGTGCGGGCATCTGGGGGCCGATCACGATCGATCCCAAACGGCAGGCCGTCTACGTCTCGACGGGCAACGCGTTCTCCGCGCCCGACCTCGGCCGAGCCAATGCGGTGATGGCCATGGACATCAACACGGGAAAAGTGTTGTGGGTGACGCAAGCGATGCACGGCGACGTGTGGCACACAGGGTGCCCGCAAGGACCATCGGCCGCAGGACATCCGCCACGGAGCGCCCATCGCCGTCCAGGTCCGCCGCCGCCGGCGCGAGGGGGACCGGCACGCGGCCGGCCCGCCGACTATTACTGCCCGGATGAGACGGAAAATCCCGATTGGGATTTCTCCGCCGGGACAATCCTGGTCGACCGGCCTGGTGGCGGGTCGCTCGTCCTCGCCGGCCAGAAGTCGGGCGGCGTCTGGGCTCTGGATCCGGACAACAAAGGCAGGGTGGTTTGGTACTCGGATATCAGCAGAGGGCAGATTCTTTTCGGCGGAGCCGCCGATGAAGAGCAAGCGTACTTCGGGATGAGAGGCGCCTACGGAGGATTGGTCGCGATCCGGTTGAGGGACGGCCTGGAGAGGTGGTTTGCGGACCTCCCGCCCCACGAATCGATGGCCCAGCATCCCGGGATCAGCGCGGCCGTGAGTGTGATTCCGGGCGTTGTGTTCAGCGCCGGGCTGGACGGGACGCTTCGCGCCTTCTCCAGCTTCGATGGCAGACCGATCTGGCAATACAACACCGCGAAAGAGTTCGACACCGTCAACGGCGTCAAAGCGCGCGGCGGATCGATCGGTTCCGCCGGCGCCACGATCGTGAACGGCATGGTGTACGTCACGTCGGGCTACACGGGATTTCAGAATGGCCGGCCGGGAAACGTGTTGCTGGCATTCGCCCCGTCGGCCGTGCAGTAGGCAGCTTGGTAGCGCAGGGCTTCAGCCCTGCCTTCGAAGGGAGCCTGTTATGGTCAGAACCATCGGCGTGACGTTGCTCATCATCCTTTCAGCTATACCTGCTGTGGCACAGACAGAACGCGGCGGCATTCGAGGCACCGTGACGGATGCAACCCAGGCAGTAATTCCAGGCGTGACCGTGACGGCGACCAATGTCGAGACCGGTGTCTTTCGTTCCACCGAGACGACCGGCGAGGGAATCTACAACCTCGCAGCACTGCCCGGCGGCACGTACCGGGTCGAAGTGATTCATCCGGGTATGAGGACCGAGGTCCGCGAAAACGTTCGCGTGACGGCAGCGAGCGTTACCAGCCTCAGCTTTACTCTCGAGGTCGGGGCGGCGCAGGAGTCGGTCGTGGTGACGGCCGAAACGCTGTTGCAGGCCGATACCAGTACCGACCGGCGCCTCGTTGGACACGACAGCGTATGCCGATCTGCCACTGACGTCGGGAGGCAGCCGGCGTCCGAATCGCTTCATGCTGCTCGTACCCGGACACGGTGGAAACCCGACAGGCTTCACAGACAGCATCGCCGGCGGCCAGGCAAGCACCAAAGAGATTCAGTTGGAAGGGGCCTCGATGGCCACTCAGGAAATCCATGGTGATGGCCGCAACGTCACGTTCCCGCCCGATGCGGTGGACGAGGTGTCGGTCGCGACCGCCGGCTACGCTGCCGAATATGGAAACACCGGCGGCGGTGTGGAGCGCTACGTGTTGAAGTCGGGCACCAACCAGTGGCGCGGCAGCGTCTATGAGTATCTGCGCAACGAGGCGTTCGACGCGGCCGGTTTCTTCGACACCGCCGTTCCTGTCCACCGCGAGCACGAGTGGGGTGGCACCTTCGGCGGTCCACTTGCCAGGAACAAATCCTTTTTCTTCTTTTCGTTCAATCGGTACACCTTCAAGGACGCCGAGACAACCAGCATCCTGTCGATGCCGACCGCGGCGTTCCGGAACGGTGACTTCTCGGCATGGTCCCAGCAGATCTACGATCCGGCGACGACGCGGCCGAATCCTGCCAACCCCGCCCAGTTCATTCGCGATCCGTTTCCCGGCAATGTCATTCCGGCGAACCGCATCGACCCGACGGCCAAGAAAATACTCGAGTACCTCCCTCTGCCGAACATGCCGGGAAATTATTCCAATTACAATGCGCAGGTTCCCAAGAGGACAAACGAGCGGACGACGTTCGCGATCAAGGGAGATCACCAATTCAATACCCGTCACCGGATGAGCCTCAGCCTCGTCGGGACAGACGACCCGGGCTTTACGCCACACGGATTACCGCATCCAGCCGGCGGCCAGCAGATCAGGGATTTCGGGTACTGGTTCCCGCGCGGCACGCACGACTGGGTGATGAGCGACAACCTCGTGAATCAGTTTCGTGTCGGCTACAACCGGCAGACGCAATTGCAGGATCAGCCGAGCAGGTTCGACGAGCCGGGATGGCCGATGCAATTGGGGCTTCGTGGAATGGAAATGGCGACCGCACATTTCCCGCGTATCGCCTGGAGCTTCACCGGCACCTCGACCGCGCTGGGATACAACGATCGGTTTGCGACCACCTACACTGCGAGCGACGGGTTGTTGTGGATCAAAGGGGCCCACAGCTTCAAGTTTGGAGGCGAAATACGGAGGCAGGAGACCTTCAAGTATCTGCAGAATCAAGCGAACATGAATTTTGCTCGCAACCAGACGGCGTTGCCGACCGCCATCAGCACGACAGGGCTCGACTTCGCGAGCTTCCTGCTCGGGTACGTGGATTCAGCAGGCCTCAGCATTTATGGTCCATACGAGCCTCGACAAAGCACGTGGCAGTTTGGACTGTACGCGCAGGACGATTTCAAGATCACGCAGCGTCTGACGATCAACTACGGCCTCCGGCTCGACATCCTGACGCCGCTCGTGGAGGCCAACGACTACTACTCGATGGTCGATACGACCAAGCCGAACCCCGTCGCAGGCAATCTTCCCGGCGTGTACGTCTTCGCCGGACAGAACGGTGTCGGCAGTCGTATCGCCCCTGCCGACAAGAATTCGAACAACTTCGGCCCGCGGCTGGGTCTGGCGTATGCGCTCAACGACAAGACCGTCCTTCGCAGCGCCTACGGCATCAGCTATTTCCAGACGGGCGCATACGGCGGTGGCAACAACGTCAATCAGAACGACGCGTACTGGCCCACCTCGACCACGTCATCTCCAGACGACCTCACCGGGGCCTACACATTCGCGCAGGGTTATCCTGCACGCGACCTGGTGATTCCGCCGCTGATCACTCCGGCGCTGGGTGTCGGGACCGGCTTCGTCAACTACTGGCATCCGACCGCGGCGCGAGCGGGCCGTTCGCGGAACTGGAGTGTGGGGGTGCAGCGAGCGCTTGGCAGGAGCATGAGCATCGACATTGCGTACGTGGGATCGAGAGGCGATCATCTGCCGGTGAGAGTGGATATCAATCAGCTCGATCCGAAGTTCTTGAGTCTTGGACCGCTGTTGACCAGGAACATCCGCGATCCGCAGGTTGTGGCTGCCGGTTACACGCCGCCCTATCCGGGATTCAACGGATCATTGGCGCAGGCCCTCCGGCCATTCCCGCAGTTCCCGAACATGTTCCCCGGCGGAAGGAACTCGGACACGAGAGGCACCTCGACGTATGACGCGCTGCAGGTGAAGTTCGACAAGCGCTATTCGGAGGGAACGTATGCCACCGTGGCGTACACGTGGGCAGACCACCTGACCAACGCCCCGAACAACTTCGTCAACAACGCTCCCATGCACAGGAACGCCTACGATCTCTCGATGAGCCAGCATCGTCCTCCGACCTATCGCCCGCATGTTGGCGCTGTTGGCTTCCTCTACGAGCTGCCGGTCGGGACTGGAAAACGGTTCCTCGATAACGACAGCTGCTGGCCAAGATTATCGGCGGCTGGCAGTTCAGTGGAATTCTGCGTTACACGAGCGGGAGCACCCTGGGAGTCAGCGCCACGCAAGCGAACCCGGTCTACCGCGGAGGGGCAACTGCCGAGGGAATCGGCGGCAGTACCGCAATTCCGCAAACGGCGGATATCGTTGCTGGGAGTGCCGATGAAGCTGGATACCGAGGACTTCGATCCGCGAGCGGATCGCTACCTGAACATCGCCGCATTCGCCCAGCCGACGGGAGCGTTCGGCTCTTCGATGCTCACGATCGATGGGTTGCGTGGGTTTGCCTCGTTGAACGAGGACCTGGCCCTGGCGAAGACAATCAGGATGCAGCGGAAACTCCACACTTCAGATTCGGGTGGAGATGTTCAACGCCTTCAACCGTGTGGAATTCGGGAACCCGGCGAGCAACATCGGCAACCCGGAGACATTCGGGAGAATCACGAGCCAGGCCAATACGCCTCGAAACATGCAGATTGCGTTGAAGGTGACTTTCTGATGCGCGCTGTTCTTCTCATCATCGCAGCGGTCGTTTCCACCACGATTGGCTTCGCGCAGGCGCCGCCCGGGAATCCGGGCGGTGGCCCCGCTGGTCGCGGTTCGGGTCAGCAGGGAGGAGCCCAGACACTGAGTGTTCCTGCTCGTGGCTCGGCATCGGTGCGCGTCCCGGCGTGGCGGCAGCTCCGCACGGCGGTCGGGTCTCTCCTTGGCTGGCAGGTCGGTGTGTCGCTCGGGAGCTTCCGGCAGGACACGTTTATCGAGGCGGCCCGCAAGGCTGAGGCGCTTGACCTGGCGGTCGTCGAAGGTGACAGCACGCAGAAGGTCAGCGCCCAGATTCCCAAGAATCTGGACTACAGGTTGGCCCCGGGAGAAAGAGACGCTGTCCGGGACAGGATGACGACGCTGAACCTGCGGATGCCGGTATATTTCGCCGCTGAGATCAGCGAGGACGAGCAGATCGCTCGAAAACAGTTCGAGTTCGCGAAGAGCCTGGGCGTGGAGACGCTGGCTGTCGAGCGCACGCCGAAGGCGTTGCCGGCGATCGAGAAGCTCGCGGATGAGTACGGCATCAATGTGGCGCTGAGCGGCAACCCCAAGAGTGTGCTCGAAGCGCTTCAGGGGCGCGGCCCGCGAATCGGGGCGTATGCCGATCTCGGCAAGTGGGCGCAGGCGGGTGTGACGCCTCTTGATGGCGTCGCATTGCTCAAGGACAGGTTGCTGGCTCTCAGGCTGGGCGACCGAAACGCGTCTGGCGCCGCTCCTGACTGAGCATCTACCGGCGGGAGTTGAAGCCTTCGATCATCACCGTTGGCGCGAGCGGCGGAGCCGGACGTCGTGGCCGATCTGTCCCGGTCGTTGGAAGCCTTCGAAATGGCCGTGCAGCCAGTGGTCGCCGAGCGCGTGGCACAGCTCTCCCGTGGAATCCCCATCAAGGGACCCGATCGCCTGACGCCCGAGGAGCGGGAGAAGATCACCGCAGCGACTCCGCAAAAACCTGCGGCGACGCCGAAGGCGTCCAGAAGGCTGCTGATCTACGACGCGAACATCGGTTACGGCGGCGCTAATGGCGGGCATCGTTCGATCCCGGCGGCCAACATGGCGATCGAGCTGTTCGCGAAAACCGGCGCTTACGAGGCGGTCTTCAGCAACGATCTCGAGAATTTCAAATACGACAACATTCGAAAGTTCAACGCGGTCTTCCTGAACAACACCGTAGGACAGATCTTCGTCGATCCGGAGATTCGCGCCGGCTTGAGCCGTTTCGTGCGTGAAGGCGGCGGGCTGGCGGGATACCACGGGACGAGCCATGCCTCGATGGACTGGCCGGAGTTCGGTGAGATCCTCGGCGCCGTGGAGGGCAGCCATCGCGAACCGACCGAGATGGCCACCGTCAAGATCGATGACCCGGCGAGCCCGCTCGTCGCCGCGTTCGGAGGCAAGTCATTCGTGCATCAGGACGAGTTCTACCGGTTCGTCGAAGGACCCCTTTCGCGCGACAAAGTGCGCGTCCTGATGAGCATGGACATCGAAAAGACGGATTTGAATCAGGGGAGGGGCTGCGGTCGCCCTTGCGTCCGCCCCGATGCTGACTACGCGCTCAGCTGGATCCACAACTACGGCAAAGGCCGGGTCTTTTTTACCGCATTGGGTCATACGCCGGCGTTTTTTGCGACGCCAAATCTCAGCGACTTCTTCTTCAGGGGCATTCAGTTCGTCCTCGGAGATCTGGAGGCCGATACAACGCCGAGCGCGAAACGTTCGCGGTAGGGCTCGGCTTTAGCCGAGCATCGTGCGTGTGTCAGGCTTGAGATAGACCGCGTTCGCCACGAATTTAACGCAGAGGCGCTGAGTGTGCGTCGATTACGTTGGCCGCATGGCGGCCAACGAGATGAAAAACAAAAGCCGTAAGCACAAGACGCAGACGAAAATGTGTTCGTCTTGATGTTTACGGCTTTTGTTTTTCACTTCGCGCCTTCGGGCGCGGAATCGACGAGCACTCGCAGAGCCCGCTGACGGTACCTGCAGAGATATGCGAGTTCTCTGCGCTGCCTCAGCGTCCCTTGCGTTCTTTGCGTTGAAGACGTTTAACGCGAATCGTCGACTCCTTTCACGTCAGAACACAATCCTTGCGGCGAGTTGGATCTCGCGCGGCCCCAGAAATGTACTGGTTATCCGGCCGAAGTTGGTGTTGGTGACAACTGTGTTCGGTGTCCCCAAGTGGGTCCGGTTGAACGCGTTGTAAAGCTCGGCGCGGATCTTCAGAGCAACGCCATCGCTCATTTGAAACGACTTCGAGACGGTGAAATCCCATTTGTGGATGCCCGGTCCGCGGAGATCAGCCAGGCGCGTCGGAAGCGTGCGCAAGGTGAATGGTTCCCTCGGCCTGAATTGTGTGACGTCGAACCACTGATCCACGGTATGCGGGTCGTTGTCTGACACCGCTGATTCGGTCAGCGCCAGGTTCGGCGAATTCAAGGGGCGCTCCGGACTGGAACGTCGCAACCCAGTTCAGCTGCCAGCCGCCGAAGATCCCGTTCACGATCGAGTTCGCATCGGACAGCAACGGCTTTCCAGGACCGAACGGCAGTTCGTAGAGGCCGTGCAGCACGACCCGATGCGGCCGGTCGGAATTGGAGATGACTTCTTCGGGTGAAGCATCGTTGGGGTTCAGGTACGAGGTGGCTTCCATCAGCTTCGCAAATGTGTAGGAGGCTCCGAAGGTGAAGCCGTTCGCCATCCTCTTGTTCAACTGGAACTGGAATGAATCGTAGTGGGACGTGCCCGACGGCAGGACCGCCTCTGTGACGCCGATGTAATGCGGCAGAGGCCGCAGGAGCTGCGAGACCGTAATCGTCGGCTGGCTGAGCGCGCTGGTCGGATCGGTGATCACCTGATAGAAAGGATTCGGCACTCTCGCATTCAAGCGAGTGCGCAGGTTGAGGAACTCATCGGGGTACTCGTTGACGTTGTGCGTAATCGTCTGGTTCCCGGACAAGTTGCCGACGTAGCTCGCCTCCATGGAAATCGCGCCCGGCAACACGAATTGAAATCCCAGAGAAAACTGCTGGCTGTATCCATGTTTGAAATCGGGCACCAGGTTTTCGCCCGCTCTGCCGGCGGTAATGCGCTGGCCGACTCCCGTCAGCAGACCTCCAGCGGCGCCGGGAGGGTCATTCAGACCGTTTGGAAACGGATTCGCGAGACGATTGAACGGTGTCAGGTTATTGTCGAGAGAAGTCACCATCTCGGTGGCGAGGCTGAATCCGTCCAGACGGTAATTGGACGTGTTGTTCGGAATATAGAAAATTCCATACCCGCCGCGGACCACCATCCAGTCGGTCGTCCGATACGCAAACCCCAAACGCGGCGCCCACAGCAACGCGGGCATGTCGAGGTGGCCGCGTGGAGCCCCGTCTTCGTTCAAGAAGCGGAGGCCGCCTTGAACGTTCAGCGTGGGGAGCTCTGGAATCGGGTTGGCGGCATAGTTCGCCTGCGCTTGCGGCCGCCAGCGGATTCGCAGCGTTGAAATCGAACCCGGCGTTGCCCCGGTTGTAACGGTCCGTCGTGGGGCCTTCGTGCTCCATCCGCAAGCCGAGGTTGAGAGCCAGCCTGTCGGTCGCCTTCCAGTCGTCCTGCAGGTAAACAGCCCAGTACTCGTTCTGAAGTGCGGGGTGCGCGTTGACGTCCACATACCCGCGCGTCGGCGTTCCGAGCAGGAATGAAGCGAGATCGTGTCCGCTGTTCGATGCAGTGCGGGTTGGATCCGGTCCCTGCGTAAACGTCTTGTCGAATCGGAAAAATCCACCGGAACGTACAGGCGCGAAATCGTTCCGTTGCCCCAGCTGGTATCGGAAGCCATACTTCAGGGCGTGCCGCCCGAACGTGGAATGGACGTTGAACAGCGGGTTGTACTGATTGATGTAGCCCCGGGTGGTGGTGCGTCCGGCGCCAAGGTTTTCGATGTCGCCACCCATCTCGAATCGGGGAAAGGTGCTGAACGTGACCGAGTTGGCAAGAGATGACGGCAACCCGAGCGTCGAAAGATCGAAGCCTTCGCCGTACATGATGTTGGCCTCGAAATAGCGCGTAAATCCCATACGGACGTCGGCCACAGTTGTGGGATTCAGCACCCACGTCCAGCTGCCGCCCGCTGCGATGTTGCCCCGCTCAAATTCATCCTGGCCGGTTGTCGGATTGCCCGCGGGCCGGCAGCACTCGCCGTAGAAAGGACTGCTGGGGTCGCTGCGATGGTTCCAGCCATAGCGGAAGAGAAGCTGCTGCGAGGGCGACAGCTGATGATCGACGCGGCCGAACACACTCGCCCATTTCCTCGCGCTGATCTGTGAGTTCACGAAATTCTGCGGGTCGTCCGCGGTGGGCGTCCGATTCGGGAGCGGGTAATATTCGAGCGCGCGGAGCGCCACCGGATCCATGCGGTCGCGCGGGATCGCGTTGCCAGGAAACGCATCTCGAATGAAGCCGCTGCCGCTCGGACGCGTCGTGGCGGGATCGTAGACCGTAAACGGCCGCCCCTGCCGGTCCGTCGTCTGGGAAAAATCGCCTCTGCGCTCGAGTTCCGTGGGAACGATCGCGCGTGCAAAGTTTTCGCCTCTGATCTGCGTTCCCTCGAAATTGATGAAATAGTGGGTCTTGTCTCGTCCGTTATAGAGCTCCGGAATCCACACGGGGCCACCGAAGGAGCCGCCGTAGGTGTGCTGCCTGTTTTCGGCCTGCCCGCGTCCGACGCGATTGTCGAAGAAATTGTTGGCGTTCAGCTTGTTGTTCCGGTGGAACCAGTAGACGGTTCCATGCACGTCGTTCGCGCCCGATCGCGTTGACACGTTCACGAACGAGGCTCCTGAGTGTCCGAACTCGGCATCGTACGCGTTGGTTTGAACGCGCATTTCCTGAACGGCGTCTGGCGAAGGGCTGAAACTGACCACGTCGAGCCGCATGTTCGGAATGCCGTCCAGCAGGAATTCCGAGCGCGCTTCCGAACCGCTCGCCGCGAAATCTGCAGGTCCGAAAACGTCCCACGGATTCAGCGCGCCCGGACTGCCGGTGTATTGGATGCCGGGAGCGAGCGTGAGAAACACATACGGATTTCTGCCAATCAACGGAAGGTCGTTCAAGACCTCTGTGCTCACCGTCGTTCCCAGCGCGCCGGTTTCCGTGCGGAGCAGCGGCGTTTCCGCCGCGACCGTAACGGATTCAGACAGGTCACCCACGCTCAAAGTGATATCGATTGTCGTGGTCTCGCCCGTTGCGAGCTGAACCCGATCCTGCGCGAACTTCTTGAACCCTTGCAGCTCAGTCTCGAGCCGGTACAAGCCGGAATCCAACAAGATAAACCGATACAGACCGCTTTGGTCGGTGACCTCCTGTCTGGCGGCCCCTGTCGCGGTGTTCACAGCGCGAATCGCGACCCCCGGAATCGGAGCCCCGCTGGAGTCCCGTACAACACCCGTCAGATTGCTCTTGTTGACCTGGCCCCGGGACTCGGATGGGACCAGGTGCGCAACGATCAAGAACATCGTGAGAACGCGCAGATTGATGTGGAAGCGTGTGAGCGGCATCGGCATTCTCCTCGAGTGAAAGAAGATCCGACAGCGGTGGGCGAAGGTTCCCTAGAGTCTTGTCCTGGCGGAAAAGGTTGTCAAATAATCTGTTTCGCCGCGCAGGTACTGTCGGGCTTCACTCGACCTGCGAGCGCACGGCGGAGCAAGCCTGCTTCCGCGAACCAGGCTCGACGAGGCGGGAACCGGCATCTTCCGCCCCGTGACCCGCCTTTGCACTTCGTGCTACGGCGGGCAGGCCGGTACGCTATCGAGCACGCTTCGCACATCTCACGCCGTCCCCAGGCTGATGCGGTTGCCGGCCCAGGAAGTACGTCGCCTCGCTCGCATGGTTCGCTTCAGCAGCTTTGTTCCGCCGCGTGTTCGCACAATTAGGTGTCCGGCTTCGGCCCGGTGCCAGCGGGTCACACAACGCGCATTTGGCGACGCCGGGCAGGCATGAGTGGGGTGGTGGTCGATAGGGCACAGCCCGACAGCGCTCAGTCTGAAAAACAACGGCGCGCGTTGTTTTTCCGGGCTGTCGCCGTGACCGCCACGCCACTCATGCCTGCAGGGCGTGTCACATCGCACTTTGAAAACTTGTGCTCGCGCAGTTGCGGCTCGGGATACACTCGGGATATGAGAGCAATTTTTCTAAGTCTTGTCGTGCTCGGCGGGGCCGGGTTGATGGCTCAGGCCCAGTCTCCTCAACAGTTGTTCGAGGCGGGCCAGAACGATCAGGCGATGTCGGCCATCGCCCAGCAGCGGAAGCAGCGGCGGGTCCGGCCCGGGCCAGGCCTACCTTGCGGGCCAGATTCTGCTGAAGGCCAATCAGACAGACAACGCGAGACGCGAGTTCCAGACGCTGGCCCAATCCGAGGGAGCCTGGAAGTTGATTGGCGAGTCGGCGCTGGCATCGATCGACGGCGACACTGCGCGGGCTCTCGAGGCAGCAACTCAGGCGGTGAAGACGTCGCCCGATCAGTTCGAGGCTCAGTATCAGCTCGGAACCGTGAAAGCACGGCTCGGCGACTGGGCAGGATCGGCCGAGGCCCTCGATCGCGCGACGCAGATCAACCCGGCGTTTGCCTACGCGCATTACCACGCCGGTCAGGCCTTCTCCAGGATCAACAGGATGGATCGTGCGGCCGAGCACTTCGAACGGTTTCTCAAGCTGGCGCCCGGAGCGCCCGAGCGTGCCGCCGTGGAGTCGGTGATGCGGACGCTGCGGGGACGATAAGACGAGAACGCGCCGGCTCAGAACGTATGGCCGAACGCGAGATACCAACGGAGGGACCGTCCTCTTCGAGGAACTGGCGTCGCGAGATCGAGCCGGAACAACCCGACAGGAGTTGCCAACCGTAACCCTGCGCCGGCCCCGACATCCAGCAGACGGAGCGACATGTCGGCTGGTGTGTCGAACACTTCGCCGGCATCGACAAAGGCAGATCCGCCTACCCAGCGGAAAACCGGGAAGCGCATCTCCTGATTGAGAACGATCACGGCATCTCCGCGAATGGGATCGCCCAGGAAATCGAACCCGCCGATCGAGTCGTTCGCGTAGCCGCGCACGGTGTGGCCTCCGCCCGCGACGAACCGCTCGGTGACGAGCAGCCGCTGACCCAATCCCGTTCCGATCCCGATGCGAACAGCGCTGGCTGAAATGAATCGCGGCGCGATTGGCACAAAGAAAAACTGCTGAAGCGAGTATTTCGCGAAGCGGATGTCGGAGCCAAGCGGCTCCGGAAGCGTATCAAAGGCCGATGAATGAAAAAATCCCCTGGTAGGCGCGAAGGGGTCGGACCGTGTATCGAGGATGAACGTCCCTGTCAGGCGCGCCGACTGAACGGCGATATCGAACCCGAACGGATCGTCCGGGTCGGCATCGGGATCGAAAGTATGGTTCCGCTCGAAGTCGTAGCCGTAGCCGATCTCGAGGTTGGGACGAACCTGGATGCGTTGTTCAGCAGTGAATGCCGTCCTGTCGGTGACGACCGACAGAATCTCTTGTCCTTCGATCAGATCGCGCGAGCGCGAGGCGTAGAGCCTCGAAGTCACCGAGCGGCCCAGAAACGACGGCAGCGTGAGAAAGCCACGATAGATTCGCTGGTCCCTGTTGAGGCGTACTCCGACTCCGGCGGTGCCGGGGTAGCCGGCCAGGCCGTACCGATCGAGATTAGCGCTGATGCCGGCGCCAAACAGCCGTCCCTGCTCGGCGAGGGGAGCGGGCTCGTCGGTCACGTCGACGCCGTATCGAAGCCGCCAGGGTGCTCGCCGGACGAGCGTTACCTCGGCCCGAATCGGCTGGATGCCTGCCTGGATCTCGGTCTCGTCGATCGGTACCGGCTCGATGTCGACGCGCTGGAAGAGACCCGTACGAAACAGCTGTCGGCGCCCTGCGTACCACGCCTCCATATTGACCGGGCTGCCTGTCGAGAGGTCGAGCGCATCAGAGATGACGCCTGGGCGCACATCGCGGTTGCCGTTCACGACGATGGCGTCGAGGGTCTGTTGTGGTCCTTCGTTGATGGTCAGCCGGAGCTCGACCGTCGCGCGCTCGAGGTCGTTTGTCGTCTCGATGGTTGACGTCATCGAGTTGAACCCCCGCTGGTCGTACGCCCGTCCAACGCGCTGCCGCGCCTCCTGAACCGAGCCGGGTGTGTAGGGCGTACCCTTCACGAGGCCGAACTCTTCGAGCACCTCGCGCTCCGATCGCGCGGTCGCGCCCGTGACCAGGATGCGACTCACTGTGAATTGCGGTCCTTCTTCGATCCGGACCGGAAGCAGCGCGTCGCCGTTGGTGAATTCGATCGGTCCCGCGGTGACTTTTGCGGCGAGCAAGCCTTCCTGCCGGTAGAGGAGCGCAATCTCGTCGGCGAGTCTCGAGGGCGTCAACCACGCCTCGATGCCCAGGTTTGCGGCAGTCGCCTCCAGTGTCTCGGCCGATAGACGCGCGTACCCCATGAATTGCACACGGCGCGAGACCGATCGGGATCCGGGAACGATCGAGATACGGATTCGCTTCTCCAGCTCGTCGGCGCTCACCTGTGAGACCTCGACGGTGGGCCGAAGGTAGCCTTCGTCGGCCAGGTGCCGGCGGACCGCTTCCCTCAGGTCGGCGATGAGCGCGACGCCGATAATCGTGTCGCTCCAGATGCCTTCGAGCTCGCGAACGGCGCGTGGCGAAAGTTGGTAGTCGCCCAGCTCGAGGACCGCCCGCGGGCCTGCATCGATCGCGTACTCGAGGACGACACCACCACCACTGCCGGCCTCGGCCTCGACACGTCGCGCGGAAATTCGGACCTCGAGGTGTCTGTTCTCCAGATACAGCCGGCGTAGCCGATTGCGATCCTCCTGCCATCGGTAGAAATCGAAACAATCGCCGGTCCGCAGTTCCAGCGCATCTTCGAGTTGCGGCGTCGGAAGCCTGGGATCGCCCGAGAACCGCACGCCTGCCACTCGGTGGTGCGTCGCCTGTCGTCGACTGGCGTGGCGCCACGGCAGGGGGGCCTCCGAACGTCACGTCGTGCCGCCCCTCGTAGGACCGGCTGCGATCGTCGCGAGCGACCGTGCGCAACTCCAGTGCGGGCCTGGGCGAGTAGGCGAGGATCCAGGTAAGGCGGCCCGTCTCGCGCAGATTCTGAGACAACGTGACTTCGACATTTACGACGCGTCGTGACACCGTCAGGCGCTGTGCTGGATTGACTTCGGCGGCCACGGAAGGATCGGTCGCAAACGCGTCGAGGGCTGGATCGCGTTCGATGCGGATCGAATCCACGCCGATGGCCTGAGCGGCAAAGCCCAGCGCTTCGCCGGAGAGAAGCGCGAGCGCCTGTTCACTCGCGGCCGCGCCGCTGAGTCCGCCCGCCTGATCGGCGAGCTGACCCGTGGTCAGCAGCGAGACGATATCGGCCTGGCTGCGAGAGGGTTCGGACGAGAGCGTGACCTCGAGATCGTCGGGGGGGCCCGCGAGCTCCATGGTGATGTCGTACTCGATGCCCTGACCGCTCTCGTCGGGACCGCGCAGGCGCGTGCGAGCTGACATGTCGAGCTCTGGCACGATGGCCCGGGGATCTGTGAAGTCGATGACGCCCCGCTCGATCAAATAGCTGCGGCCGCCGAGAAAGAGCGTGCCACCTTCCCGGATGGTCGCTTGCCCGATGATGGCAGGCCGGGCGGGGGTACCGACGAGCCGCACGTCCATCGCGAGGTTCATTCGGCCGTAGTTGTTATCCACGATAAGGTCGTCGGTGGTCGCGACGGCCACACTGAGATCGAGCTGTTCCAAGAGCGACGTCTGGCCCGAGGCGGCTGGGGACGCCGCTGCACGATCGCGCGAGGCCGTCGCCAGACCGACGGCCAGGCTCAAGGGTTCGCGGTACGCTCCACGAACGATCTCGATATTTCCCGACAGCCTGGGTCGATTGGCGAACGAGAGCGAGAGCGTCGAATTGATCTCGGTGCGCATCCCTGCCGGGATGTTGAGTGCAACCTCGTCAGCATCGACCGAGATCGAGCCCCGAGTAATGTCCAGTCCCTTGTATTCCAGCCCGCCGATGACCGAGAACCGGCCGCCGTTCACTTCTCCTTGCAGGCCGGTCACCTCCAGGCGGTTCGGGCGCAGCTCGATACGCCCGCGCGTTGCGGAGATGCCGATTTGAGGGTCCGCCAGATTGAGCTCTCCATCTCTCAGCTCAATCGACCCGTCCGCCAGGGGAGCAGCGATCGTCCCGCGAAGAGCGACCGACAAATCGCCGATGCCACCGGTAGAGACATCCGCGAGCAGCGCGCCAATCACACGCAGATCGAGCTGGCCGGCGACGTTCACATCCAGCGCACGCTCGCCCGCGAGCCGCGCGCGGCCACTGACGCCGATTCGGCTGCCGGCAACCGACCAGCTCCAGTCGGCGATCTGCAGCTCGCCGTCCACGACGTTGACGCGCGTTGGCCGGTCCTGGCCGATGGGCAGGCCTTCGGCGGTCACGTTGAACTCGCTCATGAGGATTGAGCCATTCAGCCGTTCGAGCGCTGCCGCGTCTGCGGTCAAATCGATCTGGAGGTTTGCGAGACCGGTGAGGTCCTCGTCAAGGGGAGCGCCCGCGAAGGGGGCCAGCGCCGCAGGCGTCACGTTGTCCAACCGGGCCTGAAGGGAAGCGGGCGTCGAGAGGTTCGACAGCCCAGCCGTCAGCGAGGCGGGCAGCCACTCCTCGAAGAGCTTCAGAGGGACCCGCGCCGTGCCGGCGAGAGTCGCCTCCTGCCAGGCCGCAGTCATCTCGACGAGGTCGATCGCTTCGTCCTCGATCGCCATCCGCACCGTGATGCCGGTCGCCGACGGGTAGTCGGGCCACTGAACGGTTCCGTTCGCGATCTGCATTCGACCGGTCAGATCGGTCTCGTCAATCGAGCCCGCCGCGACGAAAGACGCGTTCAGCGATCCGCCTATCGCTGCCTCGGGCGGCAGACCCGCCAGCGTCAGCCACGGGTTGAAATCATCGAGCGCTCCGTCGATGGCCAACCTGAGGCCGCTCGAGGCCGTGCGGGTGATCTCGCCCGACATCTCGAGCGCGGTCTTACCCGTTTCGAGGCGTGTCGGTCCGACCGTCAGCTTCGAAGCCTCGTAGTGCGCTGATGCAGGGCTGGTGAGCCGGAGCGTTGCTTCGTTGGACCGCAACTCCAGTCGCGTGAGGGCGAGATCGGCAGCCAGGCTCGTACGGTTTTCGAGCGATCCTGCCGCGTCGATGCGAGCGCTTACGGTGCCGTCGATCTGTTGCACGGATGAAGGGACGCCGGCCCCGAGCACTCGCACCAGTTCGCGAACGCTTGTGTCGGCGGCCGTCGCGGTGAGCGTCAGGTGATACGGCGCCAAAGGCTTCACCAGCGCGTCCGCCATCAGTGAGAGTGCGGGCGCACGAATCGAGGCGGCGACACCAGACTCCGACAGCGTGATGTCGGTGTCGGCGCGATCGAGACGCGCGTCGCCCCAGGCGACGTTGGTCAGGCCAAGATGTCCTCCTCCGCTGGGCTGTTCCCGGGTGCCGGCGGTCTCGAGGGATCCATCGATCGTCGCTTCCAGCGGCAGGAGATCGTCGCCATCTGCGATCGGCGAGACGATGAACGAAGCGGCGCCGAGCGTCATGTCGTGGCGCCCGCTTTGCGGTTCGTAGCTGCCGGCGATCTGCAGCTGTCCGCCGCCAGGTTGATCGATCTGGAGTCTCGAGAGGGAAGCAGTGCGGTCGGCGTAGGAGAGGTCGAGCACAATCTGAGCGATCGACTGGCCGGCCACTTCGAGTGATGCGCCCGACATGCTGCTCCGCAGCGTCGGGCGCGTTCGCGTACCGTTCAGCTCGATCCGCCCCGTCAGCGTGCCCAACGGATGCCATCGCGCGGCGGTGTCGCCGAAGGCCTCGAAGTCCGCGAGCGTTACGTCGAACGCCCCGCCGAGGGCGCCCGCTTTCGCCAACTTCAGCTCCGCACCCCCTTCGACCACGTTGTTCCCGAGGGTCGCGCGGACGTTGTGAAAGCTCATCGTCTCGCGGCTCGCTGCGAGCGACGCGTCAAGCGCGGTCGGACCTGATCCCTCGATGCGGAGCTCTCTCACGCTGACATCACCCGACGCCTTCGGGTCACCCAGCGTGCCCGTCAGCTCGATGCGCGCCGAGAGCCGGCCCGTTTCGGGTGTCATCCAGTCCTCGGTCTCGAGACCCAGTCCGCGCATCAGTCGATCGGCCCGAGACATGTCGGCGGCCGACAAGCTGACGAGTCCGGCAACGGACGAATCCATGATGGCGGCCTCGTTCAGCGTCCCCTCGAGGTTGCCATCGACCTTGAGCGCATCTGACACAGTGTGGTCGTGACGCATGCGCCAGCGTCGGTCGGTCACCGCAAGGGTCAGGCTGCCGTCCACGCCAATCGCTGCCTGCCGTCTCTCGTTACCTGCCGGCCTGGATGCGGTATCGATCGTGGCAGTCAGTCCGGCCACGCCTTTCGCGATCGCCCAGTCGACGTTTCCACGTCCACTCAAGACGGCAGACAGATTCGCGGGGGCATCCGGACCTGCGAGAGTGCGCGCTGACAGCTCTCGCCACTCTGCAGACGCCGCGAGTTGAAGTGGTGAGAAAAGCAACTGACCGCGCGTCTCCATCTTCCCGCCGGCTAACTGGACTCCGGCTGCCTGAACCTGCATCGCGTCCAGATCGACGATTCCCTGTACGGTGAGCGCCGATGCCGTCAGGTGCCGCCACGTGACGCGGTCGCTTGCGAGCGTGAATGACGCTCGGGGTGAGCTGAGCGCTCCTCTTATGGCGGCCGTTAGAGCAATCGACCCCGACGGCACAGCTTTAGCTGCGCCAGGCTGTGCCGGCTTGAACGTCGACGATATTTCCTCCAGCGACAGCGTACCGCTCACATCAAGCGACGCGCTCGGTTCGCTCCACATGCCGTTGATCCGGCCGTCCGCTTCCAGGCGTGCCGGGGCGAAGCCGAGCACCAGGTCCGCCACGCCGAGCGACGTGCCGTCGTATGAGAGCGATCCAGAGAGCGATCCGTCGACCGCAATTTCACCCGAGCGAACCGCGAGGCCTCGTGCGACCGTCAAGCGCCCGGCAATGTCGCCCTTGCCGGTCGGCATCATTTCGAGGTCGATGCCGTCAAGGTTTGCAGACATCTTGCCGCCAATGTCCTGATACCGCAGATTCGCCTGGCGGATGAAGATGCGTCCAACGTCGATGCGTCGCGTCGATGGGGGCGACTCGTTTCCGTCGAACGCCGGCAGATTGAGTCGTCCATCAACTCCGCGAACGACCGCGACGGTCGTTCCGATCAGTTCGATGGACTCGACCGCCGGGGCGCCGACAGCAACGCTCCACGGCAGGTTGATCTGAACGGCGTCGGCAGTAACGAACGGCTGATTCTCCCAGCCGGCTGCCGCGACCTTCACCCCGCGCAGGCGCACATCGAGTGTCAGCAGGTTGTAGGAGAGGTCATCGACCGTAGCGATGATGCCCTGCTCGGACTGCAACCAGCGGACAACCCTGTCACGAGCCGACGACCGAACAGGGGGAAGGTGAACGGCGACGGGCAGGAGAACGATTGCGCCCAGAGCGAAAGCGACGATGCGCCGCGTCACTTTGCTGGAGATCACGGCGGCACGCTGCTCCGGCAGGACGAGGGCATATGTTCAGGATACACTCGCCGTGTGCCGCCCGCGCCCTCACCTTCACCACAAGCCGCAATCCTCTATTCGGATGTCGTCGGCGGCGTCACCACCTTCTTCACGATGTCATACATCGTCGTCGTAAATCCCGCCATCCTCGCGACGCCGGGAACAGGCATTGCCTTTTCCGGAGCGCTCACGGCGACCGTGCTGATCGCGTTCAGCATGACGCTGATGATGGGACTGTACGCGCGGCTCCCGTTCGCCGTGGCGCCTGGAATGGGCCTCAATGCCTTCTTTGCTTACACGATAGTGCTGCAGAATCAGGTCCCGTGGCAGACGGCGCTCGGAATCGTGTTCTGGGCCGGCGTGCTGTTTCTGATCGTTTCCGCAACGCCGCTCCGAGAGCGGATCGCCATGGCGATACCACGGGCCTTGCGCATCGCAGCTGCGGCAGGCATTGGACTGCTTTTGACGCTGATTGCCCTTCGGAACGTCGGGGTCGTCGTCGGCGATTCGGTCACTTTGGTTCGTCTCGGAGATCTGGATCATCGCGTGCTGTTCCTGCTGGCCGGGATCGTGGTCGCCTTTCTATTACAGCGAAGGGGCAACCCGCTCGCGTATCTGGCGTCGATCCTGGCCGTTACCCTCGCCGCCTGGGTGTTGCGCTATGCGCCGCCTCCTGATCGACTGCTCAGCGCCCCTGATTTCTCTTCGGTGTTCCTGAAGCTGGATGTCTGGGGCGCACTGCGCCTGTCGCTGGTCCCCGCCATCATCTCAATCATGTTCACCGATCTGTTCGACTCGCTGTCGACCTTCATTGGTGTTTCAACTGCATCGGGTCTGACAGAGCGCGACGGCCGGCCGCTCAATCTGCGCCGGGGGCTGATCGTGGATGCGTTTGCGACCCTCGGCGCAGGACTGGCGGGGACCTCATCGGGAACCGCCTATGTCGAAAGCATCGCCGGTATCCGGATGGGCGGCCGCACGGGGCGGGCGTCGGTGGTGACGGCTCTGTGTTTCTTGCCTTGTTTTTTCATCGGCCCACTGGCGGCGGCTGTTCCCGCCTATGCCACGGCCGCTGTCCTCATGCTGGTGGGTCTGGCGATGTTTCAGACGATCGCGGGGCTGGACTTCAGCACGATCGAGGATGCGCTGCCGCCGTTCATGACGATCGTCCTGATCCCGCTGACGCTTTCGATTACGCAAGGCATTCTGTGGGGATTCATTCTCCACGCGCTGCTCTACGCGTTGAGCGGTCGCGCGCGCGAAGTGTCGTCGGTCCTGTGGGCCCTTGCGGTGTTGTCAGCTGCGCTGTTGCTTATTACGTAGGGCGGGTCCCGTTCTTTGGACCCGCCTAGTTCGACATCTCATTTCGCCGCACAATCACACGGCGGGCACCCTTTATCGAAGATCACCTTCCACGACCCGTCGGCCTGCCGCTGCCAGATCGAGTTGAACGTTCCGATCCGACGCCCCTGAGGGTCGAACACGGGTCCACTCGTCATGCCGAGGGTGCCAGACGCCAGCACTTCCACTTCGGCCGGTTTCCACGAAAAAGGGCTGAGGGCCGTCGAAGAAGCGCTTCCACCGGCGACAACCTCGTCCTTTCCACGCATGACGCTCTGATTCCCGAAGAAAACCGCCTCATCGGCGATTAGCGACGCAAACGCAGCCGCGTCGCGGTCGGCCATGGACCTGGCAAAGGCGACTTCGGCGCTGCGAACCTGTTCGGTGAGACTGGTTTGAGCGGCGGCAGGGACGGCACAACACAACACCAGCGATGCAGCCGTCGGAAGAATCAATTGGTAAGATATCAGCATGAGCTTCTGCGACCATTGTTCGGGCCAGCGATTCGATCGTGCCCAGGTTCTGCGTGCGCTTCGAGCCGCGCGCAAGCAAGTACGGCGTGAGAAAGGATCGCGGGCAGCGGAAGAAGTCATCGCGCTGGCCATCGAGGCGGTGCGAACGCTCGACATTCCACACCTCGATCCCCTCGACGAGGTCGTCGAGGGAGAAGTCATTCACTGACCTGCCTGAGCGTCACTGCGGGCGGCTCGCCTCGACGAGACCCGACGGTGGCGCGGCGGTCCTCGAAAAGCGGCCGTGCATGGCCGCATGCCCTTCGAGTACGAGCACGAACTTTCCTTCGGCCGCTCGCATCGCGCCGAGCTCGGTGAAGGCCAGCGTCAGATGCCCGCCGTGGATGGTGCCTGCGACCGAGATCGACGTTTGAGCGCGCGACCCAATCGCGCGGCCGTTCTCCGACACTCTCTGTCCCGAGCCGGTAACTCGGTCGCCGTCCTGTTCCAGGTAGAGCTCGTAGTCATGGCGTGCACCGCTGAGGCCCGCGGTGCGGCTTCTCTCCGGGAACGTCACGAGCATCCACGAACCTGACACATCGGCCACTGAAGCGGCCGGTCCGCCGCTCTCCGCTGAAGTGGAGATTGTTGCCGCCGGCACCACCGAATCGACTTGCGAGATCGCACCCGCGCGCGGTTCCCGCTCGGTCGTGAGAGCGTGGGCACCTGGCGCGCGAGTCGCCTCGTAAAGGTAGAGACTCCAGCAGAGGCCAGCGAAAAGTGACAGGAGCAGAAGCGTAAGCCCGTGCGACCTCGATCGGCTCACCCGTTGTTTACGAACGGGCGACTTGGGGAAGTCGATCGTCATGGCCTTCCAGGGTTCGCGACCGCGTCCCTTTTTCTGCTTCGATGCGTAGATGCTCTTGAGAACCGCCGCCGAGTCCTGCGCGATTGGCGGCCGCTCGCGGTGCAGCCGTTCAATCAGCGGTTCGGGTTCGAGCGCCAGCTCGCGAGCGTAGGCTCGGACGATACCGTCGAGATAGATGCCGTCGGGGAGGTGGACGAAGTCGCCATTTTCGAGCGCTTCGATCTTGTAGAGCGGAATCCTCGTGCGCTCGCTGATCTGGGCCGCAGACAGCCCGGCCTGTTCCCGTTCGCTCCTCAGCAGGGTCCCAATGGGCATGCAGCACCGCCTGCGGGTTTATCCGGCATGGGCGGTGCGATTAGTTTCGAGCCTTCCGCCTGAAGAAGCAAGCGCGTGCCGAGTTGGGCTTCGTCCGGCCCGTCGACCGCTCTCGCGTAAGATGATCGAATGTCGCTGCTGAATTTCCTCGGTCTTGGCGGCTCTAAGGATGACTCCGAAAGTGACATCCAGGGTGTCCGTGCGATTGTCGAGTCGCTTCGTTCGCTCGAACCGGTTCGAGCACGGCACCTCGCAGCGTTCGCGTACATTCTGAGCCGCGTGGCGCATGTCGATCAGCACGTCAGCCCAGAAGAAACCGAGGCTATCAGGCAAATTGTCATGACCGAAGGTCGGTTGCCCGCCGAGCAGGCGACTCTCGTCGTCGAAATCGCCAAAGCGCAGAGCGTGCTTTTCGGGGGAGTCGAAGACTTTCTCGTCACGCGCGAGCTGGCAAACCAGGCCACCAACGACGCCAAGCTGTCTCTTCTGCATTGCCTGTTTGCGGTTTCCGCGGCGGACCAGCATATCGCCACGATCGAGGACAACGAGATTCGCCGAATTGCCCGCGAGCTGCGGATCGAGCATGGGGATTACATTCGCGTGCGTTCAGCACACAGGCAACATCTGGGGGTTTTGAGGCCTGGCTCGCAAACGGATTTGCCGGAGCGGTGATAATCTGAGCCGGCCCCTCGGGGCCGAGTCGTTTTCCGGAGGAGGATGAGCTACCTGTTTGCAATGGCTGCGCTTGTCGCGGCCGTGCTCCTGCGTTTGCTGCTCGACCCATTGATGGGCGACGCGCTGCCGCTCGTCACCTTGTTCGGTGCCGTTGCCGCGGCCGCGTGGGTGGGCGGTTACCGTTCGGGCGTCCTGGTTGCAATCCTGGGCTACGTGGCCTGCGGGTATCTCTTCATCCCTCCGCGGGGCCGACTTGGCCTCGAAAGTCTCGGAAATGTGGTCGGGCTGGTGGCATACCTCTTCACCTGCGCTCTCATCATCGCGTTCGGCGAGGTCAGCCGGATCGCTCGGGCTCGGGAGACCGAGCATCGTGAATTGTTACGCGTCACACTTCGCAGCATTGGCGACGCGGTCATCACAACCGACGTCGATGGTCACATCACCCACCTGAATGCCGTGGCCGAAGCTTTGACAGGCTGGACGCAACGGGATGCCGTCGGACAACCGCTCGACAAGGTGTTTCGTATCGTCAACGAGGAAACCCGTCGGCCAGTCGAAAATCCCGCCACGAAGGCCCTCAGGGAGGGGACGGTCGTTGGCCTGGCGAATCACACAATTTTGATTCAAAAGGACGGCGGCGAGTGCCCGATTGATGACAGCGCCGCACCAATCAGGGACGAGGACGGAGAGGTCTCCGGATGCGTGGTGATTTTCCGGGACGTCACCGCGCAGCGGCGTATGGACCGGGAGAAGACGAACCAGCTTCTGACGGCCCGACTCCTCGCGTCGATCGTCGAGTCTTCCGACGACGCGATTATCAGCAAGTCGCTGGAGGGCGTCATTCAAAGCTGGAACGCCGCTGCCGAGCGGCTCTTTGGTTACTCGGCCGAGCAGGCCGTGGGCCGTCACATTTCTCTCGTCATCCCGCCCGACCGCCTCGAGGAGGAAAATCGCATCATTGCCAGCGTCAAAGCCGGACAGCGAGTCGATCATTTCGAGACCGAGCGCATGCGGTCCGACCGACAGCGAATACTCGTTTCTCTCACGATCTCTCCGATCAAAGACGACGAAGGCCGTGTCGTCGGGGCGTCGAAGATCGTGCGGGACATCACCGAGAGGAAGCGGGTCGAGGCCGAACGCGAAAAGTTTGTGACGCTTGTCGAGCAGAGCACCGACTTCATCGGCATCTGTGATCTCAACGGCATGCCCCTTTTCGTGAATCGCGCCGGATTGGAGCTGGTCGGGCTCGACGACATCGAGCACGCCCGCCTTATGCCTGTAGAATCGTTCTTTTTCCCGGAAGATCAACCCAGAGTCATGCAGGAGTTCTTCCCGTCGGTCCTCGAAAATGGCCATGGCGAAATCGAGATCCGCTTTCGCCACTTCAAGACCGGCGCTGCCCGGTGGATGGCCTACAAAGTGCTGACGCTGCCTGACGCCGCCGGACGGCCTGTGGCGTTCGCCACTGTCAGCCAGGATGTGACCGACCGAAAGCGACTGGAGGACAACCTGCGAAGTCTGGCTGCGGATTTATCCGAAACCGATCGACGCAAGAACGAGTTCCTGGCGATGTTGGCGCACGAGCTGCGTCACCCTCTTGCGCCCATCAGCAACGCGGCGCGGGCCCTGCGTGTGGGTGGCAGCGACGGAGCAGCCGTTCAAGTGGCGTCCAAAATGCTGGAGCGACAGGTTGGCCAGTTAGCGAGGTTGGTGGATGACCTGCTCGACATGAGCCGGATCACGCGCGGCAAGATCGAGCTCCGCAAGGAACGAGTCGAGCTTGCACCCATCATCGACCAGGCGGTCGACGCTGTTGGCCCGCTTTTCAGAAGCATGGACCATGAATTGACAATCACGTTGCCGCCGCACCCGATCTATCTGGACGCCGACTCCGCACGACTGGCTCAGGTGATTGGAAACCTGCTGAGCAATGCCGGCAAGTTTACCGACAAGGGCGGTCACGTGTGGTTGACGGTGGAGCAGGAAGGCGGGCAGGCAGTTATCCGAGTGCGAGACAACGGCATCGGCATTGCCGCTGAACATTATCCGCACGTGTTCGAGATGTTCGCGCAAGTCGACACGTCTTTGGAACGGTCGCGCGACGGTCTGGGCATCGGCCTGACGCTGGTGAAAACGATAGTGGAGCTACACGAGGGGACCGTAGAAGTGCACAGCGAGGGACCTGGCCGCGGAAGTGAGTTCACCGTTCGCCTGCCGACCGTCGCTGCCACGGCCGAGTCGCTGGTGCGGCCGGGCGTCGCCGGGGCAACGCCAACTTCGGCCCGACGCATTTTGATCGTCGACGACAACGAGGACGGTGCGGAATCGCTTGCCCTGCTGTTGGAGATGGCCGGCCATGAAACGCTCAAGGCACACGACGGCGTAGAAGCCATCGAGGCCGCCGAGCGGTTTCGCCCCGATACGATGCTGCTCGATATCGGTCTGCCGAGATTGAATGGCTACGAAGTCGCTCGCCGTATCCGGCAGGAGGAGTGGGGAAAGGACGTCATGCTGGTTGCCCTGACCGGCTGGGGGCAGGAGGAAGACCGTCACCGATCCAGGGCGGCGGGTTTTGACACACACATGGTGAAGCCGGTGGATCACGATGTGCTCTTGAAACTGCTTGCCTCACCCTCGTCATTTTCCGCCTCTTGATTCTTGGCGCTCGACGGTATTCAGCCCGGGGACTATGCCCACGCGCCCTTCGCCATCAATCCGCCGTCGACGCACACATATTCGCCGGTGATGAACGACGCCTTGTCGCTCGCAAGAAACAGGACGACCTCGGCGATTTCCCCGGCCCGGCCAACCCGGCCGATCGGGTGTTTCGCTCCCCATTCGGTGAGTGCTTCCTCCGGATTCTGTGGAGACTCCACCGCGGCGGCTGCACGCAGCAGCGGCGTGTCCACCGAGCCCGGGCAGATCGCCACGACGCGGACATTTTTTTCGGCGTAGTCCAGCGCGAGATTCCGGGTTAGCGACAGTACCGCTCCCTTGCTGGCGGCGTACGCAGGGACCAGCTTCTGGGACTGGAGACCCTGAGTGCTTGCATTGTTGATGATGACGCCCCCGCCGCGTTTGAGCATCTCCGGAATGGCGTACTTGCAGAGCAGAAAGCAGCTCTTGGCGTTCACATCCATGATGCGGTCCCATACCGCTTCGTCCAGATCTTCGGCCGTTCGATAGCTTTCGGGTGGCTGAATGCCCACGTTATTGAAGAGAACATCGACGCCGCCAAACGCCGCGACGGTCTTCTGCACGACGTCGCGCGCTTCGCTGGAGCGGGAGACGTCCGCTTGAATGAACGCGACCTCGCCAGACATGGAGCGGCTTCTCGCAGCGAGCTTCTCTCCCGCTGCACGATCGATGTCGGCCATGGCAACGCGATAGCCCTCGCGGGCGAAGGCAAGAACCGTCGCCTCGCCGATGCCGTGAGCGCCACCGGAGACGATGACAACTTTCTGAGAGGACATATCGCGAGAAATTACCACACGTGGCGTGCCGCATGTTCCGTCCGAACTCGCTCGAACTCACGAACCCACGAACCCGCCGAACCCGCCGAACGCTATCCCGTCTACAATCTGATCTTTCCGCCGGAGGGGGCGATGCGAAGGTTGATCGGGCGGCGACGCTTCTTGACGGGGGCGGGTGCTGTTGCTGCGCTTGGCGCGTTTGGTGCCTGCCGGGTTGCGCCGAGCTCCATCCGCACAACGGTCCAGCCCACCCTTCAGCTGACGCGTCTGCGTGCCAGTGTTGATCGAATCACGCAGATCACGGTGTGTACGCGCCCGTTCCGCGCCCAGGGGCCGCGGCTCGATGTGGAGAAGGTGGGCGCCAAGACGGTGGTCCACAACTATGGCCACGGCGGCAGCGGCTGGTCGTTGTCGTGGGGATCCGGCGCGATAGCAACGTCACACGCCATGGCCACTGGCGAACGCGACATCGCGGTGATCGGTTGTGGCGCGTTGGGACTGACGACGGCGCTGCAGCTGCAGCGCGCTGGTGCGCGCGTGACGATTTACGCCAAAGACCTGCCTCCCGATGTGCGCTCCTCGTTGGCGACGGGTCTTTACACACCCGACTCGCGCATCTGTCTCGAGGAACATGCAACGCCTGCCTTCAAGCAGACATGGGAGCGAATGGCCCGCCAGTCTTTCCAAACGTATCAGAGCTTCCTCGGGCTGGCAGGAACACCGGTAGAGTTCATCGACAGCTACTCGGTCTTCGAAGATGCCGCCAAGGGGCGCCGCGGCGAGCCAGACAGCAGACCCGCGTTCGCGAATCTGGATCGGGAATTGATTGGCGATTTGATTCCGCTGAGCGCCGACTTTCAGCCCGGCAGCCATTCGCTGGGTCAGCGTCTGTTGCGGCGAAACAGTCAGCTCATGTTCAATCTGCCCGCGTATACGCAAACGCTGCTCACAGATTTCAGCACCAACGGGGGCAAGATCGAGATCGCTGAATTCCATGCCCCGGCTGAACTCGCGCGGTTGAAGGAAAACACTCTGATCAACGCCACGGGCTACGGTGCGCGGGCGCTGTTCGGCGATCAGTCCCTCGTTCCCGTGCGCGGTCAACTGACGCGCATGATCCCGCAAGCGGACGTGAGCTACGGTCTTTTCTATAACGACGTCGGGTTCGTGCCGCGCCGCGACGGCCTGGTTTTTCAAGTGCTCGGTGAAAACGATTACTACGGCTATGGCGACCAAACCGAGGTGCCGGACCGGGCCGAAGCCGAGCACGCAGTAAACACCATCGCCTCCCTCTTTGCATAGACAGCCGTAGGGCGCATTTAGTTGCGGCGCGAGCTGGCGGAACGCTGTCGATGCAGCGCGACCGACAGCAACACGTAATAGATCGGAAAGAATAGCGACAGCCAGGCCATTGATCGTGGGGGATTTGGCAAACGCAGGATGAGCACAAGCATGAGCGCGCCCCAAAGCGCGCACAGCATTAATGTGATTTTACGCCAGGCCATCGTGCGCGACGGGTAGACGTACCCGATACGAACGAATACCAGTGCGGCCAGTATCAGAAGAATGATGGCGTTGTAGAGCGGCGTGAGCCCGAACACGAACAAGTACAGCACCGCGATGTTCCAATACGACGGGAAGCCGGTGAAGAACTGGTCCGGCGTCTTCGCGTCGGCGCTGACGAAGCCATAGGCGCTCGAAAGCAACATCGCAGCCGCGACAGGTAAAGACCATCCGGCCGGGACCAGATCCGCACGCCAGACGATCAGCGCCGGCACGAAGACGTACGTCAGGTAGTCGACGATGTCGTCGAGCGTCGGACCGGAAAACTGCGGCAGCCGCTCGTGGACGCGGGCGAGCCGGGCAAGCCACCCGTCTGTGCTGTCCACCAACACCGCCACGAACAACCACAAAAACGCCAGGCGCCAGTTGTCATCAACAAGCGCCTGTGCCGCGAGGAATGCCCAGATAGCGCCTGTGGCCGTGTAGGTGTGGACGGCCCACGCGGGCCACGCGCGAGAGGATCCTGCAGGCCGGGCGGTCACCTTCCCGGCGATCTCATGGCCAGGCGCCATCGGATAGAGCGACATGCCAAAGTCATTGAGGACGAGATGGATGCCGGTATGGCAGACTCCACAATGCGTAGCATCCGTTGGGGGACTGTAATTCAATGTCGGCGGCCCTGCGCTGTCAAGGATGAATTGATGAGATTTCAGGTCTTCGTGGTTGCTGTCGCGGCGTTCATGGTCTTCACCAGTGCGCCGGCCGCTCGCGAAGGGCGCTCTCAGGCAAAGCCGCAGACAGGTGCGCCGAGCGACCTGGAGATCCAGCAGGCCGCGGCCGAGATCGAACAGGCGGATGGCTATGAAGCGATGCTCGCCGCGACCGAGCGTCATGCGAAGGTCTTCAGCAGCCCCCGGGTGGTCGAGCTGGTGGACGCGGCGCTTCAGAACTCTTCTCTGAATGACATGCAGCGCGGCATCCTTCTCCTCGAGCGTCAGCTTTCGCTCGACCTGCGTCAGCTCGGCGCGGTCGCTGCTGCGCAACTGCTCGCTGTCCGTGTGATCGCGGGAAGTGCGATGTCGGCGGATACATCCGAGCAGTTTGCGGGTGTGCTCGAGAGGTTTTCGCCGCTCGCCAAAATCATGACCGCGCAGCTCGTCCGGCAGGCGCTCGACACGCCGGGCAACACCTGGCCTGAGCCGCTTCTTCCCTTGATGGAGCAGCTCGCGCGCGACTGGCCCGCCGTCGGCCCTCTGACCGCCGCAACCAGGATGGCGGAAGCCGCGAACAAGACGCCCGCGCCGGCTCCAGTCCAGGTCCTGCACCAGGTCCTGCACCAGGTCCGTCTCCCGGCCCGGATCGTGCCCCGACGCTGGTCGGCCATTGGCGCAGCACGGAGATTGTCTTCGACACTCCTCGCGACGAGCACCTCGTGCTGCACGCGAACGGGACCGCCGAAACGTGGATCGTCACCGCGTCGGGTCGCGGATCGGTCACGCGCGGGCGGTGGCACGTGAAGGAGACAATGCTGAGCGTCGATTGGGAAGACGGCCGCCAGTGGGGTCAGCCCTTCACGTTCTTCGAGGGGCAGCTCGTCTTTCCGAATGTACCCGAACCAGCGGCAGTTCTGGGAAGCGATCAGGTAAACGCTTTCCTCCGACGCGAGGTCGAAGCAGGCTTCTTCTTGTCCGCCGCTACGGCAATCGCTCGTCGCGCCCACTGACACAGCTCGTCCACGTCTTCCACAACAGCCGCCGGTACCTGGTAGGTACTGCAGCGTCATCGGGCGGTCTTTGTACGGTTTGAACGGCGCCATTCCGGCGCGCAGGTAAGCGTTACGGCTGTCGTCGTCCACCTTGAAGTAAAGGATGTCCGCATGGACGATGCCGAAGAAGAGGTCGCCTGAGTAGAGCCCGAAGCCGCTGAACATGCGCTGGGCGCGGACGTCCGGCACTCCGTCAAGCTGATCGAGGAGAAAGTCGACGAATGCGGTTGCCGGCATGCTGCCGTTCTACTGAAGGACCCTGCCTTCCGTCACGAAGCGTCTGTAGTCGGAAAACGTCTGGCTCCGCCGCGTGGACTGAAGGCCGCCCCGGACCATGATGACAGCGTCGACGGATTCCGGGAGGAGCAGTACCTCGTCGGGATCGCTGAAGGCGACCGTCTTGTAGCGAATCGTCATATCTTCCCGAACGATGACGGCCCAGGGGTCCATGCGATAACGGCGTTGTATCAATGCCGGGACCTTCAGGTCGACCGGCCCGCCGAGACCCCGCTCCACGCGCAGCACGTCATGATTTTCAGCATCGACCCAGATGCGTCCTCTCGATGCGATGTGGCCCGTCCAGTCGAAGCAGTCTTCGTGTCCGCCCGGGTCTTCTATCAGCACGGGGTTACTCCTGCGATTGACCGACGCGAACTCGATCAGGAGGGCGGTGCGGTCCTTGTCTCTTGTTGTGCCAGTAGGCCTGAACTGATACTCGGATCGGTGAGCCGGCAGGAGAAACGCAAGGGAGTCGGAGGCCAGCGGATTCGGGTCGGTGCATCCCGAGCGGTCCTTCTTATCCCGATCACGCGGTGGCCGGCCATTCACTTTTCGAACCTTGCGCACGACTGTCGCTTCGCCAGGAGTCTCGCCCTTTTCGAATTCGACGCGCAGCTCCGATTCGACGGTCCGCGCCATTCCCTGCGGCGAATGACTGGAGTCGATGGGCTGTACCGTGGACGTCTCGATGCAGATGACGTTCTTCGCGCGCTTGTAAAATTCGGCGACCCGCTCGCCGACGCGGATTAGTAGCTCGTCGACATTCGGCTGCGCGTGCGCACCTACCGACGCCAGAGAGGCGAGCGCGAGCGCCGAGGCAGCCAGCGTCACCGGGGCATTCAAGGCTGTCGGGACCTCTGGGCGTCAATTGTAGCGGAGTGGGAATCAGGAAGGCACAGGTTGATGCGTTTCCCACCACGCCCGAGCGAGTTCCGGGGTCCAGTCGCCAGTGACCGGCACCGCCTCGAGACGGCGCGCCAGCTCGCGTGCGGTTTGCGGTCGGTCCGACGGGTTTTTGGCCAGGCACGCGAGCACGATCGCATCGAGCTCCTTCGGAATCGGCAATTCGGTCCGTGCGGATGGCGGCTCCGGCGTCGCACGCGCGTGCTGGACGAGGAGCTGCATCGGCGTCTCGCCGGTGAAGACGAGGTGACCCGTGAGCAGCCAATACGTGAGGCAGCCTGTCCCGTAGATGTCCGCACGGTTATCCACAGGTAATCCCCCGAGGGCCTGCTCGGGCGCCATGAATGCGGGCGTGCCGCGCACGACGTGCTCGGCGGTGACGTCGATGAGCGTCGGCGCCGCTTCGGCAGAACCCGGCTCGGAGATCGCTTTGACGATACCGAAATCCAGTACTTTCACGAAGTCGTAGTCTTCGCCGTAGCGGCACAAGACGATGTTGGCCGGCTTGATGTCGCGGTGCACCAGCGAGATCGACTCCGCTTCGGAGAGCGAGTGACACACCTGGCGGATCACGTGAATCACGCGCCCCGCCGGCATGGGACCGAACTTGTTCACGATCCGCTCGACATCCAGCCCTTCGAGGAGCTCCATCACGTAATAGAACGTCCCATCGTCTGCGATGCCGAAGTCAAAAAGGTCCACAGTGTGCGGTGAGCGCAGGCTCGCGATGGCCTGCGCCTCGCGCTCGAACCGCTTCGCGGCTTCGGGCCCGATGACAGACGTTGTAGCCGGCGGACGGATGAGCTTGATCGCGGCCGGCCTCGCCAGCAGGCGATGACGTGCGCGCCAGACTTCTCCCATCCCGCCCTGTCCGAGCCGCTCGAGAAGGCGGTAGCTACCGAGCTCGCGGGCCTTTCGCACCTCGTTGCCGAGCGCGAAGAGCACGCGCGCGCCGACGTACGCCATCGCAACAACCAGCAGGTACGGAAAGATGAAGACGAAAAAGAACTGGAATCTGTTCAGCATCAGCGGAGGTGGGTACACCGCGAATGAGACTGCGGCCATCACCGGCACGCTGCTGGATGCGGCGAGCGATGCGATCACGGACCGTCGAGGAGAAGCGGGAACGACGATCGTGAAGAGGAGCATCCAGACGGCGACCCACGAGAGCCCGATCCACGTGGCGTTTCGAAAGTCGAGGCCTTGCGGCTGGAGCAGCTCGGCAGCCGCGATGCCGTAGCTACCGGCAATTTCAAAGGTGCTCGCGATCGCGGCAGCGCCCCTGGACGACAGTCGGGGATTGGTAATCACTGCGGCGACCAAGAGCGCGACGGTGATTGAGATCGCGCCCGGCAGCCAACGAACGGCGGCGCTGAAAAGAACGGCGCGACCGGCTTCCGAGATGAGCGATGGGAAGGGGTCGGCCAGGAAAAAAATGGCGGCGTACAAGAGCGCCATCACGCGAAGGCGTGACGTCGCCTGCCGAACCAGATCGCGTGGCAGCCCTTCCGAGCCGGGGGCTGACGATGGGCGGTGTGCGTGGTCGGGTCGAAGAAGAGTTGGGCCGCCGGTGCCCGGATCCATCCGAGCAGATTGTACGCCCGGGAAACAAAGGAGACGATGATTCAGCCGCCTTACCCGCCGAAGCGTATCGCGAAGGCGCGTGGTATCGCTACTGATTGGTCGCGAAGCAGTAGAAGCGGCCCGCGCCTCCACGCGGCGCCGTATTCGAGCAGTTCTGGTTCGTGTGCGACGCATTCCACGAGGACAACGCGCCAGCAGTGCTCTGGCCGGGGCCCATCCCGTCGGAATGCCCAACCTGTCCTATGGCGGATGCCGAATCACTTGTCCAATCCGAACACGTGAGGCCGGTTGCCACCGATCCATCCTGGTTCGATCCGGTGAGGATATCGTGCTCATTCGGGGCGGGAGAGCCGGTCCACTGGCCGTTCACCCGCTGCCCCCGTTCGGTCATGAACAGATTGGCATCGCCGGTTCGGGCGTGAAGCTCCGTCAGGTTGTTCGCGATCAGTTGAAGGTTCACGTTGTACCACGGTCCCGTTCCGATGCGGTCCCGGGCGTGCGTCGGTTGATTGCCCTTCGTCGGGTCGCGCTCCACGCTGAGATAGGCACGCCACGGAAACCCGCCGTGGCCCGCCGCGATCGCGAGCCGCTGACACGTGGCATCCGCTCCAGCAAGTCCTCCGAGATTGCCGGTGACGCTCGTCTGGCTCGTCACGAAAAAGGTTGCTTGCGGACCGGAGGACGGGGCTGTCGGGCTATCGTCGTCGCAACTCACCGCCATGATGATTACGAGCAGAAGGGGCCAGGTTCTCGTCATCGTTTTCCTCTTCTGAAAGGTTACGGCGCTCGGCAGAACGTCGCAACTGGAAACTCTATGGGCTCGAGGCGTAAGCCACCGGGCGGAGGCACGCAAGGGATGTACCCAAAGGATCCGCAAGGCAGCTTGAGCGGGGTTGCGAGTCACGACGCGTCGCCTTTCGTGCATGGTAAGCGGCTTACGCGGCAGGTAACCGCCGCGCCCAGACGCCTTCGGCGTGGTGAGGCTGGTGTGGAAGCTCTCAGCTCTCAGCCCTCAGCTCTTGCCCATCGCCCAACGCCTAATCCCGTTCCAGCTTCAGCTCCAATGCGTCCGCCCGAAGCAGAACGTCGGCTCGAAGCCGCGGCGATAATCCAGTTGCCAGGCTGCGCGCGGCTGAAATAGCCTTGCGCTCGTGTCGCACCACCATCACGACCATCACCACGGTCACCATCATCATCATCATCATCATCACCACAGCCGGCGGCAATTCCTAACCCGCTCAGTCTTCCTGCCGTCGCTGATTTGCAGCTTCTCTGCGAATGCGGAGAGTCTGGTGGGTGCGCAAGCTGGCGGCGCTCGGACCTACGATCTTTTGATACGGGGCGGCCGCGTGATCGATCCATCTCAAAGTCTCGCAGCAGATGTGGACGTGGCCATTCGCCAGGGCAGGATTGCGCGCATTGGGGCCAACATCCCGGAATCTGAGGCGGCCCAGGTGCTCGATGCGAGGCGGATGATCGTCACACCAGGACTCGTTGACGTGCATGTGCACGTCTACGATGGCGTCGCACCACTCGGCATCCCTGCCGATCCGAATTGCATTGCCAAGGGTGTCACCACCGTCGTCGACGCCGGTTCGGCCGGGGCGCACACGTTCCCGGGGTTCAAGGAATACGTCGTGCGAGTTGCCGACACACGGGTCTATGCACTGCTCAATATTTCGGTGGTAGGGCAATCGACGTTTTCCACTGGCAATCCGTTCGGCGAGCTGCTTGACCTGCGCTATGCCAATCCCGGTCTGACCGTCAAAATGATCGAGCAAAACCGGGATGTGATTCTGGGCGTCAAGATTCGACTCAGTAGAGGCATCGCCGGCGAGAATGATCTGCGCGCGCTGGGTCTCGCCAGAGAGGCGGCAGATGCGGTTCGTTTGCCGTTGATGGTCCACATTGGCGACACGTTTTCGCCGTTGCCGAGAATCCTGGCGATGCTGAAGCCGGGAGATTTGGTCACGCACTGCTACACAGGGCGCGAGGGCGGCATTTTCGACGAGCGCGATCGGATTCTTCCCGAAGTGAGACGGGCGGTCGAGAACGGGATCCTTCTCGATGTCGGCCACGGCGCGGGAAGCTTTGCGTTTCGAGTCGCGGAGACGGCGGTCGCGCAAGGCGTGGTGCCGGGCACGATTTCGAGCGATGTCCACCAAGGGAATATCAACGGGCCCGTCTACGACTTGGCGACCACATTGTCGAAATTCCTTCATCTGGGTGTGAGTCTCGAGGAAGTCATTCGCCGCGTCACAGTGAACCCGGCGAAGGCCCTGGCATTTCCGTCGGGAACTGGATCGTTGGCGCCGGGATCGATCGCAGACGTTGCCGTGTTCGAGCTTCGTGAAGCTCCTTGGGAAATGGTCGATTCTGTCGGCGACAAGCGGCCGGGAAAGTTGCGCTTACGACCGATGGCCACGTTGAAAGGCGGCCATATTTACGGCAATTCGGCTATTCCCGTTTATAGATAGCCTGAACGGCCAAGGAACTCTCATGAAGTTCTTGACAGCGATGGGGGCTTCGGTTGGCCTGGCGATGTTTGTTCACGGTCAGACGCCGAACGTTGTCACCCCATGCGAGCGCTTGTCGTCGCTGGCACTCGCAAACACGACGGTTACGTCAGCCCAGGAAGTGCCGGCTGGAAGATTCGCGGACGTCGGAATGTTTCCGGCACCGCCTGATTCGCCCATCGGAAGACGGATCTCCAAATTGCCGGCCTTCTGTCGTGTCGCCGCCACACTCGCGCCTTCGCCCGACTCCGATATCAAGATTGAAGTGTGGTTGCCGGCCTCGGGATGGAACGGCAAGCTCCTGGCTGTTGGCAACGGTGGCTGGGCCGGATCTATCAACTACAACGGGATGACGGCCGCGTTAGAGAACGGGTATGCGACGACCTCCACCGATACCGGCCACACGGGCGGAAACGCATCGTTCGTGATCGGTCATCCAGAGAAACTGGTCGATTTCGCGTACCGCGCTGTACATGAGATGGCCGTAACGTCGAAGGCCATCCTGACGGCGTACTACAAGAAAGGGCCGCGGCTCTGGTACTGGACCGGCTGCTCGACCGGCGGACGGCAGGGGCTGATGGCCGCGCAGCGTTATCCAGAAGACTTCGATGGGATCATCGCGGGAGCGCCGGCGAACAATCAAACTCACTTGTGCGCGTGGCGCATCGCGGTGGAAGCCAGGATTCTCCAGGACCCGGCGAAGGTCGTCCCGCAAGCAAAGCTCGCACTCGTCAACAGAGCCGTCATGTCAGCGTGCGATGCGCTCGACGGAGTCACCGACGGCATGCTGACGGATCCGCATCGGTGCCGTTTCGATCCTTCCACGCTGTTATGCCGCCGCGCCGATGAGGAAATGTGCCTGACCGCGCCGCAAGTGGAGGCGGTGAAGATGGGTTATGCGCCTGCGAGCAGAAAGACAGGCGAGCTGATTTATCCAGGACTCGTACCTGGCGGCGAGACGGGTTGGGCCATGCTCACCGGCGCCAACCCGGAACCTGGGACCATTGATGTCGGCATGTTCAGGTACGTGGCTCATCAGAATCCCGCGTGGGACTGGCGCACGTTCGATCTCGAGGCTGATACGGCACTCATCGACAAGCGTGCAAGCTTCATCGACGCGATCGATCCGGATCTGTCAGCCTTCAAGGCCCGGAGCGGAAAGCTTCTCATCTATCACGGCTGGAATGACGGCGGCAGCGGCGGCGCGATCTCGCCGCAGAACAGCGTGAACTATTACTCCAGCGTCCTGGCCAGTATGGGACCACGACAAGGAGATTGGCTGCGGCTCTTCATGGTACCGGGCATGGCTCATTGCGGCGGCGGCCCGGGACCCAATCAGGTCGACTGGCTCGCCGCGATGGAGCGCTGGCGCGAATCCGGGATTTCACCAGATCAGATCATCGCCGCGCGAGTCACGGACTCTCGTGTTGACATGACGCGACCGCTCTGTCCGTATCCACAGGTCGCGCAGTACAAAGGCGTGGGGACGACCAACGACGCGGCGAATTTCGTGTGCAAGGCACCGTGACGAGGAATTTTCAGAAACAAATTTCTCTGTGGTTCCGTGTGCTTTGTGGTGAAATTTCCGAAGGCGAGGCGAAGCACCATGAACCGATTGTGCGCGATTGCTGTCTTCTTCCTGGCCGTCATCTGCGGCACCGCACAGGGGGTCGCTCAAGTCGATCAGACCTCGACCCGCGCCGCGCCCGCGTGGGCCACGCGAACGCTTCGCGCCGGCATGATTGGCACCGACACGTCGCATGTGCCGGCGTTCGCCGAGATTCTCAGATCGCACCCGGAGTGGAAAATCAGCCTCGTTGCGGCATTCAAAGGCGGCAGCCCGGATATACCGGCAAGCGCCAATCGTGTTGAAGGGTTCGCGAGGACAGCACATGAGAAGTTCGGCGTCGAGCTCGTCGAGAGCATCGATGCGCTGCTTGCGAAGGTCGATGTTGTACTGCTGATAAGTGTTGACGGACGCGCCCATCTGGCTCAAGTGACGCCCGTTCTGAAGGCGGGCAAGCGCGTGTTCATCGACAAGCCGTTGGCCGCGAGTTTGGAAGACGTCCATCGGATCATCCAGCTCGCAAAACAGACTGGCACGCCGTTCTTCAGCTCTTCGTCCACTCGATTCCGTCCCGGTGTATCTCGGCTGCGCGACAGTCCGGGCGTTGGAAGGGTGACGAAAGTGCAGGCTACGTATCCCTTGAACAGACTCGAGTTTCACCCAGACCTCTTCTACTACGGCATTCACGGTGTTGAAGCGCTCTATGCCGTCATGGGAACCGGCTGCGGCGCTGTGTCGCGAAGAATCGAAGGCGATGCCGACATCACGACATGCACATGGAAGGACGGGCGCGTCGGCATCTACCACGGGACGCTGAAACCTGCTCCGCAAATGCCCCTCCTTCGTGTCTGGGGGGAGCGAGGAACGACCGATGCCGTTGCCACCGGGAACTATGAAGAGATGCTGCGCGAAATCGCGGAGTTCTTTCATACGGGCCGCGTGCCCTTCGACGTGGCTGAGACAATCGAAATTTTCGAGTTCATGACGGCTGCAGATTTGAGCAAGGAACGAAACGGCGCAGCCGTCCCGCTTGCGGAGGTCCGGAAGTGAGCTGCTGAAGAACAGCCTTACTTGATCAGCCGCCGCACGCGCCTCCTCAACTCGTCTACCACGCCCTCGCGGATGACGCTTCCCACATCGATATCGAATTTCGGTGCATCGAGCGAACCGGTAATCGTCAGCGGCACGACGATTTCGCCGCTCGCCTTGCGAAGGCGGGCAAGCTCGTGCACGCTGTCGACGCCCGCCGCAACTCGCTCCGCAGAGACGATCGCACGCCCCCGCAGATTCAGCGATCGATCGAAGCCGATCTGGCCGCTCAGAACGGCGCGCAAGTGACCAGCCTGGATAACGAGATCGTCGGTCGTGGCAGTGCCGCGCGCGATCGCCAGAGAGGCACTGAGCTCCTCGAACCGCGTGTCCTGCCCGTCGCTTTCCGAAAGGCGGAGCGCACGGTTGACGGTGGCGACGAGCGGGAAGTCGTGAAGCACTCCGTTTGAGACCACCATGCGCGCACCACCGTCCATGCGCGTGAGGAACCCCGGCTCGAAACGGCCTTTCAGCTCCGCGTCGATACGCCCTCGCCCGTCGAGCTTCGCGTCGCGACCCGCGACCGTGTCCAGAAGCGCGCCCATATCGAGATCGTGCACGCGGCCATCCATCGCCCACGCTGGCGCATCGCCGAGCATCAACGTGAAGCGGCCTTCATGCGAGCCTCCGTTAATCGTAAACGTCGTCGGTGTGAACGTGAGCTGGGTTCCTTCGACAGCGAAGGGCGCGTTGAGTTGCTGCAGGCGCAGCGGCTCGACCGTGAGCGCGGGTGCGCGAAGCGTTCCGCTTCCCCTGAGCCGCGAGGTCGCGCGGTCGATCCTGACGCTCAACGAAGCCGCTGCCGGTTCGTCGACGCGAAGCACCGCTGGACGCGAGGCGGCGAGGAGCCCAAACAATGCCGGCAAATCGGCATCGCGAATTGCGGGCGCGGAGAAATCGAGTCGCACCGATTGCGGATCGGTCTCCGCCTGGCCGCTGATCGCGGCACCGCCCACACGGCCCGTCAGCGGCGCCAGACGCAGTCCCCCCATGCCCACCAGCAAATCCGTGCGCATGTCGTCGATCCGCGATCTCTCGCGCAAGGCGCCGTTGGCGCCCACATCGAAAATGAGGAGCCGTCCGCCGGCGACGCGCACTCGATCGATTCCGATACCGCCACCCGCGCCGCGAGTGGGCGCCGGGAACACCGCCGGAGCCCGCCATCTGCCGCCTGCGTCGCGGAGGATCGAGACGGTGAACCCGTCGAGGCTCACTTCCGTGACGTGAATCGGTCCCTGGAGGAATGAACGCAGCACAGGGAAGACTTCGACGCGATCGAGCCTGACGGCAGGCGCCTGCTGCGCGGCGTCGCCAACTCGAATGTCCGACCCCGTGAATGCCGGTCTCGGCGTCAGCGAGAAGCCAAGTTGCCCGATAGCGACCGGCTGACCGAGGGCGGTCGAAAGACGCGACTCAGCGATCTCCCGCATGAAGTCGGCGATGAGCGAACCGCGGATGGTCAGCAACAGAGCCAGAGTGGCGAACCCGCCGAAAACGACCGCAATAACCGTTAAGAAGCGCCTCTGCACAAGCCGCACCTATCCTACTTTGTCATCCTGATGGCGAGAGAAAGCCGCTCGCTTGCGGCCCGGGAGTCAGTCTGCAAAACGCGGCTTCGGCCCTGCGTTTCGTGAGCGCGGGGGCCCCCATCCCCACGCCCAGTCAGGCCTCCGCCGCGTTTTCTGGAATTCGCTGGAATTCGCGTGTCTACGGGCCGCGCCGCGAGCGGCTTTCTCCCGCCATCAAGTGACAAAGTGCTCTTATTGCAGCGTTATTGAGCGTGATGGATAAGAAATTTACTCGCATCAGCACGTACGCTCTAACGAATGACCTCGCACCGGAAATTCGCTGCTTCATCAATGCTGCCGCTGCCCTTGTGGACTGCCTGTTGCGGATACGGACACAGCGGCCGTGTGCGATCGACTTTGCCCGTCGAATCTCTATGTGACGCCAAAATCTCCGTGGGTGCGATCCCTTGGTCCACCCACTTTTCCAAGGCTGTAATCGTCTCTGCGACGAACGAATTCGGACCTGGCCCTCCGCTGCAGTGGTGCATCCCGGGCGCGAGAAACAAACGTACAAACTCATCAGCTTGCGCTTTTCCACCAAGTGTGCGGACAACTTGATCAAAGTAGGCAATGGTTTGAAAGGCGCTCAGTGCGGGATCAGCCCAGCCGTGATAGATCAGCAGCTTGCCGTCGCTGGCGCGGAAGGGCCGGAGATCTGGATCGGCAGGCGAGAGTATCTGTTTCATCTTCTCCAGGCGACTAACATCGCGGTCAAAGTTGAACGTCCAGAAATCATATGTTGGGTCATCACGATCCAACGTCAGGTAACGCAAGCCAGACTCCATGTAGCGATACCCCTGCGGCGGATTACTGGTGAACACCAGACGGCCGTCCTCACGGATGGTTGGCTCTGCCGCTCCAAGAATCCACGATTGCCAACCACCTGCTTCGTGCCCAACTGGTCTCCGATAGGTGCGATGCTTCCCGTCTTTGGTGCTGAATCCTGAATACAACGCTTTGAGCGACGCGACCTGGCCTTTCGTAAGACAATTCGGCCCATCACCTTCTGCGCACAGAAGAGTCTCAGGATTGAACTTGCATGCAAGCGGATTCGACACCAAGCCATCCTTGAGACCGTCGCCCGCATCGCACGTGCGCAGCACTGCATTCGAGATGAGGTCGAGCTTTGATGCGGGGATGTAGTTCTCTTTGCTCGACAACAGCCTTTGGTATTCAAGCGTGCGTGCTGCGATTGCGTCACGAAATGACGGAGCACCGGCGATGATGCCATCGAAGTCGTCGGGATATCGCTGTGCCTCCATCAACGCCTGTCCACCTCCGTTTGAACATCCCGCGAAGTACGACCGCACCGGTGGACTCCCGTAGTAGCGAGCGGTTAATGCTTTCGCTGCGACAGTCGCAGCGTGCGTGCCGCGATGACCGTAGTCGAGTTCTTTGGCTGGGTTGTTCAGTGCCCAGCTGGCATCTGTGGAGATTCCTTGATGACCGGTGTCCGTGGATGCGGTGGCATATCCGCGAATCAAGGCGGGAAGCATGTTATTCGGCGCGATTGCGCTTGGTGCAGCTGGCTCGACGTTTCCGCCAAATCCGCCAACGCCGTGAAAGAAGAACTTACCGTTCCACGCGGTCGGCAAACGCAATCTGAAGCCGACCACGTTTCCTGGCGTTTCGATTCTGCCATCCACTTGGCAATGGGCTGGTATTGCATTCGTGCCGGCAACGTTCGCCACGCTGGTGATGGTCGAGCCTTGTGACGCGACCGCAGAAATCCCATCGGTCGTGCATTCGACCACTGATTTTTCGTTAGTAGTAGTAGAACTTTGACCGACGACGCCTACAGATGCGATGGCAAGCGCTGATGACAGGACAACGAACGCTAACATTGCGCGCATCGTTCGATCCCTTTCAGTTGACGGAGAGTGCGGCTGATTATATGCACAAGGTGAGTCGTTATGAATCAGGCGTTTAATAGCGGGACCCAGCGGACGCCCTAAACACCCGCTTGCTCGTGCTGTACATTGCTGAATGCGTTAGCTCAACTGCCCTTGGATTACAGCATCGACAGTCGGTTGGCGTGAGAAAGCAGCTTGCGGCGCGGCCCGTAGACACGCGAATTCCAGCGAATTCCAGAAAACGCGGCGGAGGCCTGACTGGGCGTGGGGATGCGAGTCCCCACGCTCACGAAACGCAGCCGAGGCCGCGTTTTGCAGACTGACTCCCGGGCCGCAAGCGAGCTGCTTTCTCGCGCCAACTCTGGAATCGATGGGTGACATTCAAACCCGGCGCGACTTCGAGAACTCGTAAACGACGTTCCCATAAACGTCGCGCAGACGAAAATGAATACGGCTCTCGCCTCCGGAGCGCATCGTCTCTACCTGCAGGAAGCCACCTTGCATGCGATGAAAGCGGTGGAAACGCTTGTCCTCGCCCGGTGAGCCGGTGGCATGCGAATCGCTCGCGGGCCCGACCGAGAATTCGTGCAGTCCTGACTCTGGGTGCACAGAGTGGTATTGCCAATGCCGGTCGCCGTTGATGTTGAAGAAGTTGTCCGCCACGTTCGCCTTTACCCACTCGCGGAATTCGCGACCCTCGTGAGCGAAGTCAGGGTTGGAATGGTTGTCGTGCTTGTTGTCGCGGTCGGGGCCGACGATGGGAGTCGGGCTGACGAGAATCTTCCAATCGGCGTCGCTCGCAACCAGAGTTTGCTGGAGCCACTGCTTCTGCTCGGCACCCCAAATCGTCTTTTGCGGGCCGTCGGGCATGTCGTTGGGCGAGCGGAAGTCGCGGCCCTCGACCAGCCAGATCTGCAGCGTCTTGCCCCAGCGGAAGGTGCGATACGTCCTTTCGCCCATGGGGACCTGCTCCCGGAAGATGCGCAAGCCTTCCCCGAAGGTCAATTTCATCTCGGGGAGTTGCGTCTGAGTGGACCAGGTATCGTCTGTGAGCGTGTCGTGGTCATCTTTCTCCCAATAGCCGGGGATATCGAGCAGCATGCGGATATGACGGGGGAAACTGAACATGCGCTGCCAGTGATAGCGCGCCAGTTCCTCAGTCGTCGCGCGAGGATCATCCGAATCGTAGTAGACGAGGTCGCCCGCGCTGATGAAGAAACGAGGATCCAATTGCCGCATCGACTCATAGATGTGGAAGCCTTCGGGATGGTCGAGCTGCGAGTACTTCTGACACGTCGTCATGGTGAAGGTAATCGGCGTGGGATCCTGCGGACGCGGGGCAGTGCGAAACCTGCCCCGAAGCGGGGCGTGTAGTTGGCCACCAGAGTCGGCGGTCTCGGCAGAGTAGTAATAAATGGTGTCGGGGCGCAGGTCTGTGAGGCGGAATTGATGCGTAAAGTCGGTCGCCGGGTTGACGTCCTGCCAAGGCGTGTTCCGGGCGCCGCGCAGACTTTCTGAGGTCGAGAGTACAAAGCGGACCCTGCCCGGCGCGCCGGGGCACGATCCTTCCAAATCAGCGATCTTCAGATCGGCTGGGAAGGGCTGTACCGGACCTCTTCGAATGACGCCGTCCGGAGCGTCGCGCGCCCGTCGCGGTGACTCGCATCCACGCCGTGGCGGCGGAATCGGAGACTTCGCCGACCTTCACCCCGGTGGCCTGCCGGGAGTCCGGAGCAGCAGCAGCCGGAGAAGTTCGCAGGGTTCCTGCAAGTCCGGCGACAGCGGTCTGGTAAAGAAAATCTCGTCGTTTCATGCGCGGAAGCATATCCTCTTCTGCTGATGTCCAGGTGGATTCGTTCGCAACTTGGCCGTTTGACGCTTGCTGCCGCGATTTGCATCGGGTCGAGCGCAGCATGGAACTCTCCGGCCATGCAGGTTCCAGCATCGGCCGGGCCGCTGCCGCTGACCGCACCCCTCGACTGGCCCGAGGAGGATCTGTCGGGCAGGATGATGGACGGGGCGCATCGGTTTGTCGAGCGCCAGATCGGCGACGTCCAGGCGCGATCGACGCGATTCTGGAAGTACGACCGCTCGTCGGCCGTCGCCTCGAATGCGTCGGTCCAGGAGAATCGCGATCGGCTGCGCGAGATCATCGGGGCGGTCGACACGCGCCTGCCTTCCCGCCTGGAACGCTTCGGAGACGACGAGCATCCGGCGCTTGTGGCCGAGACCGACCGCTATCGTGTCTTCCAGGTTCGCTGGCCAGTGCTCGACGGCGTCTGGGCCGAAGGGCTGTACGTGGAGCCGGCGAAGGGCGCGCCGACAGCGCACATCGTGGTCGTTCCCGATGCCGGTCAGACGCCGGAACAGATCCTCGGCCTCGCGCCCGGGCTGGCGCCGGAACGTCAGTTCGGCCGCATCCTTGCCAATAGCGGGTGCGAACTGCTCGTCCCAGTACTGGTCGGGCGGGAAGCCATCCAGACGAGCGATGCGCAACTCGCCAAGAGCCAGCAGACCTGGCGCGAGTGGTTGTACCGGCAGGCGTTCCACATGGGCCGCCACGTGATCGGGTACGAGGTGCAGAAAGTGCTCGCGGCGGTCGACAGCTTTCGGTCGCGCCGCGGCGCGGCGGCGAAGGTCGGCGTCGTCGGCTATGCCGAGGGCGGCCTGGTGGCCTTCTATGCCGCGGCCATCGATCCGCGCATCGACGGCGCGCTCGTGAGCGGCTATTTCGATCGGCGGGGGCGCGTCTGGGAGGAGCCGATCGATCGCAACGTCTGGAGCCTGCTCGAGCGGTTCGGCGATGCCGAGATCGCCTCGCTCGTCCTGCCGCGCCATCTCGTCGTCGAGCACGCCGAGGTGCCATCGTTCACGAGCAGCAAGGGGACGCGGCAGACGCCGGATGGGGCGTCCGTTCGAGCCGAGTTCGGCCGCATCCCGGCCGCACCGGGATTTCCGGCACCATCGCTCGTGATTGGTCCCGGCGATCGGCCGGTCGGACCTGTCTCCACGGAGGCGCTCGCCGCGTTCGCGAAGGGGCTGGGCTTCCGCGTGACGCCCGAAGGCTCCAGTGGGCTGGCACGGGATGCGCGTCTCGGGTTCGATCCCGACGCACGCCACGATCGCACCGTGCGCGAGATCGAGCGCCACGTTCAGGGTTTGGTGCGCGCTGCAGAGCACGTCCGCGACCAGGGTTTTCTTCTCACGGTGTTGCCGGAAGTGGCGGCGCTGCGCTGGAGCACCGAGAAGACAGGGCCCACGCTGTCGCCGGAGCGGTTCATCGAAGGCGCGCGACCCTATCGTGAACGATTCCGGCGGGACGGCGTCGGCGTGTTCGACGCGCCGTACTTGCCGCTCAACCCGCGGACGCGCAAGGTCGCCGAGACGCCGCGATGGACCGCGTGGGATGTGGTCCTCGACGTCTGGCCCGATGTGTTCGCCTGGGGCGTGCTGGTGGTGCCCAAGGACGTCGCGCCAGGCGAGCGGCGGCCCGTGGTCGTCGTGCAGCACGGGCGCAACGACCTGCCGCGCGACACGATCGATCGCCAGAGGTCGGCCTACAACGATTTCGGTTCAGTGCTGGCCGAGCGCGGATTCATCGTGTTCGCGCCGCACAACCTCTACCGCGGCGAGGATCGCTATCGCTGGCTCGATCGCAAGGCCAATACCATCCGGGCGACGCTCTTCTCGTTCATCCTCGGACAGCACGAACGCATTCTCGAGTGGCTCGGATCGCTGCCCTTCGTGGACGCCGGGCGAATCGCGTTCTACGGCCTGAGCTACGGCGGCGAGACGGCCGTCCGGATCCCGCCGCTCCTCGATAAGTACGCGCTGTCAATCTGCTCGGGCGACTTCAATCAATGGACGCGCAAGGTGGCGGCGACGGATCAGCCCTGGGGCTTCATGCGCACGATCGAGTGGGAGATGCCGTACTGGAATTGGGGGCACACGTTCGACTACGCGGAGATGGCCTACCTCATGGTGCCGCGCCCGTTCATGGTCGAGCGCGGCCACCTCGATCTGGTGGGCCGCGATCAGTGGGTGGCCCACGAGTACGCGAAGGTGCGGTTCCTCTACGCGCAGCTCGGAATGGCCGACCGCACCGCGATCGAGTTCTTCCAGGGCGCGCACAGCATCAACGGCCAGGGGACGGTCGACTTCCTGCACAAACACTTGCGCTGGCCGCTGCCCGGCCAGCGCCAGAATTGAAACTGGCATGGACACACTCGGACGCGCGAGGGCGTCGTTCGAGCAAAGAGCCTGGGCCGACTCGTGCCGGCTGTTCGGGGCCGCCGACCGCGACGCACCGTTGGAGCCCGAGGATCTCGAACGATACGCAATTGCCGCGTACCTCACAGGACGGGATGACGAGAGCGAGGCGCTCTGGGCGCGTGCGCACCAGAAGTTCCTCGACCGCGGCGATCCGGAAGGCGCGGCGCGAGCGGCCGGGTGGCTTGGGTTTGGGCTGCTGCATCGCGGCGCCAGAGCGCCAGCCTCGGGCTGGCTCGCCCGAGCCGGGCGCATCCTCGACGAAGCGCAGCTGGATTCGGTCGGCCGCGGGTACCTCCTGATTCCCACTGCGATCCAACAGATTATGCAAGGTGACCCCGCGGCCAGTTGCGCCACGTTCAAACAAGCCGCCGAGATCGCAAACCGGTTCGGCGATCGGGATCTCGCGTCGATCGCGTGTCACGGACGCGGGCGAGCCCTCATTCGTCTTGGCGACATCCGCGCGGGTGTCGCTCTGCTCGACGAGGCCATGGTCGCCCTCATCTCAGGCGAAGTGTCGCCGATGGTCGCGGGCGATACGTACTGCAGCGTGCTCGAGGCATGTCAGGAGATCTTCGATCTGCGCCGCGCCTACGAATGGACCGCCTCCCTTGCACGATGGTGTGCCGAACAGCCGGGCCTCGTGCGCTATCGCGGCGAATGTCTCCTCTATCGCGCCGAAGTGATGCAGCTGCGTGGCAAATGGCGCGATGCCGCCCAGGATGCACACGACGCGTGCGCACTGCTGGCGTCGCTGCCGGCGGCGGGCGCAGCGTTCTATCGCATCGGAGAGATTCATCGGGTGCTCGGCAAGTTCGAAGAGGCCGAAGCCGCATACATGCGCGCGAACGAGCGCGGACGGAAGCCGCAGCCAGGCCTGTCGCTCCTCCGCCTCGCCCAGGGCCAGATCGACACGGCCGCTGCATCGATCCGAAGCGTGCTCGCAGATGTCCGCGCGTCCTCGGCTCGCGCCCGGGCCCTTGCTGCCGCAGTCGAGATCCTGCTGGCGGCCGGCGACGTCGAGCACGCGCGTGCCGCTGCCAACGAGTTGTCTGAGATCGCACGAACGCTGGAAACGCCGCTCCTCATCGCAACGGCTGCGCATGCCACCGGCGCGGTCCTCCTCGCCGAAAAAGATGATCAGGGTGCGTCGGCAGCACTGCGCCAGGCGTGGGACATCTGGCACGATCTCGAGACGCCGTACGAAGAGGCGCAGACGTGCCTGCTCCTGGCCGCTGTCTGCGACCGGCGCGGCGATCAGGACGGCCGCCGGCTCGAGCTCGAGAACGCGCGGCGGCTGTTCACACAGCTCGACGCGCAGCCATGCCTGGCGCGGATCGCAGAATCCATCGAATCGCCCGGCTCACCCCTCGGCCGGACCGCTCAGCGAACGGGAAATTCAGGTGCTGCGCCTCCTTGCTGCCGGCAAGACCAACCGCGATATCGGCGCGGAGCTGTTCATCAGCGAGAAGACCGTGGCGCGCCACGTCAGCAACATCTTCGACAAGCTCGGCGTGTCGAGCCGCGCGGGCGCCACCGCCTGGGCCTACCAGCATCACCAACTCTAGACTTTGGTTCCAAGGTTCCGGTTCCGTGGTTCCCATGGTTCCTGTTCCACGTTCCCCGTTCGCTGGTTCTCTGATCAGCACGCGCGTCTTTCCAAGAAAAGATGGCGTCTGTATCCGCCGCCCACCGCGAACGCGGGAACCGGGAACAGGAACCAAGGAACCAGCTGAAATGTACTAAAAGCGCGTACACAGAATTACCCATTTCCCAGCCGCCGAAATTTTGGGTAATCCGTCCGATGTCAGCGGCCCTCCGCGTTCCATAACCTCATCTTAGAAATCATGAGGAGCACGCCATGTATGTGATCCGCGAAGTCCTGCACTGCAAACCTGGAAAAACGCGACAGATGATCGAGAAATTTCGGAGCATCTCGACGGCATTGAAGGAAATGGGACAAGAACCGCTTCGTCTGCTCACCGACGTCGCCGGTGAACCCTTCTGGACCATCATCGCAGAAGCGAAAGTCGAGAAGGTCGATGACTTCTTCGTCTTCGAGCAGAAACTGATGGCCAACGAGAACGTGCGGAAGTCGATGGCCGATTATCACGATCTTGTGGACAGCGGACGGCGGGAGATTTTTCGAATCGAAGAGTAATGGACCAGCACCTCGGCACCGTCGTCATCGGTGGAAGTCAGGCGGGTCTGTCAGTCGGCTATCACCTCAAGCAGCGCGGTCTGCCGTTCGTGCTCCTTGACGAGCACGACCGCATCGGTGACGCCTGGCGGAAGAGGTGGGACTCCCTGCGTCTGTTCACGCCGGGCCGCTACGACTGCCTGCCGGGAATGCGGTTTCCGGGTCCGCCGTCCTCGTATCCAACCAAGGACGAGGTCGCCGACTATCTGGAGGAGTACGCCCGCGCATTCGAGCTCCCCGTCCGAACCGGGGTAAAAGTCGACAGAGTGTCAAAGGCAGGAGAACGGTTCGCCGTGACCTGTGGCAACGACACGCTCTTCTGCGAGAACGTCGTCGTGGCAACGGGCGCATCTCACCATCCCAGAATCCCGCCGTTCGCCCGCGAGCTCGACCAGCGCATCGTCCAGCTTCACTCCAAGCAGTACCGGAACCCGTCGCAGGTTCAGGAAGGCGGCGTGCTGATCGTCGGTGCAGGCAACTCCGGAGCCGAGATTGCGATCGAGCTCGCTCCTCACCACCAGACGTGGTTATCGGGCCGCGACACGGGTCAGGAGCCGACACGCGCCGGGACTCTTCCCGATCAACTGATCACGCCGATTCTGTGGTTCATGGCGACCCAGGTGTTGAAGGTCACTAATCCAATCGGAAGAAAGATGCGCGACCACTTTCTCAACCCTCCGCGGGGAATCCCGCTCGGTCGCGTGCGACGAAAGGATTTTGCGGCCGCAGGCATCGAGAGAGTGGCGAGAGTGGCGGGAGTGAAGAACGGTTTACCCGTCCTGGAGGATGGAAGGGTACTCGCTGTGTCGACCGTCATCTGGTGCACGGGATACGCACCGAAGCTACGACTGGATCGATCTCCAGCTGCCGATCCAGAACGGCTATCCCGTCCATAATCGCGGCGTCGTCCAGTCCTGCCCCGGTATCTACTTTATCGGGCTGCTCTTTCTCTACTCGCTGAGCTCGGCGCTGGTGGGAGGTGTCGGACGGGACGCCAAATACATCGTCGACCACATCGCGCCTAATCCCTAATCCTCAATCCCTAATCCCTAGTTTTCCTCCGCCATCCTCTTCGCCACCGCCATCGCGTGCTCCGGCGTGCTCGACGTGCCCATCTCTGTGTCGAGGTAGCCGCGGTAGTTGAGCCGGCGCAGCTCGGCGAACAGGAACGGATAGTTGATCTCACCGGTGCCCGGCTCGAGGCGGCCAGGCACGTCACCAATCTGCACGATCTTGATGAGGCCCTTCGCGAGCCCTTCGCGCAGGTTGACGGTCAGGTTGCCCTCGGTCCGCTGCAGGTGATAGAAGTCGAAGCACACCTTGACGTGAGGGTGGTTCACCTCGGCGATGACCGGGAAACAGTCAACCGCGCGGTCGAGCGCGCGGCGCGGCTGACCGGGCTCGACGCTCAGAGGCTCGAGCGTGATTGTCACCCCACCTGACGCCGCGATATCGCCGGCGCGCTTCAGCCCATCGACAATGCCGGCGCGCTGGGCCGGCCACGGCACGTCGTCCTGGATCCGTCCCACGAAGCTGATGAGGTCGGGCGTTCCGAACTCCTTCGCGATGGCGACGCGCTCGCGTATCTCGGCAAGCAGCGTGTCCGCAGCGCCGGGACGTCGTGAATCCGGTCGTCCCGCCGGCCGGGCCGGTGCCGACGAGGCTGACGCAGGTGAGCCCGGTTTGCTTCTGCGCCTGCAGCATCGCCTTGCGCTCGTCTTCGGTCGCGCTCCAGAAGCTGTAAGCCTTGAAACCCTGAGCGGCGACTGCGCGGATGCGATCGGCCTTGGAGAGGTTCTGCGCGCGGAACATGATCTCGATGTTGATCGAGAGCGTGTAGGGCGGAGGCGTTCGCGCCGCCGGCTTCTGCGTGGATTCGGCGTACAGCCCGGCGGGCAGCAGGGCGCCGGTTCGCAGCAGATCCCGTCGAGTGATCGATTCGGCCATGTTCTTCACTCCTCGTTGAGTTACGACAGCCGCCAACGCGGCAAGACGATCTGTCTGCCTGCCGGCCGGAACCCAGACGCCTAACTTCGATTCCGGGCGCCGCGGGCCGCTGCACGAACACGTCCGGCTGGCAGACAGATCGTCTCGCCGCATGGTAAGACTGCACGAACCGACGAACCTTCGAACCGACGAACTAACGAACGCACGAACCGACGAACCCACAAGGGCTATCGACTCGTCTCCCCATTCGCGAACACATAACTCCAGTGCGCGTCGGCCTGTTTGACGAGCGTCGCCACGTCCTCTTCGAGCAGGTACCCTCTTGACCAACTCCTTGGCGGCTGCGGTGACACGGTCAAGATAGCGCTCGCGGCTCTGATACCGCTCTTCGATCGACGCCCGGGGATCTTTCGCGCGCTCGCGATCGGCGCGCGTGCGTGGCAGCGCGATGTACGACCCCTGCATGCTGGAGAGCAGGGAAGTCGGCCCTGATTCGGCGCTGAAGAGGTTCCACCCGGTGTAGGTGGCCAGCGGCACCGAGACCTCCGGCATCTTCACGCCCGCGAGCTCGTTGCCGTCGGCATCCACCTGAGGCACGAGGATCGGATAGGCGCTGTTGGTTTCGGGCGGATCGACGCTGATGATGCCCTTCGACGCGAAGTCCAGCCCGTAGAACACGCGGTAGGCCTTGTGCGCCTCGGTCGGCTTCGCCACCCCGGCGAGCGATGGAAACTTCAGCGCGTCAATCTGGACGAGCGTGTTGTCGGCAATCCTTGGATAGCGGCTCGCAGGTGGGGCTGCATCATCTTTGATCCAGCGATTCATCGAAAGGAGCAGCGCCCGCATCGACCATCGGTAATCGTTCGGGTTGTTCGCCTGCTGTCCGATGCTTCGCCGCGGCGGGAACGCGGCCGGCCCGTGCTGGCCGCCGGCGAACACGTAAATGCGCGAGTTGCCGGCGAGCGGCGCGTCTGTTTTTCCATCAATGGACGTATGAATCAGCGACGCCGCGCGGCCCCAGTATTCGTACGACGAGTTCGTGTAGAAAATCTTCGGCGTGAACTCCGGCTTGACGCGCAGCAGCAGCCCATCCTTCTCGCCTGTCTGCGGGTCGGCCTGCACGTTGTCTGTGAACGGGAAGATGTCGGTCGGATAGAACTTATTCAAAAAAGGATGGCCGTCGCGCGACGGCTGCGCGAAGCGCAGGTTGAAGCTCCCGCGGCCTGCTCCGGCGACGTGGGCCATCACGCCGTCGAACACTTTTCTGTGTTGCTCGTCTTCGTTGAACCCGTAGTAGAGATACGTCCGCAGGAAGCGTCCGCTCTGGGACACGCCCCACGCAATCGCGCGCTGAATCGATCCTGCAGGAATGGATAAATCCGGAGCTGCCGCATATTTCAGGTGTGAGATCGCATCGCGGACAGCCGCAGGTCCCACGCCGACTACCGGCGGGTCTTGCGACTTGTAGACGACCTCGTAAATCTTCCCCGGCTGGAAGCCGCTCGTCAGATAGACCCGCGTCTTGTCCAGTTTCCACTCGCTCTTCGGGATGAACCGGCGCGGCCCTTCAATCGTGTCGCGCACCGTGAGCGTATTGGCCGGATCATCCGGGTTGGCCACCGGGTAGGCGATGTGATCGCGATCGGCGAGCGACGCATCGGTCGCCACCTTCGCAACGATGACCTCGCTGCGGACGATGCCCACGATCGGCTTGCCGTTGTCTGTGGCGATGGGGGCGTAGACGCGGACGAGGCCGTCGCGCTGCGGCACATCGAACTGCCAGCCGACCCAGAGCAGCGTGAACCCCTGCTTCATCAGGAAGCCGTCGCCCATCTGTTCTTCCGTTGCCGGATCGAGGCTGCCCGTCGCGTGATTGTAGAAGCCGAGCATCCCTTTGCCGCCGCGGTTCGACACTTCATAAATCAAAGCTCCGTTGCCGCGTTCCATCTGCTTGGGCTTGATCAGAAAGAAGTCCGAGGAGAACTCCACGCGCCCGCGCGCGTTGCGCGGCGCCTTGTCGATGTCGGTGATGATCTTGTTTGGCGCTGCGGAGGGGTCGACCTCGAAGTAGATCCGGCCGGTCAGCTTTTCGTATGGGCCGGCGGCGCCGAACGGCTTTCCGCCGATCAGATCCGCGCGGGATTTGACCTCGATCCGGACGACCTCGGCCGCGACGGGCGAGCAGGTGACCGAGACGAACAGGATGACGGCGAGGATTCGTGGCAGCATCATTCCCTCCAGCGCTTGCCGATTGTCCGGATTGCTGAAACAGCATACACCTGTGCGCTTTCGGGCAGCCATCCATCATTAAATCTTTCAAAATAGATCGAGCAAATCCAGCAAAACCATTAGGCGACTTGGAGTGGGAAATGAACTGCTGCGACCCTAGCGTTGACAATAAACTTACCGCTGGACGTGGGCTGGGACGTGAATGGTTTGTAGTCTATCAAGAGAGTATTTTTTGTAGGTCACCCATCGACGATCACGATGCCAATACCAGCGAATGAACTCTTTGAAGAGTTCATTGGAGACACTCGCATCGTTGAGCGGCCAACTGGTACGGCTAATTTTCTCGACGGCTGTTGGGCAGCCGACGCTGTCCTCAAGGTACCCACAAACAACGTTAACCCTCGATTCGGTGTTACGCGCTGATATCGCGCGAGCTCACCGACAATGGGTGTGCCGCCACGCGGGGCGTCGCGATCGCCGTGCTGGGAGCGATCGCCAGTACGATGAAGCCGGCGCTAGCGCGGTAGAGCACGCGAACGCGTGCCTATCCAAAGTTCACGCATGCGAGGTCTTTCAGTACTGGTGTTGCCGTCGCTGTGCAGGCGTGACTACGAGACAGTGTTTGGCGAATTCAGGATCCGACCATTCGATCCCGAGAAATTGCTTATTGGGCGCGTCGGGGCGGAAGCAGCTACCCGCTCGATGTCAATGCACTGGCGGGACGAACTGCCCTCGAACGCGACAGGTTTTCGACTCCGCTGCTGGATTGGGACGCCCTCCCCGTCGCGGCATGGCGCGCGGCGCAGGCTCGTCACAAAGTGTTACCGCAGGCCGTACAGGACTGTTTATTACGCGGCAGTTTTCAATCATCATTTTCGTGAGATCCCTGTGTTATTGCGCGATCGGACTCGCGTACTGGAGGCTGGAAGCCTCGTTCATGTCGAAGTCGAGTCGCTGTTCGACGCTATGTTCGCTCAAAGATTAGGATTGATTCACTGGCAATCCGATTCAGGCCGGCAACGAACGTGGGCAGTTTTTTCCAGTATGGGAGGATTTAATATCAACCTCGTGCCACCCATATTGGTCACGCAATGTCGAGACTGGCTAAAAGACGTAATCGGGTTTATACGAGCTGGATCAGGTAAAGCCACTCGATCGAACGGTTGATACTTTCTGTGGACTTCTACAGCGCGCTCACGACTACCGCTTGAATCATCGCCCTGATGAAGCGGCGTTGCATTTCGTGATCGCGCTCGATTTTCTACTAGGGCACCGAACGTCGCTCCACCGAAAACGTAACCGAACGTGCGGCGGTGATCGCTTTTCGACCGTTCAGCCGGCCGCTGGAGGAGCAAGTGCGCCGCATCAGACAGGTTGTACGACGCGCGTAGCAAGCTACGTCCATGAAGGACGTGACAATTCCCGAGGCCGATATCGTGGAGGCAGAACGCGTTACCATGGAGGTTCTTTGGGCCCTTCTGACTGTGTCCGGCGATGGAGAGATTGGCGAGCACATCAGAATGGTCAAGAAGATTGAATTCGTATTGGCTGATCTGAGAGATGGACGAGCCCTTCCGGAAGAAGACTTCCAGGTGATCGGCATTTCACCATCGGGTGTCACGAGAGTGCCGCCTAACCGTGTAAATGTCTACCAGGGGATCGAATAGACTTGGCGGCGCGGCCTTTAGCATTCTCCGTCCGCGTTGTTCTGTGTCAGCACCGCTACCTCCGTCTACCGCTCGACCTCAGTCAACGTTTTCAGACATCCCTCCCCGTCCTCGGTACCAGTTTTACACAGGGGCCAGCGACAGCGAACCTCTCTGCGCCGAGCACTGAGACCGAGTCGACGTATGCTGGTAATGGCATATGAGCACTCCGCCAGAAGACGCGGTTTCCGAAGCGGGCAGTGAACCCGGGAGCTCGACTGAGAATAAGGCGGACGACGCCGCCCTTGGCCCCTGGTTCGCGCTCCTACAATTCGCTGTCAGAAGCCGAATGCCAGAAGGCCCGCTCGGGCCGGAGACATTCCCAGCATTTGCGTTTGCGATCCCGAAGGATTTGACGATCGACACGTGGTGCAGAACGCAAGGAAAGCAATAACCCTGCACGCGCCGAGTTCTGGACGGCGTTCTCGGTCCCAAGGCCTCGCGTGACATGGAGCTCCGGCTCATGGACGTGAGAAGCGACGGCCGCGCAAGAAGCGCTCGCTACGCCCCGTCAATCCGGCGGCGTGTTTGCACTTCGTCGAGGGCGATCACAACGGCTTGAAAATTGTGTGCGGATTTTCGGAGCGGATCCTCCCGTAGAATCCAGGGCGTTGATGGTCCGTATGCCAACGATCAAAGTCGCAGATTACATGAGCCTTCTCAGCATCTCCAACGCGCATAAAGAGAATTGCTTGAGTCGTCCGGAAGCAGTCGCTGATCCTCGCTTAAAGCGTCGAAGATGGCATGCAAGATCTCCTTCGCCCTGAACTGCGAAACCGTGACGCGATTCGACTGTATCGTTGCTTCGTATGTGAAGTGCTTGAGCACTTCCACGCGACGCTTTGCCTCGTCGTTGAGCCTCACTTTGGACAGGACTGGTCGTTTCTCATCAAAATCCAGTTCGATGCCTTCGATGGCCAACCGAATCAAACGAGACGTGAAGAACGATCGGAGATATCCATCGCGCGCCAGCCGGGCCGCAGCCTGATACACAGTGGTTGCGCTCGCGAGCTGAGCGTTCTTCCGAGAGAAGTCGAAGCCGTGTTCCACCTCGTCGGCCAGCTCGCCGAAAAGCTCCAGCCGGACTTGTGCGACGTCCTCGGCATTCACTACCGTCTTAGTCGCACGGGCCACCTTTGCGGCGACAGACCCATACAGCTGGTTCGCAGCAAGGAGGTCGAGGGGGCCCAGAAAGCAGCTTGAACGTGTTTAGGTCGTAGGTGGAGTAGGCGATATCGTCAGCAGATATAATCTGGCATTCGATCGTTTCAGTTTAGCGGTACGGGAGTAACTGCTCGCTAGATCAAGCGAAGTTGCGGTCGTGTGGTAGATTCGAACATGGTTGTTGATGTTCCGGTCAACGATGCAGAGGAAGCGTCTCGTAGTGAGATCGCAGCAGAGCGTGCGGATAGATGAGTGAGACGGCGGTCGATGCACTCGTGATCTCGACCATAGAGAGAAGTGTCTCTTGAGTGTGGAAATAGCACGTGGGCCGAACACAGCTTCATCTTGATGTCGAGGGCTCGCCTGATGACCGAAGTGAGGATACCCGTCGCCTACCTCGTTCGACCGTCGCAAGCTAGAGCAGGCGAGAGCCTGGCACCGAGCGAGGGTGGCGAATAGACACCGGACAGCTGTCTGCAGCGACGAACGCGGAGATGAGTCAGGCGGCGGAACGCGCCGCGACCCGGCGCTGCTCGCCGTGCATTCTTCGCTGATCGAGCCGCTGCCGCGACCAGATCACCGCCGGTCTAGGGCGGCCATGTTGCAGCGGCAGCGCTCTCAGGTTTTACTGAGACTTCGCAGCAGAGGCTGGCTTTGGAGCTGGCTGCGACGGAACCTCCCGTTCTCTCGACGCACGGAGCAAGAGGCCATCGATGCGCCGGCCTGGGGCCGATCAAAGAGTTGATTGACGACGACGGCTGACCTCCAGCGATGTCTGATATTAAGAAGTGTTGCTTGCTGCGACGCGCGAACTCACCGGCAACAACGAAAACACCGGAAAGCGCTCGTGCGGCTACGTGACGAGTGGCCACGCGGCCTTATTGCGCATCGACCTGCTGCGTGAAACGCGGGATGGATGGTTGAGGACCATATCCTGAATAAATCCCCTTCGAACCTCTGCACGCACGTAGTCGCGATGAGGCTGACATCGAGAAAATCGTCAGGATCCGTGACTATTGTCAGGAGTGGCAGCATACGCGCAAGTGATCCACCAGCTCACATGCATCGCCTCCACGCATGAATAAAGCTCGATTTGCGCCGCCGCAGCACGGGCAGCCAAGCGCGTACATCCCGGGCTGGCTGACGAGTCCCGCCGTCGAGCCGGCAGATGTCCCATCTGGTCCACAACCGGCACAAGCAAAGAGCTGTATGTCCGGCGGATGCGGTCGCCAGAACAATGGAACGGATCTCGCCGGTTCGCCGATCGACCCGGAGCCGCACGAAACCGGTAAGCGGGGATCGAAGAGTTGCGGCGTCCGACGTCGGCAACTGCGTTTCCGTTGGTTGCCAATGAGCAACGAAGGTATCAAGCAGGACGGTGCAACGTTGAGATACGGCGAGACCAAACTGATTGCGCAGCCCGCCTGAGAACAAGGCTCTGAGCGTCGCGGACGGCGGCAAGGCGGACCACGAGCTCGACGCCGCGCTCTCACGCTATGAGATGAACGACGTGCAGGCGGGGAGGGGGAGGAGGCGCGCGAGAGAGTGACGGTCGTACGCTGTCACGCCAGACGACTCCATCCACCAGAGCACGTCGGCCCCGCGAGAAGTGCCACGGCAGAGGAGGGGGGGAGAGGGAGAGGGGGAGGAGAGAAGAGGGGGGAGGGAGAGGAAGGAAGGAGGAAGAAGAGGGAGGGGGAAGCGGGAGCGGAGAGAGGGGAAAAAGCGGAGGAAACGGTGGGAGTGAAACGTGTGGGGTGAGCGAGTGAGGTGGGGCAGGGCGCCGAAGCTGGATAGCGCGAGATGAATGATCATGCATCGTATGTAGCGTAGGATGGGGTGTAGCGATGGGGGGAGGCGGCTTGAAAATTGGGCGTAGGAGCCGGGCGAATCCAGCGCTCGCGCCGCAGGAGTTCGCCACAAGTAAGACGCGGAGACGGACCGGCATTTTGATAAATCGATTCGGCCGGCGAATTGCATGATCGGCCTCCGCACCTGCGATAAATGACGTCGATTGAGACAACACCTCGATCCGTCTGTCAGTCGTCCGCACACATGCCGTTTTCCCAACTGAAACGGGATCAACGGCCATCTACCAACGCCCGAACACACGCCATGCATTAGAAGACTACGCCGAGTGTTCCTCGAGTCTGGTCAGTGGACTTGTTTTTCCGGTGAGCAGAGCTCCGACATCGGTGCCTCTGCTCGTCGAAGGGAGGGGAATCCATGTCATCCACTGGGCGGCGGACAACCGTTACTCTGGTTCACACCCTTGTCCTCGCGATTCTGTCTTGCGGGCTGGCTTTCGGACAGTCTTTTACCGCCAGCGTGCTCGGCAGGGCAGAGGACGCCACCGGCGCCGTGGTGCCCCGGGCATCGGTCACGATCACGGATACCGATCGGGGAACGAGCCAGACGACGCTGGCAGACGACGCCGGCCGATTCAGCATCACCGCGCTGCCTCCAGGTCGATACGTGCTGACTGTCGAGGCGCCCGGCTTCAAGAAGTTCTCGAGCGGCACGTTTACCCTCACCGTCCAGCAACAGGCCACCGTCGATGCTCGCCTCGAGGTGGGGGAGTTGAGCGAAACCGTCGAGGTTGCTGCCTCTGCCGCGATGGTCAACACCACCATCGCCAACCTGGGCCAGGTCATCGACAACCTGACGATCGTCTCGCTGCCAAACCTCGGGCGAAACCCGATGGCATTCACCTATCTCACCCCGGGCGTCGTCGGCTCCGGGGGGCGGCCCGGCGACTCCAACACGAACTTCGTCGCCAACGGCTCGCGCAACTCGACGTCCGACGTCCTTCTGGACGGCGTGACGGTGGTGACCGTTGAGCAGAACTCCGGCGTCACCGACCTGAAGTACTCGCCCGCCGTGGACGCGGTGCAGGAGTTCAAGGTGCAAACGAACTTCTTCTCCGCCGAATTCGGCCAGACGGGGGGCGCCGTCGTGAACATGGTGACCAAGTCAGGTACCAACAATTTCGACGGCACCGCGTATTACTTCCTGCGACACTCCTCGCTCAACGCCAACAACTGGTTCTCGAACAGGGCCGGTCAGACGCTCCCGTACTCCGCCGTGATCAATTCGGGGGCGTGTTCGGCGGTCCGCTGATCAAGAACAAGACGTTCTTCTTCGTGACGTACGAGTATACGGAAGCGAAGAGCCCGCTCACTTCACTCCGCTCGGTTCCGACGCTGCTGCAGCGCCAGGGGGACTTCTCACAAACGAGGAACGCCGCCGGACAGGTGATGACGATTTACAACCCCTTCGACACCTTTATTAATGCAGCAGGAAACCTGGAGCGCCGCCCGTTCCCGGGCAACGTCATTCCCGCGAGCATGATGGATCCGATCGCGCTCAGGGCCCTGGCCTACTTCCCATTGCCGAACCAGCCAGGCACGCCGAATACCGAGACCAACAACTGGTTCGCGCAGGGGATTTCCGAAACCGTCAGCCGTCAGATGAACTTCAAAGTCGACCAGAACTTCTCGACGCTGAGCCGCTTGAGCGCCCGTTACAGTTACAGTCCGTCCAACAACATGCCCCCTAACCTCTTCGGGGACCTGGCACCCGCATTTCCGCTCAACAACGGGCCCAATTTCGGAAGCGCCCATTCCACCGTCGCCGAGTTCACCAGGACGCAGAGCTCGACCGCGTTATGGAACGTGCGCTACGGTCTGACCTATTCGACCTACGTACGCGATCCGCTGGAGTACTACTCCCTCACCGATCTCGGCCTTCCGCAGTACATGGCGGCTCAGGCCACCTTTGACGTGTTCCCACGGTTCAACCCCGACGGATTCAGTCCCATTGGCACTGAAGGGTGGCTGAAGATGGATCGCCAGGAGGGCGTCCACCACTTCTCGGGTTCCTACACCAAGATGATGGGCGGACACAGCCTCAAGGCGGGCGCGGAGACCCGGTTTAACTTTCTCGACTATGCGCAGCCGGGATATCCCTCGGGCGGGTTCAACTTCGCCAGGGGAATCACCTGCAGAGATCGGTTCTCCTGTCCGGGCAACGAGGGCAACGGCCTCGCCGCGATGCTCATTGGCTGGCCGAGTGGCGGCGATTTCCACATCGATCCGAAGGTGTTCACGCGGTCGGCGTATTGGGGCTTCTATGTGCACGACGACTGGAGGGCCTCGCAGAAGCTGACCTTGAATCTCGGTCTCCGCTACGACTTCGACGTGCCGCGCTGGGAGACCGAGGATCGCATGAGCTACTGGGACCTGGAAGCCCAATCTCCGGTACAGGTAGCCGGCTACGACACCCACGGCGTCTTCAGGTTCGTCGACGAGAACAGGCGCTCGCCGTTCGACGCGGACATGAACAACGTGCAGCCGCGCATCGGGCTCGCGTATGCGCTGAATCCCAAGACGTCCATCCGGGGCGGCTACGGGCTGTTCTTCACGCTCAGCCGCGCTACGGTCTTCGGCCATACCGGCGGCGGGTTCAACGTCAATGCGACCCCAAGCTTCACACTCGATTCCAATGCCACGCGCTACGCCACGCTCGCCAATCCATATCCAAACGGAATGCTGCTGCCACCCGGCAGATCGCAAGGCGACAGCACGTATCTGGGGTTGAGCGCGGGCACCATCCTTCCCAGCAACAACCGCAACCCCGAGTACCATTCCTGGAACCTGTCCGTCCAACGCGAGGTCGGCTGGAGCTCGGTGTTCGAGGTCAACTACACGGGCAGCCGAGGCACACATCTGTTCGTCCCGATCACCACGCTGACGCCACTGGATCCGCAGCACTGGTCGATGGGTCGTACGGCGCTCAACGCCGCCGTGCCGAATCCGTTTTACGGACTGATCACCGATCCGAGGGCGACCAACCTGAACGGCCCGACCGTTCAGCAATACCGTCTGTTGCGGCCGATGCCCCATTTCGACGGTGCCAACGTCGCGACATCGGAACCAGCGCTCGGCGACTCCTACTACAACGCGCTCCAAATGAAGTGGGACAAGCGCTTCTCGCAGGGCGTGAGCATACTGGCCCACTACACGTGGGCGAAGATGATCGACAATGCCTCGCACGCCTCGGGTAACGTCAGTTGGCTCGGCGGCTCGACCAACATCCAGAACATCTTCGACTTGGACAGTGAACGCTCTCTGTCGTCGCATGACGTCGCGCATCGCATCGTCCTCACGGGCGTGTGGCAACTGCCGTTCGGCCGCGACCGCGCGTGGGGCACGAACTGGAATCGTTTGAGCGATGCGATCCTTGGGGGATGGGACATCAGCGGCCTGTTCTCCCGTCAGAGCGGCATGCCCCTCTCCGTCACGCTGTCGGGAGGAAACATCTGGAATGGCACACAGCGTCCGAACCTCGTCGGCAATCCAAGCACCTCCGGTCCGATGACGAGCCGGCTCAACAACTACTTCAATCCCGACGCCTTCTCCAGGCCGCCGACCGATGTTCCTGGCACTGCTCCCCGGAACCTCAACTACCGCGGACCGAGTATCAGGATCTTCGACGCAGCCTTGATGAAGAACATTGCCGTTGGAGGCGGCCGGAGGATGGAGGTTCGAATCGAGGCTCAGAACGTTCTGAACCATCCGGTTTTCAGCGATCCCACTGGCACGGCCACGGAATTCGGATCAACGTCGTTCGGTCAGATCACATCGACGAAGGTGGGGCCGCGACAGATGATGCTCGGATTCAAGTACCACTTCTAATTGGCCGCCGTGACGTCTCAACGCCGAGACGCCGAGGCGCCGAGAAATTCCCTGAAAAAGGAATTCTCTGCGTCTTGTGTCGCTACGGCTAATTCGGCAGATCCGTTATCCACTTCGGAACGACAGGTCGAGCTGCAGCCGTCTCTGGCGTCAGGCGCTTTCCCATCACTGTTGCGGTTCGGCTCAGCCATGAGCCTCCAGGTCCCGCGAACGTATCTGGCCGCTCGTAGGCCGGATCCAGCATCGCTTCGGTCAGGCTGATGAACGTATAACCGCGCTTCCGCATCCGCGAGATGCTTTCGCGCAGCGTCACGGAATTGAGCTCGTTGCAGTGGATGAGCAGAATCTGCGCAATTTCGCGGCCGAACAATTCCATCGAAGCTCGTTCGGCATAATTGAACCCGGCATCGATCTGGTCGAGGTACGCGAGCTTGATTTTCTCGGCGGCCTCGATGTTGTCCCGTCGCAGTTCTCGCACGTAAGCGCCGGCGAAGGTGTAATCGGCGTAGTCGACGGTGACGGGGGCCACGCGATACTTGCGGTGTTCCAGAAAATCGACGATCGCCTGATGCGCTTCGGCGGTCGCTCCGGAGTGGAGATACGGGTAGCGGAGCCATACCAGTTGCTGGCCCCTTTGTTCGAGGAGCGCTCGCGTGATGACTTCGCCCTTGACGATGTCATCCTGGAACTGGTCGACGGGAACCTTGCTGGCACTCTGGTGCGAGTAGGTGTGGTTGCCCACCTCGAACCCGGCATTGAGCCATTGCTCGACGGCCGCCGCTCGTGCGTCGCGTTGACCCGGCACGTTCAGCTGGCGCTCGTTGATGAAGATCGTGACCGGAACTTTCTCGACCTGGAATGATCCGATGAGCCCGTTGGTAATCCGCTGGAAATTGCCCAGGTCCGTCATCTCGTTCACAACGGGGCCATCATCGATGGTGATGGCCACGCGCCGGGTGGTCTGGGTCTGCGTCTGTGCGTCGAGCGCGGCGAGGGCAATCGTCAGCGCCGCGGCGATCAAGAGAATGTTCCTGAACATCGCTAACAACCTATTGCGGTGTGATCGGCGTGAACTGGGTCACGAGCTGCTTCCACACGCCATTCTGCTTGACGAAGATGCGCGTCATGCGCAGACCTTGCGTTGGACCGCCGACCGCTTTATCGATATACGCCAGGACCGCGATCGGGCCATATGACCGGAAGTGAAAGTCCGAGTTGTTCGACTCGACACGTTTGACATCCGGCGTGCCGGCGACGGCCTTGAGAAATTCAGCGCGAGTCGCTGCGCCGTTGGTGATACGAATAAACGTGTCGGCCGTCAGCTGTGCGTACCCTCCGGCATCCTTCCTGGCGTACAGCTCGTTGAGCGCGCGCTGTGTTTTTAGCACGTCGCGCTCGTCCTGCGTTTTGCCTTCCGGCCACTTGGTGGGCTCCACCTGCTTATTCACCACCGGGTCATTCGGGGGAGCAGTCATCTGGACGGGTGTGCCCTGACCAAACACATTGACCCACTGTCCGTTCTGTTTCCGCCAGACGCGCGTAAAGCGTTGCTCCTGGTCGCCGGTTTGGCCGACACCACCTTGAATTCCGGTGACGACGGCAACGTCGCCAAATACCTGTGTTTTCAACTCGCGGGAGACGATCTTCGGGTACTGCGGGAAGTGCGCTTGCGCCCTTCCTGTCAATCAGTTGGCCGCTGGGTCCGACGATGAGGATGTCGTCGGACGAGAGCCTGGCAAGCACCGCCGAATCGGCTTTTCGCCGTGCCTCCAGTCGCACTTGTTCCGCCTTGGCAACTTCCTGCTCCGCCATCTGGGCGGCAACGCCGGTTCCTGATGCAACGACGGCGAACGCGACGAAGAGCAGACGCGTCATCGAGACTCTCCTTGTTTGGGTTGTTGGTGCGGAAGCGCGGAGTGTAGCAGGGCAGGCGAGGAAAGGGAATTAATCTACAACGAGGTTCAGGTGGCCTCATGCGTTCTTTAGGCAGTAAACTGACTCCACCGCGTTAACCGTCGTTGCCTCCTTTCCGTTGCGAGTTGAAGGAAGGGGTGTTCGATGCGTCGCTGCAGGACTCCAAGAGTCGCGCCCGCCACCTCGCGTGTATGCGGCTCGACTGCCACCCCGCACTGCCGTACCGCTCTGCTTAACAAGGAGAACCAGATGCGCTTTCGAACCCACTCATCATGGATTCGTTCTGGTGTCGTCGTGCAGATGGCTGGTCTGATTCTGTTCGCGCTTGCCGGGCTGACGAGCGCACAACAGGCTGCTGGCCTGCTGGGCCAGGTGACCGACGAGAACGGCGGCGTCCTTCCCGGTGTGATGGTGACCGTCACCAGCCCTGTCTTGCAGGTGCCCTCGGTAACGGCCGTCACCGACGAACGAGGCGAGTACCGAGTGACGCCACTGCCCATCGGGACCTACACCGTGGAATATGCGCTAGAAGGTTTTCAAACGGTCCGGCAGGAGGGCCTGCGGCTGGAGATTGGCCTTCAGGCGAAGTTAGACAAAGTGCTGAAGCTGGGGTCGCTTGCAGAGTCGATCGTCGTGACAGGTACCTCGCCCGTTGTGGATGCGAGGTCCACCGGCTCGAGCACACAGTTCAACCGAGAGACGCTCGAGCTCACACCGACGAGCCGGAACGGCATTATCAGCCTCGGCGCTCAGGCACCCGGGGTGAAGGGACGAATTGATATCGGAGGAGGCACTGTCGGCGATCCGCCCGAGTTCAAAGCGTTCGGCCAAAAGTGGGGGGAATACATCTCTGCTGAAGGCGTGGAAACGAGTCACCCCGGCGCCGGTGCTACCTCCGGCAATTACTTCAACTACGATGCGATCGACGAGGCACAGGTTCAGAGCCTCAGTAACGGTCCGGAGATCGCGTCTTACGGCGTCGCAATCACCATGGTCGTCAAATCCGGCGGGAACGACTTCCATGGTAATGGGGCCCTGGCCTACACGGGCGACCGTTTGCAGAGCGACAACATCGATCAGGCGCTCCGGGATCAAGGGGTCACCTCCGGCAATCCGTTGGTGAATCGGACCGATCGAGGTGGAGATTTAGGCGGACGCATCCTCCGGGACAAGCTGTGGTTCTACGTCGCCGGACGATTCCGGGAGCAGCGGAGGCTTCAACTCGGCGGCTTCAAGCCGGACGGCACGCAGGTCGAGGGCTACGTGAGTGAGCTCACAGAAAACCATAAATTCTCCTATCAGCTGAACGCGTCGAACCGGTTCGTGTACTGGAACGAATGGTCGCGCAAGCAGACCAAGTCGGACAACGTGAATGAGTTCGTCGCGTGGGAATCGCAGGGCGACCGCACGCACCCCGGGCTTCTGTCTCAGGCATGGAAGGGCGAATGGCAGGGGACACCCAGCAGCTCGTTGGTGACCTCATTCCTATTCGGGCGCTGGGCCTGGTCACAGGCATCGGGCACAGGTCCCAAGAAAAACAACCCGGCTTTGGAAGACCAGGGTATCCCTCACGGGTTGGAAGCGTTGCTTCTCGACGACGAGGACCACGGCGGGGGCAGGCCTGCAGCCCGGGATATCGGTACTCAGAAAGTGTGGGGGAGTTCTGCCGGGGGAAACATCCAGGACACCGGGAAATACTACGCAAAGGGCACGCTGAACTGGTATCGCCCGGACTTCTTCGCAGGCAACCATGAATTCAAGGCGGGCTTCGACTACGCGCCGCTCTGGTCGATTAACGGAACGCCGACCCGCGGCGAGGCGGGCGACTACCAACTCGTCTTCAACAACGGAATCCCAACACAGATCGATCTTTTCAATAGTCCGGTGACTCCGGAGACCGACGTCAGCTATCTCGGAGTGTTCCTGAACGACACGTGGACCATCGCCCGGCGGCTGACGCTGAATCTGGGAGCGCGGTATGAACGCGACAACCCAGTCGATCCCGGCTCAATGCCGGATCGCGGGGTCATGGCCGTTTTCGCCCGCCGCGTGCATCGACAAGGTGCAGTTCAACAAGTACGCGTCGGTCGCGCCGCGCCTCTATTTCTCGTGGGATGTCACCGGCCGCGCCAAGACCGTCATCAAAGGTGGATGGGGCCGCTTCGACGCGCAGAGAATCTACGACCTTCTGGGTCATGCCAACCCGATTCGGAGCTACACATCGACCTATCGCTGGCGCGACCTCAACAACAATCAGGATTACGATGCCGGCGAGGTGAATCTCGATCCGAATGGATCCGACTTCCTGTCGTCGAACGTGCCCGCCACCGGCGAACCCAATCCGAACGAGAAGCGGCCTGGAGCCGATCAGTTCTCGCTCTCGCTCGAACGTGAGCTCGCGCAGAATTTTGCAGTCCGTCTCACCGGCGTCTATATCCGGACCTTCAACGAAAACCGATTCCTCAACACCAAGCGGCCTCCCGAGACCTACAACATTCCCATCACGAATCAGGATCCCGGGCCCGACAACCGGCTTGGGACTCCCGACGATCCGGGAACGTTCCTCACGTACTGGGAATATCCCGCCGAGCTCGCGGGCAAAAACAACGAGTATTTCATCATCAGCAACGATCCCGATTATGGCGAGCAGCACACGGCGTTCGATATCCAGGTGACCAAGCGCATCTCTAACCGCTGGCAATTCCTGGCAGGCTACACGGCGACGAAGAACAACACGAAATCGGCCCCGACCAACTTCACCAGGAACATCCCTCAATGGAACCCCAACGTTGACATCAACGCCGGCGATAACACCGTGGAGCACATGGCCAAGGTCTCCGGCCACGTCACGCTTCCGAAGGATGTGAGCATGTCGGCCAACTACAACTACCAGAGTGGAGCTCCGCAGGCGAGGCAGGTGCTGGTGGCCGGCGGCCGGCAAATCCCGAACATCGTGATCAATGCGGAGCCTCTCGGCAGCTTCTACTTGCCGGCGACAAACGTCCTGGACATTCGGGTCCAGAAAACGTTCGTCCTGGCCGGAGGAGTCCGGGTGACGCCTCGCGTGAACACGTATAACGTGCTGAACTCCAACATCACCACAGCATGGAACCTGCGCGCGGGATCGACGTTCCTGAAACCGTCGGCCATTCTGCCGGCGCGTATCGTGGAGCTCGGTGTGGCAGTCGCCTTCTGATGGCTGTCATCGCCTGACGCTTCGACGAGCTCGACAAGAGGTGCGGTCCAGGCGCAGTGTTGGGTCAGGCAAGAGCACGACCAGGCTTGGCAAGATACCCCGCCAGGTGCTGAATCAGCTCGCGCCCATCGTCTTCGATGCCATGGATGAAGCTCGACTTCCGGCGCCGCAGCACGGGCAGCCCCAATGCGTACATTCCCGGGCTGCTGATGACCCCGCCGTCATGCCGCAGATGCCCCTTCTCGTCCACGACTGGAACGTGCAGCCAGCTGTAGTCGGGCCGAAAGCCGGTCGCCCACACGATCGAACGGATTTCGCCGCTCCGCAGATCGATCTGCAGCCGCGACGATTCCGGCACGCGGGTTGGTTCGAAGCGTTCCGGGTCGCCGACGTCAGCGCCTCCGTTTCCGTTGCGCGCCCAGTCATCGAACGTATCCAGCAGCCGGTTCATCTTGAGATCGGCAAGGGCAAACAGATTTCGCAGCCCGCCCGAAAACAGCGCTCTTGCCATCGCGCACGGCGGCAAGACGTCCCACGAGCTCGACGCCCATCCCGCTCAAGGTATTGAGATCGAGCGTGGCGCGCTCGGGAGTGCCGACGAGCTGCGGTGAAGGAAGCCGACGCGCGCGCGTCAGATCGTCGATATGGTCGTATCGCTCGTCCCACATGCCGGACGACTCCATCCACCAGAGCACGTCGCGGCCGCGATAAGTGCGGGGCAGACGGACATGCTCGCCGACCGAGAGCGTCACAGGCCGGCCCGATCGATGAATCTCGGCGGCCAGCTGCACGCCGGTCGCCGACGGACCGACGACGAGCACGCCGCCGTCGGGCAGTTGTGACGGATTGCGATAGTTGAATGGAGTGAACTGTTCGATCGACGCCGGCACGGCGTCGCGAAGCGCCGGCACGCTCGGCAGATTGCAGGCCCCGCTCGCAATCACCACACAGCGGCACCGGAAATCGCCGTCGCTCGTCGCCACGTGATACCCATCGTCTGTGCGCGTGAGCGACGTGACGTTCGTGTTCGTGCGCACCGGCGCGCTCGACACGCTGGCATAGCGCGAGATGAACTCGATCACCTCGCCCATCGTCATGTAGCCGTCGGGATCCGGGCCGTCGTAGCGATAGCCGGGGAGGCGGCTCTGAAAGTTGGGCGTCAGGAGCCGCAGCGAATCCCAGCGCTCGCGCCGCCAGGAGTTCGCCACTTCTCCGCGTTCGAGGACGACGTGATCGATCGACCGGTCGGTGAGAAACCGGCTCGCCGCGAGGCCGGCATGCCCGGCCCCGATGACGGCCGTCGTAACGCGCGTCGTCAAACCACTTCGACGGTGACGTTCACTGGATTTGTGATCACGTCGTACACCGCCGAGCGCTTCTGCGACTGCGCGACGATGGCCTCGATATCCTTCTTCGGCGCGTCCGCATCGATCTTGAACGTCACCTTGATGTCGTCGTAGCCGTTCCGCACATCGCTGTCCATGCCGAGGATGCCGCGAATGTCCATCTTGCCTTCGAGCTTCGACTCGACCGACCGCAGCTGCACGCCGCGATTCTGCGCGACCGCCGCGACGCCCGCCGTCAGGCAGCTCGCGAGGCCGACGAGCACGTACTCGATCGGCGTGATGCCTCTGTCTTCCGACGCGAAGATCTCGGGATGATCGGCCTCGAAAGACGTCTCTGTCTTGTGCTGCTGCTCCTGGCCGAGGCCGAAGAATCCCTGCACGTTCGACTTGCTGTACGTGCCGTCCTGCCACTTGCAGGTCGCCCGCCACGTGAACTTCGTCGCCTCGGGCGCATCCTTCAGTGCCTCGCGTGCGTCCAGAAGTGCCTGGACGTTGACTCCGTTGTTGACCGCAGTCGCCATAACGAATCCTCCTGATTTTCGAGTGGAACCCTCGGAAAGGCCCGGATCATACAACGGTCTGGATGACCGGAACGGGATACTTGTCCCGCCGAAGCAATTGCGAAATTCCCTGCGAAGGCGGATGATTCCGCCAATGGCGACGTCCGCGCCAAAGACCGTCGCCGGCTCGGCCGGCATTGTCGAAACCCAATTCCTCGATTTGCCGAGGCCCCTCCGGCTCGATTGCGGCCGCGAGCTGCATCCCGTCCGCATCGCGTACGAGACTTACGGTACCCTTTCCGCCTCGAAAGACAACGTCATCCTGGTGTGCCACGCGCTGAGCGGCGACGCGCACGCGGCCGGCATCGCGAAAACGCCACCGGAAGCGAGCACGAGGGACGGTTTCGCAGCCGATGATCGCGACAAGACGGCCGCGAAAGGACTTGGCTGGTGGGACGGGATGATCGGTCCGGGCAAGGCGTTCGACACGGATCGCTACTTCGTGGTCTCTACTAATTTGTTAGGTGGATGCCGCGGGACTACCGGCCCATCATCTATTGACACGGCGACCAACAGGCCATACGGGTCTGATTTTCCGGTCATCACCGTCGCCGATATGGTGCGGACCGAGCGGGCATTTCTCGATGAGATTGGCATCCAGCGCCTTGCTGCCGTGGCCGGTGGATCGCTCGGCGGGATGCAGGGGTTCGAGTGGGCAATCCTGTATCCGGATCAGGTCGATGCGGTCGTGGCGATCGCCAGCACGCATGCCATCCAGCCGCAGGGTCTCGCATGGAACGCGATCGCACGCAACGCGATCATGGCCGATCCCGACTGGCAAGGCGGCCACTACTACGGAACGGGACGCAAGCCCGATGCGGGGATGGGCGTCGCGCGCATGGTCGGCCACATCACGTATCTGTCGGCGAATTCGGTGGGCGACAAGTTCGGACGCCGGCTCCAGTTTGCCGATGACATCCGCTACACCGTCACCGAGCCGGAGTACCAGGTTGAAAATTACCTGAGGCATCAGGCGGAGACGTTCGTCAAACGCTTCGACGCGAACACCTATCTCTACACGTCGCGAGCGCTGACCTACTTCGACCTGGCGCGACAATACGGCCACGGGAGCCTCAAGGACGCACTTCGCCCCATGTTGGCGCGAACGCTGCTGATCGCGTTCAGCTCGGATTGGCTGTATCCGCCCGCCGGCTCCGAGGATATTGCGGCTGCCCTGCGTGAGCTCGGTAAAGACGTCGAGCTCCACGTCATAGAAGCGCCTTACGGGCATGATTGCTTTCTACTGGAGGAAGCGAGGCAGACGCCGATGATCCAGAACTTCCTCGCGCGCGGAAAAACAGGAGCTTAGGAATAAGAAAAACAGGAGTTAGGAGGGTAGGAGACGACATTTATCGGAAGGAGTGGCATCGACTATGTTGGCCGCGCAGCGGCCAACACGCAGAAAGAACCAACGACCGATACCAAGACTTCTGTGGATTCGTGATGAAGTCTTGTATCGGCCGTTGTTCTTTCTGCGATGCGCCTGCGGCGCACAGTCGATGCCGGTGCTGCACTCTGATAAGAGAAATGTAGTTCTCCTAATCTCCTACCTCCTGTTTGTTGTTTGGAGATCAGCTAATGGAGCGAACACGCCGTACTGAAGAAGCCCGCGAATTCGGATTTGAAACGCGTCAGGTGCACGCAGGTCAGCGCCCCGATCCGAACACCGGCGCGCGGGCAGTGCCGATTTACCAGACGACGAGCTACGTGTTCGAAGATCCGGAGTCGGCGGCTGCGTACTTCAACCTGCAGGAGTACGGCAACACCTATTCGCGCATCATGAATCCGACGGTCGCGGTCTTCGAAGAGCGCATGGCAAATCTCGAAGGAGGCTGCGGCGCGGTCGCGTTTGCGAGCGGCATCGCCGCGCAGATGGCCGCGCTCTTCACGCTGCTCCAGCCCGGCGACCACGTCGTTTCGTCGTCCGCGCTCTACGGCGGCACCATCAACCAGTTCAAGCATCTGCTGCGGAAGATGGATGTCGGCCTCACCTGGGTGGACCCAGACGACGTGGACGCGTGGAAAGGGGCAGTACGCGAGAACACCAAGGCGTTTTACGGAGAGACCATCGGCAACCCCGGCGGCAACGTGCTCGACATAGAAAAGGTCGCTGCTATCGCGCACGAGTACAAGCTTCCGCTCATCGTCGACAACACGTTCGCGACACCGTACCTCTGCCGGCCGATCGAATTCGGCGCCGACATCATCGTTCACTCCGCAACGAAGTTCATCGGCGGGCACGGCACGAGCATCGGCGGGGTAGTCGTGGACTCGGGCACGTTCAACTGGTCCAACGGGCGCTTTCCGGTTGTCGCGGATCCCTCGCCGGCCTACCACGGTCTGCTGTTCCACGAAACGTTCGGCACCTACGGATACCTGATGAAGCTGCGGGCCGAAACGCTGCGCGACCTCGGTGCGGCGATGAGCCCGTTCAACGCGTTCCTGTTCCTGCAGGGGCTCGAGACGCTGTCGCTGCGTATGCATCGCCACGTTGAAAATGCGGTGGCAGTGGGGAAATACCTCAATTCGCACGAGCTAGCGTCGAACATCACGTATCCGGGTCTGCCGAAGAGCCGTTATCGACCGCTCGTCGACAAGTACCTGCCGCACGGCGCCGGCGCCGTGTTCTCGTTCGACATTCGCGGCGGACGCGCAGCGGGTCAGGATTTCATTCGCGGCGTCACGCTGTGGTCGCACCTGGCCAACGTCGGCGATTCGAAGAGCCTCATCATCCATCCCGCCAGCACGACACATCGTCAATTGAGCGACGCGGAGCTCGCAGCGGCAGGTGTAAGTCCTGGAACGATCCGGCTGTCGGTCGGTACCGAATCAGTCGAGGACTTGATCTGGGACCTCGAGCAGGGCTTCGCGCGTGTTGCCGCAGGTGCGACGAGCGGGGCCGCGACCGCATGACCCTTTCGCGCTATCAGGATCCGCTCACGATCCAGCGCGTGCTCCACAACGCGCGCAGAGTTGCGATCGTCGGGCTTTCTCCGAACGAGCTTCGCGCGAGCTACTTCGTGGGCTACTACCTCAAGCGTCACGGCTACGAGATCATCCCGGTGAACCCGCGCGAGAAAGAGATCCTTGGAGAAAAGGTCTACAAAAGCCTGGTCGACGTGCCTGTGCCGGTGGACATCGTAAACGTCTTCCGCGCCCCTGATGCGGTCCCCGCCATTGCCGAGGAGGCGGTGAAAATTCAGGCCGGCACCCTGTGGTGTCAGTTCGGCGTGATCAACGAAGACGGCGCGCGCATCGCCGAAGCCGGCGGTGTGACCGTGATCATGGATCGCTGCCTCAAAGTGGAGCATGCGCGCTACGTCGGACGGATGCACTGGCTCGGGTTCAACACACAGAGGATTACGTCTGTACGCGGGGGGCTTCAGTAGGGAAAGCGAGTAAGGAAAAAGGAAGAAGGGAAAAGGAATAGCGAAGGGCCAAAAAAAGACGAATACCAAGGTATGATAGGTTACATGTAACCGTAATGGGCCCTCGAATCCGGTCAAAGTCGTCTGCCGAGAAAGTTCGCGCCCATCGTGCGCGCTTGCGCGATGCGGGGCTCCGGCCCATCCAGATCTGGGTGCCCGATGTGCGGTCTCCACGGTTCGCTGCCGAAGCCCACCGACAGTCGCGCGCGGTCGCGAAGAGTCGCTTCGCCGCTGACGATCAATCCTTCGTCGATGCCATCTCCGAGTGGTTCGAAGCGCCGAAGCGAGTGGGGCGGATGGGGCACCGCGAAGCGAGGGCGCATGCCAGGGGGCAGGGACCCCTGGATCAAGAATGACGCGCGGCGAGATCTGGACCGCCGCGGGCGGTCAGGCCTATGCCGGCAAGCCCCGTCCCGTCATCGTCTTGCAAGACGACCGATTCGACGCCACCAGCTCTGTAACGGTTTGCCCCCTGACCGCCGATCCGACGTCGGCACGATTGTTCCGCGTCCGAATCGAGCCCAGCGAGGAGAACGGCTTACAAAAGCGGTCGCATGCGATGACGGACAAAATCGTCACAGTGCCACGCACGCGGATGCGCGATCGACTCGGCCGACTCACCGATTCCGAAATGATGGCCCTCAATCGGGCGATCTTTGTCTTCCTTGGCCTGGCGGGATAAGCGAGTAAGGAAAAAGGAAGAAGGAAAAAGGAAAAAGGAAGAAGAATACGGCAAAATAAGGCGACGCGGGAGGCAGCATCGTGAGCGTTTGCAGATTCGCGAAGGTGGCAGCATCGATCCTGTTCCTTCTTAGTGCCGGACTGGTAGCTCTGGCGCAAGTAACCGACCAGGATCTCCTCAAGCCGGACCCGGGCGATTGGCTCTCATACTCCGGTACGTACAACTCGCACCGGCACTCGCTGCTGAAACAGATCACGGCGCAGAATGTCGGCAACCTGCAGGCCAAATGGGCGTACCACCTCGTTGGCCAGCAACACGTCCAGGCCGTGCCCGTCGTCGCTGATGGCGTGATGTTCGTGTCTCAGTTCAACCGCGTTGACGCTGTCGACGCTCGCACGGGCAGCGTCATCTGGCAATACCAGTGGGAGCAGGTGAGCACCGCTTCGCAGCGCGGCACTGCCGTCCATGGCAACAAGGTGTTCGTGACGACGACCGATTCCCGTCTGGTCGCGCTGGATGCGCGCACCGGCGCCACGATCTGGGAAACTCGAGCCGCCGGAGAGCGCTATCGGTTCGCCGGACAGGCGCCGCTTGTCGCGAAGGGCAAAGTGATCATGACGGGCAATCAGCCCTTCGGATTCATCCAGGCCTTCGATGTCGAGACGGGCAAGCACGTGTGGACATGGAACGCGATTCCGCAGTCAGAGAAGGATCCTGGCGCCAACACGTGGTCGGGCGACTCGTGGAAACTCGGCGGCGGTCCTATCTGGGTCACCGGCAGCTTCGACCCCGAGATGAACACGATTTTCTACGGCACCGGGCAGCCCGGATCGCAATGGGCCGGCGAGGTTCGCGAAGGGGACAACCTCTTTACCGAATGCGTTGTTGCCCTCGACGTCGATACGGGCAAGATGAAGTGGTACTTCCAGGCCACGCCGCACGACGTCCGCGACTGGGATTCGCTGGAGATGCCGGTACTGATCGATCGAGAGTTCAGAGGTCAGCAGCGCAAGTTGCTCGTGCAGGCGAATCGCAACGGGTACTACTACGTGCTCGATCGCACGAACGGACGATTCCTGCACGGGACGCCGTTTGTCAGCCGGCTCAACTGGTCGAGCGGCTTGAGCCCGGAAGGGCGGCCGATTCTGATTCCCGGCAATGAGCCTTCGGTGAAAGGCTCGAAGACCTGCCCGTCCACGATGGGCGCCACCAACTGGCCATCACCTGCCTACAGTCCCGACACCGGGTACTTTTATGTGATCGCGCAGGAAGGCTGCGGCATCAACTTCCGCGTCAGCGACCGTCCGGCTGCCGGCGGCGGTTACATCCGAAGCCCCGAGCCAGGCGAAGAGTGGCGGTTCTTCCTGCGCGCTCTCGACGCGACGACAGGGAAGAAGATCTGGGAGTACGAGCACGTCGGCTCGCTCCGGTATGGCCCCGGCGTGCTGTCCACCGCCGGCGGCCTCGTTTTCGCCGGCGAGCATAGAGGGTTGTTCACGGCAAACGATGCGCGCAGCGGAAAGCCCCTCTGGCATTTCAATACTGGCGCACTCATCACATCTGGGCCGATTTCGTACAGCGCCGGTGGGCAACAGTTCATCGCGATCGTGTCTGGAGCCAATGTATTTGCATTTGCGCTTCCCGATTCGCCGGCCAAATAGGAAGAACATCATGCAGAAGACGCTCTCGCTGCTGGCAGTGGGTCTGGTCTGTGCGGGCATGTCGCTGTCCGCGCAGCGTCGCGGCGGCGGTCCGCCTCCGGGACCCGCGAATCCGTTTCAAGGTCAGCCACAAGCGGTTCAGGAGGGACGGGAAATCTACAACGAGAAGTGCACGACCTGCCACGGGTTCGACGGCGGCGCGGGTGAGATGGGCCCGGCGCTTGGCGTGGAAGGACGGAGGTACGCGCTGCAGAGCCCGTCAGAGATCTTCGGCGCGATCAAGAACGGCATCCCGGCCACCGGAATGCCTCCAACGCCGGATCTCTCCGACGAGCAGATTTGGAAGGTGACAGCCTACATCCAGGCATTGCGTGGTACTGCCATCGACGCTCCAGCGCCCGGCAACGTGGCGCTTGGCGAAGAGATCTTCTGGGGAAAAGCGGAGTGCGGCAAGTGTCACATGGTTCGAGGGAAGGGCGGCGTCATCGGCCCCGAGCTCACGGCCATCGCCGATATTCGCAAGACGGCCTCGATCGTCGATGCGATGACCAATGAGAAGTACCGGGTCCAGGGCGACGGCGGCGCGATTCCGCGGAAGCTCGAGCCGCCCAACGACTCTCGCACCGTGCGCGTGACGCTGCCCGATGGCAAAGTTGTCCGCGGGGTGTTGAAGAACGAGAACAGCACTTCGCTGCAGATTCTTGGCGTGGATGACAGCCGCCTGCACCTTCTGAACCGCGCGACGGTCAAGGACGTTGTCTACGAAAAGACCAGGCTGATGCCGTCGGATTATGAAACCCGCCTCACCAAGCAGGAATTTCAGGATCTCGTCGCGTTTCTGACGCGCCAGAGCCGGCGGGAGGGCGTTGAAAGGGGAAAGTAAAAAGGAAAAAGGAAAAGGGAAAAAGGAAAAGTAATTTCTATTTTCCTCTCGCCTCAATGCACACAATCTCGTACTTTATTCCTTCCAGATCCTTGAAGAAGAGCGCGTAGTAGCCGGGCGGCGTGTATTCCGGATACTCGCGTGGTGGACTCACAATCGTGGCCCCTATTGCCTTCAGCTGGGAATGCAGTCTGATCGACTTCGGCGCGAGACGTCGCTTTGAAAGCAAGATGATGGAGCGTCCCTGGCTTCCTGCGATTGATCGTGTCGCCCGCGAAAGCTTTTCTCGGTGAGGTGATGGCAAATCCCAACCGTGGATGTTCGTACTGCACGACCTGCTTGTCATGCTCTTCCATTACCGCACGGACTCGGGTCTGAAGATCAAAGCCCAGGAGAGGAAGGAGTTTGTCATAGAACGGCACCGCGACGTTCATGTCTTTGACAGTGATCTCTATATGGTCGATGGTCGGTTCCAGGGCTGCTACCTCCGGGACGTGCGAACGAGCGATCCTTCAGACGGACGCCGCGATCACAGTAGGGCTAAAGCCGGACACTACGTACGGCTGAAGCCGGATACACATGTACTTGGGACGCGGCATCCCAACAGCGAACGTTTCACCGTGAAAAGTCGCCAATCGCGGCGGTTTCTCCAGGCATGGCGTTTGATTAGCTGGAGTGCACTGCCATGTCTCAACTCAGATTCGCGCTCCGCTCGCTGCTGAAAACGCCAATCGTCACTGCCGTGGCCGTGGTGTCCGTGGGGCTCGGCATCGGGGCGAACGTGGCGATCTTTTCGGTCTTCAATCAGTTTCTGCTCAGGCCGTTGCCGGTCCCCGAGCCGGCGCGGCTGGTCAATCTCGTCGCCCCTGGACCGCGAAGCGGATCGGTGTCGTGCGGCCAGATCGGCACGTGCGACTCGCTGTTCAGCTATCCGATGTTTCGCGACCTTCAGCGCGTGCAGACATCCTTTACCGACATCGCCGCGCATCGCGATTTCGGCGCCAACATCGCCTACGGCGGCGCATCGGAAGGCGGTGACGCCGCGCTCGTTTCTGGTTCTTATTTCTCAGTCCTCGAGCTCGCGCCGCAGCTCGGCCGGCTGATCATTCCCGCCGACGAGACCGGCACCGAACGGGTGGCCGTCCTCAGCGACGAATACTGGCGGCGGCGATTTGCTGCGGTTCACGACATCGTGGGCAAGACGCTCGTGGTCAATGGCCAGCCGTTGACGATCGTCGGCGTCGCGCCTCAGGGATTTCACGGCATCACGCTTGGCGTTCGTCCCCGCTGTTTTCGTGCCGATTTCGACGCGCGAGATCATCGTCCCGCGATGGAAGGGGCTCGAGGACAGACGGGCATATTGGGCGTATCTGTTTGCGCGCCTCAAACCCGGCGTTTCAGCGGAGCAGGCGCGAACGATCTTCAATGGCCAGTACCGGTCGATCCATACGACGGTCGATGTGCCGCTGATGCAGGGCATGAACCCGTCTATGTTCGAGCGCTATAAAAGCATGGAGATGCAGCTCGAGCCCGGCCTTCGAGGTCAGAGCCGCACGCCCGACCAGGCGCGCCGGCCCCTGACGCTGCTGTTCGACGTGACGCTGATCGTCCTGCTCATCTGCTGCGCGAACGTCGCCAACCTGCTGCTCGCACGCGCCGCGGCGCGATCGACCGAGATGGCGGTTCGCCTCTCCATCGGCGCCAGCCGCAAACACATCGTCAGCCAGCTGCTCATTGAATCGATGCTCCTTGCCGTTGCCGGAGGCGCTGCGGGGCTCGTCATCGCGCGTTGGACGCTGGTTGGGATGGCCGCGATTCTCCCTTCGGGAACCGTTGACACTCTCGCGCTGCAGCTCGACGGCGAAATGCTGGCGTTTGCCGCGGTATTGTCCGTTGCCACCGGCTTGTTGTTCGGGCTGTTTCCAGCCATCCACGGCACGCGTCCGCACCTCGTCACGGCGTTGAAAGCCAATGCGGGTCAACCGTCGGGTTCAAAGGCAGCCGCGCGCTTCCGCGTGACGCTTGCGACCGGTCAGATCGCGCTGTCGATGGCGCTCCTTGTGTCTGCCGGACTCTTCATGAAGAGCCTCGCGAACATCACGCGGGTCGATCTGGGTCTCGTCACCGAACAACTCGTCATCTTCGGGGTGAATCCCGCCATGAACGGGTACTCGGTCGCTCAGACCCGGCAGCGGCTCGAGCAGATTGAGGACGAGCTCTTGAAGTTCCCGGGCATTGCGAGCGTTACGGCTGCAAGGGTCCGGTTGATTTCCGGAGATACGTCGATGAGCGATTTCCGGCTTCAGGGTGTTGACTACGGTCTGGAAGACGATGACAGCGCGCGTTACAACTTCGTGGGCCCGGACTATCTGCGCACGTTCGGAATCGCTCTCCTGGCCGGCCGCGAATTCCTGCGCAGCGACGCCGAGGGCACGCAAAAGGTCGCGATCGTCAACGAGGCGTTTCTCGAGAGAAATCAGCTTGGCCGCGATGTGATCGGCAAGCGCCTCCAGCGGATGGGCCGCAGCACTGGATTCGACATCGAGATCGTCGGCATCGCCGCCAATTCGGCGTATGACGAGGTAAAGCAAAGGCCGACGCCGCTGGTGCTGATGCCGTATCGTCAGGATCCCGATCTCGCCGGGGTGAATATCTATGCACGCACCCGCGGCTCCGAGCAGGAATTGCTGGCGGCCATCCCGCGGCTGGTACGCGAGATCGATCCGGGGCTGCCCGTTTCGAGACTTCGGACGATGAACGCGCAGATCAACGAGAACGTCGCGCTCGATCGGTTCGTCGCGTCGTTGTCGTCGGTATTCGCCGGGCTGGCGACGCTCCTGGCTGCAATCGGTCTTTATGGAGTGCTCGCGTATACAGTGAGTCAGCGGACCAGAGAATTCGGCTTGCGCATGGCGCTCGGGGCCGAGGCCGCCAACGTGCGCCGGCTCGTGTTCCGTCAGGTCGGTTTGATGACTCTTGTGGGCGCAACGATCGGCCTGCTGGGAGCGTTCGCGCTTGGCCGCACCGCGGAATCGCTGTTATTCCAGATGAACGCACGCGATCCGTTCGTGTTTGCCGCCGCTGCGGCGTCTTTGATCGCGGTGGCGCTCGTTGCCGGGCTCATTCCAGCGCAGCGCGCGGCGCGCGTCGATCCGATGACGGCGTTGCGGTATGAGTGAATGGACTCACTTCTTACGCGGACGAAGGAAGCGAGAGAACGTCCAGTCGGCGACCCGGGAGCCCTGCGTCCGCCCCGCTGTGTCCGCGAATCGGAAATGAATGCCAAGGAGGATGCGGGCCTCCACGACTTCTCGTGCCGCATCAGAGAAGCGTTTGTACGTACGCGTCTTCTGGGTTGCCAGTGGTGCGTCGCTCGTGACCGAGAATTCGAACGCGTCTGTTCCGAAGAAGCGTTCCAGAACCGTCGTGATGGCGGCCGTGACGCTATTCGCACCTGATGTGTAATCGGGGTAGTTTGGCGTATTGATCAACGGCTCCCAATCCGCCTGCCCGAGTGTCGCGGGATTGCCATCTTTCTCTCCTTCACGAATGGCCGTGACCGGACGCCAGAAGCTGAAGTATCGCTTGCTGTCCCAGCAGGCAATGGCCGCATCGGCGGCCGCGAGGTTCGCCAGGGCAAACAGACGCGCCGCATCACCGAGGTCCATCTTACGAGCCTCGACGATCGCACGGAGCGCGCGGTTCCACTGGGCCACGTAGTTCTCGGACCAGAAGTGCGCGGCGTCTGTTTGAGCGGCTGTCCTGCCCGTGCTCGTGCGCCCGCCCAGCAGTTTGACCTCGTTGTAGTCGCGAAGATACTCCTCGCTGGTCAGGCTTGGCGGCGGATCCGGCCGAAACTGCGATGGTCGTTCCATGATGAATGGGCGCGTTTCACTGAGGTAGAGATAGGCCATCGACGCGAACGCCGGCGGAATCGCGGGCGTGCCGATCGAAGGCGTGGGACGCCATTGGCCGGGTGCTCCTCCACCTTTGTAGTCAGGCAACGCCACACCAGCACGATGGTGTTTGATCAGTGCGGCGGCGACGTGCTGCCCGACCGCGAGGCCCGGGTTACCCTCGAGGCGGCCCGCCGCCAGAAATGTCTTGTACTTCGACTCGATCAGGTCTCGCTGCTTCGGGTAGATGGCCAGCAGGACGCCGTACGCCGCTGCGCCGACGGCGGCGTCGGGAGAACCTGTGCCGCGCAGAGTCGCCTGGTACGGCTCGAACCGTTGTTGGATCGCTTGGACGGCGTCGTGGACGGCCGCCTGAACCAGCGCCATATCGAGAAATCCCGGACCACCCGGACGTTCGGCGGTCACCGCTTGCACCGTCACATCGTTCCAGTAGGTCACCGAGTCGGCGCACACGGGCGCCGCCCAGCTCAGGCTGGCGCAAAAAACGAAACCGGCCAACTGTAGGTGCCTCATGTTCAACTCCTTCCTCGCAGGCTGAACGCGACCGGGGAATACTAATACCGTCAAAGCGGCCAATTCGGATTTATCAAAGAATGGTGTCGACCACCTCGAGAACGTTACTCTCGATGTACGACGATGGCGTCCGGGCGGCCTGGTGATGAGCGATAATCCCCGGTCATGAAACATGCGGGCACATTCGCAGGACTGGTCGCTGCCCTGCTCCTGCCAGCGGCAGCCATTGCGCAAGGGGCGAACGCCAAACCCGACCCCCGGTCTCCAACGGCCGAGCGGCTGCCGATCTACGAGATCGATCCCACGTGGCCGCCGACGCTGCCGAACGACTGGATCCTGGGTGACATCCGGGGTTTGTTCGTCGACGACCGGGATCACCTGTGGGTGATCCACATGCCATCGAGCCTGACTCCTCAGGAAATTGGGGCAGCCGTCAAGCCGCCCATAGCCGACTGCTGCACGCCCGCACCGCCAGTGCTGGAGCTGGATCCGGAGGGCAAGGTGCTGCGAACCTGGGGCGGGCCGGGCGACGGCTATACATGGTTCGATCAGGAGCATGGCATCTACATTGACCACAACGGCTTCGTGTGGATGGGCACCAGCAACGGCATGCACGTGATGAAGTTCACGCGGGACGGCAAGCACGTGCTCACCATCGGTGAGCCGGGCGTCAACAAGGGCAGCAACGATCCCGATCATCTCGGCGGGCCGGCGAACTTCTACGTCGAACCGACGACCAACGAGATCTTCATCGCCGACGGCTACATCAACAAGCGTGTGGTGGTCTACGACGCCGCGACTGGCAAGTACAAGCGGCATTGGGGCGCGTACGGCAAGCGTCCGGACGACTCGGAAAAGTACGCGTATCCGGTGAATCCTGTCAGCCCGCCACAGCAGTACTCGACGCTGCACGGCATCGTCGGTTCGAAAGATGGTCTCATCTATGTCTCGGATCGGCGCGGCAATCGAATCCAGGTGTTCCGTCAGACCGGCGAATACGTGATGGAACGCCTTGTCCGTCCAGAGACCGGCGGTTCGGGGACCGGCTTCAGCCTGCAGTTTTCGCGCGATCCGGCGCAGAGCCTGCTCTACCTCATCGACGGAACGAACCAGCGCGTGTGGATTCTGCGCCGGAACGACCTGGCCATCCTCGACCGCTTCGGCAGACCCGGACGTCAGGCCGGCGAGTTCATCCGCGCGCACGTCATCGCGATCGACTCGAAGAGCCGCATGTACACGGGTGAGGCCGCCAACGGCCGGCGGATGCAGCGCTGGATTCTGAAGGGGACCAAGCCGGCATCGAGCGTGACCCCGCCGGTTCAGGCACGCTGACGGCTGCCGTAGACAACCTACACAAAAGATCGTAGACCGGAGCGCGCGTCGATCCAATGACCGCGCTAAGGTACGAGCAAGCCTCACTTCACAGTGGTACATCTGCCGGGCGGTCGGCCGCGAGGAGCCGCTGCATCAGCACGGCGACGTCCGCACGCGAATGGCGCTCGACGCGAACGACAGAGATTCGGCCAGTGCCTCGCGCGCTCCCGTCGCGTCGAGCCGCGGCCCAGGCGTCTCCCAGAATTCCCCGTAGCAAAGGCAGGTCGGTGGTCTTGTCGCACACGAGGACGATGTTGTCGGTGGCGAGGCGGCGTACGAGTTGCTCGAGCTCGAAGACGCACCCTGCGTTGTTCGCGGAAAAGCTTCGAAGGTCCATCAGCACGGTATCGGTCGCATCCAGCAGCGCTTCGAGCGCTGGTTTCCATGTGCTGTCATGACAATACACTTCGTTGATCCGGAATCGGCCGTCGGGATCGGGTTGAAGGTCCAGGCGGTCGAGCCGCTGGGGCACATCCTGCGGGGCCCTGACGTACAGCTCCGCCAACCGCCCGTTCAGCAGTGCGAGCAGATCGCCGGGATCGACGGTGCGCATCGCCAGATCGACACCCGCGATGAGTTGCACCGGGCCGTGAAACCGCCACGCCTGGGCGACCCGATCGAACAAGGATTCCGTCCGAGCCTGGTAGCCGAACACCCGCAGGAGCAGCAGCCGCCGCCGCGCCGTGTCGGGCGGACGGTAACCGCGGAGCACCGCAAACACGGTCAGCCGGTATGCGGCGAAGGCGGCGATGCCACCCACGATTCCCCACAATCCGTGCGTAATCGATAAGGTGGTCGCCGTGATTTCCGCCGCGGCCACGGCCCACCAGCAGTCGATGACGAGTTGCACGTCGCTGAATCGCTTCGTCGCGAACGCGTTCGCCAGCACGGTCAGCAGTCGCCACGCGATCCAGCCGACCGGCAGACAGAGAATCAGGAACAGCACGTACCTGAATCGTCTCTATCGATGTACGCACGGCGCCGCCCAGGAACAGCGATCTGAACGCTTCGAGATTCATGGCGCGAATCAACAGTTCGCGAAAGAACATCGAGCCCAATCCAAACAGCAGCGTGCCCGCCAGCGCGAGCGGCATCACGGCCCGCACGCGCCGCCAGCCCGTGATGGCGACGAGCGCGAGCGGAATCGATGCGGTCCATCCGAGACTGACCAGGGCCCAGAAGACATTTGTCAGCGGCGCGCTGTTGAGCGTGCCCCTCAGGAGCTGGCCGCCTGCGGTGAAGAGCGCGATGACCAGTGCCCCGCCGCCGAGATAGACGAGCGCCAGCCGCACGATCAGCGGACGATCCAGCACGAGCAAGGCGACGAGCGTCGGCAGAATCGGCCACGTCTGCGTCCACCAATCGACGAGCCAGGCGACCGGCGGCAGCGGCGACGATTCGGGCAGGAACTTCAGCGTTGTGATGACGGAGGCGTACGCGGCTGCGCCGAGACAGTACGCGAGGATTACCCGTCGGGATGCCGCTCGCCGCGCGAACGGCCGTTCAGCCGCCGCGTCTCCCTGTTCTTCGGCGAGTTGGAAGCCGTCGGGCCCACTCGGCGCCGTCGCCGGCATGGGACGCTCCCGCGCTTCGGCTGGCGGACTGGCCGGACCAACGGCGGCGCCGCGCGTCGACATCAGCCGCCGCACGGAGCGGCGATACCAGCGGAGCGCCAGCCATGCAAGCAGCGCGGCGTCGAGGATCGACACGACGAAGACGTGGATCAGCTGCCCTGGCAGTTCGTTCATCGTTGAGTCGGCTGGCGGAGCCCAAGTATAGTGCGCTCTTTGGACATGGCTGCGCCGGCTGCACGTCCTTTTGAGTCGCGCCTCCGGAACGTTGTCGCGTTCGTTGCGATCGTCTGGGGCGTCGCGACCACGTTCGTGGCGTTCGAGATGGTGGCGCTGGGAGGCGTCGACCTCGTGCTATCCTACCCCGCCATTTTCGGTGATATCGCGTTGTCTCGGACGGTCACGCGGTCGACCTCATGCGAGGTCGGCCCGGGCGACACGCCGGCGCGGCGCGCGCCCGCCGTCGACTCGGGTGAGGCCCGCGTGGGCGCGTGGCTGCTCGGTGTCAGTGTCGGGCGTGATGCGCTGCTGCGGCAATACGCCGGAACCAACGTCCAGGCCCTCGATGAACTCGGTGCCGGCCGGAGCGCTCTTGCGGATCGGCTCGGCGTGCCGGCGCCGGCCGTGTTTCGCGTGGAGCAGATGGCGAACGCCAACATCGAATTCGTGGCATTCGTCGAGCAGGATCCTGGCGGCACTGCACATGACCTCGCGGTGACGCTTTCGCCGCAAGCGTGTGAGCTGTTCAAGCTCGGGGCGTTGTGGGGCTATTCGGAGATGATTCGTCCGGCGCTCCCCGGCGAGCGCGCGGTCTTCGCGATGGAAATTCGCCACCATGCACTGCGCGCTGAAGTACCGGAGCCGCTGTGGAGCCCGATGATGCAGCGCTTCCGGCCGACGCGAAATCAGAAGACGTCATCACGCAGATGACGGCGCTCACCAACGGCGTGACCACGTACCTGGGAGGAGTTGAAAGTAGGAAGTAAGAAGAAGGAAGGGGCCGCGCGACCACTCCGCGCGACCACTCCTTGACAGGAACAATCCGCAAGTCCACACTTGCGGACGTTTTCATCCCAGACCATCGGCCGGCTCGCGATCTCAACGTCGTTCCATGGGTATGGCGTTTCTTGGAGGTTTCCATGCTGAGACGACTGATTTACACGATCCTTTCTGTTCTGCTCCTGCAGGGTGTCGCTTACGCCCAATTGACGACAGGCACGGTGCAAGGCACCGTCCAAGACCCCTCGGGCGCAGTCGTTCCCGGCGTCGAGCTGACGTTGCTGAACGTCGATACCAACCTGACTCTCATCCAGCGCTCGAATAACCTGGGGACTTACGTGTTCGCCAACGTTCCTCCGGGTACCTACGTGTTGCTGGCGAAGCTGCAGAATTTCAAGACCTCAGAAACCACGGGTCTGGTCGTGGAAGTCAATCGCAACACGGTGGTGAATGTCGCCGTTGAGCCGGGCAACCTGGCGGAGAGCGTGGAGGTTAGCGCCGGCGCCGACATCATCGACACCCAGTCTTCCGTGGTTCGAACGAACATTGGATCGAAGCTCATCACAGAGCTTCCGTCCAACTCGCGCAACCCGCTTCAATTTGCCGAGCTCGCGCCGGGCGTCGATCTGAACACCGGAAGTCTCACTGGAGGCTCGCAGCTGCTGGGTCTGGGCGGCGTGACCGCCAACGTATCGGGTGCGCGCCAACAGCAAAACACCTTCTACCTGGATGGAGCCGACAACTCTGCCATCCGGTTGAACGAAGGACTGCAGGCGCCCAATGTCGAAGCTATCCAAGAGGTGCAGGTGGTCACCAACAGCAACTCCGCCGAGTACGGACGCCAGCCGGGCGGGTATTTCAACATCATCACCAAGGCAGGCACCAACGAACTTCACGGCAGTTCCTTCTTCTATTTCCGCGATGGTTCCTTCAATGCCAACGAGTGGCAGCGCAACAGGCAGGGTCTCGAAACGCCCGAGACTCAGATGCGCCAGTGGGGTGGCACAGCGGGCGGTCCTGTTTTCCGGAACAAGACGTTCTTCTTCGGCTCCTATCAGCGCTTCACCGACCAGAACACCATCACCAGCTCGACTGTGCGTTATCCAACCCAGAAGATGATCGCCGGAGATTTTTCCGAGTTCCAGGGACAGCTCTACCATCCCATCACCAGACAGCCGATTCCCAACAACAACCTCGCAGCCGCCGGGCTCGTCGATCCTGTCGCTCAGAAGATCGCCGCCGAGCTCATGCCAACTGTCGCCAGGCTCGGCGACCGGCTGGTGTGGGATTACAACACGCCGGCCGAGAACAATGAATTCCTGAGCAAGGTGGATCACAACTTCACCGCGGCGCAACGCATGAACTTCAGCTATTTCGGCACGCGCGGCAACACCGTCGTTGTGCCCGGCGGCACTTCCGGACATCCCAACTTCGCGCTCGGGTCGAACCAGGTCAGGCAGCATACCTTTTCGGGGCGTCACACGTGGGCGATGAACGCGCAGACCACGTTGGAATCCCAGGTGTCGTTTGCCCAGTTCAATTTCAATTCGGCCGTCGATCCGAGCACGTCGGGCCGCGACCTGAGCGACTTCGGCGCCAACGCGCCGCAGCCCATCCGCAACGGGATCAAAACGCTGCCCGCGCTTCAGATCACCGACGGCCCCAACCCCGGCCAGGTCGGCGGCGACCAATACAAACAGGGAAACCTTCGCGGGAATATGACGCTCGGCAAGATGAAGGGCGCTCACTACATGCGCTTCGGGTTTGAGGTCCAGAGATCGAGTCTTGCGCGGTTGGACCTGGTGAGCGACTCGGACTACCGTTTTCTGGGCCGTTTCACCAATCAGGGCAATAACGTCACTGCGCGATTCCCGAATGAGCTTTTCGCGCGATCGTTCGCGGATTACATGACGGGATGGACCGAGTTCTTTGCGGCGCGCGGGCCCCGAGATAATTCCTTGCCTGTGTGGGGGTACTTCGGCTTTGCGCAGGACCAGTGGCAACTCAACCGACGGCTCACCCTGAACTATGGCCTGCGCTACGAAATCTGGGGCGCGTTCAAGGAAGCAAACGGACAGGCAGCCAGCTTCATCGAGGGGCACAAATCCGACCGCTTCCCGAAAGCGCCGCTGCACATGGCGTTCGAAGGCGACAACGGCGTCCCGCCGGGTTTCATCCAGCAGGACCGGAACAACTTCGCGCCTCGAGTGGGGGCTGCCTACGACCTGTTCGGCGACGACCGCACGGTGCTTCGGGGCGGCTATGGATTGTATTACGCGTTTCCGGGTGCGCTGATCCGCACCAACGCCACCGACGAGTTTCCCGTGTCACCTCGACTGCAGGGTTTCGAGGCGCAGCTGAGCAACCCGTGGCTTACCTCGGTAACGCCGAGTTGGACCACACTGCCCGGTTCCGTTCCCAGACAATGCCCTCGACTGGGTGCGAGAGGCGGACTTTCAGCCACCGTTTCCCAGGATGATCAGCTACGACCCCGGCTTCAATACCCCGATGTCGCATCAATGGAACATCTCGGCCGAGCGCGAGATTCGCAACGGCGTCACGATGACGCTCGGCTATGTCGCCAACGTAAGCCGCAATCTGCTGCAGACGGTCCCGTTCAACTATGCCCGTTTCCAAAATCTGCCGAACGGCACGCCTCCCTCGGCCAGCGCGGCCAACATCAACGCGCGCCAGCCGTTCACCGATTACGGTCCCACGTCGCTGCGAGTCGACACCACCGGCGTCATCGACTATCACTCGCTCCAGGCCTCTTCTAATGTCCGTGTCCGCGACCTCGATGCCCGCTTTACCTATGTCCTAGCACATGACTTCGGCAACGGCGGCGGCTCGAGTCTCTCTGTCCAGGACGAAGACCCCAACGGCTTCACGACCCAAATCGACAATCCGGCCAATCCGGAATCCGAGTACGGCCGTCGCTCGCGTATACACACGTTCCGCGCCTTCTACACGTACCAGGTTCCATTCCTGAGGGACGACACCGGCTGGGCAGGTCGGCTGCTGGGGCGCTGGCAGATTTCTGGCACCACATACATCAACAGCGGCCGGCCTCTCAACGTTATCCTCGGCTACGATTCCAACTTCGACGGCATTACCACATCGCATCAGGACCGGCCCGACCTGGTCGGCCCGATCACCTACACCGGGGGTTCAGAGGCCGAGCGAATGGCGCGCTACTTCGATCCGTCTGTCTTCAAGGCGCCGACGATTACCGCGCAGAACACCTTTGGCAACCTCGAGCGGAACGCGTTGCTTGGGCCCGGCGATTGGTCCTCGTCGCTGGCGCTGGTCAAGAGCTTCGAGGTGCGGCAAGGGATGAGGGCGCAGTTCCGGATCGAAGCCTACAACTGGCTCGAATCACCCGAATCTTGACAACCCGGTGACCACCATGTCGCGAGGCGACTTTACCCAGATCCTGACCAAGTCGGGCAATCGGACGATGCAGATGGGACTGTTGTTTCGATTCTAGAAAGGAAAAAGGAATAGGGCGACCCCCTTTTTCCTTCTTCGGTTTTCCTTAAAACCGCTCAGTTGTGCGGGCCTTCCGGCTTGGCCACCGCGGCCTGTCCTTTGTAGATGAACTTCTGCACGCGCGCGCCGCTGTAGGTTTCGACCGTGTACATGTTCCCCTTTGAGTCGAGCGACACATTGTGCGCGCCGTAGAACTGCCCGGCATAGCGCCCACCATCGCCAATGTGGTTCAACACCGTCAGCGGCTCGCGCAGCAGCTGCCACACACGGTTGTTGCCGCCGTCGGCGACGTACATCAGTCTCTGTCCTTTGTCCCGCGAGAAGTCGATGTCGAATGTGACACCGGAGCCTCGTGTGCGTTTGGCGATCTGCGTTTCCTTCACGAACGTTCCGTCTTTGCGAAATATCTGGATCCGCGCGTTGATGCGATCGCACACGTAGACGAGGCCGTCATTGGCGAGCGCTGCGCAGTGAACGGTGCGCCAGTGCTGTGACAACGGCTTTGCAGGATCATACGGCTGCAGCTCGCCTGGCGCCGGATCGACCGGCGGCTTCCCGTAAGCGCCCCACATTCTCTTGAACTTGCCGGTGGTTGCGTCGATGACGACAACGCGGCGATTGCCGTAGCCGTCGGCGACGTACGCTTCGTTGGCCGCATCGTCCACGTTGACTTCAGCGGGGTTATGGAAGTTCGCCGTGTCGGTATTGCCTTTGCTCGCGCCGTTCTTGCCGACCTGAAGAAGGAATTTTCCGTCTCTCGAGAACTTCAGCACGGTGTTGCCGTTATTTCCTGCCAGCCACACGTTGTCCTTCCCATCCAGCGTGATGCCGTGCATGGAAGGCGGCCACTCGTAACCCGCGCCCGGAGCGCCCCAATGTCCGACCACATTTCCTTCGGGATCAAACTCGACGACCGGCGGGGCCTCCGTGCAACAGAGCTCGGAGATGGGGCCCGTCGGAGCGGCCGGCGCTGCGCCGCCACCGCGAGGTGCCGCTGGTGGATAAGTCATCATGGCGCCAAGATTCGGGTCGATCGAAGCCTTGCCGCGATGAACTACCCAGACGTGATCGCGTGAATCGACGGCCAGGCCAACCACCGATCCGAAAACCCAGTGATTCGGCAGCTGCTTCGGCCACATCGGGTCTATTTGGTACACGCCTGCCTGAATCCCCTGGGCGGTGGTCCTGGTCTGCAGCATCAGTTGTACGGCCGTGAGGAGGACCACCAAGGTAACCACGGTTGCGCCGACATACACGTTACTTCTGCGCTTCATAGGACCTCCTGCATCGTCGATCGTCCAGTCGTCGATCGTCCATCGTCCATCGTCCATCGTCTTGGCAGTGTGGGCCCATAGGGTGTCATAACGACGGGATCGTGACAAGCATGAAGCGGCGGCCTTACAATCAAGGCCTTCCATGTTGGTCAGAAGATCGCAGTTGTTGGCAGGGGCGCTGCTCATCCTATTGATGGTCGCCGGGGCGGCTGCAGCGGACGGCGATCTCCGACTGGTGGCGGCTGCCAGGAACCGGGACGTTGCGCAGATTCGTGCCCTGTTGAATCAGCGCGTCGACGTGAACGTGCGATCGCATGACGGCGCAACGGCCCTTCTTTGGGCTGTGCACTGGAATGACCTCGAAACCGCGGATTTGCTCATCCGCGCTGGCGCGGATGCAAACATCGCAAACGAATTCTTCGTTACCCCGCTGTCCTTGGCGTGCACCAACCGAAACGCGGCGTTGGTCGAGCGACTGACCAAGGCGGGGGCCGATCCAAATACGGCTATTGCGACCGGCGAGACGCCGATCATGACTTGCGCAGGCACCGGCAGCGTCGACGCCGTTCGCATGTTGATTGCCGGTCGAGCCAATATCAACGCGAAGGAGCCGTCGCAAAACCAGACGGCACTCATGTGGGCCATTGCGGAACATCATCCGGACGTCGTCCGACTGCTCGTGGAGCATGGCGCGGACCTTCAGGCCCGTACTAAACAAGGTTTCACGGCTCTGCATTTCGCGGCGCGGGAAGGGGACTTGGAGGTCGCGCGGTTGCTGCTATCCGCGGGTATGGACGTGAACGTCCGGTCGGTGCCGGATGCGACGATGAAAGGAAGAGGTCCGACCTACACAGCAACGATATCTGCGGGCAGCACTCCATTGCTCGTCGCGACAGTGAGAGGCCAGGTGCCACTCGCGCTTTTCCTGCTGGAGCACGGGGCCGATCCAAACATCGAAGACGCCGGCTTTACGTCGCTCCATTGGGCGGCGAGCACCTGGGAGAACGATCTGGCGAACCCGGTATTCGGTTTCAGCGACCCGATGGGCGGAATCCAGGAGCGACAAGCAAAGCTCCAGCTCGTCAAGTCGCTCCTTGCTCGTGGCGCGAACCCGAATGCGCGCATGACGAAACCGCCGCCGGGGTTCGGGGGCGGCTATACGGAGCCGATTGGCGCGACGCCGTTTTTCCTTGCAGCTTCGGTCGCAGACGTAGAGGTGATGAAGCTGCTGCTTGCTTCCGGGGCGGATCCCGCGATGACAACCAGGAGCAACACGACCGCACTGATGGCGGCGGCATCCGTGAACCGGAAGCTCTCGGAAAGTGCTGTGACCGAACAGCAATCGCTCGAGGCCGTCAAGCTGCTGCTCGAGCTCGGCGCAGATGCCAGGGCCATCTCAGTGAACGGGGAAAACGCTCTGTTCGGTCCGGCGTACCGCGGGTGGAGCGCGCTGATTCAGTTGCTGGTTGAGAAAGGTGCCGATGTGAATGTGGTCAGCAAGGCAGGCATTACACCTTGGCTGGCGGCGTCGGGACTTGGCGACCGCTTCGGCGGCGTGCTCTTCAACACCGAAACGGCCGCGTTGCTGGTCAAGCTCGGAGCGGATCCGACGCTAGGAAAGCCGTGCCAGGCGCAGGTGAAGTGTCGATGAAACGCATCTGGGGGGTTCTTGGTGTTGGGTGCTGGGTGCTGGGCTCTTGTTCCGGGTTCCAGGTTCCAGGTTCCCAGTTCCAAGATCCGCGTTCGGGGCTTCAAGTTCCACGTTCGCTGAACCCAGAACTCAGGACCCAGAACCAGAACCCCGGAACCCGGAACCCGGAACTCGGAACCGCAGCGTCGACCACTCCCGCGCGAGCTCTTGTCACGCAATACTGCGTCAGTTGTCATAACGAAAAACTGAAGACGGCCAACCTGATCCTGACTCAAGCTGATACCGAGCGCGTACCCAACTCGATGGAGACCTGGGAGAAGGTCATCGTGCAGCTGCGCTCGCGTGCGATGCCGCCTCCACCCAGCCGTCGACCCGACAACGCGACGTACGACACCGTTGCGTCGTGGCTCGAGTCGGAACTCGACCGTGCCGCGGCCGCGCACCCGAATCCGGGGCGCCCCGCCGATCTCCATCGGCTGAATCGAACGGAATATGCCAATGCCATCCGCGATTTGCTCGGTGTGGAAGTCGACGCGACGACGATTCTTCCGCCTGACGAGCAGTCGCAGGGCTTCGACACCAACGCCGACTCGCTTTCGGTCGTACCCGCGCTCCTCGATCGCTATCTGACAGCAGCTGCGAAGATCTCTCGCCTGGCCGTCGGCGATCCGACGGTTCGGCCCGGCTTCGAACGCTATACGGCACTCAAGAACAACCCGAACGAGCGCACCCAGCTGTGGCAGAGAGACCGGTTAGGTGAGGAGTTTCCGCTGGGATCAAGGGGAGGGGTTGCGGCGCGCCATTATTTCCCGGTTGATGGCGAATACGTTCTGAGGGTTTTATTGGAGAGGACGATCGACGGCCCGATTCATGGCTTGAACGTACCGAATGCGATCGACGTTCGCATCGACGATGTACGCGTCGGACAATTCAAGGTTGGCGGGTCGGCAGAAACTCGGGCGCCCGAAATGCGCACGCCGGCGTCAGACTCACAGTACGCAAGCGATCCGTCAGCTAATGCGAGCGATGCTCTGGAAGTCCGCGTTCCCGTGAAAGCCGGCCTCCGTCAGGTCGTCGTCACGATTCTCAAAGCCGAAGCGGCGAAGCCCGAGGGGCTGGGGCTGGCCCGCATCCCGATATGGAGCGAAGCCTACGGCGAAGACATGAGCGTCCAACTCGTCGTTCCGCTGCTGCTGATTGGCGGGCCGTACAACGCCGAGATCCCGCAAGATTCACCCAGCCGTCGCCGCATCTTCGTATGCCAGGCGGGAAACGACGAAATCGCCTGTGCGACGAAGATCCTCTCGACTTTGGCCCGACGTGCGTATCGACGGCCCACCACGACCGAGGACGTACAAACCCTGCTCGAATTCTTCAAGAAGGGCCGGGCGGCGCGGAACTTCGAGAACGGCATTCGCGTGGCGCTCGAGCGCATTCTCGTCAGCCCTGATTTCCTGTTTCGCATCGAGGCAGATCCGGAAAAGATCGCTCCTGGAGCGACCTATCGACTCTCGGATGTCGAATTAGCCTCGCGGCTGTCGTTTTTTCTGTGGAGCAGCATTCCCGACGATGAACTGCTCGACCTTGCGATTGGCGGAAAATTACGAGAGTCAAAAATTTTCGAGCAGCAGGTCCGCCGCATGCTCGGCGATCGGCGAGCCCGGTCGGCGCTCGTCGGCAACTTCTTCAGCCAGTGGCTGCAAACCCGCAATGTGTGGCTGCTCACACCGGACTTCAACAAGAAGTTTCCGTGGTTTGACGACAACCTGCGAACCGCGTTCGTGAAAGAAATCGAGCTGTTCCTTGACAGTCAGTTGCGCGAAGACCGCAGTGTCGTCGATCTGCTGACGGCCGATTACACGTTCCTCAACGAGCAGCTGGCGCGCCACTACGGCATTTCTGACGTGTATGGCAGCCACTTCCGGCGCGTGCAGCTCGCGGATGACCAGCGCAGAGGGTTGCTTGGCAAGGCGAGCATTCTGGCGGTGACGTCGTATCCACATCGCACCTCGCCCACGATTCGGGGGAAATGGCTGTTCGAGAATATTCTCGCCGCCCCCGTACCGCCTCCGCCGCCGGATGTGAATACGACTCTGGAGGAGGAGAAGACCGTAAAGACAGCGTCCATTCGCAAGATGTTGGAGCGGCACCGTTCGAACGCCGCGTGTGCGAGCTGCCATGCGAGAATGGATCCCCTGGGCTTCGCGCTCGAAAACTTCGATGCTCTTGGGCAATGGCGCACGAAGGACGGTGATGTGGCGATAGATGCAACGGGCGTTCTTCTGGACGGCACCAAGGTTGACGGTCCCGCCTCGCTTCGCGGAGCGCTGGTGCAACGGAAGGAGCAGTTCGTCAAAGGGGTGACGACAAAACTGCTGATGTATGGGCTTGGCCGCGAGATCGAATATTACGACGCGCCGGCAATCAGGGGGATCCTGCGCGCGGCTGCAGCCGACGACTACCGCTGGTCGTCCACGATCCTGGCTATCGTGAAAAGCGCTCCGTTTCAGATGCGGAGATCCAGATCATGATCATTACGAAGCGGGCAATCTCTCGCCGTACCGTGCTTCGCAGCGTCGGCGCAACGGTTGCACTGCCCCTGCTCGACGCGATGGTGCCGGCATTGACGGCCTCTCAGAAGACACCGGCCAAGCCCGTACGTCGTCTTGGTGTCGTTTATCACCCGAATGGAGTCGTGTACGAGAACTGGCTGCCGAAGGGCGCTGGCGGTTCGTTTGAGTTCTCACGCGTGCTCGCACCGCTCGAGCGATTCCGCGACCGCGTTGTTGTCGTCACGGGCCTCGCCGATCGACAGGCGGAGGCACTGGGCGACGGTGCCGGCGATCATTCGCGCGCGTCCGGGTCGTATCTGACGGGCGTGCACGTGAAGAAATCAGACAGCATCGTCCTGAATGGCGTCTCGATGGACCAAATCGCCGCGAAGGCCTTCGAGCGCGACACACAGTTGTCGTCGCTGCAGCTCACCGCCGACAACAACAACCTGGTGGGTTCCTGCGATACCGGCTACAGCTGTGCTTACAGCAACACGCTGTCGTGGCTGACGCGGACCCTGCCGCTGATGTCGGAGAACGATCCGCGCGTCGTATTCGAGCGTCTGTTCGGGTCGAGCGACAGTACGGACACGAGTGTTCGGGCGGAACGTCTCGCTCAGGAGAGAAGCATTCTTGATTCGGTGACGGCCAGGGTGCACCAGCTTCGACGAAGACTGGGGGCGGCCGATAACACAAAGGTCAGTGATTACCTCGAGGCCCTGCGCGACGTCGAGCGGCGCATTCAGAAAGCCGAGGAACAGAGCGCGCTCGAGGTGCCCGAATTCGATCGTCCTGTCGGAATCCCCGACTCATTTGACGATCACGTGCAGCTGCTCTACGACCTGCAGGTGCTCGCGTATCAATGCGATCTGACTCGGGTCATCACGTTCATGTACGGCCGCGAGCAAAGCGCGAAAACGTACCCGCAGCTCGGCATCTCGGATCCGCATCATCAAATCACGCACCACCAGAACGATCCCGAGAAGCTGGAGAAATGCACGAAGATCCAGCGCCACCATGTCACGCTGTTCACCAGATATCTGGAGAAACTGAGTGCCACGTCCGACGGTGACGGGTCGCTGCTCGATAATGCGGTCATCCTCTTCGGGGCGGGCCTCAGCAACAGCGACCGCCACACCCACAGTCCGCTACCCACAGTGGTGGCCGGTGGCGGCGCGGGGACGATCAAGGGCGGGCGTCACATCGTGTATCCAGAGGGGACGCCGCTGACCAATCTGCACCTGACGCTGCTCGAAAAGGTCGGAGTGCCGGTTGAGAAACTCGGCGACAGCACCGGAAGATTCAGGGAGCTTTCGGAGCTGTCGGCGTCGGAGGGAGGTAAGAAGTAAAAAGTAGAAAGGAAAAAGGAAAAAGGAAAAAGGAAAAGAGATCGATACCCGCCTAGACAAGTGCGAGTGGGTGGGCGCCGGGCGAGGCAGCCCGGCGACGTACTGCTTTCCGTTGACCGCATACGTCATCGGATTCTGCCGGACCTGCGCGCGAAGATTTGACTTCCACACCAGCGTCCCGTTTCGGACGTCGAGGATCTGCAGATATCCCTCGCGCCCGCCGGTAATGAGCAAATCGGACGCCCGTCGTCACGATGCCGCTGTCGGTGACGTCGGCGCCGGCCTCATGGCATAGCGCGGCCAGCACGATCGTGATGCCGCCGCGCTTCTTCCTTACTTCGGTGTGAGTTTCAACAACTTACTCGTCGGCGGAGTGTCTGGTCTCATTGACGGAGTCCCACTGTCGGTGAAGACATATACCGCGCCGTCAGGGCCGACCCGTACGTCCCGGATCCGCGAACGCAAATCGGTCAGCAGCGGTTCTTCTGCAACAACCTTGTCGTTCACGATCTCCAGCCGGTCGAGCATCGCGCCCCGCAGGCCTCCGACAAACAGGCTGTTCTTCCATTGCGGAAACAGCGTTGCCGGTGTAGAAGGCGAGACCTGAGGGAGCGATCACTGGATCCCAGTAGTAGATCGGCTCTTCCATCCCGTCCATGCTGCGTGACGCCGATCGGCGTCCCGGGATAGTCGATGCCATGAACCACCGCCGGCCATCCGTAGTTCTTGCCTTTCTCGACGATGTTCAGCTCGTCGCCGCCGCGCGGACCGTGATCGTTCTGCCACAACCGGCCGGTGCGCGGATCGTAGGCGAGCCCTTCCGGGCTGCGCATGCCGTACGCCCAGATCTCGGGCAGGACACCTGGCTTTCCGACGAACGGGTTGTCGGGCGGCACCGCGCCATCCTGCGTCACTCGAATGATCTTGCCGAGGTGATTGTCCATCTTCTGCGCGACGTCCCACGGCGGTGAATCGGATCGGTCGCCGAGCGTCATCAGCAGATTGCCGCCGGGATCGAAGACGATGCGGCCGCCCGTCTTCGCGCCGAGCCGTTTGGACGGCATGACGGGGAGGCCGCGGAAGATCACCTTCAGGTCGGTGATCTCGAGCGCTTTTTCGTCGAGCCGCGCGCGGGCGATGCACGTATTGCTGTTGGTGCCGTCGATGTAGTTGAAGAAGCTGAAGAAAATCCGCTGATTTCTCGCGAAGTCGGGATCGAGCACCACATCGAGCAGACCGATGTCTTTCGCGCCGGGAGTGGCCACCGCCGAAACGCCGGTCAGCGGTTCAGATACTCTGCCGTCCTTGTGGAGGATGCGCAGCCGGCCCGGCAGTCTTTCGGTCAGGATGATGTTGCCGCTCGGAAGGAACGCCAGGCTCCACATCACCTCCAGGTTGTCGATCAGGGTCTTCACCATGAAGGGCGCCGTCTTGTGGTACGGAGCCCGCGTCTGCCCGGGAAACGCTGGCGCATTGTCCTTCTTCTCAGTCGGCCGCCGGTCGATTGGATGGCCTTCTTCCAGGGTTACCCATGGTTGACTCGACGACCCTCTACCTGCCGAGCTTCCAGGAGCGGGCGGTGCCTGACCAGCAACCGTCGCAGGAAAGAAGCGCCAGGCACATCGACACGTTGAAACACTGTTTCATCCGTCTCTCCATCGCCTCGCATTATATTGGCAATTTCCGCAGCCGCCTCAACCTTGCCCTGGCAGGGCAATTCAAGCCATCATGTCCACCTCATTCATTTCACGACGAACCTGACGCGCTGGATGCCTGACATCTTCATCAGCTATCGTCATGGAACGACTGACTCCTGGGCGGCCGTCAGCGTCGCTAGCCTGATAGAAGAACATTTCCCGGTCTTCTTCGACGCCAACCGCGACTCGCTTGACTTGGGAGACGTCTTTCCTGCGGCAATCGACGAAGCGTTGCAGGAATGCCGCGTGCTGTTCGCCATCATCGGACCCGACTGGCGCAGCGAAGAAAGCCTGCGGCGGTTGCGACGCGAAAACGACTGGGTTCGACGAGAGCTGCGGACGGCGCTCGGCCGCCAGAACGTTCGTGTCGTCCCGTTGGTGATCGAACCTGCGACCCTTCCCGACGCTGCGGCGCTGCCCGAAGATGTCGCACCGATCCTGGCTCGCCAGGCACGCTCGCTATCTCCTGCGAGAATCGAGATTGACTGCGGCGATCTGGTTCGGCGACTTCACCATTGGCTCGCGGGACGCTCCGCCTCGGCGGATTTCGAGCGGCAAGTGCCAACCGTGCTGCCGTACCTTTGCGATCGGAAGGATCAGGAAGAAGCCTTCGTCGAAATGACGCGGGCCATCGGCTCCTCCCCGAACATGACAGCGTGTGTGGTTCACGGCCACAAGTGGGAATCCCACGACGAGCTTCTGGAGCGATTTCGGTTGGAGGGCGTGCTCGAAGACATGTTCGGCCGTGGCAACGACGGCATCGCAATCCACCCGGTGCAATTGAATCGGGCCAAGCTGAGGAGCGGCGCCTTCGCAGATGCCCTGAAGAGCGCTCTGAAGGCGGATGTTCTGCGCAAGCGGAACGCGTCGGACGACGACATGGTGTCGTGGTTCTCGGCTCTCCTGCAGCCGCTCGTCATCGTCGTCCAGTTCACATGGTCAGACTACGAAGAGATCGGTCAAGCGCTCGTACAAGATTTGATCAAGTCGTGGCAGGGGCTGTTGCAGACCGAATCTCGATCGGCACCGGTCCGGCTGCCACAGCCGGCGCTTCTGTGGATCAATCTCACTTACGAAGACGACGACCGCGAGCTTCCACATGAGGTGCTATCACATCCTCTTCCGAAACTGTCCTCGGTCGAAGAGCGGCACATCCGTGAATGGCTTGGCCTCAGGAAAGTGATGCCGTTTGTGGCTGACAGGAAGCAGGAACTCCTGAATCTCGCGTCGAACGCTGACTACTATCGGGCCCCCGGCCGGCTGCACATGATGCGGTTTGCCCAGGCCGTCAACCGGATACTTTCGCCCTAAATGATCGCTCAAACCAAGGATGGTTCATGTACTACTCCGCCGACCTCAGCGACATTCCGCTGACATCGAGCGAGGCCGCGACCGCTCGCCCGAATCATCCGTCTGGGTATCTGCCAGACCAGGGTCTTGTCGATGCCGTCAACGTCGCCCTGATCCTGTCCAAACCGCTGCTGGTCACCGGCGATCCGGGAACCGGAAAGACTCAGCTCGCATCGAGCATCGCGTGGCAACTCGCCTCGCGCGGCAAACTCAACGTCGCCGGCGCCGACATCGAGAGGTATCACACGAAATCGACGAGCACGGCGCGCGATCTGTTCTACACGTTCGATGCTATTCGCCGGTTTCAGGCCAGGCGCCGCGGCGATGACAACGCGCTGTTCATCACGTACAACGCCCTTGGCCGTGCCATGCTGCGCGCGCTGCCTGCCGAACACGTTGCCGCGACAGTTCAAGCAGCGGTCACACACGACGTGCCCGCGCGCACGGTGGTGCTCATCGACGAAATCGACAAAGCGCCGCGCGATTTTCCGAACGACCTTCTGAACGAGATCGAGCAGATGTCGTTCCGCATCCCCGAACTGGGCAACGTGGAAATCGGCGGACCTGCGGCGCCGATACCGGAGGCGCTGAAGCCCATCGTGGTGATCACCAGCAACTCCGAGAAGAACCTGCCCGATCCGTTTCTTCGTCGCTGCATTTATTACAACATCCCGTTTCCTTCCGCGGAACGGCTGGAGCAGATCCTGCTGTCGCGGCTCAGTCAATTTTCAACAGCAAGAGGGCCGCTGGTAAATGACGTGTTGCGATTCTTCGGCGCGCTCCGCGAGCGCAAAGTACTCCAGCGCCAGGTTTCACCGGCAGAGTTGATCGAATGGCTGACGTTGATGCTGAAGCGCGGCGCCAAGCCCAGCCAGCCCCTCAAAGCGGCGCGGCATCATGCCCTCGAGGGGCTGCCTTCACTGACCAAGAACCCGAGCGATCAACCCGTGGCTCGGGCAGAGCTCGAGGCGTTTCTCGAGGCCCGATAAATGCTTCCCGATCCGGTTTCCCGCTCGTTCGAGCTGTCCGGACTCGTCGAACGCCTGCAGAAATCGGGATTCAGAATCGACACGCGGCAATACCTCGTTGCACACGAGTTGTTGCTGGCGCTGGCCAGTCATGACGAGGTTGTAACGGGACCAGAAGGGCTCGCTTCACATCTCGGCCCAATCTTCTGCACGTCGGCCGAAGAGCAGGAGCGGTTCATAGCCGAAGTCGTGCAATGGCTCGGCCCGACGACGACGCCACCGCCAATACCCCCAAGTCCGGACAAGACACAAGCCAGAAGGGCGAACAGGCGACACTTTCTGCTGCCTGCGGTGCTCGCTGTTGCGGCAGTTGTGATCGCGCTGGCCGTCTCTGGATGGCCATGGCAGACGCCCCTGACTCCAACGCCGCCGGCGGTGGCGCCGCATATTCCATCATCACCAGCCGAGGTGGTCACCGCGCCGCCCCCGATTGAACAGCCCCCTCGAACAGCATGGTCCAGAGTTGCGCTGGGTGCCTTGCTGATAACCGGTATGGCGTTCGGACTTGCGTGGTTGATCGATCGCCGCCAGCGTCAGCTCGCCCTTCGCCGGCTTCCGACTCATCACGATCCGGAGCGAGTGACGCTGATGGTTCCCGAGACTCCGGTTCGCCTCGTACCGGACGCGGCGGTGCGGCGTGCCGCGGCTGCGTTGTCACGCCCGCGTGAGGGAGCGGTTCTCGATCTCGACATCGAGGCAACGATCGATCAGACGGCCCGTGCCGCAGGTTTCTTCAGCCCACGGTTTTCCGCACGCCGATCGGCTCGGGAATACCTCGCGCTCGTGAATCGCCGCGGGGCCGACGATCATCAGGCGGCTGTATTCGATGGGTTCCTGAAGCAATTGCGCGACAGGGGCATCGCTCTCGACAACTACTCGTTTCACGACGACCCGCGGGTCTGTTATTCGGATGAAACCGGTCAAGGTGTGAGACTGAGCGAGATTGTCAGCCGCCATCATCAAGCCACGCTTCTCGTGTGCGGCGAGGCCCATCTCGCATTCAGCGGCGCGGCCCGAACGCGCGCCCGCTGGATCGACTCGACCGCGCCGCTCGATCGACGGGTGTTCTGGACGCCCGAAGCGCCATATCGCTGGTCGTCTATGGAGCTCGATCTCGTCGACGCCGGCTTCGCTGTCATTCCTGCCACAGAAGAAGGGTGGCGGGCCCTGGTCGATCTGGAGGCCGGGTGGCGTCAGGAAGCGCTGTACCCGGCCCCTTACGCCCGGCCATTTCCCAATATCATCGGCGTGAACGATCGGCGGTGGCTCGATCGCAACGAGCCGCCCGCCGACATTGTGGACAAGCTGCTTCGACAGGTCACCGAGTTTCTGGGTCCGATCGGCTTCAGATGGTTGTGCGCCTGCGCTATCTACCCCGAGATTAGCTGGGGCTTGACGTTGAGGCTGGCTGGCGACGCTGCAGATTATTCGTCCCTGCCTTCGCTTTCCCGATTGCCATGGTTCAGGCACGGTTTCATGCCCGACTGGCTTCGCCGCTTGCTGGTACGGCGCCTGGTTCCCGAGGCAGGCGATCATCTACGCGCAAACCTCGAGCGACTCCTTGAAGATCTCGCGCGGACATCAAGGATCTCCGCCAATTCGGCCGTTCGATCCGCGTTGGACATCGGGCGTTGGATAGGATCGGTCAAGACCGTACACGTTCTTCGCGCCGCACCCGACGGGAGCCCGCTCCGCGATCAAGTGTTCCTCGGATTTATGGCGCGGGCAAACGTCGATCCCCTGTCGCTGAAGGTGCCCGGTCCGGTCGGCCGGCTGTTTCGGGGTCGCGTCGGACGCTTCGCGACCACGCTCGAATCAAATCGCCGCACCGAGAGTCTCGCGCGTCAGATGTTGGGTCGACTGCGCGCGTGGGAGGTGTTCCACCCGGGACGCCTTCGGCTCGCGAATTCGTTGGCGATGGGAATTCTTCTGCTGATGCTTTGGCGTCCCTTGCAGGTGCCTGCTCCGGATCCCGTGATTCCTGTTCGCGCACAGACGGGAGGGGCGGCCGGTCAACCGGTAACGGCGGCGGCGCCGCCGACACCAACCACGCCGGCCGAGCCTCAACCGGGAACAGTGACCTCGCAAGAGGGAAGTGTTTCTCGTGGCGACCCTACAACGTCTGCGCCCGGCGGCGGTCCACAACAGCAAATTCCGGCGAAACAGACTCCGACGGACGCAGCAGCGGCACGAGAGCGGGCGCTGCAGGCTCGGACGCAGCAGGGACCGGTACAACAAGCTCCAGTATTACAGTCGCCGGCAGAACAACCAGCCGAGCCCGTTGCTCAGGCCGGCGCTCCCGCCGCAGTTGGCGCTGGAGATGCCGCAGCGCCTCCAGTTCCCGGCAACCCGCCCAGTACGGGCGCAGTCGGACGTGGTGCGCAGTCGGCCCCACTCGATACAGTTGCTAGAGAACCCGGCGGTTCCGCTGCTAAGCCCCCCGACACCAACGAACAGATTCGGCAATTGCTGCAGAACTACTCGGACGCGTTAGAGAGTCTGAAGCCGGATGCCGTGCAAGCGGTGTACCCTTCGGTTGACACGAGAGCGCTCACGACTGCCTTCAGGGATTACCAACGCCTTGATCAGAGCATCACGATCAATCGAATCGATCTCGCACCTGACGGTCAACGCGCAACCGTTGTGGCGACGGTGACGACAGCACCCGTCGTCAAGACGGGACGCGCGTCCCCGGTCACCAGAACCGTGACATACACCCTTCGCAAGCAAGGTGACCGCTGGTTGATCGAAAGCGCGAAGTAGCTAGAACGCCCGCTCGAAGCCGATGATCGGCGTGGGCTGGGGCTTGACCCCGGCGTCATTGAGCGGAACTAACACACTCGCCGTCACGAGCCAGTTCGATGCCACCTGAATCTTCGCGCCCACGGTCCCCAGGAGCAGGGATACCGCGCCGGGTCTGACGTTGTAGGAGACGATTTCACGGGTGAACGTCCGGTCGGCCGAATCAGGCATCGTGTGGACGGTCTGAAATAGTTCCGCGCTGTTCCGCAGCGTCCGGCCCAGAACGTCGATGGCCACGGTCAAACGATTTGCGATCGCAATGTCTGCGCCGGCGGTATAGGTGATTTCGTCGGTGGGCTCTGCCTCGGCAAGACGGGTCCGGCCGAACTGGTCGGTGAATGTGAGGCCATCTCCGGCGAACAGATAACCTGCCTCGACATGCGGCGAAACAGGACCTGCGGCGACCGAGCCGACAAAGGAAAGCTTCGCCGCCGCCTTCCCGGTGCCAAGCAGATTGTCGGAGTCGCCGGTCGGTAGCCGCACCTCGCCGATTGCCGCTATGGCCCCGGCGCTTCGCGAGAAAGCGAGGTATTTTCCGCGAACGCTGACGTCAGAGAGTCCGGTCGCGGACGAAGCGAGAGTGTCTTGCGCCTTCAACACCGTGAAGCCGGATCGCTGAAACGTGGACGAGTAATCCGGTCCCCCCGTCACGATCGAACGCGCTAGCGGAACAATCACATTGAGATCGACCCGGCTCGTAACCCCGTAAGTCAGATTGATCGTTGTCCGTTCGGTGCTCAAATCGATCCGGCTGCCGAATTGCTCCAACAGCGGCTGAGGTGTAGAACTGAAAAAGTCGTCCAGGAAAAGGTCGTGGCCGTAGATACCCTCCTTGAGGTCCTGGCCGGCGAGCGATCGCCATTCGGTGTGTTGAAACGTGACTCCGAGGCCGAACCTGCGGGCTCCAATCGTAATTGGCCGATCACCAAAAATGGGCCCGAAACTTTGCGTGCGACGGACCATGACGCCAAGCGATGGGTCGAACTCCCACGTGAATCCTCCAGACGATGTGCCGAGCGGGAGAGTGGTGATCTGCTGCTTGAGAATCGCCGCAACGACCTCCGGCTGCGTGCTGGTTCCGAGCCCTCCGGCGCCCGAGAATCTGCCGGACAACCGGATGCATCGCGCCTGCGGATGATTGCAGTCCCCATTCCCCTGAAGAGCATCGATAATGACCCGGCTGACTGACTGCGCTTCGAGGGGCCCGGCGCCCCATGCGAGAAGCATTGCGGCGAGGACGAAACGTTTGAGTGACACCAAAGCGGCCATCAAAATGAGTAGTCCACGCCGGCGAGGAGGCTGGGCCGCGGCTTCAGTCCTCCATCGCTCAATGCAAAAAGGCCACTGACCGACGCGATAAAGCGGTCGCGAAGGGCCCACTTCACACCAATCGTTCCAAGAGACGTTCGCGAATGTCCCTGCCGCCTGACTAACGCGGACACAGGTACTTCACCGCGGCTGTCGGAGTAACGGAAGATCGTGTCGTGCGTTCCCAGCGAGCCGACGTCGCGAATTTCCTTCACAAGGATGTCGGCAACCACTGTCACCGCGGGCGATAGCTCGTACTCCGTTCCAGCGGCAATCTCCACCTCGTCAGGAGCGCCGATCCTGAAAAAGTCAGAACTGGTTTCGGGCCGCGCCGTGTGCACGCCGGCGAAAATGTAGTCAAGTCCCCATCCCTCGGAATACGCCACGTTGACGTGAGGAGCCAGACGGCCCAGCCGGAAGGTGGTCAACGCACTCATTTTCACGCTTGGCCCGAGCGCTCCGAGCATCTTGGTCGCGTCGCCACTGGGAATGCGGTACTCGACGATCGCGCCAGCGGCGCCTTTCGACCCGCTGACGGCTTTCACCTTCGCCCTGACGGACACATCACCGATTCCCGTGGCGCTCACTTGATCGCTCATCGTAAAAGTGACGCGCTGTGTCGGAGCGTCAGTGTAAGTCAGTGTGCCTGACCAGCCCACTCGAATCATGGGCACGACCGCACCGACCTCGAGCCAATCGGTCACGCCGAAATTCGTGAAGAAGGCCATCGATGTACGAGAAAAATTCAGAGTAGTGCGAACCTCATCTCCCGGGCGAGCCCGTCCCTGATAAAAAAACTGCTGAATGAGAATGCCATCGTCGAAACTCTGACCTTCGAAGCTGCTGAACGTGACATGCCCAACGTTGGTGCCGAAGCTCAAACGAGCCTTGCCGACGGTGTAGGGCCGCTCGACATAGATGGGACCGAACGTCCGTGTGTCGCGCGACTGAATGCCGAGGTCCGGCCTGAAGCTGTAGGTGAACGCCGCAGATGAAGCGCCCACCGGGAAGCCGTTGATTTCCGAGAGAAACATGTCAGTGAGTGACAGTCCCGGGACGGAATTCGGGAGAGAAGCTCACGATACGGTCCAAACGATGGAGACTGGTCTCGAGAAAATCGAAGGAGGGATCGGGCTCCTGAGCGGGAACCGGGCGCGCTACCGCGGACAGGATGATGAAAACAGACAACGCGCAACGCACACTTGGCACAAGAGACCGTTCGAGTGAACGCCCGTTGTTTTACGGCAACGCAAACACAAACAACGACAAACCCGCGATGGCGGCGACGTACTGCTTTCCGTTCACCGCATACGTCATCGGATTCTGCCGGACCTGCGCGCCGAGATTCGATTTCCACAACAGCGTCCCGTTTCGGAGGTCAAGGATCTGCAGATATCCCTCGCGCCCGCCGGTGATGAGCAAATCGGACGCCGTCGTCACGATTCCGCTGTCGGTGACGTCGGTCATGTTGAATTTCCACTTCGTCTCACCGGTCGACGGATCGATCGCGAGAATGGCGCCGTGTCCGGCCGCATCGGTCCAATTGTTGATAGGACCGCGAATGAGGCCTTGTATGGCGGGGGCGCCTGGAATGGCCTTCGTGGGTTGACCGGGCATCGGCACAAATGGTTGATTCACTCCGCCAGTGAAATTTTTCCCTTCCTGGTAAACGATCGGCGTCGATCCGAACAGCTGGCCTTGATCTTCCCACGCAGACACATACATCAGCTGCGTTCGCCTGCTGTAGGAGGGAGAGTACCAATTCGTTCCTCCCTGTATCGCCGGATAGGTCGGCAACCCTGTAGGTTGAGGCGTTTGAATTGGCCGTCCATTGGCGTCGAACCCGCTCATCCAATTGACACGAACGAACGGCTTGCCGAACAGAAACTTTCCTGTCGCGCGGTCGAGCGCGTAGAAGTTGCCGTTGCGATTCGCCCACAGCATGGCTTTGACCGGCGCGCCCCGGAACGTGATGTCCGCGAGCACCGGCACCTGCACCGCGTCGTAGTCGTATCGATCGTGCGGCGTGAACTGATAGTGCCACCTGAGCCGCCCGGTGTCGGCGTCGAGCGCGACCACCGCAGCCGTATAAAGATTGTCGCCGGGCCGCTGTTCGTGGCTGTAGTCGGGACCAACGTTGCCGGTCCCCCAATACGTGAGATTCAGATCGGGATCGTAGGATCCGGTCACCCAGATCGATCCGCCGCCGTGTTTCCACGCTTCGGGATCGCAGTAACCCTTGCTGTTCGGCGGGCACTGTTCCCACGTTTCATGCCCCGGTTCGCCAGGCCCGGGAATCGTGTAGAACCGCCATGCCTCTTTGCCGGTCTGAGCGTCATAGGCGGAAACGAAGCCGCGAATTCCATATTCGCCGCCGCCCACGCCGATGATGACCTTGTCCTTGACGACGAGCGGCGACACCGTGACGGAATAGCCGGCTTTGCTGTCGGCGACCCGCGTTTTCCAGATCGGACGCCCGCTTCTCGCGTCGAGCGCGATCAGATGCCCGTCGAGCGTGCCCATGAAGAGCGTTTCACCAAGAATCGCCACACCGCGATTGTTCGCGCCACAACAGACGATGAGGTCCGACGAGTTGACATAGCGGTACATCCAGAAGACGCGTCCGGTCGCGGCGTCGAGCGCGACGACGTCGTTTGGCCGCTGAGTGAGGTACATGATCCCGTCGACCACAAGCGGAGTGGCCTGCCAGCTTCCAGCCATGGGCGACTGATACGCCCACGCGAGGCCAAGGCTCTTGACGTTTGCAGCCGTGATCTGGGTCAGAAGACTGTAGCGATGGCTGAAATAATCGCCGCCGTAGGTGAGCCAGTTGTGCGGCTCCTTCGCGGCGTTCCGCAGCCGCTCATAGGTGACTGAGCTTTGGGCTTCCAGTCGATACGACAGGAGCGCTACGGTCAACACGAACAAAGCGAACGCGGCTCGTCGCGCCATCTGTTACCGCCTTTCAGCGAAAGTATGCCCCACCATGAAGGGGATCGCTACCACCTCTGGTTCCGGACGGGAATCTGCGGCCGTGCCCGGCTTCATTTCGAACGCACGACCCACCTGGTTGCCCGACGGGTCCTCGAGGAGCGTCAAGACCCGCAGCTGATGCGCGGCCGCGCCGCCACGGCGCCTCGGGTGTAAACACCCACCGTGTTTCGTCGGCTTCGGTCGATACGGCTCCTCGAACAACCTGGTCGTCAGGCGAAGACACGCCGATGGCGTTCTGCAGCAGCGCATGATCCAGTGGCCAGGGAAACGTCACGCTGAGAGGATCGCGTGTGTCGGCTTTTGGTGGCGTCACTACGCCAGTCGGCTGGCGTCAGCGGCAGCTCGATGGGCAGGCCGACTTTCACGTCGCGGCGATAGCCTCCTTCAGCGGCTGACCTGCGGCGTCGCGCCAGGCCGGCATCGATCACGATCGTGTAGCGCCCCCGATCTCGAATCGCACGGCCCAGCTCGAGGTTCGGCAGAATCCCTCGCTTCACGCGGCCCGGGTCCAACAACACGGTGAACCGCGTGTCGTCGCTGTTCCAGAGGTTGGCGTTCACTTCCAGAAAGACATCCGGAAGCTTCTGGCCCTTCTCGTCGACGAGACTCACGAACCCGATGGCGCCGCGGCGCGACATCGGCGCGGAGAAATGAATATAGAAGCGCAGCAGGTTTTCCGGCCAGGTGTCCGACGAGGGAGTGATTGCCGTCACGACGGTTGATGGCTTCGAGCTCGTGGCGCCGGAAGCGACACTGTCGCGTGGACGACGGGAGTGGTCCGCGGCATCGGCAGCTTCTTCGGATCGAAGCGGACCTGATAGGGTTGCCCGCGATCGAACGGAAAGCGAGGACGGAATTCCAGCGAGCCGCTTTCGACGACGTAGTCGCCTGCGACCGGCGCCGCATCGTTTCCGCTGACACCGACGCGCAGCAGCGCCTCCCAGGCTTCATCGCTGAGCCGTGCGTCGCGCAACGCGCGAAGCTCTGCGCCCGAAAGTCCCGTTATTCGGATGATGCTGTGATTCGGTTCTTGTCCGCGCGACCAGGCTGACGGCGATCTCTCCAGGCGGATCAGACGCGTCCACAGCCCAGAGCGAAAAGAGCGAGTGAGGCAATGATCCAGAAAGCGCGACGCATTGCCTCACCCGACAGGACCTATGGAAGGGCGACCGCAGAAAGGTTGCGGCTGCCGTCGCTCGCGCGCGCGACGCACGATCGATCGCTGGGCGTCGAGAAGATCGAGCTGCTCGACCCCCGGCAGCGCCGCGATCCGCTCGAAGCTCCCTTGCGTGCCGCCGATCCGCGACGTGATCGCCGGGGCGGACGCAAACTGCGCCGTCGGAATCTTCATCACGCCGTGTCGCGTGTTGGCCATCAGCAGATAGTCGCGGCCTTCCTTCTGATAAAGGACCATGTCGATCGGCTGATTTCCCGCACCCAGCTCGAGCATCGTCGTTCCCAGCAGCTTCTCGCCTTGCCGAAGGGAACCGACCGGGAACTTGACGAGCGGCGTGCAGGTATAGCCGGCGATGATCATCGGCTGATTGTCGACGGTGTAGGGCACGAACGTCATGACGGGCGAGCGGGTCTCGAGCTGCCCATGATTCCCGTGGTAGATCTCGACGCTCGCGCCGCGATCGACGCTCGTGAATGGATAGGCCACCGACCACAGCTTCGATGCGAACTCCTCGTTCGACAACCCTGCGACGAAGAGACGGCCGTTGGTAAACGCGAGATCGGTGACCGACTGCGTCCGGCCTCTCCGGCCGTCCGTGCTGACCGCCGCGGGATTCGGCAGGGTCACGCTCGTGAACTTCGCGCTCGCGAGCGACAGGAGGTCGATCTTGCCGGCGCCGTCGATGCGCAGCAACGCGGGCTGCGCGCTTGCGCCTTCGCCTCGTCTGATCGCGACAAACGAGTTCTTCGACGTCGGGTGCACGGCGAGATCGGTGATGGCGACGCCTGCCGGCGTCGTCCCGACCATGGCGGCGATCTTCTGATCGAGCGCCGGTACGTCCTTGGTTCCCGGCGTGGTACCGGACGCCAGAGCGCCCAGGTCGATCGCGAAGATGGTGGCAGCCTGGTTATCAGCGGCAAAGAGCACACCGCCAGGGCCGAAGTTCAGCGCTCCAATCGACGAGAAGCGTGGGACCGACACCCGGCGAAACCTGACGTGCGGTTGTTGGCTGCGACCCGGATGACAGCAGAACCGCGAGGACGACCGCGACGACGACCACGAGTTTCAGGCTGGTGCGCATGAGAGCAACTCCTTGAAACGTTGCTGTTGAGAGGAAAACAGTCTACGCAGAGATGCGCAAAGTTGCTACAAATGTTCTATCAGAATGTGAGTCGCAACCCGATCTGACCCGTTCTCGTCGCCGACACGCCCGTGATCCTGCCGAAATTGGCCGCCGTGATGGTGTTGACCGGATCGTTGTATTGCCGCCAGTTGAACGCGTTGAACGACTCGGCACGAACCTGGAGCTGCACGCTGCCGCGCAGGGTGAACGACTTCGCTATTGTCAGGTCCACGCGCCGGCGGCCTGGTGCTTGCAGCTGAGACGGGTTTTGTGTCCCGGGCCGCACTGTTGCTCGCGAGATCGGGGAGATCGGCACCAGATCGTACGCGCTGCGGTCGAGGTACTGCATCGTGTCGCGCCAGTCGTCGAACACCTGGTTCCTGCCGTTGTAATCGGGCCGGCTGTTGCCTATGCCTGACGGCTGGTTGATACGCATCGGTTCGCCGGATCGGATACTGACGACGCCGGAAAGCTGCCAGCCGCCGAGCACGGTTCCGACAAAGTCTCTGCGATCAGCCAGCCACGGGAGCTCATAGATGGCCGAGCCGATGACGCGATGACGGGCCTCGTCGCTTAGCGGGGAGACGTCGAAGTCGGGATCGAAAAAGTCCTGTGTCTGGAAGTAGGCGTCACCGAGCGAGCTGTTGAAGTTGCCAACGAGGCTGCCTCCTTGTTGCCCCGAGCCCTTCGACAACGTGTAGTGCAGGCTCGTCTCCAACCCGCCGATCTGTCTCACCCTGAAGGTCGTCTCGAACGCGTTGTATTTCATCGTCTGCGTGCTGGTGACATACCACCCGCCGGGCGTGACTGCCGGGTTCGGCCGCTCGCCGGTCACGCGATCGAAGGCGTTCGCAAAGTTCCGGACGATCGGAAAGTTCTTCCCGTCGGTGTGGACGTACCCAACCGACACCATGACCTTGCGCCCGATCTGCCGCTGCACGTCGAGGGTTGCCTGCACCGTTTCGGGCGACTTGATGTCGTTCTGGAACATGTAGTACTGAGTCTTGCGTCCACCCTGATCGCTGATCGCGATTGCAACAGTGTCTTCCGGATACATCGGCCAGACCACACCGCGTGACGCAATCTCCGTGGCATTCCAGCCCTGGCGGACCGGGTAGAAGGGAGGAGCCACTGCGTTCTGGAACTGCGCCAGCAGGTGGCTGGTGGTGAAGATACCGGCGCCACCGCGAACCACGGTTGCGCCCGTCTGATCGACGGTCCAGGCAAATCCAAAACGCGGGGCGAAGTTCAGGAGATCCGGCTCAACCACGTCGTGCGGATCGCGGAGAGCTCCGAAATCCATCTTGCGCAGGTCGGTCGGGTCCATCAGATTGTTGATCTCCGCTCCCTGGTCCGTCGTGGCTTTATATTGAAACTGCGGATAGATGTCGTACCGCAGACCCAGGTTGAGCACCAGCCTCCGGTTGACCCTCCAGTCGTCCTGGATGAAGCCACCGATTTGGTCGAGCCACGCGGTATGCGGCGGATTGCCCATCGCGAGCAGGAAGGCACTGGCGCGGTTCGCCAACAGATCGTCGAGGTTGTTATAGGTGAATCCGTTCGCCTGAGGATTCGTCTTGGAGCCGTACTCCCGGGACCAGCGGAAACCGAGCTTGACCGCGTGGCCGGCCATGATCCGCGTCACCTTCTGGTCGAAGTTGAACGAGTTGTAGTCCATCTGGACGAGCTCGGTGTTTGGCGTACTGAACAGGCCCGACACCGAGAAGCTGCCGATACGTTTTTCGGCGCTGCTCAACACGGGCTGCGGTCCGCGCGTCGGCGATTCCTTCACCCAGAACTCCGGGTATCGATCGAACGTACTGTTGTTCCACCCGAACCGGCTCTCGGACACCCAGGTGGCGGTCGTGAACACGTACTGCGTCGACACGCGCTTGGATGCGTTATAGAACGTATTGTCATTGCCGTTCAGAGCCGATGGGTCGCGGGCGTACGGCCGTATCCGCGACGCGGTCACCGACAGTCTGCCGCGGCCGGTCTCCAAATCCACTTTGCCAAGATAGGTATTGTCGCGTCGGATCAGACGCTTGGCGTCCACGAACTGCCCGGTGACCGCGTTGATCGGCACGTTCGGCAGCGGCATCAGGTCCAGGACCATCCTCGTCTCGGGGAACGGCAGCGCCGCCAGGATGCGATCGCGCGTCGCCTGCGTGGGTGTGTTGGTCTGCCGCGTCACGCCGGAATTCTCGCGATAGCCCTCATAGGTCGCGAAGAACAGGAGCCGGTTCTGCAGGATGGGTCCGCCGATCGATCCTCCGAACTGGTTGAACATGATCTCTGGCTTTGCGGTCGTGCTGGGCAAAAACGGATCGCGCGACGAGAACGCGTCGTGCTGGAAATTGTGCGCCACCGAGCCGTGGAACTGGTTCGTCCCCGATCGGGTGATCATGTTGACCTGGCCGCCGATCGAGCCGCCGTATTCAGCATTGAGGACGCCCCTGACGACCTGCACCTCCGCGACCGCCTCGACGCTCATCATCTCGATCTGGTTGTGGGCGCCGTGGTTGCCCATGCCGCGGTTTTCCATGCCGGCTTGCGCGTTGCTGCCGTCCACGTTGACGGAACTGCCGCCGTCGCCGACGCCGTTCACGCGGAAGGCCCGGCCGCCCCCTTCGGCTCTATCGCCCGAACTGACACCCGGGGCCAGCATGACGACGTTCTGTAGATTTCGCCGCGCAACCGGGATCTCGGTCACCTCTGAAATGGACTGAACCTGCGCGGTCGAGCTCGTCTGAACGAGAGGCGCAGTCTCGGCCACGGTGACCGTTTCGGCCAAGGCGCCAACCTCGAGCGAGTATGTCTGCCGCACGGTCTGACCGGCGCTGAGGGTTAATCCCCGACTGTCGTACGTCTTGAAACCTGCGAGCTCGATTTTGATCGCATACGGTCCGGCCGGAAGCGCCGGGAGAGCGAACTCACCACGTGCATCCGACACGGTTTCTCTCGTGAGATTGGTACCCTGGTGAGTGACGACGACGGTCACACCCGGCAGGATCGCGCCAGAGCTGTCCTGGACGACGCCATATAAGGTCGCGGTCGTCACCTGGGCGCGAGCGTCAGAGCGCGACAGCAGGAGCAGTGCGAGGACGAGGGGAGTGATGGCAAGAGCGCGGCAGAAATTCACCATACAGACCTCCGGGGCGATCTCTGACCCAGAATCGACGTCCTTGTGAGGTGATCCATCTTATAGCACTGAACGAGCCCTGAGACTCTCCGAGACGATCGTTCCTACTGAGCTTTTGTGTATTTCCTCAGGTTGTTGAACCCGACATCCGCGGCGTAAATGTTCCCCTGCTCGTCTACCGCGATGCCCGACGCCGAGGTCCCGGTGTCTGGCATCTTGCTCAGATCGCCCGGATCGGGAATGAGGTATTTGAGCTCGCCCGTGATCGCGTTGCCGATCACGATGGCCCTGTCGTTTGGTCCCGTCGTCGCCCGCGTAGCGGAGCCGCGAGACGGATCCTGGTAGGTGGCACCCACGTAGATGTTGTCGTTCTTGTCGACATACACCGAGCTCGGCTGGCCGAACTGCTTCCACGCCGCGATGAAATTGCCTTCCTGATCGAAAACCTGAATGCGATTGTTCTGACGATCGGCGACGTACACGTAGCCTCTGGAACCGCCAACATACAGATCGTGAGGGTCCCGAAAGTTCCCTTGTTCCGGACCCATGCGTCCCCACGTCTTGATGAACTTGCCGTCGGGCGAATACTTCACGACGCGAGCGCCTTTTGATTTGTTGCCGGAATGGCCATCGGATACGAAGATGTTTCCGTTGGCCGCAATGGAAACTCCCGTAGGCTGATCGAATGTGTGCGGCCCATTCCCGCTGACGCCTGCCGTGCCGATCGTCATCAGCACCTTGCCGGCCGGGCTGATCTTGAGAACCTGCTGGCCCATCACGACACCCTGAGCATTCTTCGCGGACATGCCCAGGACGGTCTCCTCGTCATTGGTGTCGGTCGCCCAGATGTTCCCGTCCTTGTCGACGGTGAATCCGTGCGGATGCGCAAAGAGTCCGACGCCGAAGCTCTTCAGGAGCTTGCCTGCCGGATCGAACTCCAGGATCGGTGGATTGGCATCGCCTCGATTGAGGCACGTGGCGTCACCGTTGGGCTGATCGTTGAAGCAGCGGTGAAAAACCCAGATGTTGCCGTTCGGAGCCACATGCACCCTGATGACCTCGCCCCACTTGCGTCCATTCGGTCCCTTCATGCTCGCAGGAAGCGTCGGCCAATCGGGCACGAGACGATACGGATTCGGCAGAGTCGGTTTGGCGGCCGGTGTGTCGACGGGAGCCTGTGCATCCACGATGACTACGAGCGACGCCCATGCGAGAGCCCAGATCAAAACACGAGACATGTTCACCTCATCGCGTCGGGTTTTCGTACCACACGACGCCAAGCCCCGGTTTCCCATCGCGCGCGTTGTCGTTCTCTTCACTGTTGATGACGTCGAGATCGCCGTCGGCATCCACATCGAGAAGAAGATTCAGGTCGAATTTCACGCCCTCTGGTCCGCTCACGTCGTACGCATCCCAGTCGGCCTGAAACGGCGAGTCTCGATACCGGAGCCACACGATTCCACGCTTGCCGTTGAGCGCTTGCTCCGCGGAGAGGACGAGATCGCGTCTGCCGTCGAGGTCGATGTCGCCAATCGCCACCGCTTTCGGCCGTCCGGCGATCGCTGGATACCGGATCGCATGCTCGGCCCACGAATCCGCAGAAGTCGCGCTCGACCTCTTGAAGATGCTCAGTCCAAACTCGTCTTTTACGTAGTGCGGGACGATAATCTCATCCACGCCGTCTCGGTCGAGATCCGCGATGTCGATGAGCATCGGTGAGCGCTCACGACCGCCGACCCAGTGATTTGTCCACGGTCCGTTCAGAGCCGCCGATGCCGGGCCCGGATTCTCGAGCCAGCGCACGCCGGCCATCTTCCCGAAACGATCGCTCAACAATACGTCGGGGAAGCCGTCACGATTCATGTCCTTGACGATGAGCGACATGATCCAGCCGGCGTCAGACAGACGGTGGAACTTCCAGTCGCCGGCACGCCGTGGTGCGGCCGGTGATTCGAGCCAACCGATTGAGGCCCCCTCGTTCTTCCCGCCGACGATGAGGTCGAGGCCAAGGCGTCGGTCGACGTCCATGGGAACGGCGAACATCCATTGAGATCCGTCCGAGTACAGCGTTTCGGTGCGCCATTCGCTCTCCCGCGTGTAGCTACCGGCCGGCGGCGCCCAGTGCACCTGGATCCTGCGCGAGCGGCCCTCGGCGGAGCTGATGATGTCGAGATCGCCATCGCCGTCCGCGTCGAAGAAAACGGCATCTTCGGCATCAGCGGATTTGCCGGCGGTGACGACCTTCCACGTTGCGCTCTCTGAACTACGGCGATCGGCGAGGTAGACGCGCGTGAGCCCACCTTGCTCCCAGCTGGTAACGAGGTCCATCGCTCCGTCGCCATTGGCATCGGCCGCACGAACGCCATCGGCGCCGAGCGAAGAGGCATCGATCGTGTGCCGCTTCCATGGCTCAGCACGCTGAGCGAGTTGGAGCACCGGCCAGGCACACGCACATTCCGATTCCAATCAGGGCTGATACGCGCATGGCCTTGCTCTCCTCAGGGCGGTCGGACACCGCTCGTGTATTTTACGCACAGCTCTGACTCATTTCGCTTATGCTCTGCCCGTGAAACACCTCATTAGTGCCGTCCTTCTGCTCGTTTGCCTACGCAGCGACATAGGTGCGCAGAGTTCTACGCCGGCAGAGATCGATCGGCGCGCACAACAAATCGCAAGCAAGGTGGTTTCGTGGCGTCGTGACATTCACGAGCATCCCGAGCTGGGGAATCGGGAAACCCGCACGGCCAAGATCGTGGCCGACCATCTGCGAGGTCTCGGGATAGAGGTTCGAGCCGGCGTCGCGCATACCGGCGTCGTCGGTATCCTTCGCGGCGGCAAGCCCGGCAAGGTAGTTGCGCTCCGGGCCGACATGGATGCACTGCCTGTCACCGAACAGGTGAATCTGCCTTTCGCGTCGAAGGTGAAGGCGACCTACAACGGACAAGACGTCGGCGTGATGCACGCGTGCGGCCACGACAACCATGTCGCCATTCTCATGGGTGTCGCAGAGATCCTCGCCGGGATGAAGGAGCAGTTGCCGGGAACGGTGAAATTCATCTTTCAGCCGGCCGAAGAGGGAGCGCCCGCGGAGAGGAAGGCGGGGCGGCGCTGATGATCAAAGAGGGCGCCTTCGACAATCCGAAGCCCGATGCGGTCTTCGGTCTCCATGTGTGGGGTGGCCACAACGTTGGACGCATCGGTTACCGGGCCGGTGGAATGATGGCCAGTTCGGATCAACTCCGGATCACCGTCAGGGGAAAGCAAACTCACGGCGCTGCACCATGGGCTGGCGTCGATCCGATTGTCGTGAGCTCCCAGATTGTGCTCGGACTTCAAACAATCGCGAGCCGCCAGGTCGATATCACCAGGGCACCATCCATCATTACGATTGGCAGCTTCCGCGGCGGCGTTCGCTTCAACATCATCCCCGACGAAGTGGAGCTCGACGGAACCGTGCGCGCGTTCAGTCCTGATGTTCAGAAGGACATGCATCGCAGAATCAAGCTGACGGCGGAGTCGATCGCGGCAAGCGCCGGCGCTACGGCGAATGTGGCGATCACCCCGTTGTACCCGGTGACGATCAACGACCCGTCGCTAACCGAAACAATGCTCCCTACCTTGCGGCGCGTGGCCGGGGCCGACATGGTCTCCGAACAGGGTCTGCTCACCGTTTCTGAGGATTTTTCGTATTACGCTCAAAGGACGCCGGGGTTGTTCATCTTTCTTGGAGCAACCAGGAAGGGCGTGGATCCCGCCACCGCGCCGGCGAATCATTCGCCCTATTTCGAAGTGGACGAGGGCGTGTTGCCGCTCGGCGTTCGGGCTCTGGCCAATCTGGCTGCCGACTTTCTGGCGCGGGGAGAAAGTGAAAAGTAGAAAGTAGAGGCTCACAACCGAAACAGTGTCCTTGCGTTCTCGCAGAGCAGCTTTCGCTCGAGCTCCCGGTCGGCCGCGAGGCGGCGGATCGCTCGGATGATCTGGGCGCCCAGACAGTTCGCTCCGCCTCCGTCTCGATCGCTGCAGTCGCTGCCGAAGAGCAGCTTGTCGCGGTGCCGCATCAGGAAATCGCGCGTGAAATCCTCGTCGCGGGTCAACGCGTTGAGTCCTGACCCCGCGGCGAGGTCCCCGTACATGTTCGGGTAGTCGCTCAGGTATCGGTCGGTCAGGCCGCCGGGTGCGACCGGGCCTTTTGGATAGAGCACCGTCTGGTCGGTGTGGTTCCGATCGATGTTTGCCCACCAGGTTTGAGCGTGCCCGAGGAACTTCACCCGGGGAAACTTCTGGAGCATCTTGTCGAAGCGCTCGAAACCGTGGTTGTACATCTTGAACTGCCAGTGCATCAGTACCGGCACGTCGTAGTCGCCGGCCAGCGCGTAGATCTTCTGCATTTCTGCCGAGTCGCATTCGACGCCGAACTTCTGTTCGGCAATCACCTTCGCGCCGCGCTTCAGGTAACGCTCGATCTCCTGTGTCGCGCCGGCGAGATCGGGCACGTCGTTGGCGCCAAAGAGGAATGCGTCACGATGCGCTTGCGCGAACTGATAACACGACTCGTTCCCGAGCGCCTGCGCCTGCAGGCCATTCGCAACGCCTCCATGCGTGGAAAGCCCCATCGAGGGTCGACCCGCGGGCAGCAGAATCGTCGTCGTCGCGCCGATAGCGCGCTGGTGCTCGAGGAGCACCTGGTCTGACCGGCCGCTGTAGCCGAGGTGCTGGTGGATGTCTATGATCGGCTCGGCTGACGCCTGCTTCGCGGCTGCGTAACCGCGCGCGGTCGCGCCGAGCATCGCCAGAGCGGAGCCAGCCAGGAAGTCCCGGCGCTTCACGGCGCATATTCTAAACGGAGTACGCGGCTTTCATATCCTTCCACGCGCAGGATCGCTATAATCCAGTCGTTGGCTGCGCAAAGGAGGACGTCATGAACGTGTCGCGTTCTGCGAAGTGGTTGTGCTGCGGGCTTGCCGCAGTGCTGCTCGGCGGCTTTGGCAATACCGCGTCCGGCCAGGGCGGCGGCGGAACCGCACCGCCGGTGATCGATGCGAAGAATCTGCGGGTGCAGCCGGAAAACGTGATCGCTCCGCTGAAAATCTTTGGCGACTCGTCGAAGGAAGGCTTCTACGTCTATCGCAACCGCTTCGGCCCGCGCCAGACGAGCCGGCCTCACTATCACGACAAGGATCGGTGGGCGATGGTCGTCAAGGGCACGTGGCACACCGGTGAAGGCGACGTCTTCAAGCCGGAGACGATGGTTCCGGTCAAGGCGGGCGGGTTCATGTTCCATCCCGCCGGCTACCATCATTACGATGGCTCGATGGACGATAACGAGGTGATCGTTCAACTGATGGGCTACGGGCCGGTCACCACGGTTCAAACCGAGGTCGACGAAAAGGGCAATCCGATCGGCAACAATCCCAAGAACCCAAACCGCGGTCGCGGACAAGGAACAGGCGCAGCCGCTGGAGCGCCCTCCGGCGGCAATAAGTAGACGGTAAGAAGCAGGTAGAAAGTAAAAGGGTCAGAATCATCCGCTGCTGCGCCGATACCAGTTCGGTCATTGCTCAACGCCACGACGAATTGATGGCTGTTCTAATTTCAGGGCAAACATGCGATTTTGTTAGGAAAGCCGTCGCCTACTTCCGCCCGAAACCCCGAACCAGCCGTAAATGGTTCGCGCTATTTGGCGACCAGCTTTTCGTAATCGTCGAATTCCTTAGGAAAGTTTGGAGACGCCGTCCGGATTTGAAACGGAGATGGAGGTTTTGCAGATCTGACGAGCCTCGTTGCCGGAGGTGCGCTAAGTTATTGCGACACCTTGCCTAAGGCCGCCTGATCGCCGGGGGAGTTTGCGCTGGCATTTCGGCGCATTCTGGAAATTCCCGCCTTGTCCGACGGTCGTGGATCCGCTGCGCCGATCGAACTGCCCGCTGAGGCGACTTCCGCCGTTCAGACGCCCTCGCTCACGATGTTGTACCACTCGAACACGGAGCGGGTCTTCTGGCCGTGATCATCACGGCCACCCGTTCCGGGACGCCCGTGTCGCACCATGTCCCGGCCGTCTCAGGCGCGAGGCCATAAGAGAACGACAGCGCACCTGGCGTCGGACGACGAGAGTCTGTCGTCGGCCAGTGGCGATTTCAACGACAGCACGGCCTCGATAAGGTCAGAAATCGGACCATATTCCGATATAATAGAGGTCGTACAGATCATACGATAGCCGGCACCGACGATGCTACCTTCGTCGACGCGGTTGAGGGGCTCCACCGAGGGGACTTCTCGCGCCTCGAGCCACTCTTTGACGAGCGATCCGGCTGCTCAGGCAAGCCACGTATAATCGAATGGCACGACGAAGGACGCTTTCGAGATCAACCGAGTGCTGGCTGAGGCGCTGACGTGCGAGAGTTTTCTCGGCCACACGATGATCGCGAAGTGCCTGTTGAAGCAAGGTGTCAATCCGTCGGGAGGGGCAGGCACCGGCCTGGACGCCCTCGACTGGCTTACGAATCGCGGACAGTTGGAAGCAGTGCGACTCTTGATCAGCGCAAAGGCTCGGCTCAAAACGCGAAGCATGTGGATGGCGGCAACGCTCTCGGAACGGCGATTTGGTCGGCCATCAACGAACCGCGACGCGATCATCCGGAGATCATTGAAGAGTTGCTCAAAGCGGGCGCCCACTTGGAAGACGCGGATTACCCCACCGGGCACGAGCCCATTGACGCCATCCTGCAGCGCCACCGGTCGCGGTAATCCACACCGGCAGTTACCGAGACTGCGACTTGCGCCACGGGCTGCTAGGACACGCGCAACCGATCACGTCGGCAGGACGGTCCAGTCGATGATGCCGGAGGCGCGTGCGTCCCGCCCTGCAGCACGGCGAGGATGGCCAGGCGCTCCTCGAGCGAGGCGCGTTTATGAGAGCTGCACCGAACTCCAGCTCCGGATCGTCGAACAGCGTGGCCAGCGATGAAATGTGTCCAGACCCGGCAGACCGGCCACGTACGCGTGCCCTTGGTCAGCATCCAGATCTGCCTTGTCGCGAGGCGTGCCGTCCCGCTCGGGCAGTGTCTGGCCACGCGATTTCTCCCATCAGAACCGGCGGCTCGCGCAGTTGGACAGCGCCGGGACTTTCTTGAGGTTAACGTAACGTCAGCGCCGTCCGCGTGATACCATCGCGCTCTCTGCGCGGGAGTGGGCCGATACCTCGGGCCGCTGCTGCTGTCCGTGGGGCTTCAGCGCGTGCCGATCGGCGGCTTCAATCGGGCATGTGCGCGCCCCGGCTCATCGACCACTCCCTTCGGGGAGTTGCCTTACTGCCGCCAGAGATCCACCTGCAGATCGGAGGTCGAAGATGGCACGGAAACGGCGGAACTCTCCGGCAGTCACAAGGAGAAGTGGCAGGACCCAGCGGATCACAATGGCTGAACTCCAGGACCTCACGAAGGTCAAGCCTGTACGTCCCGAAGGAAGACCGGCCTCGCGCAAGGGGATCGTGGAAGCCGACGTGAGGCGACTGCAGCGATAGCTCGCTGCGTTCGTCTTTATGGGCTCGGAAAGTGTGCGGAGGTTTGGCCGCCGCCAGGTTGCACGTGATGGGGCGGTCGCGCAAGCAGGTGTCTTCGATGAGAAGACGGTAGCTGCGCTGCACGCTTCCAAAAATTCCACGGGCTGCGTGTGACCGGCTCACTCAACGAGTCCACGTTAGAGCTGATGTCGCGACCCCGGTGCGGCTTTCCCGATGTCGCTGACTTTGTCCTTCTAGGTAGCAAGTGGAACAAGACCGCGCTCACGTATGCCTTTCGCGAGTTCACTCCAGACCTAACGCAGAGCGAAGCGAGAGATGCTATACGCGAGGCATTCCAGTTATGGGCGAATGTTACTCCGCTCACCTTTTCCCAAGTAGCGCCGTCCGCCTCCGCAGATATTGAGATCCGCTTCGCGGATGGCAATCATGGAGACGGCTGCCACGAAACCTTCGACGGGCGGGCGAACTGCTCGCGCACGCATCTCCCCGCCCCCGGAGGTTGGGATGTAGCCGGTGACTGCTACTTCGATGATGCCGAAACCTGGACTGAGAATCTCCAGCATTCAGGCATCGACCTCATCAGGGAAGCCGCTCACGAGTTTGGTCATTCTCTTGGTTTGGATCACTCGCCGGTGACAACAGCTCTCATGTTTGCCTTTTATGACGGGGCACAGCGGAACCTTGATGCGGACGACATCGCGGGCATCCGAGAGCTGTATATCTTCCTGAGCTCGTTGAGCGCTACGTCGCGACTGGTAGGATTCCCAGATGATGGAGTGGGCGTTGTGGCGCTGAGCGTTGCCCCTCGGCAGGGTGAGAATGTAGGAATTGCTCTGTCTAGCTCTAGACCCCAGTCCGTAAGAGTTCCGGCGACGGCGACCTACCTGCGGGCAAAGTTACTGCGGAGTTCGAGTTCTTCGCTGGTAGGTTGTTCGGACCTGCGACTATCAAGGCGACTTAACAAGGAAGTGGAGTATACGCGTAGTTGTGCAACACACTATCCGCGACTGAGACGTGCGGCGCTTGTCAAACGCGGACGCCGGATAGATTCAGGTGGCGATGCGCCTCCGTCAGAATTGCTCATTCCACGCCTCATGATCAGCTGTTCCGGTGCATCGTGAGCACTCCGTCCACGTCATCGTGATCAGTCGGACCGGGCATCGTGATCGAAGCGAAGCGACGCTTGGGCGTCCGGCAGTGTACTGGGTGCTCGAGCCTCCGAGACAAGGAATCCTGTCGTTTGGTCTTCGTTCTTTCCGTACACCTAAAAGATGATGGCGGTGGGCGCGTTGGAAACCACGCTCTCGGCGGTTTTTTACGACGGAAGTTACGAGCATATCGCATTGGCGGCGCACGGTCGACCCAAGTGCGCGGCCAACCGTTTCGTTAGTCGTGAGGAGAAAGCTGAAGACCGACATCGCTCAGAAGGCTACTCATTGGCGGGCTGCAACAACAATGATTCCAAGAAGAAGCGGATTTCTGGAGGGACAGGTCGGTGATTCTGTGCAGCGGGATCGCTGCCAGCGCGTGGCCTCCAGCCCGGTCTGACGCCGGCTCATTCTACGCATCGGCACTCAACCGGCTGGTCAATCAAGGTCATACCGGGCTGGATAAACAGGTAACGCCTCACCGTTCACGGTTGTAATATCGCGGACGATACACAGCTCTGTAATTCTTCAGGGAGGTTCAATCATCATGGCTAGTTCAACCCGACGCGATGCATCGGCGAGGAAAGGCAGCTCGATCCCCCAGGCGTACGGCGGCGCCGGCCGCCAAAGCCGCGGGCACCGCGAAGCGAGCGAAGCCGTCGCCAGGTCGATGCGCGCACAATGGCCGGAATCAAGTCCCGGGCTGGCGCACGAACCGAGTACCGTATCTACCCGAGCATCGGCATTGCCCGCGTCGGCAACAGCAAGGACGGTTTTTTCATTGGGCCGGAGGCCCCCGGCGTTGCGCCGGAGGGTCCATTTCGCGGTGCGGACGGCATCAAGCCCCAGGGAGCGCGGTTTCGAATCTATCGTCTCGACATCGACAGCAACGAGAACGAGACGGTAATGGCGGAGGTCGTCCCAAAGACATCGGTCAAGATCAAGTGGACGGTGCGGCTCTCGAACCGCAAGGCGGCGGCCGCGAAAATCCTGGATACGCTCGGCCGGGAGCCGCAGCCCGGCCTTCGCAACAAGGGCTTCAACCGCGAGAAACTTGTCATTTCCGCTGAAGGCTCAATCGAAGGGTCCAACTCCGTCGGTTCACCGCTGACCGGTTCGATCGAGTTCGCGCAAGGAAAGTCCAAAGGGCAGGTCGTCAAGGACATCAACCTCGCGACGCTGCGCACCGACGCGAACGGACGGCTGGTCGTGGTTGGCGGGCCGGGAGTGTCGGAGTCGCCGTTCAACTCCACCGTCGAGTCTTTCGCGGACAACGACGGATGGTACGACAGCGTTTCGGACGGGCCGGTGACCGCGACCCTCACCATCGATGGTAAGGCACAGCCGGTGATTCCGGCATGGGTCGTGGTGACGGTGCCGCGGTACGCACCGGAGGTCTACGGAATCGTCACCTGGTACGATCAGGCGGTCGCCATGGCGCGGACGAGCGACGATGGAACCGTCAATCCGCCGCGCACCACCTCATTTACCCGCGACATTTACCCTGTCTTGAAGCGCGCTGACGGACTGCACTGGGTTCACCGCGGAACCCACGGGAATTCCCAGCGTCCGCTCTCGGACGCCGCCCGCATCCAGCAATTGCAGGACAGCCAGCCGGCTCGAGCCCGGCTGCTCGCGAAGCTCACGCCGCTCAACCGGGAGGCGACGGACTTTCAGTTAAAGCCCCTGATGCCGAATGGGGGATTTCAGATGCCAGTGCTCTTCAGCGGTGCCAACCCCGATCCGAAGGGTTCGACGTACGCGTACCTGTCGCTGACCTGGTATCAGATGGCGCATTTCAGAACTGGGTCGCCGGCAACTTCGAGGCGGATTGGCCGGGCCACGAGCCGCCACCGAAGCCCTTCGACAAGATCCCGGTAGGCGATCAGCCCCATGCACTCAGCGAGGCAGCTCTCGAAGCATGCATCGGTGGCCCGTTTTTCCCTGGGATCGAGGCCACGTACGACATCGCCCGGCTCGGCATGCTATCACGCGGAGCCGCATCTGCGGCGGGATTTCCGGATCAACCTCGACCACCCGGCGGGCTTCCTCACGGAGAAGATGGCGCTGCCCTGGCAGGCGGACTACGCCGATTGCGCCGACTTCTGGTGGCCATCGCAACGTCCCGTGCGCGTCACGAAGCAGGATGGGACTCCCGACCAGCAATGGGATCGCGGCATCAATGGCGTCAAGCGGAACGGCCATCTCAACATGGTGAAATTCTGGTTCAACCTGGCCTTCGTGTTGAGGGATCCCGCGTCCGGTAAATTTGCGGAGGTTGGACGACAGCCGATCAATGGCAAGTCTCCTGATACGCGAGGCGGCGATCCTCGTGGTCGGCGGGGGGCCGGCGGGGCTTGCCACGGCGAGCGCCCTGGCAAGAAAGGGCCTGGATGTGTCGGTGGTCGAGCGCAGCGACTACCGCGACATTCGCATCGGGGAACACATTACCCCGGCGGCGCTTCATGATTTGCGCGCGATGGGCTTTCCGGCGCCCGACAGCGCCGACGCGCACCTCGTAGCTCCGGGGTCGATGCCTGGTGGGGCGGTTCGACCGCCAGCCACATGGACTACGTCTTTCATCCCGCCGGGCGCGGTTTCAATCTGTCGCGCCCCCTGTTCGACGCGTCGCTCGCCGAGAAATGTCGTGAGGACGGAGCGGCGATTCTTGCGCCGGCGCGCCTGGTCCGTGCCGATTGGAAGAGGAGTCGCTGGGCGGTCGAGGTGAACGTTCGCGAAAAAGCCTGCGTGTGGCAGCCGAAGTTCATCGTTGACGCGACCGGGCGATCGGCCGCGTTTGCCCGCGCTCATGGATCGTTCGTTCATGGCGAGGACGGCAGATTGCCCTCGTTGCCGTGGGTCAACAGGATGGACCCCGACCAGGCGGTGGACGCATCCTGATCGAATCCGTCGAAACAGGGTGGTGGTATTTCGCGCCGTTGACCGCCGGGCGATGTGTGTGCATGTTCGTCACCGATGCCGATCTTCTCCCCGCCGCGCGCAGGCGCGTCTTCCGCTGTGGTGGCAACAGCAAGTCCAATCTACGAGTCACGTCCGGAGTCGCGTTGCGCAATACCGCCGCTTGACTGATCCGATCGTCCGTTCCGCGCGGTCACAACGGCTCGACCGTTTCGCGGGCGCTCGGGTGGTTTGCGGTCGGAGATGCCGCGATGGCCTTCGATCCCTTCTCGTCGCGGGGCATCGGAAAAGCCGTCGAGCAGGGCCAACGGGCCGCACACGCCATCGACGCTCATCTGACGGGCGATCGCGAAGCGCTGCGAGACTACTGCGACGCCTTGGAGGAGGAGTACGGGAATTACCGTCGGACGCGCGTGAGCTACTACAACGTCGAAAGACGTTGGGCGGGCGCCGAATTCTGGCAACGTCGCCAAGCGACGGCCGACGATGGAGAGGGCGGCTCCGGCGTGTTCAATCCGTTCTGAGGGCCCGGCCCCAAGGGAGGAAAGGATTTGTACGGGCCAAGGCGTGCGCCGGAGTTGAGGGCACAAACAGGCTGCCATCGAGTATACGGGCAGGGCGGCGCGCCGACTGCATTACTTCTGAGTGACGCCGCAGGGATGACGATTCAGAAAGACTGAAGTCCACCCCGCCAGGGCCGTTCGATTGGCAGGGACGGTCGTGCTGTGCGAAGAAGTCGCCTGCCGAAGGCGACCACCGAATCGCGGTGCGGAAGAAAGGGGCGCTCCGTCAGCGCGGCTCGGTAGGCTGTTCGGGCGCCTCCCAAGGAGCGGCGTCGTGACGAACGGCCGCGGCTGGCGACGCCGAGGCGCCAATCAGCATCGGGGTTCTGCGCGCCTGCAGCAGCGCTGCAATCAAAGAGTATTTGGACGACGTCACGGCAACAGAACCACGTCTCTTGGCAGCCTACCAAGGGACGATTGCCGAGGGTCAGGGCGGGCTCAAATTTAAAGTAACTGAGGCGCACGGACGGGCCGGCGCGCCGTCATTTCGAATCGCGGCTGCAACAGTCCCTGATACCGCAACCACCAAGTCTCACCCTTCAAGTTTCCTTAAGAAAATTTGGAGGCGCCGTCCGGATTTGAACCGGAGATGGAGGTTTTGCAGACCTCTGCCTTACCACTTGGCGACGGCGCCTTAATGAGTGAGTGACTGGAACCGGTAGGTACCTCGGACACAGGTTCGGCGGCGCGAGGCTCCTTGGCGTTCTCTGTCCACGTTACCGCAGCATCGGCCGTGTGCAACGTTATCCTCATCTGACGTGGTACTCGAACCCAATCGCGACGATCGCCACCCTGGGAGATTGCAGTAACTCGACCCTGCTCTAATTGGTAGCAGACTTGCTGGTATCCCACGTCCGCAGGATCTGTCCGACCAGCTTCTCCGGATCGGCGCCGGGAATCGGCTCGAATTTCTGCACGCGCCCCGCCATGCAGTCGGCGATGTACAAGTTGCCCCGCTGATCGGTTGACATGCCGTGCGAACAGAACAGCCGTCCAGGCTGCCCCCCGGGCGCACCCCAGCTGTACTGGTAATTCCCGTTCAGATCGAACTTGAGCAGTCGGGCCGTGGGCGAGTCTCCGACCCAGATGGCTCCTTTGTCGTCGATGAGGTGATTCACCATCAGCGTCCCTTGGGTACTCGGCCAATGGGGTGAACGGAGCGGCCACATGTCGAGAAATTTACCGTTCTCGTCGAAGACCTGCATCCGCTGGTGTCCGCGATCGACGACGTAGAGCTTGCGATCCGGCGTAATCGCGATGCTGTGAACGGTGTTGAACTCGTTCGGTCCGGGGTTCTTCGGATCCTTCGGCTCCTGCCCCCAGTCCGTGATGAAGTTATCCTTGGGGCCGAACTTCGCCACCCGCTTCCCTCCGTAGCCATCGCTGATGAAGTAGGTCCCGTCGGGCAGCCAGGCGATGTCCGTCGGGCGGTCGAACGTGTTTGGACCACGCCCCCGCACGCCGAGCTGGCCGAGCGTGTGCACGAGCTTGCCGTCATAGGTGAAGCGATAGATCACGTGCAGCTGGTCGTCGATGATCCAGACATGCTTCTGAGGATCGTACGGGCTGATTTTGATCTGGTGAGGCCCGCGGCCGCAGGGCAGCTTGCTGAACAGCGCATCCATAAACGGCCACTCGTCCACGAGGTCGCCTGCAGCGTTCACGATGATGATCGAGTGCTCGAAGCGCCGCTCCCATCCCCGTTTCTCGACAGGCTCGCACGTCGCACTGATGCCATCGCCATTGCCCGTGGCCGAGCCGCGGGTGGGTTGGAGCGCAACATACGGCGTCCACGGCGCGGCGTCCTTCGGCAGTGGCAACTCACCGCGCATGGCAATCCAGATCCGATCCGGGGTTTCTGCGTACACGCCGCCAAACGATCCCCACGTCCAGCCGGCGTGCGAATGACGCGTGTCAGGGAGGGGCTTCGGCCACCCCTCGACCACACGGTAATGGCCGGTCGGCCAATCCTGGTGGCTCCACCGCTCGGGCTTCGCCGTTCCGCTCGTACTCTCGGGCGGCGCGGCCGTCTCGGGCGCACCGCAACTCATGGACCCTGCTATCGACAGCACCGCCACCGCCAGCGACGCGATCACGACTCGTGTCTTGCGCATGAGAGCCTCCAAAAGGTTGCATTCGGTGCCTTACCGAACAGGGAACGGCGAATGCTACCAGAGAGGCATCGGTCGGTCAAAACGCGTGGCATTGTTGCGAGTTGACGCCGATGCGGTTCGTCTCTGGTCTGCCGGAGAGCGCAAACGGGATGGCTGCGCGTTGAAAAAGGAAAAAGGAAAAAGGAAAAAGGAATAGAGAGTCGAATACGCGACGTGAACTCTCTTCCCTTTCTTTTTTCCTTTTTCCCTTTTCCTTCTTCCTTTCCTTATTTTCCCCCTCCAAGCGGTCGTATCTTGAGATTGCGGAACTTGATCGGCCCCGAGCCGGTCGGCCCGCCCGCCTGCAGCCCGATCGCGCCGTCCTTGAGCTTCTCGTCACGCACGTCGGTGAGCGTTTCACCGTTGACCTTCACGACCAGGTGCGGGCCCTCGGCCAGCACATCGAACCGGCTCCACTTGCCGGCGCTCTTGACGCGATAGGGCAGCGTCGAATGGACTCCGACGATGCCGCCTGTCGGTGTCGTTGCGTGAGGATCGCTGATGTTGATCTCGTAACAGCCGCCGAGGCTGCCGGGATTCGCGGGCTGCGCGCAGCGGATGAACAGACCGCTGTTGGTGTCTTCCGCACTCCAGAATTCCGCGGTCATCTCGAAGTCGCTGAAATTGGCGACGCTGCGAAGGAATCCCTGCGGCCACGTCTGTTTTGAATCGCCCGTCGGTGCGATCGGCTGCGACGCCGGCTCTGCGGACAACGCGCCGTCGACGACGGTCCAGCGGACGCCGCCGATCACGTTCCAGCCGTTGAGCGTTTTGCCGTCGAAGAGCGAGACCCATCCCGCCTTGGCCTCCGCGGCGGTGACCTCATTCACGGGGGAGCCGGCCTGGCCCGGCGCTACCGAAGGGAAAATGACCACGGCCGTCAGTGCCGCCGCCGTCACGTAGAGTTGAGCAGACGTCATATGTGCTCCAGTTTCGCCTAATCTACCCGATCGCGACTTCCACCGCGAGGAATCCTCTCGACACCGGCGTGCGTCATACTCGAAAGATGATTGAGCTGGGTCTGGATACGTTTGGCGACGTCGTGGTCGACAACGAGGGCCGCCCTGTGACACAGGCGCAGGCGCTGCGCAACGTCGTGGCCGAGGGCGTGCTTGCCGACCAGGTCGGCATCGACGCGTTCGGCGTGGGCGAGCATCATCGCGCGGACTTTTCGGTGTCTGCGCCGGAGGTGGTGTTGGCCGCGATCGCCGGCAAAACCGCGCGAATTCTGCTTGGTTCGGCAGTGACGGTCCTGAGCACCGATGATCCCGTCAGAGTGTTTCAGCGATTCTCCACGCTCGACGCGGTGTCGAACGGACGCGCCGAAGTGATTCTCGGCCGGGGATCGTTCACGGAGTCATACCCTCTCTTCGGCTACGATCTGTCCCGCTACACCGAGCTGTTCGAAGAGAAGCTGGATCTGTTTGTCAAACTGCTCGACCAGCATCCCCTTACCTGGGAGGGCCGCACGCGCAGCGCGTTGAGGAATCAGATCGTCTATCCACCTGTTGAGCACGGCCGGTTGCGCACCTGGGTCGGCGTCGGCGGCAGTCCCGAGTCGGTCGTGCGCGCGGCGCGGCACGGCCTTCCGCTTACGCTTGCCGTCATCGGAGGCAGCGCCAGGCGGTTCCTGCCGTACGTGGATTTGTACAAGCGCGCGTTGAAGGAGTTCGGAAAGGCGCCGCAGCCGATTGCGGTCCACTCGCCCGGGCATGTGGCGTCAACCGACGAGCAGGCGAAAGAAGAGCTCTGGCCGCACTATCTGGCGATGATGAATCGCATCGGCCGCGAACGCGGCTGGCCCCCGCGGGGCCGCGGCGATTTCGAGAGAGAAGCCGGTACCGACGGAGCGCTGTATGTCGGCTCCCCCGAAACGGTGGCGGCGAAGATCGCGCAAACGGTGAACGATCTCGGCCTCTCGCGTTTCGATCTGAAATACAGCAACGGCACGTTGCCTCATGACACGCTGATGAAGAGCATCGAGCTGTACGGCACGAAGGTCGTCCCGATGGTACGCACGGCGCTCTCCGAGTCCAGGTACAGCGTTCCTGCGTAAGCCGGATTCCCTGTCGGTGTCGGCGACGATCCTAGTCGAGAAGCACCATCAACAACGCTGCCATCAACAGAATCGCCCCGACCAATCGCCACGCGAGCACTCGCGCGCCCAGATGCTGCTCGCGATTGGCGAACCAATGGCCGATGCCCCACACAGCCACAACGCTCCAGAGTCCGCGGGAACTGTAAAGGACGTTCGCACTCGTCGCATGTCTGTAGAGGGAAATCGAGGACATGAACATGAGGCCCTGCACCGCGAAACACACGGCGCCGACTCTGACGAAGAACGTATAGGCAGGCGTCGGCTCTTCGCTCGAAACTCGCCGCCGCGAGTCGAACCAGCGAAGGGGTGGTGAATAGCCAGCAGCACACGCCATCGCCATCGGAATGAAGCGTCCCGTTCCCCACAAAGGCGACCATTTCTGGACCAGTACGTCGAAGCACGCGTACGCTGTGGCGCCAAGGGCTGACAGCACGATCGTGGTGCCGACGCGCGTGTGTGAATGTGCGCGCGTGACGTTGAGAAGCGCGATGGCAACGGTGCTCAACGCCGCCGCCGTCCATAATCGGGCACCGATGGGATCGCCGATCAGGACTGCGGTGAGCAGGGCGACGAGCAGAATTTTCACGCCCAGCACTGGCGTGGCGACCGAGACGTCGCCGGTGCTCAAGGCCAGCAGGCTGAAGACCTGCCCGGCGAAAAAAAGCACGCCGGCAGCCGCCGGCTGCCACCACAGCGATGCCGAGGGGATGGTTCCGCCCAGCAGCCACAACGGTATGGCCATCAGCGCCGTCGTGTAGTTGATGATTCGTGTGGTGCGCCACACGTCGGCGCCGAGGTCCGCCGCGCGCTTCAGCAAAAGTGCGCCAACGACATAGACGACGGCGGCGATGAGGGGGAGGAGAAGGTGAAGGGGGAGGCGCACAAGAATGCAAAGGAAAAACTCTATTCCTTTTTCGTCTTTCCCTCTTCCTTGGCTCGCCAGCGCCAATGTTGTTTGACGTTGGCAACTCGCCATGCTATACGCTCGTCGCTACACAACGCTCTGGAGGGCAGACAATGACATTCACATCAGGCGCCTGTCTTTGGAATCAACTTCCCCGGTTGGCTGCGTGCGTGGGTGCCGTCCTCCTCGTGCTGTTGTGGTGCGCGACACCACTCGAGGCCCAGTTCGACAACGGGCAGATTTCCGGTTTCGTCCGTGATGCCAGCGGGAGCGTCGTTCCGGGCGTGAGCGTGACGGCGACCAATGAGGGAACTCGCCAGCAACGGGAGGCGGTGTCCAACGCCGATGGCTACTATGTGTTTCCCAGTCTCCTCGTCGGAACCTACACCATCTCAGCGGAACTGCAAGGCTTCGCCCGCTCGACCACAACAGGTGTTCGCCTCAACTCTGCATCGCGAATCAGCGTGAATATCGCGTTGGAAGTGGGGGCGCTTACCGAAGGCGTTGAGGTATCAGCCGCTGCAGATGTGATGGTCGAGAACGCCGTCCTGGGACGGACGGTGACGGCACTCCAGGTCGAGCAGATGCCACTGAGCGGGCGCAATCCCGTATTCCTGGCGCGCTTGCAGGCGGGAGTCGTGGGCGGCCGGCTGAGCGGCTTCGGGGGCACCAGCCTCGGAACAGGAATCGACTCGATCAGCGGCGGACGCGCCAACGATGTGCTGGTCACTGTAGACGGTGCGATCGCCAATCGGACCCGCTCGACGGAAAACACGATGCTGGGGGCCCAACATGCCGACACTGTGGAGGAAATCCAGGTACTCACGAGCAACTACTCGGCCGAGTACGGCCGCGCCTCCTCGGGCGTCGTCCGCATGGTCACCAGAAGTGGAACCTCGCAGTTTCACGGGACGCTGAACTACCTGTTACAGAATGACGCGCTCAACGCCAATACCTGGTCGCGCAACGCCAGCGGAGATCCGCGATTGTCCGAGGCGGCGCCGTGGAAGTTGAACCAGTACGGCGGCACTCTCGGCGGACCGATCACCATCCCTGGCAAGTTCAACACCGACCGCTCCAGGTTGTTTTTCTTCTGGGGCGAAGAAAAGCTAACGCGGCGTGAGGAAACGACGCAGACGCTCACCGTTCCGTCCCTGGCGATGCGGATGGGGGATTTCAGTGAGCTCTTGAATCCTGCAAATCCTTTCTTCAACCGTGCCAGGGTTATCACCGATCCGAGGACGGGGCAGCCTTTCCCTGGAAACATCATTCCTGCAGATCGGATGAGCCCGCAAGGGCGGGCCCTGCTCGGCGTATATCCGGAGCCGACGCCAGGCTTTCTTCAGGGGACGCTGAACCATATCGCGACGTACCCCACCTGGCAGGATCAGCGAAAGGACACGGGCCGGATCGATTACCGGATGTCGGACCAGCATTCCCTCGCATTTCGCGTCACGCACATTCCGTACACCTTCAACGGCATTGGAGGATCGACCCGGTTCGATGAGCTCAATTCCCGGCCCAACCGTACAGGCCGTTGGCACGCTCACAAGCACGCTTTCGTCCACCTTCATCAACGAGTTGACGATATCGGGCTCGTCGGACGGCTATGGCGTGATCACCAACGACCCGGCTTGCGGCGCGCGCTGCAGGCGCAGCACGTACGGAGTGAGTTATCCCTTCCTCTTTCCTGTGGACGGGAAGCTGGACCCCGAGAAACTTCCATCGCTGACTGTGACCGGCTTGAGCGGGTTGGATATGGGGCCGTATCCCGGCTTCTGGTCGGGTTACACCTACGTCATCAACGACAACATGACCAAGGTGGTCGGCAGTCACACGATCAAGTGGGGAGGCACGCTCGAGCGATCGGGGCAGGATGACCAGATCCAAGGGACAACCGCGTCTGCACCGGCGACAAACAATCAAAACGGATCCTTCCGCTTCCTCGATACGGGACATCCGCAGGCAACGGGTCTCTCAATTGCCAACATGTTGCTGGGAAACTTCAACGATTACTCCGAGTTCGGCGCCAAGCCGAACACGCCGTTCGTCGCCACCATGTTCGACGCGTTCGTGCAGGACAGCTGGAAAGCGACGCCGAGATTCACCCTGGAGTATGGCGTACGCTATTCGCGATGGCCGGCGTGGCGCAGCAAGATAAACACGCTCTCGATGTTCCACTCGGACTACTACGACCCGGCTCGCGCCGCGATCGTGGATCGGGCAGGCGGTTTCATCGTGAGCGGCGATCGATACAACGGCATCGTGATGCCGGGAGACGAGCCGCACGAAGACGCGCTGACGGAATTCCCGTTCTTGACGAAATTTTACCGGCATGTATCACGGATTGCCGGACGGGCTTGCACCGACTCAGCGGGGATTGGGCGTCCTTCAGCCGAGACTCGGCCTCGCCTACAGCATCAACGACAAGACGAGCGTTCGAGCCGGTGTCGGGAAGTTCGTCAATCGGACCGGCATCAATCGCGATCTCGCGCAGGGTGGACAGCCGCCATTCATGGAGCAGTTCACCGTGATCAACGGCAGCGCGGATGCGCCGGGCGGCGCGCAGCGGCGGGATTTTCCTTTCACGGTTTCTGCCCAGGATCCAATCCTGAAGCACCCGATGGCGTTTGTCGGCAACGTCACTTTGCAGCGACAGCTGCCGGCGAGCCTGTCTCTGGAAGTTTCATACGTCGGACGCCGCGGCTACAACAACCAGCGGAAACGCAACATCAACGAGCTGCCGCCTGGAACCGTGCAGGCCAATCCTGGCATCAACCCCAACGCGCTGCGGCCGTATCGCGGTCTCGGCATCATCGGCCTCGCCGAGAACTCTGGAAGGACTCGGTACGACGCGATGCAGATCAGCGCGAACCGCCGCATGCTGGCGGGCCTGCAGTTCGGCGTCGGCTATACATGGTCGAAGAATATGGACAACGGGTCGAGCGAGACCGACCTTCTGCCGTATGCCAACGACACGTCGAGCTACTGGGGGATCTCGGACCTCGATCGCGCGCACGTGCTGATGATCAGCTACATGTATGAGCCGCCTGCTCCGACAGGATCAGGCCTGGCTCGGGCGCTTCTGGGAGGTTGGTCGTTCTCGGGGATTAACCAGATTCAGTCGGGCAGCCCGTTCTCGGTCAGACAGAACGTGGACTACGCAGGCATCGGCCCTGGCGGTGGAAACCAGTTCTGGAATCAGATCGGGGATCCAATGGACGTGGAGCGAACCTCATTTACGGGGACTTCGGCCGTGTGGTTCAATGGCGCCGCTTTTGCGGCACCGGCTGCGGGGACTTTCGGCGTCCAGCCCCGCAACGCGTTACGCAATCCGGGGTTCTGGGAGTGGAACCTCTCGGTTCGCCGCCGCGTACCCGTCGTGAAGGATCACACCTTCGATTTCCGATGGGACGCGTTCAACATTCTGAACGCAACCACGCTCGGCGGGGCTAACAACAATCCGACCAGCGGGTCTTTCGGACTGGTGACGAGCAAGACCGGAAATCGGACGATGCAGTTGATGCTGCAGTACCGTTTCTAGGCTTTCACTACTTTATGTTTCCCGATAAACGCCGGATCGATCAACGGCATCGTGTCGTCGAGCCCTTCTATTCCTTCTTCCTTTTTCCGTCTTCCTTACTCATGCGCTTGCAGGTAATGGAGATCCCTTCCCGGCTGGATCGATCGATCGTGGTGTCGCCGTCTGGCAGGGTCTTCAGGTGCGCGAGAAACTCCCCGACGCCGCCCGTCGGGCCAAACAAGCTGACGACGTTGTGCGCCGTGAAGCACCCACCAGGCAGCAGCTTCGGCCAGACTGCGACGAAATAGTTCTTGTACCACTCCTTGTCCGCGTCAGAGAAGACGAAGTCAAAGGGACCGGGTAGCGCGGGCACGATCTCGTGTGCGTCTCCAAGCCGGGCATCGATGTAGCTTGCCAGGCCGGCCTCCTTGAAATTCGCCAGCGCTGCCTGCTGGCGCCGAGGATCGATCTCGACGGTCGTCAATGTGCCGCCCGTCTTCGCGAGCGCCCAGGCAATCCACACGCCGGAGTGCCCGGTGGACGTTCCGATCTCGAGCGCCTGCGTGTATTTGTGCCTGAGTATGAGGTTGTGAAGCACCCGACCGTCGCTCTCAGGAACGTTGAGATCTCGCCAGGTGCCTCGGCGGCTCTTCAGGAAGGCTTGAACCTTGTCGTCCAGTTCAGCGACACGTTGCTGTCCGCCTTGGCGCTGCGTGCTTCTGCTGAATGCTGTGTCGATTGAGCCGACTGTGAGCAGCGCCAGGACCGATACGCTCAGGATGAAGGTGCGCATTGATGAGCTCCGCGAATGCATCATGGCGGGGCTGAACCGCGCTACGGCGATTTACTATGGAGACTTTGCCGCGACGACACGGCGGATCATCCCATCGCTCTTGCTGTAGACATACAACTCTCCAGCCGCGTCGAGCGCCAGCCGGACATCTGCACGTTCGCCCGACACCCGGCCTTTGCCGTTCATGTTGTCCGCTTTGCTGCCGCGCTGACGGAACGCCGTCTTGACGATGGGGAACATCGTGTCGAAGAGCTTCTTGCCCGCGTCCGGCGTGTCGTGCGGATCGTCCCAAAGAATCTTCACTTCATGCATCCTCGCCATCGTCTTGGGATTCCCATCGTCTGCGGCGAGCATGTCCTTGTATTCGGAATACCAGATGCGGCCGGTCGTGATGTCGTTGTAAAGGAACTTCCCGCGGAGAGCAGGGACGGCTTTGCCGTCGTAGAGGTAGCCGCTGCCGGCGCAGTCGCCGCCACGCATGTCGTGGCCCCAGATGATGACAGGGTAGATCGGCGCCACGGTTCCGGCAGTCACCTTGTCGTTGACCATGACCGGGATCCTGTCGTCAGCCGGCAGCGCGGTTGTGCCATTGTCCGGCGTCACCGCCTCGTTCCCTTCCCGCAGCGGGAATCCGTAATTGGCGCCCTTGTGGATGATGGAAATCATTTCCCAGGTGTTCAGACCACAAATGCTGGCGATGAGCCGGTTGTTCGCGGGGTTCGACGGATCGACCGCGAAGGTCAGCCTGTGCGGATTGCGCAAACCGTAGGCCCAGATCTCTTTCCGGGCTCCCGGCGTCTTCACAAACGGGTTGTCGTTCGGAATGCGATAGCGGCCGTTCTCGCTCACCGTGCTGGTGCTCGTGTGCTCGTTCAAATCGGGAATGATGCGCACGATCTTGCCGACCATGGTGTCGAGCCGCTGCGGGTTCGGCCGTATTTCCACGTTTCGTGTTCTCACCGGAGCCGCCGTCGCCCACGTCGACATACAGCACACGCCAGTCGGGATCGCCGCGCCGAGCGGTCGGATTGAAAATCATCTCGCCGAGCTGATGATTGCGCGTGTTGAGCCAGACGCGGAACACCTCGCGCGCCGTGCCTTCGAAGGTGTTGTTCGACGGGTCGGAGTCGGTCCATTCAATCAGCACGCCTTGATGCATCACCGGCCCAGGTGTCGTAATCGGCGCCGTCATCGTGTAGCCGGAAACATTCAGGCGCGGAAACATCGTGTTCTGCGGCACGCCCGGCGCCTCGATGCTGGGATCCTCCATGTGCGTCGTGTAGAACTTGCCGTTCTTCGCGTAGTCCGGATCCAGGTTGAACCCGTTGATCCCGTTCCCGAAGCCGGACAACGTGTAGAACTTCTTGAAGAGCCCGCGGTTCTCGCCGTAGCCGTTGAAGTCGAGATAGGTCGCGAAGGCCTTGGTCTTTTTGTCGTAGATATATACAGGTCCGGACACGACCGGCAGGAACCACCGATGGGAGCCGCCCGTCTCTTCCCGGATTGCGTTGACCCTGGAGAGCGACGACTCGTTCGGGGTCTCGGCGCCCACGAGCTTGCCGGTGATCGGCATGGCCACGTGGTCTTCGATTTCGATCGTCATCCCAGCAGGCGCCTGCGCGGCCACACCGGCGCGCCAGAGGGCAGAGACACCTACCACGAGGGTGATCGCCAGAGCTGCGATGCGGGTGAGATGCATATTCGGTGGAAAATATTACTACCAATGAAACACGTTTCTTTTGTGCTATTTTCTCACCATGCTGAAACAACTTTTCGTCGTCGCCTTCGCGTTCCTCGCCCTCACCGCCCAGGCCCCCCAAGGATGGGTCACGCTGTTCGATGGCAAGAACCTCGACAACTTCAACCAGATTGGCACGGCCAACTGGCAACTGGTCAACGGCGTCGTCCAGGCCAACATGGGTAACGGTCATCTGGTTTCCAAGGAGAACTACACAGACTTCGAACTGAAGGTGGAGTTCTGGACCTCGGGTGGCGGCAACAGCGGCGTTTACATGCGCTGCATGGATGCGACCAAGATCACCGACAAAACTTGCTACGAGGCGAACATCTTCGACAAGCGGCCTGATCAGTCTGGCCGCACGGGTGGTATCCCCAACTACGCTGCGCCGATCGCCATCGTCGATGCCGAAGGCAAGTGGAATACGTACCAGATCACCATGCGTGGTCCGCAGATCGTCGTCGTGCTCAACGGCACGAAGACCATCGACACCAAGGACACGACGCTCAAGAGCGGACCTATCGCGCTGCAGTACCTCGCAGGCGACATCAAGTTCCGTCTCGTTCAGATCCGAAGGCTATAGGCGGTCACCTTGAGCTGCGCCCGCCTGGGGCGCAGTTCTTTTCTTGCGTGATTGTGTTTTGGCGCTGGGGGAGCGGGCGTCGTCAAACTCGGCAGCCGCTCCGCCTCCGCTACTCCCCACCGATGCGTCGAATTCCTCTTCAAGCTAAATGTGATCGCGACTGCGAAATAGGTCAGACGACGTACGAGCGCGCAGAGATTTCGACGCAAAGGCGTACGGAGCGATCGAAATTTGCGTTGCTTGCAGTACGCCGTTGTTTTTCGTCGGTGACGATGCTACGTTCCCGATGGCGCGAATCTGGCACTGCAACAGTGCATGGCGAGAAGGACGTTGGAAGAACGCGTCTCCGCAATTGAGGTTCAATTGGCAGGCAAAACCCTCGAGGAGCACTTCCGAGTGCAGGCCGAGCTCATCGACGAACGTTTTGCAGCGAGGGACGTTCGGCTGGGGCGGCTGGAACGAGACGTGAGCGACCTGAAGGCCGACGTGCGGTCGCTGAAGATTGATATGGGTGTCGTCAAGGCGGACGTCGCGATCCTGAAGTCGGATGTCGGGATGCTGAAGGCGGACGTCGGGACGCTGAAGAAGGAAATGGTTATTGTCCGCGAGGGCATCACCATCCTTTTGAAAAGGAGTGCTGATGGTGGGGCATGACTGATCTCTCTCGGCGCGAGTTCGCCGCCCTTGCGGCCGCGGCAGCCGTCGCGCCGTTCGCGCGTGGCGAGAAATCGTCCGCCGCGGTCCCGGTGACCGCCCAAGAGGTGTTCGACCGCATCAAGAAGCATGTCGGGATCGAGTGGAAACCGGACTCGGTCGATGGTTTGAAGGCCGGTAACTCGTCCACCATCGTCAAAGGGATCGCGACAAGCTCCATGGCGACCATGCGCGTCCTGCAGCAAGCCGTCAAAGCTGGCGCAAATGTCATCTTCACCGCGCAGCCGACGTTTTACGCAAGAGCGGATGTTCCCACTCCACCGCCGCCGCGCGGCGGAGGAAGCGCCGGTCACGACCCCGTGTTTGCCGGCAAAAATGACTTCATCACGAGGAACAATCTCGTGATCTTCCGCTTGAGCGATCACTGGCGGCTTCGACAACCCGATCCGCTCGTGCAAGGTTTGACGATGGCGCTCGGGTGGACGAGGGCGGAGCAAGAGCCGCCCTATGATCGTCTGACGATACCCACAGCGGCCCTCGCAACGCTTGCGGTCAATGTGAAGAACGCGCTAGGTGCGCGCGGCGGTATTCGCGTCATCGGTGATCGGCAAACCAGGGTGCGGCGTGTCGGATTGCTGCCCGGCACGACGCCCATCCAGTCGGCGGTGAAGATGCTTCCGGACGTGGACGTCATCATCGCGGGCGAAGTCCGTGAGTGGGAGTCGGTCGAATACGCGAGAGACCAGATCTTCTCGGGTGCGAACAAAGGGCTGATTCTCGTGGGCCGCGTGGTATCCGAGGAGCCAGGCATGGAGGTCTGTGCCAACTGGCTGAAGGCGTTTGTCCCGGAAGTCCCGATCCGACATATCTCCACCGGCGATCCGTACTGGGCCCCAGCCTCATGACAGCGGGGGAGGTCGTCGAACGCATCAAGAAAAACCTCGGCGTTCCCTGGCGGGATACGACCTATCGCGACACATTCAAATTTGGAGGCATGGACACCGAGGTCACCGGCATCGCGACGACGGCGTTTTGTTCGTTCGAGGTCGTTCAGAAGGCCATCGCGGCGGGGTGCAACATGATTATTCCCCATGAGGTCACCTTCTGGAACGATCGGGACGACGTTGCGATCGTCAGCGGCGATCCGCTCTACAAGACGAAGGTCGACTTCATGCGGAAGAACAACATCGTCGTCTTCCGCATTCACGACCATATGCACTCACAGCGGCCCGACTTTACCTACGTCGGTTCCGCGCGCGAGATCGGTCTCGACGCCAAGTACGAGACGGCGCCGAACTCGCACCGGTTTGTCGTTCCCGAGACCACGCTTGGCGCTCTGGCTGCCGAAGTAAAGAAACGCAGCGGGGCGCGTGCACTGAGAGTCGTGGGCGATCCGAACGCGAGGGTCAGCCGAATCCAGCTCGGCGTCGGCTATGCGACCCCCGCGGCCAACAACGCGGAAGTCGACGTGGTCATCAGCGGCGAGCAGCAGGAGACCGACGGCACGTTGGACAGTCCTGAATATGTTCTCGACGCCGCTACGCTCGGCATCAGCAAAGGTTGGATCATGCTCGGGCACACCATCTCTGAAGAACCCGGGATGCTCGAAATGGCCGAGTGGATAAAGGGATTTGTCCCGGAAGTGCCGGTTCGACTCGTGAGAGCGGGGGAGCCGTTCTGGTCTCCTCAGCCATGACGATTCGAGACCTTGCCGCTGCTGTGGCAGTGTGTTGGTTGCTCGCGTCCTCGCAAGGGAGAGGCCAGACGGCGCGGCCAGCGCAATGCGCCACCATTACCTCTTCCAACATCGACCATTGCGTGCGTCTCAACGAGATTCAGGTGCTCGGGACGCACAACAGCTATCACATCGCTCCCGAGCCGCCGCTCCTCCTCATGCTTGGCGAGCGTGCCAGGGACATCGAGTACTCGCACAGACCGCTCGACGAGCAGCTGTCGCGGCTCGGCATCCGCAAGTTCGAGCTCGACGTGTTCGCCGACCCCGAAGGGGGACGGTACGCACGTCCCGCGGCGTTCGGCAAGGTAAAGGGCCTCGCCCCGGTCGGTCCGGAGCTGCTGGCTCCCGGCTTCAAGGTGATCCACACGCAGGACGTCGACTACCGGACGACCTGCAGCACGCTGAAAGCGTGCCTGACGACAATAAGAGATTGGTCGCGGTCTCACGCGTGGCACGTGCCGATCATGGTAATGATCGAAGCCAAGGACGCGGTTGTCGAGGACCGCGAAGGTGTGGAATTCGTGAAGCCGGTCCGCATCGGCGGCGCAGAGTTCCGCGCGCTCGACGCGGAGATCCGATCGGTGTTTTCCGACGACCATGTCCTGACCCCGGATGACGTACGAGGCAGGCACGCAACATTGCGGCAGGCGATTCAGACCGACGGCTGGCCGTTCCTCGGTGCCGTTCGCGGAAAAGTGCTCTTCGCTCTCGACAACACGGACGATCATTTGACTGACTATCTGGGAGGAAGTCCGTCGCTCGAGGGCCGCGTGCTCTTCGTCAGCTCAGCCCCTGCGTCGCCGGCGGCTGCATTTCTGAAATTGAACGAGGCGCTTGGTGAAGAGGAGAATCGAATTCGTCAGTACGTTCGCGGCGGATTTCTTATCCGCACGCGAGCCGATATTCCGACCGGGGAAGCGAGAAGCGGCTCGACTGCCCGTCGCGACAGCGCGTTCCGCTCGGGGGCTCACTACGTGAGCACCGACTATCCAGAAGTGAGCCCCTTCGGGTCCGGTTATCTCGCGAGACTGCCAGGCGCCGAGCGCCTCGCCGCGCGGTGCAATCCGATCAACGCACCCGCCGGATGCCGCAATGAGTGGCTCGAGCAGGAAAGTCGATAGGCGACGTAAGATCCACGAAGGAGCACGAAGGATCACGAAGATCCACGAAGAGAATCGCCGTTCTAGTCACGCGCTTCTCGGGGCGGAAGCTTGAACAATTCGCCGGCGATCCGCTCAAGGACACGGACCGCAACGCGTCTTTTATCGCTCGACCGGCGAGCTGGATCGCCCGTTCGGTCAGTGCGCTGGTCGGGAAGCTCGTCACCGGCGGCCGATGGTCGTACACGTCGGGCGAACATGAATCGCTCGAACCAAAACGGATCGTCCAGATTATCCCGGCGTACCCGACCGTGGCGTTGGCTTGCATCGATCATCACACCGTCACCCTCGTACAACCCGACGTGCGTGACGAGCGACTGGCGTGAGTCGTTCGCGAAGAAGAGAAGGTCGCCCCGCGCCCCACACGTACGGGCGTCCAATCAGCCTGGCGGCGAAAGCGACGGCATCGACTGCAGTCAATCGACCTCAGTACGGCACGTCGATGAGCCGATCGCTCGATCGCATGTCCTCGTCGAGCAGATGCCGCAGCGCGTCGGCCACCGGTCCAGGCTTTCCATCGCCAATGACCTGATCGTCCCACTGGACGATCGACACCACCTTCACCGAGCTGCCCAGGAACATCATCTCGCGCGATGCGCGGGCCTCATCGACCGGAATATCACGCACCTCGATCCCCTTCACGAGCCCCTGATCCCCCAACGCCACGGCCAGCTCGAGCAGCCTCAGCGAGGTGCAACCGGCAAGCACGTGCTCGAATCTGGGATGAGCGAGCACGCCGTCGCGCGTGACGAAGGCGACGTTCATATTGGAGCTTTCGCCAACACAGCCGCTGTCGTCGAGGAACACGCCGTTGTCGAACCCTGCCTCTTTCGCTTCCATCTGCATCAGGACATTCGGCAGGTAGTTCGTGGCTTTCGTGATGGCGTAGATCGGCGCCTTGATCGGATAGGTCGTCGTCATCACCCGTGCGCCCTCGGTGAGAAATCGTTCCGGGTAGGTGAGGCCGCCGAATATCATCACGAAGAATCCGGGATCGGCCCCCGCTGCCGGGCTCAACTCGAGGCTGCCCGGCCCCGACGACAGCCAGTATCGGATCGATCCCTCACGCTCGCGGCTCGCCGCCGCCGTCTTCACGATGATGTCGCGCATCTGGTCGCGCGTCATCGGCAGCCGCAGCTTCGAACGCTCGGCCGACAGGAGAAAGCGGTCGAGGTGCGCCTCCAGGTCGTAGATCTTGCCGTTGACGAGTCCCGCCGTATCGAAGATGCCGTGGCCGCGGTGCACCATATGATCGTCGAAGGGAATCACCATCAGCGCCGGATCGGTGACGACACCGCCAAGCTGACTGGAGTAGAAGGCGAAATACTTAACGGGCTGACGCGAACGCATCGCCCTGAGTCGGGCCATCACCTCTTCGGCAGTCAGAGCGGGGAAGGTGACGGGCGCGGTCATGGGGCCACTGTAACAGATTCCTTTTCTACGGCTTGCGGAACAGCACGAGATACAGGTCGGCAGGCTGGCTGTCGGGAGCCCACGACTGAATCGTCTTGACGTGCGATAAGACCGCGCCTACTTCGGCCTGGACCACTTCCGGCGGCACCCCGTGTCCGCCGCGATTCGCTCGAACGCCAGACGGCACTTCCGACTTGGCTCGCGGCGGAAAGTCGATGATCGCAAGCCGTCCGCCAGGCTTCAGCGACGCAGTGAGGCTTCGGATCATGTCGTCGGGCTGCGTGAAATGGTGATACGCATCTCGCACCAGGATGGCGTCGCAACAGAGAGCCGGAAGATTCGTCGAGGCAGGCGCGCCTTCCAGAACCGTGACGTTGGTCAGCTGCTCGCGCTTGACAGAGTCGCGCAACGCCGCGAGCTGTGCCGAACCGATATCGGTGGCATAGACACGCCCCGCAGGGCCTGTCCATCGCGAAAATCTCATCGTCCAGGCGCCGAAGCCCGCCCCCACGTCCGCGACTGCCATGCCGGGTTTGAGCTCCATCAACTCCACGAGCTGCGGAACCTCGATTTCAGCGGCCTTGAGCTGCCCTTCGGTGAGCGCGGTCTGTTGAGCGGCGAGCCCGCCATGCAGGAGAAGCAATGAGAGAACGAGGGTGATGGCGCATCTCGTGGGCATGATTGGTCTCCCTTGCATGGAGCGCGGAGCATAGGCCCCAGCGGAATGAACTGTCAACTACCTTACAGATAACTTTGGACGGCCTCAACGCCGAGCACGCCGAGCACGCCGAGCACGCCGAGGCGCGCGGAGCAAAATCATTCTACCAATGGCGCTGTGTCCTCCGCAGGCGGCGTCTCTGCGTTGATCGTCGGCTGCGTCAGAAGGACGGCTGTGAAGGTTCGTGTTTAGTTCACGGGCGCTCAGCGATCTGTATAATGACGGGCGTTTTCGAAAGGAGCCGCACGTGACCGTCAGGTCTCACGCCCAGACTTTCGCCGCGACCGCGCCGGTCCGCCGTCCCACCATCAGCGAAGACTGGCTGGCCGTCGGAATCGCGTTCGCAGCGATCGGCCTCGTGCTGGCAGGAATCCGGCCCTCATGGCCGGCCTTCGATTGGACAACGGCGACCGACCTGGCCAGTCGGATCTTGTCGCCGGGGAATCTGGCCAGGTCTCTGACCGCAGGCCTCATGGTCGGGCTCCTGGCGGCAAGTGGCGCCTGGCTGATGCGGGCAACGCTCATCCGCTTTGCCGCCGGGTTTGGCGTGCTGTATGCGCTGACATGGTTCGCACAGGTGATCGCCGGCAGCGCGGCTGTCTCGGCCTGGGGCCTCGAATACGTGATCTTCGCACTGCTGCTCGGTCTCCTGGTCAGCAACGTCTTGTCTGTCCCCGCCTGGCTGCGCGAAGCCGCACGCAGCGAGTACTACATCAAGATTGGTCTGGTGTTTCTCGGCGCGAGCATTCTTTTCAGTGACATCATGCGCGCGGGCGCGATGGGGCTGGCGCAGGCCGTGTTCGTTGTCACGGCGGTGTGGTTCGTGTGTTTCTGGGTGGCCCGCCGCCTCGGCGTCGACGATGAGCTGGCGACGATGCTGTCGGCGGCGGTGTCGATATGCGGAATTTCCGCCGCAATTGCGGCGTGCGGAGCCATCCAGGGCGACCGCAAAAAGCTGTCCTACGTGACGTCGCTCGTCCTCGTCGTCGCGGTGCCGATGATGGTCCTGATGCCTCACGTCGTGAGGACGTTCGGCATTCCCGACGCCGTCGGCGGCGCATGGCTGGGCGGAACGCTCGATACGAGCGCGTCAGTGGTCGCAGCGGGTGAGCTCGTCAGCGAAGACGCCCGAGACGCCGGCGTCGTGGTCAAGCTTTCGCAAAACGTCCTCATCGGCGTTGCGGCGTTTCTGCTGACCATCTGGTGGGCAGTGAGAAAGCAACAAGGCTCCGAGAAACCGAGCGTCGCCGTCATATGGGAGCGGTTTCCAAAGTTCGTCCTCGGATTCCTGGCTGCGTCGTTCATGGTTTCGTTTGTGCTGGCGGCATCGCTCGTCAACGAGACAAAAGGGCTGCTGACTGGACTTCGAACGATGTGGTTCGGGCTTGCCTTTACCTCAATCGGCCTCGAAACCAGGGTTGTCGATCTCATGGCGGCCGGCGGCGGGCGCCCGGCGGCTGCATTTCTGATCGGTCAAGGGTTCAATCTCATCTGGACACTGCTGCTGGCCTATGCCTTCTTTGGCGGTGTGTTCTTTGCCGCGCCCGCTTTCAACTAATCCAGCACGCAAAGATCTCCTTTTCCGGACGTTTGCCTTCCAGTCCCATGACTGAGTCGGCTATACTCCGCAACCGACTTCAAAAGTGCCATCCCCGGCATCGCCGCTGTCGGCGGACATCCGTCTTCGAGAGTGGTGTCGCTCTCGCCCTTTCACGTCAGCATCGCGCCGCGAAGCGCTGCTGCTGACTCTCGCGACGCTGGCGGTCTTCGTTACACGCATCGGTTATCTCCCGACCTCCCTTGAAGACATCGACAGCGTGAACTTCGATCTCGGTGTTCACGATTTCAACCCCTTCCTCCACCAACCGCATCCCCCGGGATTTCCGGTGTTCATCGCGCTCGCCAAGATGGTGCACCCGTTGTTTGAAAGCCACGCCGCCGGCTTGGGGTTCTTGTCTGCCATCTGCTCGTCGCTGGTACTTCCACCGCTGTACTTCCTGGCGCGGTGCATGATCGGGCCGGCTGGTGCCGTTCTTGCCGTCGCTCTGGCGATCTTCAACCCTCTGTTCTGGCTCAACAGTGTCCGCCCGATGAGCGATGTCACAGGATTCGCGGTGCTGCTGACGGCGCAGTCGCTGCTTCTGCGTGGATGGTTCGAGCAGTCACCGCACAATCGCGCGCCGGGTTTGTGGATTTGTGGAGTTTTGATGGCCGGGTTGGCGATGGGTGTCCGGGTTCAGAACGCCATCCTGGTCATGCCGATCATCGCCCTGGTTTTACTCAAGCATCGGCGCCTTTTCACCCTGACAGCTCTGAGCTTGATCGCATCCTGTGCGCTGTGGGTGATCCCGACAATCAGCGAATCCGGAGGCGTCGCACGCATCTGGGCTCGGCTTCAGCTGCTGCTGTCGGTCGCGTGGGCGTCGGAGCCGCTGGCATCGAGACCTTCATGGGAGGGTGCGCAACAGAGTGCCATCGATGTCCTTGTTCTGCCCTGGAACGAGATCTGGGTGGCGGCCTGTGTGCTGCTGGCGGCCTCGGCCGGACTGTTCTTCATGTGGCGCGATGTGGCCGGGAGAAAGCACCTTGCCATGCTGTTCGCATTGTTCGCGCCCTACGCCATCTACCACTTCCTCTTCCAGGAAACCGCCACGACTCGTTACGCAATCCCCACTCTGCCACTGATCGTCGTGCCGGCGGCCTTTGCCGCCAGCCGCCTGGTTCGAGATCGTGTGTCGGTGATGTCTGCGATTACGGCGGGCATCGTGATTGCGTTGGCCGGTTTGACTACGCCCATCTTATCGGCCTATGCGGACAACCCGAGTCCGCCCGCTCGGGCCGTTCTGCGCCTTGCCGAGATCGCCGCCGAAGAGCAGTTGGTTGTCACCGGCGATCACGTCTTCGAGCGATATCTCCCTGACCTGGCTCCAGTGGCTCAGGTCCTCCGGCCGAGACCGCAGGCCGAGTGGCGGGCGCTCAATCGATACTGGGTCGCAGGCAACCATCGCCCTGTCTTGTATCTTCGGGATCCGGCGCGGTCAGTGCTCAAGCTGGCCGACCCCGAGACCCAGACAAGGCTTGACGCCTGGCGCTGGCCTGAGTCGCTGAGGATCCCCCTGAAAGGGATGCGTCCCGCAGATGTCGAGCTGGTCCAACTCAATCCGCCACGCTGGTTCGCCGAAAGCGGGTTCATGCTGTCACCCGAGGCCGGCCCGCCGGATCGAGTCAGCGGGGAAAGGCACCTCCTCTTCGTCAGAAGGGGCTCCGCGCCGGAACGACTGCTGGTTTCCGGCGTTGCCAGCCAGCCGGCAGTCGTGACGGTCTTCGTTGACGACACGCCACGGAACTGGACAGTAAGCGGGAGCTTCGCGGTGCAAGTGAACGTTCCCACCCGGGCCGCGACGACCCCCTACGCGCCCGTGCGATTGGAAGCCAAGGTGCCGTTATTGCTGACCGACGTGTCGTTCCTCCGGCCCGGAGAGGACGTGGTGAGACCCATCAGCGGGTTCTACATGCCCGAACGGGACGAAGAGAACCGCGAGTTTCGCTGGATGGGGCCTACTGCCGACGTGCTCGTCTCGCGATCTGGCGGGTCGCTCCGGGTGACTTTGCAGGGAAGTATCCCTCCCGAGCACCTCACGCTGCCGCTCGCTCTGGAGGTGCGTCACGACGGAGAGCTCGTTGGTAGCTACAAGTTGAATGACAGCGACTTCAGAATCGCCGTCGATCTCCCGCCGACCGACTGCCGCACTTCGCTGTTGACCTTGTCGGCGTCTCAGTCGTTCGTGCCCGATAAACTGGAAGGAAATCGTGACAGGCGCAGGCTGGCGCTGCGAATTTACGCCCTCGAGCTCGATTCCCGATTTACCTCAGATCAACGATCAGAGCCAGCCGTCAGGAGCCCTGCAAGGCAAGGCAACAGCGGCTCCAAATGCGATACCTTCAACGCCGAGCACGCAGAGACGCCGAGACGCGCAGAGTAGACGCATTTCTCTGCGAGCGGCGTCAGAGAGTGATGCGGTGCTCCGCGACTCTGCGTTTGATCGCCGGCTGCGTCAGAGGGACGGCTGTGAGGGTTCCCGCTTTACCCACTTGTAGGCGGCAACCGAGTTCTTCCAGAAATACTTTTCCGCAACGGGCCGCGGTTTGGTCGCGAAGTAATCCTTCGCGATTTTGAAAACCTGATCGATTGGCGCCACGCCGTCGCTGTTGGGCCAGTCGCTGCCGAACAGAATCCTGTCCTCGCCAAATGTCTCGACCAGCAGATCGAGCGTCGCCTTGTACGCGGCGAGATCGGTCGAGACCTTCCCGTCCACGCGGCGAAGGATCGCCGACAGTTTCACGTAGATTTGTGGACGCTTCGCAAAGTCCTCGAGCGCCGCTTTGTACGCCGGACGCTCTGCATCGGCAGGCTCGAAGTTCGGAAGATGGTCGAGCACGATGCGCAGCTGCGGCACCTTGTCGCTGATCTTCAGCATTGCCTGCAGCAGGGGCATGCGCGGGTTCGCCGTGTCGAGCACGAGGTCCGCGTCGGCGAGCAGCTTCAGCCCATCGATGAACACGGGGTTGTCGGCCTGCTTGCCGACATCGCGGCCCCAGAGATTGCCGTAGCGGATGCCGCGGAACAGCGGATGTTTGCGGTATCGATCGAAATACTCCTTGAACTCGGGCTTGTCCGGTTCCAGGTTGCCGATGACGCCGACGATGATCGTGTCGCGTTCGGCGACGTCGAGGACCCACAGATTGTCCTCGACCCACGGGCTCGCTTCGACTTTGACAGCGCCCACCGATCCGAGGGGAATGGCCAGCTTGCGATACCTGTCGGGGTAGGCCGCAATCGGCGCGACGCCTGGCACCCGTGGACCGCTGTAGGGCGCCCCCTGCGGTCTCGCCGGATCGAAAAGGTGGATGTGCGTATCGATGATCGGGAGGACGCCCGTCTGCGGTTTCGTCGCCTGCTCGTCAGCGGCGAGGCCGACGCGGCTGGGGACGGCCGCAGCGCCTGCTGCGGCCATGCCGGCGAGAAATAGCCTGCGGTCCACTACTGATTCTTGCCGCGCGCATCCTCGAGAATGCGACGCGCACGCGCAGGATTGAAGACGCCGCACGAGCAGAAGCGCGTCAGATACGCGCATGCCTGGTCGGGACTGCGCCGCCCCTCGCGGACCCAGTCGATCATCTTTCTGGCAAGCGAGGTACTGACCATCCCGTGTCCGCACATCGTCGCCAGCGCCAGGACGTCTCCGCTCGGGAGATGTTCGGTTTTCCCCTCGAACCCCAGGGAGTACCCGGCGCTGTGCCGCGGCAGACCTGCGCCCCGGCAACACTCCTGTGCGCCTTCGACCGACGTTGAGATGTTGACGCTCACTCCGAGATCGGCTGCCTTGACGTCTTTCACGAATGCTTCGGCCGCTTCCTGGCTGTCGAAGACCGCAGCGGCTGTCGTTGCAGTGTCGAGGCCATTGATCACCGCTTCGAAATCCGGGGTGTTGTCGCGGTGCCAATGCGCGATCGGGTTCATGTGCCTCGAGGGACGCAGCGCGCCACCGTGACGCGAATCCCCGAGATTGACCGGCTTGTATTTCATCGCCATGCGCAGAAACTTCTGCAGCTTCGGCACGACGTCCTCGTCGTTCCTGCCGCGGCTCGGCACGCAAATCACCACGTAGTCGTCGCGAAAGCTCTCCGCATCTCCGAATCGATGCAACGTATTGGTCATCGTGTCACCAGCTCCTGCTGAACGGGCTGCTGTGCCTGAGCCTGGACGGCGGCGGCGTTGCTGATCTTTCCGAGCCCGATGTTCGTCTTCGCACGCTCGAGCTTGTAGCCGAGCCTTTCGAGGATCGGCGCGACGTCACGGTCGATGCCGTGCTCGTCGCAGCGCGCGCCGACACCGAGCGCGACGACCGTGTCGATCCGTTTTTCGACGTCCCAGACGAGTCGGATGATCTCCTCGGTCCGCGCGATCGGGACCTTGATCTCGACAATCGCCGACATCAGTTTTTCGCCGAGGATATCTTCGCGGAGTGTTCCGGTCGCCTGATCCTTCATCAGTGACGTGATGGGGTTCCGCTGTTCGAAATCGACGCCGGCTTTGGCCAGGACCCAGCACATTTCCTGAATCTCGCGCACCCAGACACCGACGCCCGGCCGGCCGAACTCGATCGTGAAGCCCACCTCGCCGGGCTTGACCCGCCCGGTGACGTCGTTGGTCTTCACTTCTTCGGTGCCGCGGCCTTCGACGCCGGTCGATTCGTGGGGCACTCGCGGATCGGAGAACGCCCGTCGCACGACTCGGGGCCAGGTCAATTCCTCGGGTTCGAATGCCGCCGTGGGGCAGACGTCGGGTTCCGGGTCGAAGCGAAGCCGCAGGGCCTGGAAAATGCGGCGTGCGGTACGGACCATGGTCGGGTTGAGATGCTCCTGGCTCAGGCCGTTGTAGCAGGCGTAGCATTCGACACACTCGTCGAGGTTCACTTTCGCGCGTTTGATGGTCGGGTCCACATAGATCGCGCCCATGGGGCAGACGTAGGTGCAGTTGCCGCAGGCGACGCATTTATCAGGATTGATGTACATGGGTACCTTTTTATCAGTTTTTGCGGGCGAGTGCCCGCGATTCGGCAGAATACGTTCCGCTCGCAGAAGTGTCAACACTCAACTTTCGCTCAGCTTTCCCGGACACAGAGCAAATTCAAGAAATTGCGCAGCCGGCGACGACATGGGGCGATCCAGAAAGTGCGCACTCCGCCGCCAAAAGTGTGGACACTTATTGCGCCTTGGGCCTATGCTCCGCGCGTCGATCAAAACTTCGCCGACGTGCATACCGGCTCTGTCTTCGATTACCTCGTTCCGCAGTGGCTGTGGGTGTCAATGCCGGCTGGACCAAGGGGGGTCCACAACGTGAAGTTCGGCCTTGATATTCACCGGCTCCACATGAATCATTACGGAATCACCGCGCCGAGCTTCAGCTTCACCGACGGTGCGACGGCGCTCAACGGGGGCACGGCGCCCACCTTGTTCAACAGCTATGCCGACTTCCTGTTGGGCCTCCCGATCACGCGAAATACCGCGCTGCAGAATCCGCTGCTGAACGACATCGTCGAGTAATTGAGGTGCCCCCATGAACGCGATGAGAATCTTAACCGTCGCAACCTTGTTGCTGGTATCGGCGACCTCCGGATTGGCTCAGAGCGATCGCGGAACGATTGCGGGCACGGTGACCGATCCGGGAGGAGCCGTCATTCCGGGTGTGCCGGTGGTTGCCGAGAATCCGGAGACCGGGGTTCGATTCGAGACCGTGAGCACCGCCACGGGCAACTACACCATCCTGCAATTGCCTCCGGGCACATATAACCTTCAAGCCGAGCTGACCGGCTTTGGTCCATTTCATCAGGAAGGCATTCGCGTGTACGTCGGACAGACGGCGCGCATCGACGTCCAGCTCCGCTTGGGCGCCCTGGCCGAAGAGGTCAGCGTCGTCGGCACGGCCTCGTTGCTCCAGACGACCAGCGCCGAGCAAAGCACGAGCATTGCCGTAGAGGACATCAACGCGCTGCCGCTGAACTTCGGTGCGAGGGGCAATTTTTTCGCCGCGAACATTCGGAACCCCTACTCGTTTGTCACCCTGGTGCCGGGAGGGAACATTTCGTCGTACAGCTCGCTCAAGGTGGGCGGAGCGCCGATTAATACTTACCAGATTCGCGTAGACGGGATGGAAGCGAACAACCATCGGCTGGTTATCCGGGTCGACCAGGTGCAGCCGTCGGTGGAGTCGCTCGAAGAGATGACCGTGCACACCAGCAACTTCGCTGCCGAGTACGGCCAGGTCGCCGGTGGTGTGTTCAACCTGACCGCCAAGTCGGGAACCAACGCGTTTCACGGCAGTCTGTTCGATTACTACGTACATGAGAAGTTCGGCGCCGGGATTCCCTACACCGACGACGGCGGAGGGAACCTGGTACGGCCGCCGAACCGGCGAAACAACTTTGGCGGCAGCCTCGGCGGTCCAATCATCCTCCCGCGATATGACGGCCACAACAGGACGTTCTTTTTCCTGAGCTTCGAACAGTTCCGCCAGATCGAGACGAAAGCAGGACTGCTGGGCACGATGCCGACCGATGCGATGCGGCGGGGAGATTTCAGCGAAGCCCTCACCGGGCGCGTGCTGGCAACCGACCCGCTCGGGCGACCGATCATGGAAAACACCATCTACGATCCTCGAACGACGCGCGTCGTCAACGGACAGGTGGTGCGCGACCCGTTTCCCAACAACGTGCTACCCCAGGAACTTCTCGATCCGGTGGCGCTGAAGATCCAGTCGTTCATACCGACCGCGACGCGGCATGGACTGATCAATAACTGGGATCGATCGTTCCCCGCCGACACCATCAAGTCGATCTTCACGTTGAAGGTCGATCACAACTTCGGGAATGTCGGAAAGGTCTCCGGCTACTATTCGCAGTACGGCGGTCCGCATTACAACGGTTCCGACGGCCTTCCGATCCCGGTGACCAAGGTGAGGAAGTTCGCCACGCAGACCGATACGGTGCGCGTCAGCTACGACTGGACGCTTACTCCCACGACACTGCTCAACGCGAGAGGAGGATTCATCCGCCACTGGAATCCCGACTTCGGCTTGCCGGAAGTGCGCAATTTCGATCCGGTGGCCGGGCTGGGCCTTGTCGGCGCCGCTTACGGCATCGGGTTTCCCATCGTCAACGGCTTGTCTTCCCCGACCGGCGGCGGCGTAGGTGAAGGACTTGCGAATGCGGGAAGCCTTCCTGCCACGAAAAAACCGCAGGCCCTCGTGAACATCACGCACGCGCGCAACAGCCACACCTACAAGGCGGGTTTCGAGTGGAGAAACGACGTCTTCTATAACATGTCAATGGGCAGCGCACACGGCAACTGGAACTTCAACGCGCAGCAGTCGGGGCTTCCGTCGACCAACGGACAGAATCTCGGCGGCGGGAGTGTCGGGTTGCCCTACGCGAGTTTCCTGCTCGGGCTGGCGAATACGGCATCGGTCTCCAACTACACCGAGCCGAACTATTACCGGCACGCCCTCTCCGGATTCGTGCAGGACACCTGGAGAGTGCTGCCCTCGTTGACGCTCGATTACGGATTGCGGTGGGACTATCAGCAGTTCCCCTACGAGTTCCAGAACCGCAGAAGCATGTTTTCGCCTGACGTGCCGAATCCTACGGCCGGCGGTTTGAACGGCGCCATGATCTATGAAGGCACCGGAGCGGGGACGTGCGATTGCACGTTCATCGATGGCTATCCGTATGCGTTCGGCCCGCGTGTGGGTGCGTCGTATCAGCTGAACCCGAAAACGGTCATCCGCGGCGGGTGGGGGATTACCTTTGCGCAGACCAACGGAGGAGAGTCAAACGGTGGCGGGACGCTCGGTGCCGGCGGCTGGAACACGCTGAACTTCCAGTCGACAGCCTTCGGCGAAGCGGGCGCCGTTCTTCACGACGGGCTGCGGTACAACCGGGACGACCTCTTCGTCGTCAGGAACGACGCCGGCTTTCGTCCCTCCCCGGGTCAGATTGACAATCCGTCGAACTGGATCCATCCCGATGCGACGCGCCTGCCTCGGACCAACCAGTGGAGCATCTCGGTGCAGCGCGAGATTGCGCGAGACTTGATGGTGGAAGCCGCTTACGTGGGCAATCGAGGGTCCGGTTTCATGGCCAACAACCTGATGGCCCTCAACGCGCTCAGCGAAGAGCGGCTCGCCTCGCTCGGGCTCAGCATCAACAACGTAAACGACCGTGCGCTGCTGAGGGCGCGTCTGGATTCGCCGGCGGCGGCCGCGCGGGGCTTCAACAAAGCTCCGTATCCTGGCTATTCGATGGCGAACACGGTTGCACAGAGCTTGCGACCGTTCCCTCAGTTCGGGAACCTCGGCATCAGCGGCGCGCCGCTGGGCGAATCGAAGTATGACTCGCTGCAGTTCAAAGGCGTGAAGCGCTATTCACACGGCCTGAGCTTTACGGCCACGTTCACCTGGCAGAACGAGCGCACCAATATGGGTCCGGTCAACAACGTGTTCGACAACGCGACCGATCAATGGTCGCCGTCGGAGCTTTCCGAACCGCTGATTACCGTTCTCGCGTTCAATTATGAAGTGCCCGCGTTCAGCGAGAACGGATTCGTCCGCGCGGTCCTGAGCGGCTGGACAGTCGGTGGAATCCTTCGCTACGCGAGCGGGCTGCCGATTCCGGTTCCCACCTCGCAGAACCAGCACAATACGCTCGTATTTCAGAATACGCGCATGAACCGCGTCTCCGGCGTGCCGTTGTTCCTGAAAGACCTCGACAGCGGCGAAGTCGATCCGAACAAAGACTTCGTGCTCAACCCGGCGGCCTGGGCCGATCCGGCGCAAGGCGAATGGGGCACCTCGCCGGCCTACTACGATGACTTCCGTTATCAGCGGCGTCCGGAAGAACAATTGAGCTTCGGCAGAAATTTCCGCCTTGGCTCCCGTACCAGGCTCGATCTCCGCATGGAATTGTTCAACCCGTTCAACCGGACGTACATGAACAACCCGGATGCGACCAACCCGCTGCAGACGCAACGGGTGGATGCGCAGGGTAAGCCGATCGCGGGATTCGGCCGCATCGACACTGGATCGGTGTTCGGTCCACAGCGCAGCGGCCAGATTGTGACGAGATTTAGCTGGTAAGGTTCCAGTTAGGTTCGCGGTTCTAGGTTCGTGGTGTTCGGATGGGTTCGTGGGTTCGATGTTGCCGGAATTGCGCCGAGCGCGAGAGGCGCGAGGTGGTTGCTCGGCGCGCGGGAGCGCGCCGAGAATCAGGAAAAGAGGCTCAGATGAAGCGCAGAGAATTTCTCAATGCGGCGGCACTCACAGCGGGAAGCACGTTGTTCGTCCGCGGCTCCACACAGATCGCCGAAGCGCAGCAGGCCTTTGCCGGTGCGGCGGGCGCAACGGCACCCACGCCCAAAATGACCTTCAAGTCGCGGCCTGCGGGGAAGGTCGAAATTCTCTTCAAGGCACCGGGATTGTCGGGCAACGGCATGCAGTGCACCGCGGAGGGAATCTGGACGATAGACAACGCCGGCAGCCGCACGGATACGCCCGGAAGATGCAAAGTGTATCTCTCGAGCTACGAAGGAAAACTGCTGCGCGAATTGTCGCCCGAAGGAACAGGCCCAAGCGGTCTCGGAGTCGATGAGGACAACCGGACGATTTGGATCGGCTCGACGTACAGCCGCGAGATCATTCGTGCCGATGCCAAGACAGGGGAGACGATAGAGAAGCATTTCACGCCGGGCGCTGGCGTCATCTATCGCAGGACGACCGATATCCCAGCCCGGCCCGACACGTACGGGCAGAAGGCACGCGCCGAAGCCGGGATTGCTCCCCGAGGAGGCGGAGCCGGCGGAGGCAGGCGTGGTGGCGGAGGAGGCGCTGACGCAGCAGCCGGCGCGGCACAGGGGCGAGGCCAGGGCACATCCGATGGTCTGGGCGTAGGCCGTGGCGGAGCGGTGGCGGGAAATCCGGGGCCTCCCGCCCCGGGCACTGGAGCGCATGGACAGCAGACTCAGAACGGGAAGCTCTGGATGTCGGTGCCTCCGGGGCGGATGATCTATCGCGTCGATCCGAAGACCTGGACCATCGAGCACATGTTTCCGACAGTCGGGTACCGCCCGCACGGGATCGGCATCGAGTCGCCCGATGCCCGACATCTTTGGGAATCGGACACCAACATGGGGGCATTCTTCAAGCGCGACATGGTGACCGGCGAGATCGTGGACGCAATCATGCTGCCGGACGGGGCGCCGTTTCCGCACGGGATGTCGGTCTGGCAGGGCTACATCTACTGGGTCGACGATATCGGCAGCGGCATCGCGCCGGTGTGCCGGACGAAAATCTGATCGGGGCGGGTCCAAAAAACAGGACTTGCCCGACGTCGGTCTCCATCGGCGGGTCCAAAGATCGGGACCCGCCCTACGTAGGCAGGCCGGGTCTTGTTCTGTAGACCCGGCTTCGACCTCTCCAGGAGGAAGCATGACCCTGTGCATACTCCGCTGCCTCATCTTCTTCGCGATCACCTTTGTCAGCACCGCCGCCGCGCAGGAAACCCGCGGAACGATTGCGGGACGCGTTGTCGACGAACAGGGCTTGAGCATGCCCGGCGTCAGCGTCACGATCGCGAATATCGACACGAACGTCTCGACGTCGCTGACAACTAACAGCAGCGGCTATTACGAAGCGCCGTTGCTGCTTCCCGGCAACTATCGGGTGGCGGCCGAGCTGACAGGCTTCAAGACGACAGTTCGCAGTGGCATCATCCTCGCTGTCGCTCAACAAATCGCTGTAGACCTGACGTTGTCTGTAGGAGCCGTCAGCGAAACCGTCACCGTGTCCGGCCAGGCGCCCATCCTCGATACGGGCGTCCTCACGACCGGGCAGAATCTCGATCGTCGCAGCGTCGAGACCCTTCCGATGTTTTCGAACATGCCGGTGCTGCTGACCCGCTTCGTGCCCGGCGTGAACTCGTCGGCTGCCGTGCCGTACGTCGCACAGGGGTTTGTCAACCGCACCTCGAGCGATACCTCGTCGCCGGGTGGCGTGGGCGGGAACGAATGGACGATCGATGGCGCGACCAACAATGGCAGCGATCGGCGGCTCGCTTCGTCGCCCAACTCCGACATGATCGAGGAAGTGCGGATCGAAACCGCGAACTTCGACGCGTCGTTCGGCCATTCGACCGGCCTGGGCATCTCCATGATGACGCGCAGCGGCACCAACGTGTTACACGGGTCGATGAACTACCAGGTACCTGGAACAATCAGTGGAACGCGCCGAGGTACTTCGCGAAGAAAAACTACTACAACAATATCGAGCAGGCGCGTGCCAATGGCAACGAGGCGCTTGCCGCCTCACTCGAATCGCAAAAGCTCCAACCCCTTGGCAAGTCGAACAACTTTGCGAATACCCTGGGCGGGCCGCTCGTGCGGGACAAGCTCTTCGTGTTCGCGAATTATTCGTTCAACGCCGACGATCGCCCTATCAACCCGACGCTTCACACGATTCCAACCGCAGCGCATCTTCGCGGAGATTTCTCGGATCTGCTGGCGATCGATCCGTGCGGTTCCAGATCTACGACCCGCTGAGCGTCCGGCCGGATCCGGCGCGCCCGGGCTTTTTCATCCGGGATCCGTTCCCCGGCAACATCATCCCCGCCGACCGGAACATCAACCCGATGTATCAGCATTACGTCAAGTTCCTGCCCATACCGAACAACAACCCGACAGACCCGCGGCAGGAGCCAATCAACAACTACCGGATCTGGACCTACACCGACCCGATCAAGAGCCACATTTACGGCACCCGGCTCGATTACAACCACTCAAACACGCACCGGTTCTTCGGCCGATGGAGCGGCAGTTACTTCACCGAGGGCCTCGACGACTGGACGTACCAAAGCGCGGCTATTCATTCGGAAGACATGAAGCGGACGACCAACGCCGGTACGGGCAACTGGACGTGGGTTAAGAGCGCGACGACGGTTGTGGATACGCAGTTCAGCGCGAACACCTTCCACGAGGGTGGCGAACGGAATACGCTGGCAACCATCAAGTCGGGCGACGTCGGCCTGCCCGGTTATCTCGACGAGAAGTGCGCCGCCTCCGACGCCGCGCGGACCGGGAGCACTCGAGGTGGATCGTGCGCGCTGCCGATCGCGAATATTGCTGGGTACCAGCAGTTCGGCAAGAACGCCGCGGAGGGCTACGACACGTTGAACGTACAGTTCAACATGAACGTGACGCACGTTCGCGCGGATCACACTCTAAGGTTCGGCACCGACGTGCGGCGCCATTCGCGTACCGGCTTCCAGCCTGGGGCGAGCCAGGGCATCTACACGTTCGACCCGACCTATACGCGCCGGTATTCCGACACCGCCCTCTATACCCCCGCCAATCTGGGCTTGAGCTGGGCGGCGTTCATGCTCGGTATCCCGACGACCTCCACTATCAATACGCCGGTGGATTACTCCACCTCGTCTCCGTACTACTCGGGGTTCCTGCAGGAGGCGTGGCGCGTCACGCCGAAGTTGACGCTCAACCTCGGACTCCGGTTCGAGCTCGAGCAAGGAATGACCGAGGCAAGCGATCGCATGATCACGTCGTTCGATCCCGAGTTCGTCCCAGCCTTCGCAGAAGAGGTGGTTGCCGCGTACGCGAGAGCTCCGATTCCAGAGGTGTCGGTCAGCGCGTTCCGTGAGAACCTGCGGGGCGGCGCTGTCTACGCGGGGCAGGACGGGTTCAGCCGCCGCGGCTGGAAGACGCAGTCGATGTGGCTGCCGCGCGCCTCGGCGGCCTACCAGTTCGGTGAACGAATGGTGGTCAGAGGTGGGTACGGCGTGTACTACGACACCCTCAACGCGACAGCCATTACCCCGAACCAGCTTGGCTTCAGCACCGTCACGTCCGTGCCGTCGAGCAACGACTTCGGCCAGACATGGACGTCGGGCAATCCGCGAGGCGGAACATCGCCGCTGGTCGATCCGTTTCCCGTGCGCGCCGACGGCACGCGTTTCGTCACGCCGGTCGGGAACTCCCTCGGTGGAGACTTTGTTGCGGGACAGGCGCTCACTTACGGGAATCTGGAGCGCGAGCACGCGCGGATGCAGCGGTGGCGCATGGGCGTCCAGCGGGAGCTTGGACGCAACATGGCGATCGAAGTGGCGTATGTGGGCTCGTATGCCGACAACGTCGACGTGAGCTCGTTCATCGGCAACAACACGCAGGTCGTGGTCCGGCAGGACGTCCTGGCGGAGCAGTACCTGGAACCATTCGCAGACGCGCAACGCGGCACTTGCGACCAGCAACAACACGAACGTTCCGAACCCGTTCTTCATCGGTAACCTGTCGGCGCTCCGTACGACGAACCCCGCCTTGTATAACCAGCTCGCCGCCCAGGCGCTGTTCACGAGCCCGACGATTCAGAAGCACCGGTTGCAGCGGCCGTTCCCGCACATGAGTGTCGGCGATGGCCTCCGGGCCGCCGCCCAGCCGCTCGGCAAGGTTCGCACCCACGCCGTCGAGTTGTCGTTCCAGCGGCGGTTTTCGCAGGGCCTCAGCTTCAACGCAGCGTACGTCGGCATGCGCGCCGAGGAATGGCTCACCATCATCAACGAGTACGAAACAGCGCCGAACCAGTGGGTGACGAGCCAGAATGCGAGACCGCATCGCGTGACGCTCAACGGCGTCTACGAGCTGCCGTTCGGCCGTGGCCGCGCCTTCCTCAACAACGGCGGCTTCCTCAGCAAGATTCTTGGAGGATGGCAGACCGGGCAGACGTTCGAATGGCAGCCGGGCCCGCTGCTGCAGTTCGGCAATGTGTTTTACTACGGCGATATCGACGACATCGCGCTCGATGATCCCACGCTCGACCAATGGTTCAACGTCGATGCCGGATTCGAGCGGAACTCGACGCGTGTGCCGGCAGACTTCCAGGAACGGCTGTTCCCGCTGCGCATCGACGGGCTCCGCGCCGATCAGACGTTGCTCCTCAACAGCAGCATTTCGCGAACATTCCCGCTGAAGGGTCGGGCGAATCTGCAGTTCCGTCTCGACGCGGCGAATCTGCTGAACCGTCAGCAGTTCGCAAACCCGAACTTGACGACCACGTCGACCGATTTTGGCCGCGTCACCGCGAACGCGAACACGGAGCCGCGCTTCCTGATACTGATGTCGAAGTTGACGTTTTAGGGCTGGAAAAAGGGGATCAGCGCGCGGAGCTGCCGCGCCGCGTCCCGGGAGGCTGTGCGGCGTTGGCCGGAGCCGCTTCCGCGCCCGTCGCCAGGCGGATGGCAGCGCGAACGGTCGTCGGATCGTGCTCCGGCGCATGATGTGTCAGCACCGTGAGCGCCGTCCGCGCCAGGTGCCGCGCGAGCTGAGCGGCCGCGAGAGCGGAGTCGCCATTGACGCACGCGTCGAAGATGGCTTTATGCTCGTCGGCCGCGATCGAAAACGCGCGCGGCACGCCCTTGATGTATAGCCAGCGGTATCGATCGGCGTGATCGTACAGCTCGCGGATCGTGCGCAGCAGTCGATCGCCGGCATGGGCTAGCAGCGTGAAATGGAATTCGCGGTCGATCGTCTGCCACTGGCGCAGGTCGTGGCCCGCGACCGCTTCCATGCGCCGCAGGCAGCCCCGCAGCGCGTCGATATCGCGCCTGGTAAACCGGGGCACGTTGATCCTGATGGCGAGCGACTCGTGCACGATACGCATCGCGTAGAGCTGTTCCAGATCGTCGATCGAGAACGAGGACACGCGGCCGCGCCGGTTGACTTCGGCCTCGACGAGCCCTTCGCGCTGGAGCATGCGCACGGCCTCGCGAAGCGGGCCGCGGCTGACGCCGAGCTGGCTCGCGAGCTGAACCTGGGACAGCGACTCACCGGGAGGAAGGGCGCCGTTCAGGATTGACTCCCGAAGACTGCTGTACACGGTCCAGGTCATGTCGCGCGCTTTTCGCTTGCCTTCGCGGCGAGTGGGTGTGGCCCCTGCGCGAATCGCTGTCGCCCTGGCTGGAAGTGTCCGGCGGCGGCGCTTCTCGGCGCCGATGCCGGGAGGATCAGACACCGCGTTGTCCTCCGGACTGGAAGTGACGGGGCGGGCGGAGTTGCAAAAGAAGGTCGCCGCTGGTTGCGGGAGCAGTATAACATCGGCCACTATTGAGAACGATGACGATCAGAGTGTCGACACTTTCGAGGCCCCGGACGGCGTCACTGCGAGGGAATGTCGCGGGTCTTATGCGATCGCGGGATTTCAAGTGTTGACACTATGCCAGATTACGGCAAATGCTGATGTACTTTTTTCCGCGGCGGGTCCGGAGAGCCGGACCCGCCCTACGTACTTTTTCCAGCGTACGTAGGCCGGGTCTTGTTCTGTAGACCCGGCGAGTCAGGGGCCCGTTTATGAGCGTCAAGGTTGCCGTCATCGGGAGCGGAAACATCGGCACGGATCTGATGATCAAGATCCTGCGCACGTCCGTTCATCTCGAGATGGCTGCGCTTGCGGGTATCGATCCGTGTTCTGACGGCCTGGCGGTCGCCAAACGCCTGGGGGTGCCTGTAACCGCCGAGGGGATCGACGGGCTTGTGCAGATGCCCGGATTCGACGAAATCGCCATCGTCTTTGACGCGACGTCGGCCGCATCCCATCCGAGGCACGACTCGATTCTGCGAGGTCACTCCAAGCAGATCGTCGATTTGACGCCTGCCGCGATTGGTCCGTACGTGGTGCCCGCCGTCAACCTGGATCAGCTGGCCGACGCGCCGAATCTCAACATGGTGACCTGCGGAGGACAGGCGACCATACCCACTGTCGCCGCTGTCAGCCTCGTCGCGCCGGTTGTGTACGCGGAGATTGTTGCCAGCATTGCCAGCCGTTCGGCGGGTCCGGGGACGCGCGCGAACATCGACGAGTTCACGGAGACGACCTCGCGCGCGATCGAACGTGTCGGCGGCGCTCGAAGCGGAAAGGCGATCATCATTCTGAATCCGGCCGAGCCGCCGCTCGTCATGCGGAATACGGTCTTTTGTCTGGTCGAAGACGGCGATCCCAAAGCCATCGAAGCCTCGGTCGAGCAGATGGCCGCCGATGTCCGCGCGTATGTTCCGGGTTTCAGCCTCAAGCAGGCCGTGCAGCTCGAAGACATCACCAAGGCCCGTCCGGTTCGCATCGAGGGCATCGGCGTCTTCACGCGCGGCGTCAAGGTCTCGGTGTTTCTCGAGATCGAGGGGGCAGGCCATTACCTGCCGAAATATGCAGGCAACCTCGACATCATGACGTCGGCAGCCCTCCGCACCGGAGAACGGCTCGCCAAAGCCGGCTCGGTGGTCACTGGCGGAGCGATCGCATGAAAGACGGCGCGCTCTACATCCAGGACGTCACGCTGCGCGACGGCATGCACGCCATCCGGCATCAGTATTCCCTCGCCGACGTTGCGCGCATCGCCGCCGCTCTCGACCGGGCCGGTGTCGATGCGATCGAAATCTCACACGGCGACGGGCTGGCCGGATCGAGCTTCGCGTACGGCTTCAGCGCGCACAGCGATCGGGAGTGGATAGAGGCCGTGGTCCGGAACGTGAAGCGCGCCAGGGTCACCGTTCTGCTGTTGCCAGGCATCGGGACCATCGAAGATCTGGAAGATGCGCACCGGGCGGGTGCACAGTCGGTGCGGATCGCAACGCATTCGACCGAGGCTGACATCGCGCGGCAGCATATCAGCCATGCCCGCAAGCTGGACATGGACGTTGTCGGGTTCCTGATGATGGCGCACATGACCCCTCCCGCGGAGCTGGCGCGGCAGGCGAAGCTCATGGAATCCTACGGCGCCCACTGCGTCTACATCGTCGATTCGGCCGGCGCACTGCTGCCGCAAGGGGTCATCGAGCGGATGCAGGCGCTCAACGAGGCACTCGATCCTGCGACCGAGAAGGGCATGCACGCGCACCACAACCTGACGCTGGGGGTCGCCAACACCCTGGTGGCGATTCAGCATGGCGCGACGCGCGTCGACGGATCGCTCGCCGGGATGGGCGCGGGAGCAGGGAACGCACCGCTCGAAGTGTTGATTGCGACGCTGAGCCGGTCCGGCATCTCTCACGGCTGTGATTTGTTCGGGCTCATGGATGCCGCCGAGGAAATCGTCAGACCCATGCAAATGCGCCCGGTGCGCGTCGATCGCGAGACGCTCTCGCTGGGTTACGCCGGCGTCTATTCGAGCTTCCTCCTGCACGCGGAAGCCGCTGCCGCGCGCTACGGCCTCGACACTCGCGAGATTCTGGTCGAGCTCGGGCGGCGCCGCATGGTCGGCGGACAGGAAGATATGATTGTTGACGTGGCGCTGGATCTGGCGAAAATGCGAGAAACTTCCGGGAGCTCCGTTGCCGATGAATCATAAACGTCTGCTGGCCGCTGCGGCGGTTGCTGTTCTGACCCTTGCGCCCTACGTCGTAGTCGGCCAGGCGCCGGCCTCGTCGGCCGGCGTCCTTCGCAACTTCACGCTCATTGACGGGCGGGGCGGCCCTGCCGCGGCGAACTCTGCCGCCGTGATCGCTGACGGGCGCATTTCCTGGATTGGGCCCGTTGCGCAGCTGAAGGCCCCTGCCGGCGCATCGGTTCGAGACTTGTCGGGCAAGTTCGTCATGCCCGGACTGATCAATCTTCATGGTCACGTCGCCGAGTCGGACGGGGTCATCCAGGACCCGGTGAAGTTCTTTACCCGCAACGAGGTGGAACGCGATCTGCTGCTGTACGCGCGATACGGCGTCACCTCGGTCGCATCGCTCGGTACCGACCAGCCGATGGTCTATGCGTTCCGCGAAGAACAACGCCGCGGGCGACCGTCGATGGCGCGCATCTTCACGGCGGGCCGCGGGTTCACGGTCAAAGACGGGTTTCCGACCAACAAGGGAAATGTCCCCGGCGTGCCCTACGAGCCCGTTCAGCCGTCTGACGTTCCCGCGCAGATCAAGGAGCTGGCCTCGCACCGGCCCGACGTCGTGAAGATCTGGGTCGACGACAGATTCGGCGACTTCAAGAAGACACCGATCGAGATTTCGAGACCGATCATCGAGGGTGCGCACGCGAACAAGCTGAAGGTGATTGCGCACGTCTTCTACCTGAGCGACGCGAAGCAGCTCGCGACGGCGGGGCTCGATGCGTTTGGCCACAGCGTGCGCGATGCGGCTGTCGATGCCGAGCTGATTCAGTTGATGAAGCAGCGTGGCACCTGGGTGATTCCGACTCTATTTCGCGAGGCAGCGACGTTTGCATTCGCCGAGCCCGACCGCTTCTTGAACGATCTGTTTTTCACTCGAGCCGTGGAGCCGCGCATGCAGGCCGTGCTGAAGTCACCTGACTATCAGAAGGCGCTCACGGGCGATAAGTACTTTCCGAACTACCCGCGATATCTCAAGACCGCCCAGGAGAATCTCAAGCGCCTGGCCGACGCCGGCGTCAGAATCGGGTTCGGTTCCGACACGGGCGTCTTGACCCGGTTCGAGGGTTTCGGCGAGCACTGGGAGCTGGAGCTGATGGTGCAGGCGGGCATGACCCCGGCCCAGGTCATCGTCGCGGCTACGAAGAGCTCGGCAGAGTTTCTGGGGCAAAACGATCTCGGGACGCTCGAGGGTGGAAAGTGGGCCGATCTGATCGTGCTCAATGCCGACCCGCTTGCCAACATCAGAAACTCACGGCAGATCGATTCGGTCTACGTTGCCGGCAATCGAATTCAGTAGAGAGGACATCATGGTGATACGCAGAAGAGTGCTGTTGGGTATAGCTCTGGTCGCGCTTGGGGCGCCAGCCTGGGTGTTCGCGCAGGCAGGAGGGGGCGGGAAAGTCGAGCAGCAGGTGCTGCAAGCCGAAAAAGATCGGTTTGCCGCGATGATCAAGGCCGACCGGGCCGCGCTCGAGCGGTTGCTCGCCGACGATCTCACCTACACTCACAGCAGCGCTCTGTTCGAGAGCAAAGCCGAGTTCATCAAGAGCGTGACGGGCGGCACAATCGACTATGTGTCGATCGTGCCAAGCGAGGCAGACTGGAAGGTCCGGGTCAACGGCAACACCGCTATCGTCAACGGGGTGGCGGCCGTCAACGTCATCGATACCGGCAAGGATCTGAAGATCAAGATCCGCTATACGACCATACACACCAACCGCAACGGCAATTGGCAGTTGCAGGCGTGGCAGGCGACCAGGGTTCCCTGAATCTGAAATCTAAAATCTGAAATCTGAAATGTGAATCTGGAAGCTCTTAGACTATAGATTCTAGATTTCAGATTTCAAATTTCAGATTATCGATTCACATGAACCTCCCCGTCATCTCGCTCATCGCCCTCGCGGTCGCCGTCACGCTCAGTTGCACCACGAAGATCAACGTCGGGATCCTCTCGATGGCCCTGGCGTGGATTATCGGGGTGTATCTCGCCGGCCGTCCGCTGGCCGAGATCGCGGCCGGATTTCCCACCACGCTCTTCCTGACGCTCGTCGGCGTCACGCTGCTGTTCACACAGGCGAAGGTCAACGGCACGCTCGACAAGATCGCGCATCGCGCGGTGCGGTTGTGCCGCGGCAGCCTGCCGCTCATCCCGGTGATGTTCTTTTTTCTGGCATGTGTATTCGGATCCATCGGCCCGGGAAGCATCGCGTCTGCAGCATTGATCGGGCCGATGGCGATGACTGTGGCGGCGCAAACCGGCATTCCGGCGTTCCTGATGGCCATCATGGTGGCCAACGGCGCGAACTCTGCCTCGCTGTCGCCGATCGGGCCGACCGGGATCATCGTGAACGACATCATGGCCAAGATGGGGATGCCCGCAGTGCCGTGGCAGAACTACCTCATCGTGATGGCAGCTCATGCAATCGTGGCGTTTTCGGGATACCTGGTATTTGGAGGATGGAGATTTTTCCGATCGGCGAATCGCAGCGCGGTTCTTGAACCGCAGGACCCTGCCTACGCGGCTTCCAGCCAGATCCCCAACGGCGATATCCCTGATGCCGACCGGCCTTTCCAGTGGCGGCACTGGCTGACGCTGACGGTGATCGTGACGCTGGTCGTGGCCGTCATTTTCTTTGGCGCTAACGTCGGCATGGCGGCGCTGGCGGGCGCGGTCATCCTGGTCCTGGCGAATGCGACCGACGAAGCGCAGGCGATTCGCAGCATGCCATGGGGGCCGATTCTGATGGTGAGCGGTGTCACGGTGCTCATCGCTCTGATCGAGAAGACCGGCGGGATCGATTTGTTTTCGGCCATCCTCGCCAGCGTGTCAACGCCTCAATCGGTGACCGGCGTCATCGCGCTCATCGGGGGCACGATCTCCGTGTACAGCAGCACGTCCGGGGTCGTTCTGCCCGCATTTCTTCCGACGGTGCCCGGTCTAGTAGAGCGGCTCGGCGGCAACGACGTGCTCCCCGTTGCCTGGTCTCTGATCGTCGGCAGCCATCTCGTGGACGTTTCTCCGCTGTCCACGACCGGCGCGCTGTGCATTGCGGCGGCGCAGAACACCGATGTCCGCAAGCTGTTCAGGCAGATGCTCGCCTGGGGCATGTCGATGGCGGTTGTGGGGGCCATTGGGTCCTACATCGTGTTCGGGTTGCTGTGGGGGTAAGGGTCGCTCTCGCCGGCGGCATTCTCTCGGTACTGCTGCTTGCGGCGCCCTCAGCACAGACCGATCCTCCAGGCGGAACTCAATCTCCGCCCTACCAGACCGAGTATTTATCGTACGAGGCAGCAAAGCCGGTTTTCGAGGCGCTCGGCGAGCCTCTTCCCCCGGCCTCGGTATGGCAGGAGTGGATTGCGGCGGCCGACTCCTCGACGCGCGCGCGTGTCAGACAGGGCGACGAAATCTCGGTAGTCAATCTGCTGCTCTTCGGGACTTCGTTTACGAACGAGCCGCGCATTACATCCGGTCAGCTCGACGACAATCAGATTGGCAACGCGGTTGCCGCTCGCCTGATCGATTTCGAGCGGGCCCTCGGAACTACTGTAGGGCGCGACTCCGGAGGACGCGACTCGAGTCGCGCACTACCGGTTACCGGTGACGACGAAAGATTCGTGTTCGCCCGGCACGTCCTGGGGAATAGTGCCGAGGTCAGGCCGCGTCTGCTGTCCATGCTCCAACGAGCGACTGCGGAAAACGAAACGCACGCCCGGTTGATTGCCGACGCGCGCGCTCTCGGCGATCCCAGCCTCCAGTTCGCCGAGCGTTCGAGGATCTATCGGGCGCGCGGGCTCTCATCGGACACATCGGTCCGGACCAATTTTGCCGTGGAGGAAGCCTTGCGGGGTTTGATCTCCGTACGAGGGGCAGACGCCAAAATACGCCGCATCGCCATCGTCGGCCCCGGACTCGATTTCACTGACAAGCAGGAAGGCTACGACTTCTACCCTCCACAGACGATCCAGCCGTTCGCACTCATCGATTCCCTGGTTCGGCTCGAGCTGGCGCGTCCCGACGACCTGAGCGTCACCACGCTCGACTTGAGCACTCGCGTGAACGATCACATCGAGCGGGCAGTCGGGCGGGCACGGAATGGTTCGTCCTACGTCTTCCACCTGCCCGTCGCGGGCGATGTCTCCTGGAAGCCAGAGTTTCTCCATTACTGGCAGACCGTGGGCGACAGGATCGGCGGGCAGACAGCGTCGCCACGGGTGCCGCCCGCGGCCGGGCCAGTGAAGATCCGGTCAGTCGCCGTTCGGCCATCGGTCGTGGGCCGAATCACGGCGAGGGACGTCAACATCACCGCACAGCATCTGACGCTTGCCGATGCCGAGCGCTTCGATTTAATCGTTGCGACAAATGTGTTCGTGTATTACGACCGTCTGCAACAGGGTCTGGCTATGATAGGTGTGGCGAACATGCTGAGACCCGGCGGGTTTTTGCTGTCAAACAATGCGCTGGTCGAAGTACCATCGACTGGATTGCGCTCGGTCGGCTACTCGAAGACACTGTATTCCGAGCGTGACGAAGACGGCGACCTGATCGTGTGGTATCGCAAGGCCGCTCGGTAGTATCCTTCACGAGCATCCCATGCCCGCTGTCAAGCAGCTCCTCCTCGTCGACGACGACGCGAATTCGCGCGAAGGCTATCGGTTGTACCTGTCGGAACAAGGTTTTCACGTGCATACGCTGGCGGGCGGTGGCCACGCCGTCGATTTCGTCCGGTCGGCGACACCAGATCTGGTGGTGCTCGACCTGGGGCTTCCCGATCTGGACGGGTGGGAAATCGCGCGTCGATTGAAATCGGATAAACAGACCAGGGACATACCGATCATCGCGTTCAGCGGGCGTTCGATGCAGCACGAGCAGGTGAGCGCACTCCGCGCCGGCTGCGACTTCTACCTGACCAAGCCGTGCCCACCCGATCGGCTCCTGAAGGCCATCAGGAAACTGCTCGGCATCGTCACGCCGTCTTCCGAGCAGCACGCACAACCGCTCGAGCCGTATTAGTAGCGCCCTGCGCTACCTTCCCAGCTGAAGGCCTGCGCTCGAGCGCGGCGGACCCCCACGGTATCAAACGTTTGAGTATTTGAGGGGGAGCAAAGCTGAGCTATAGTGCGCCTCAGTTCCAAACATCGGCCGCCGGGAGCGATCATGATCACAAAGAGGACTCTTTGTCGCATCAGCAGCGCGGCCGGAGTGCTCGCGCTGATGCTCGTTGCCGCTCCGCAATCGGCACAGCAGTCGCCACCTGCACTGCCCATTCCCCCGCAGCCGGCAGCCGCGCCGCCTTCGACGCTGCTGCAAACCTACACGGCGGTGACAGCCGAGCGTCTCAGGAAACCTGAGGATGGCAACTGGCTCATGGCACGGCGCACGTATGACGGATGGGGTTACAGCCCGCTCGATCAGATCACGACGAGCAACGTCAAGAGGCTGCAACCGGCCTGGGTGATGTCGACAGGGATGAACAACGGTCAGGAGGCGCCGCCGATCGTGAACAACGGTGTCATGTTCGTCTCGACGTCGTTCAACCAGGTGATCGCCATCGATGCCAAGGCTGGCAACATTCTGTGGCGCTACACGAGCCCGACCCCCGCCGGCATGAGGGGTAAGCCTGTCAGCCGTGGGGTTGCGCTTCACGGCGACAAGGTGTTCTTCGGACAGATTGAATGCGTCGTGGTGGCGTTGGACGCAAGGACTGGCAAAGAAGTCTGGAAAACCACGATAGAAGAGAACAAAGCCGGGTACTACATGACCGCGGCGCCGTTGATCGCCGACGGAAAAGTGATCGTTGGTGTGTCGGGCGGCGACGGTCCCATCCGCGGTTTCGTCACTGCGTTGGATATCGAGACGGGCAGCCAATTGTGGAAGACCTACACCATTCCGGCTCCCGGTGAACCAGGCAGCGAGACCTGGAGCGGCGATCAGTGGAAGACCGGTGGTGGGGCGACCTGGGTGACAGGCAACTACGATCCAGAGTCGAATCTCGTGTTCTGGGGCGTCGGAAACCCCTATCCATGGGTCGGGTATCAGCGGCCCGGAGACAATCTCTACACCGCATCGACCGTTGCCATCGACGTCACCACGGGCAGGATCAAGGGGCACTTCCAGTACACCCCGAACGAATCCTGGGACTGGGACGAAGTGTCGCCGCCCATCCTGGTCGATTACAGGCGCGGCGGCAGGACGATCAAAGGCCTGGTGAACTTTTCGCGCAGCGGCTACCTGTATTTTCTCGAGCGCACCGACGGCGCAATCAAGTTCGTCGAGGGGATGCCCTACGTAAAACAGAATGTCTTCAAGGGACTCGATCCACACACGGGACGGCCCGACGTCGATCCTGCTCGCAAACCCGACATCGGAAAGATGGTCGAGTTTTGTCCGTCCTGGCATGGCGCCAAGAACTGGCAACCCGGCTCCTACAACCCGAAGACGCGAATGGTCTACGTACCCACTCAGGAGAATCTGTGCGCTGTCATGGTTGGACGATCGATTCAGACGCCGACCGGCGCTTCCCGTGTCGCCACGACCAACCAGATGTACATCGCACCGGGCGCCGACCATCTCAGCGAGGTGCAAGCGTGGAATGTGGACACCGGTAAAAAAGTGTGGAGCCACCACTTCAAGAAGTCTCCCAACTGGGGACCGACCATGACGACAGGTGGCGGCCTGGTGTTCAGTGGCGGAACCAACGATCGCCTGTTCCGCGCGTTTGACGCGTCGACTGGAGCAGTGCTGTGGGAATTCCCGACCAACTCGGGGATTTACGCGTCGCCTTCGTCCTTCATGGTCGACGGCAGACAGTACATCGCCGTCGTATCGGGATGGGGCCAGGACGCCCGATCGATGCAGTCGCGCATCAATGCCGTCTCGCCTGGCAATTTTCCAGAGGTGCCGGAAGGTGGCGTCATCTGGGTGTTTAGCGTCAACTGACATCCAAAATACCGTTTCATCGATCCGCGGCGAAACGTTGTTTCAAGATGCGCGTTCCGCTATAGTCGCGAGGATCATGTAAATCGAGCGCTCCACGCCTGCGTCCGTTACGCCGACGCGCGAGTTGCTGACGTCCTGCTGGCGATCATGCTCGTAAGGAGGGTGTGAAGATGGTAGCTCACGGGCAGCACTGGCGAATTCTCTCCGCAACGTTCTGCGCTGTTCTCATTTTCATCGGAACGGCTCTCGGGCAGAGCGTTTCCTCCGGCACCATCGAGGGAACGGTCAGGGACCAGTCCGCAGCCGTCTTACCGGGAGTCACAGCGACCCTCACGAGTCCAGCTTTGCAGGTTCGGGAGCTCGTACAAGTGACCGACGATGAAGGGCAGTATCGCTTCGTCGATCTACCCGCCGGGACCTATCTCTTGAAGTTCGAGTTGCCCGGCTTCAGCACTCTGATTCGGGAAGACCTTCGATTGACGGTGGGCTTCACTGCGCGCGTGGACGAGAGCCTCAAAGTCGGCGCGATGGAGGAGTCGGTCACCGTCAGCGGGCAGAGCCCCATTGTTGACATCACGAGCACGAGCGCCAGCGTGGCCTTCACGAAAGAAATTCTCGAGTCCGTGCCACGCGGCCGCGATCTTCAGAACGTCCTCGCGATGGCGCCCGGCGTGACGCAGGCGACGATGGACGTCGGCGGCAGCACACTGGCGCAGCGGCAGGATACGGCGAGCTACGGTATGGAGGCGCAGCCCAAGCTCCAGTACGAAGGCATGAATCTCGCGATGGGCGCCGATCAGAATACGCCGATCTACTTCATCGACAACAGCCTCGAGGAGGTGCAGGTCAGAACCTCCGGCAACGACGCCGAGGTGTCGACACCCGGCGTTTCCATGGTGGCGATCATGAAGTCGGGCAGCAACACCTTTCATGGCGCGTACCGTGGCTCGTATCAGCCGTCCAGTCTTCAGGCGAACAACTTGAACGACGAACTGAAGGCCCAGGGGGTCGGCACGCCCCCGCAGCTCAAGAATTTCTACGACTTCGCTGGCGATTTGGGCGGCAGGATCATCCGGGACAAGCTCTGGTTCTATGGCGGGTACGCCAAGCAGAGCAAGAGCGAGGGTACGCTCGGCTTCGCGGCCGATCCGGGACCCGATGGTAAGTATCTGACAGGAGATGAGAGTCAAGCGTATTTCGAGAGCTCTCTGTACCAGTACTCCCTGAAAACCTCGTATCAGATGTCGAGGAGCAACCGGCTCGTCTATGCGTGGCAGCGGGGTGTCAAGGCGCAGCCGCAGAATGGCGGCAACCGCACGAGGCCGCTCGAGGCGACGCGCGACTATCTGAATCCGACTTGGATTCACAAGGCGGAGTGGCAGAGCACGGTGACGCCGCGCCTGCTGCTGAACGCGACGGGCGGTTACGTGGGGTACGTGACCGACTATGACGCCGGCCGTTCCTACGCGCAGGCCAACGCGCCGAGCCGTCAGGACCTCGAGACTGGGGTTTTCACGGGATCGCACGTGCAGCATCAGGGCAAAACACGCGACCGGTATCAGCTTGAAGCGAGTGCCACGATCTTCCCCGAGCGCCGCTTCTTGGGACAGCACGATTTCAAGAGCGGTGTGTCGATCTACTGGGATCGGACGTCTGATGCCTGGCTGAACAACGAGGCTAGTGATGGTAATTACGGTAATTACGTTCTGATTACCGACAGGATTAACGGTGTGTCCGGCACGCCGTTCCGGATCCGGGCGTACAACACGCCGGTCTATCCCCTCGACAACGAGGATATCTATGCCTTCTATTTCAAGGACAGCTGGAGAGCGACCGAGAGACTGACGCTCAATCTGGGAGTGCGATGGGATGTACCAGCACTCGTATCTGCCGGTGCAGGACTTCGCCGGTGCTCGCGACTTCCCGACAGTGTTTCCGGCCAAGCACGTTGACGAACTCGACGTGCAGACGTTCAACCGGGTCGTACCCCGACTGGGCGTCGCCTACGATCTGGGCGGCAAGTCGGTGATCAAAGCGACCTGGGGACTCTACAACTACATCCTCGGCGACACCTACGGCGACGTGTTCGCGGCAACCGCCACCGCGAATGCCGTGTTCCTCTGGCACGATCTGAACAACGACAAGATGTGGACGCCGAATGAGACGAATCTCGCGCTCAATAACAATCCGGACTTCGTCAGCATCACGGCGGCTTCCAACTACGAACTCAGTCCGGAGCTGAAGCAACCCAACACGTGGGAGACGACCGCGAGCTTCGAGCGCGAGCTGGCGCCGAGCCTGGGATTCCGCGTGATGTACATCAACAGGATTGTCGACGGCAGCCTCGAAACGGTGAATGCGAAGCGGCCGGTACGAGGCCTACAACATTCCGATCACCCGCCGCGACCCTGGTCCTGACGGGCTGCTCAACACCAGCGACGACCCGGGCAGCAGCGTCACCCTGTATGACTACGCGGCCTCGTACTTTGGTGCCAACTTCGTGAGCAACAAACGGGTGAACGCGTACAACACCGATCGGTTCGACTCGGTGGAATTCACAGTCACCAAGCGTGCGTCAGACAGATGGATGGGCCAGATCTCGTATTTTGCAGTCAAGAACCGTCGCTGGCTGAATGGCGTCTACCAGAGCCCGAACGACGAGTTCTTCCCGCTCGATGAGACGTGGTCCTGGGCCGGCAATATCAGCGGGACCTACCGGCTGCCCTGGGCCTTCTCCGTTTCGGGCTTCCTGCAAAGCCAGGCCGGAGTCAAAGGGCAGCGCACGAATGTCTTCCGGACGGCAGATCCTGACGGCGGTCGGCCGATTACACAAAACGGCAACACGACGATTCGCCTCGAAGAATACGGGGCGCGCAGCCTGTCTGCTTTCAACATTCTCAATTTCCGGGCGAACAAGGATTTCCAGCTGAGCCAGGGACGGAGGCTCAGCATCGATTTCGATATTTTCAACCTGCTGAATTCCGCGACTCCGACTGGCGCCGACTTCGCGTCGGGACCCACGTTCGGCTATGCGAGTGGCGTCACGCCGCCGCTCATTACGCGGATCGGCGCGCGCTTCACGTTCTAAGGGGAGGGCGATATGAACAAACTCTACACCTACGGGATCGCCGCCCTTGCGGTGATTGTCGCCATCGTCGCAGTCGGTATCTTGCTGATGCCGGCGGGCACAAACGTGACGCCCACGGTGAGTGCGCAATCGCTCAATTGCGACCTGAGCCAGTACAAGGCAGCCACTGGTCTGACGGCAGCAATCGAACAGGGCGCGCTCGCCGTTACCTGGGCCGGGTCAAACGGCTCGGAGCTTCGAGCTCGCTATGGGATCGACAACGGCCAACCGGTTGTTCGTGAGCTGGCGGTGAGAAAGTCGGGCGGCCAGTGGGCCCCTCTCGGGCAGAATCTGGTGCCCGAGTTCTACGTGAAGAGCGGTGTTCGTCGCATGACGACCCAGCAGGGAGCGCCGCTCATCAATCTCGGGGTCGACATCACTCCCGAAGTGATCGAGAAGAACAAATGGTACGCGTTCTGGGATGCGCCGTTTGTGATTCCGGGCGTTGCGCCCGAGCAGCCCGCGCGAGGACGCGGTGAGGGAGCCGCGCGCGCCGGCGGTCCGGCTCGAGGGCAGCCAGGCCCGGCTTCGCAGAGCGAGCCGGCGGCGAGGCGGGGAAACATCCCTCCCGGGCCTAACGGACGCGTGTACGGCCTTCCGCGAAAACCGGAGGAGATCCGCACGGCGAACGCGACGTTCAAGGCGTCGTCTTGCAGCGTAAAGACCGATGGTGCGCGCGTGGAGGTGAACTTCCCCGGGCTTTCGATGGGGATCTTCTCCGGCAGCCTGCAGTTCACATCGTATCGTGGCTCGAACCTGCTTCGGGTAGAAGCGATCGCAAAGACCGACGAGCAGTCGGTGGCCTATAAGTACGAGGCGGGGCTGCGAGGATTCTCAACGGCGCTGACCCCTCGCGTGACCTGGCGCGATCGAGGCGGAGATCCGCAACAGTACGAATTCGGCGGGCTCAAGAACGACAGCCGCGTGACAGTAAAGGCGAAGAATCGCGTCCTGGTCGCCGGCGGCGGCAGGAACGGATCGATTGCGACCTTCCCGACACCACACTCGTTCTTCTTCACGCGAGAGGTCGACACGAATCTGGGATACATCTGGTATCGCAAAGACGGCGACGCCCAGTTTGGGATGGGGGTTCGACAGGCGGAAGGCGAAGAAGTGCAGCAGTACATCGAGAATTTCGCGCTGCACAATGCGCCGCCCGGAACCTGGCAGCACATGTCGGTCTATTACTTGATGACACCCGACAACGCCGAAGCGACACGGCAGGCGGTGATGGCCTACACGCATGGCGACGTGTTCAAGCCCGTTCCCGGGTACAAGACGATGGTGAACCATTTCCATCTGCGGTTCACCGAGCGGTTGCGGGCATCGGGATCGCTCGACAACACCTTCGAAGATCTGATGGTCATGCGGTCCACGGGCATCAATATCGTGGGGCTGAGCGACTTTCACGGCGATTTGCGTCCGAACGATCCGGGGCAGGGCCGGTACGAAGACCAGCGCGACTACTATGTCGCGTCGCAAAAAGCGTCCGACAAGGACTTCCTCGTGACCAATTGGGAGGAACCCACCGCGTATTTCGGCGGCCACTACAACACGATGTTCCCCAAGAACGTGTATTGGTCGAAGGTCCGGAACGCCGGACAGCCGTTTACTGAGGAGATGGCGCCTTTCGGCAAGGTCTACCACACGGGCAGCACCACTGACGTTCAGCAGATGCTTGATGCCGAAAACGGCTACTGGTTCCATTCACATCCGCGCACGAAGGGCACGACCGGCTATCCGGACTCCATCTTCGACAAGCCATGGGTCAAGAACGATCGTTATCTCGGCATTGCGTTCAAACCGGCGATGGGGGACGACCTCTCAGACGTGCGGATGTGCCAGTGGCGATGCTTTGATGCCATCGATACGATGAACAACCTTTACGCGAATTCAGGACTGAGACCTAAGTACCTGATCGCGGATGTCGACACGTATCGAAAGGGGCCCGAAGACGACACCTATCCAGGTCACCCGATCAACTACGTGAAGCTCGATCGGTTACCCGGACCGACAGAAGACTGGACGCCTATCCTCAGGTCGCTCCGCACCGGCGATTTCTGGGTCAGCACAGGGGAAATTCTGATCAAGAACTACGTTGTCGAGGGCGCGGGCGCCAAGCGAACCATCGCGGCCGATCTCGAATGGACCTATCCACTCGAGTTCATCGAAGTCACCTGGGGTGACGGAAAGAAGATCGACTCGCAGATCATTCGTGCGACCGATACGACCGCTCACGGCACGAAAAAGTACGCGATCCCGTTCGATGCGACCGGAAAAGCCTGGGTGCGGATCGCGGTATGGGATTCTGCGGGCAACGGGGCGTTCGTGCAGCCGGTGTGGCTGAACGCACCTAGGACGACGAATTAGTCCATCGTCCCATCGTCCATCGTCCATCGTCCATCGTCACGGCGCCGGCGGTTCACGCCGGCGCCGTTCCCTGCTATAGTCCCCGTATCTTCGGTAATTTTTCGCGTCGGAGGCCGTGATGCGTGCGCGAGTCCTCACTTTGCCCTGCGTGTTAGTCGGCTGCGCTCATCGTGACGCAGGGGAGCGTGGCGGGTCAGCGCCGAGGCGCCGTCCTTATCAATACCGTGATGGCTCCGCCGGCCTGGGCGACCGCCGAGCGCGAGATGCTTGCGGCGGCTGCCGACGGTGCGCGACTCTGGGTCGAGCGGTACGTCAGGCCCGACGGCTCAGTGAACGTTCCCGAGCGTTGGGGCGTGACCGACGGCCCTGATGACATCATGGAAACGGTGCGCGGATGGCCGCTGGTGTATGCGATGGGTGCGCCCGAAGCGGTTGCAGAAGCGTACGAAAAAGTCTGGGAGGGCCACCTTCGGCAGTTTGGCCGGGCGAAGATTCCCACCGTCGAGCTTGCCAAGGACGGCATCTTCGTCAAAGAGTTTCCTCCGTCGTTTGACTGGGAACATACCGGCGAGGGCCTGCAGGCGTTCTACTGGCATGGACTCGGGCGTCCCAACGATCAAACAAGCCTGGCTCGTGCGCGGCGTTTCGCCGGTTTCTATCTGAACGAGGATGCCGAAGCGCCAAATTACGATCCCAAACTGAAGATCATCAAGAGCCTGTTCAACGGGAGCAAGGGACCGGTCACCAGGCCGGTGACGCCGGTTGACTGGGACGGCGACGAGAACCCCAAGCGCGCCGCGCGATTCAGCACCTCCTCGAATATCCGTGGCGATCATCCTCTGAATCTGCTGGCGACGACGCTCGCGACCCAGGCGTACCTGCTGACCCATGAGGCCAGATACAGAAGGTGGGTTCTCGAGTACGTCGATGCCTGGCGCGATCGGGCCGCCGCCACCGGCGGGAATTTTCCATCCAACGTCGGGCTCAACGGAACGATCGGCGGGGAATGGGGAGGGAAGTGGTACGGGGGGATTTTCGGGTGGAACAGTCCGGATGACGGACTCCGCAACTACGTGTTGCGAGGCATACCGGCGGCGTTCGGTCAGGCGGCCATGCTGAGCAGGAACATGGCCTACATCGATCCCGTTCGCCGGCAGGTGGACAACATCTTCGCCGCTGCGCGAACCGAAAACGGTGAAGTTCTGCTTCCGCACTACTACGGAGAAGCGGGCGGGAAGGTTGGCTGGTACGGATACCGGCAGGGCGAATTTTTTCCCACCGGCGCGCTGGGGAATCTTTCCGAGACGACGATCGAGCTGTACCTCTGGTCGCTGAACCCTGCCGACCTGAAGCGCATTGTGCCGAACCCTCCAGATCGACGGTCAGTGCAGGGATGGATTGAGTTCCTTCAAGGACGGAGGCCGAATTACCCGCTCGAGGCCCTGCAGCAGGAGCGGGACGATGTTGCGCGAACGGCCGCGCGCACGAGCAAGAAGGCCAGTGGGTACGGCGCGAGCCCTGTCGCGTTCGAATCGCTGGCAAACCTCACGCTCGGCGCGGCCAACCTTTACGGCTCGGGTGACGTTCTTCGCAGTCAGGTTCGGTACTTCGACCCCGACCGGCGCCGTGCGGGCCTGGCTGAGGACGTCGCGGCGCTGGTCGAAAAAATCGAGCCCGGCAGCGTGACGGTGACCCTCGTCAACACCGGCACCGCACCTCGCCGGCTCGTCGTGCAGATGGGGTCGTACGCCGAGCACCAGGCAGTTTCCGTGCGTATGGGCGATCGAACGATACCGCTGAATGCGCCGCACTTCGAAGTTCAGCTCGCCGCCGGCGCGGGGGATCGCCTCGTCATTGCTGTCAAACGGCTGGTGAACGATCCCACTCTTGGGTTTCCGTGGGAACGCCAATAAGTCGAGGACTGGTTGATGGTTCCGCGATCTGCGTCTCTTCTCATCTCCGCTTCGATCGTCGTGTGCCTGGCGATCGTGTCCGGGCCGGTCCGCGGACAAGGCGATTCGATTATTCCCATCACCAAGCTGATGCCCGCGCCCGCCTGGGCGCTTGCCGAGCGTCAGCTTCTCGCCCTTAACGCCCAAGGCGTGGACTTGTGGGCATCGAAATACCTTGACGAGAATGGACACCTTCGGGGAGCCGCGAATTTCGGCATTCAGGATGGACCGGATGACGCCGTCGAGAGCATACGAAACTGGCCGCTCGCACATGCGCTCGGTGGGCCGGAATCGATCATCGAGCAATGGGACCGCGCCTGGGAAGGGCATCTCGATCAATACACCAAGGCCAAGGATCCGTCGACCGAGCTGGCCAGGGACGGGATGTACTACAAGGAGTTTCCAACGGCCTATGACTGGGAACACACGGGCGAGGGACTCGGTCCCTTCTATTGGTACGGCCTGAGCCGGCCAACCGACCAACGCTATGCGATCCGGCTGCGGCGTTTCGCCGGCTTCTACATGAACGAGGATCCTGAAGCGAAAAATTACGATGCGACGCTCAAGATCATTCCAAGCCTCTTCAACGGCAGCAAGGGCGCCAAGCTGACGACGAACACGCAAGAGGACTGGAACGGCCGTCTCCTTCCAGGCACCAAGCCCAGCACGCGGTTTCTCAAAGCCACCAACATCCTCGGCGACCATCCGCTGAACCTTGCGGCGACCAACCTCGCGTTTCACGCCTACCTGCTGACGCAGGAAGCCAAATACAAAAATTGGCTCCTCGAGTACGTCGATGCCTGGAAGGCGCGGATTGCGGCCAACGGCGGCAACATCCCGTCCAACATCGGTCGCGAATGGACAGATCGGCTCCGAGTGGGACGGCAAGTGGTACGGCGGTGTGTTCGGATGGAATTCGCCGGACGAGGGGGTCCGGAACTATGTCCTGCGTGGACCGCCCGAAGCCTTTGGCAACGCGCTGCTACTGACGGGAGATCAAGGATATACGCAGGTGCTGCGGCGCCAGGTCGATAACCTGTACGCCAACAAGAAGGTCGAGAACGGCAGGGTGCAGTTGCCTCGGTACTACGGCGATCAGGGCTGGTACGGTCATCACGACGGCGAATCGGGTTCGGCCGGCGGCCTGACGAACCTGCGTGAAGTGGAGACAGACATCTATCTCTGGGGACTCCAGCCGGGCGACCTCGAACGGCTGCCAAAGCGCGGGTGGATCGGGTATCTGACATCCGGCGATGCCGCTTATCCTCTGAGCGCGCTCCAGCAGGGGTTGAGTGAAATCCAGCGTGCCGCCGCCAGGCTCCGTGCCGACAACAGCACTCCGGATTTTCCGCCTCACTCGACTCGCGGGGCCGGCGTCAATCCCGTTGCTACCGAAGCGCTGATCAACCTGACGCTCGGCGCCAACGATCCCAACGGCTCGGGGCATGGGCCGTTGCCGCTGCACGCCCAGGTCCGTCATTTCGATCCCGAACGGCGCCGGGCAGGACTGCCGGAGGACGTCGCGGCGCTCGTCGAGCGCATCGAGCCGGCGTCGATTACGCTCACGCTCGTCAATACGAGCCCGTTCCACTATCGGACGGCCATCGTCCAGACTGGCGCGTATGCCGAACATGGCGCTTCGAGCGTCACGGTCGGCGGGCGAAGCTTTCCAGTCGACGTGCCATACTTCACCGTGCGACTGGCCCCCGGGGCAGGTGATACGCTGACCATCAGTCTCAAGAGGTACGTGCATCAGCCGACTCTTGCATTTCCATGGGATCGAGGCTGGATGGTGAAACACGAAGATTCACGATGAACACGAAGATCCACGAAGAGAACGAAGATCCACGAAACATGTCTTTCTTCGTGGAACTTCATGATCTTCGTGGACCTTCGTGTTACAAGGAGGACTCTAATGCGTAACGTGCTCGTCCTCGCGGTCGCGCAATTGGTCGTGCTATTCGCCGTGCCCGTCGGTGCACAGACAGGGAGCACAATCCATGGCACTGTGACCGATTCGTCCGGCGCCGCTCTGCCCGGGGTTGTTGCGACGCTGAGAAGCCCGGCGCTGCAGGTCGGGCAGGAGACGGCCGTCACGGGTCCGGATGGAACGTACCGCTTCGGCGATCTGCCCACCGGCCTATACCGCGTGTCATTCGAGCTGGCGGGCTTCAAGACGTTCGTGCGCGACGAGCTGCGGCTTCCAATCGGATTCGTCGCCCGCGTCGACGTGGCGATGGAGATCGGCGGCATCGAAGAGTCGGTGACAGTCAGCGGAGCAGCTCCTGTTGTCGACCTGACATCGACGACCACCAGCGTGAATCTGACGCGAGACACGCTCGAGACGATTCCAGCCGGCCGTGGCTATCAGCATCTGTTTGCGATGACGCCGGGTGTGACCACGGGTGGTGCACCGGACGTCGGCGACAGCAGCCTGGCCAGTCGCAATCCTATTCAGGCCTACGGGGTCGCCTCGACTGCCAAAATGGACGTCGAGGGGATGAACATCAGCATCGGCGAGAGCTCTGGTGTGTACTTCCAGACGTATTCCTTCGAAGAAATCCAAATCAAGACGTCGGGCAACGACGCCGAGGTGTCCACACCGGGCATTTCGATGGTATCGGTGCTCAAGTCTGGATCCAACCAGTTCCACGGTTCGTACATCGCTGCTTACCAAGGACCGCGCTTCGAGAGCAGCAACTTGACCGATCAGCTGCGCGCGCAGGGTCTGTCGGCGACGTCGCCGTTGCGGTACTACTACGAGTACGCCGCCGACCTCGGCGGCCGGATTATCAGAGACAAGCTGTGGTTCTTCGTCGCAACCAGCAAACAGCAGAGGGTCAGTGGAATTCTCGGGTTCGCGTCCGGGCGAGGCCCCGACGGGGTGTATCTGACTGCAGACGATCCGCTGGCCGATTACGAGAACAATCTGACGAGCCACGCGGTCAAAGTGTCGTATCAAGCCTCGCAGAAGCACCGCGTGATCGGCGTGTGGCAGCCGATGCTCAAGTATCAACCCCAGAGAGATGGGGCACGTTTCCGGCCGCTCGAGTCGACGACCGACTATCGAAACCCGGGAGGGATCTACAAAGGCGAAGTGCAGAGCACGCTGACCAACCGGATTGTCGCCAGCATCAATGCAGGCTATGGCGGCAATCGGTCCGACTATTCGTCGACGCGCTCGAAGGTCGGCGCAGCGGTCCCGGGCAATCCGAGCCACCTGGATCGCGAGACCGGCCTCCGCACAGGATCGAGCGAGCACAACAACAAGGGATACAGCGACAGGTGGCAGGTCGATGGCGGCGTCAGCTTCTTCCCGGAGAGGTTTTTGGGCGGCCGGCACGAGATGAAGGTCGGGACCACGATGTACTGGGAAAGGGGAGGAGAGGGGAAGACGCTCAACCCGGCAGGCGACTACGTGCTTGTCCACGACAGAGTCAGCGGCGTGTCGAATCAGCCGGTCGAAATCCAGATCTTCAACGCGCCCAATCAGCCCATCAACTGGAACCACAAGTACGCTACCTACGCGAAGGACACGTGGAGGGTGACCAATAGCCTGTCGTTGAATCTCGGCGTTCGCTTCGAGTACCAGCACGCGTTCATGCCGGAACAGTCAAAGCCGGTATCTCCAGGATTCCCCGCCTTGTTCCCTGCGGGAACGTTCCCCTATCTCTCCGTCCAGAAGTGGTACAGCACCGTGCCGCGACTCGGTGTGGCCTGGAGCCTCGGTACAAGGACCGTCCTGAAGGCAAGTTATGGCCGCTACAACGGTGGAATGGAGAGCGGCTTCGCAGGCACGTACAACCCGAACGGGCAGTCGACAGCCACCTTCCGTTGGCGCGATCTCGACAGGAACAACGATTACACCCCTGGAGAAGTCGATCTCAACCTGAACGGGCCTGATTTTCTGAACATCAGCGGCGCGAGCAATAACCTGCTGGCTCCCGATCTCCGGCAACCCATGACCAATGAGGTGACCGCGGGAGTCGAGCGAGAGGTGATGGCGAATCTCGGATTCCGCGCGCTCTACGTGTACAAAGACTTCAACGATCTGGTCGCCACCACCAACGTGAAACGTCCGCGCGAGGCATACAACATCCCACTGACGCGCCGCGATCCCGGGCCGGACGGCGTGCTGAACAATGCCGACGACGGTGGGACCGTGACGATCTGGGATTACAGTCCGGCGTACGCGGGCGCGGCGTTTGTTGCCAATCAGCGGCAGAACAGTCCGCTGGCCGATCGCTATCAATCGGTGGAGTTCACCTTGACCAAGCGGACGTCAGGGCGGTGGTTCGGAATGGGGTCGTTCTGGGTAACCAAGCATCACAGAAACCAGAGCCTGATTCCCGATAATCCGAACAACGACTACTTCAGCGTCGCAGAGCAATGGACGTGGGCCTCGAATCTCAGCGGCAGTTATCGTCTTCCCTGGGACGTGCAGTTTGCCGCCTTCCTGCAGAGCAAAGTCGGAGTTCAGGGGCAGCGAACCAACGTCTTCAGGGCAGCAGATCCTGACGGAGGGCCGCCGCTCAGGCAGCAGACGACCGTCACACTGCGGCTGGAGCCGTTCGGGGAGCAGCAGGGTCCGGCGATCACGTTGTTGAATCTGCGCGCATCGAAGATCTTCTCGTTCGGCGGAAGTCAACGTTTCGAGGTCAACATCGATGCGTTCAATCTGCTGAACTCGAGTGCTCCGACGACAATGACGTTCGCCTCGGGACCGACTTTCGGCTGGTACGGCACCGCGGCCGGGACGACCAACGCTGCTGAAACCGGCATCGTCGCCGCGCGCGTTGCACGTATAGGGGTGCGATACAGCTTCTAGAACCATCGTCGATCGTCCATCGTCCATCGTCCATCGTCCACGATCGACGATGGCCGATCGACGATGGCCGATCGACGATGGACGATGGACGATCGACGAATCTGTTCGCTAAACTGGACGCCCGCCTCGAATCCTCCGCAAAATCCTTTCTTCGTCCGGTTTTTCAACTGGTACCGCATTTGCCTTCTTCATTGATGCCAGCCTGCCTGCTGTACCGCGCAACTGAAGTTTGCGCCCTGCCACAGACGTGATCGCCACTTCAGTTGCGCACCAACGGAGGAAGAACCATGCGTATCGCGGTTGCAGTCGCTTTTGCTGCCGTGCTCGTGCTGCCGCGTGCGGCGGCCGCACAGACCTCGCTCGATGGATTCGGTTCGCTGTCGATGAACAACCTGACATCCCTGGGAAACTCGGGCATGCCGGTGGACTTCGGCGGACGTGTCTCGTTCGACGTCGTGCCTGGCGTGCAGGCCATCGGCGAATTCGGCCGGATTGGCAACGTGCTGCCGTCCACCGTGGCGCTGCCGCTGTCGTTCGCGCCGGTCGATCTCAGGGTCTCGGCGTTCTACGGTGAAGGAGGCATTCGGTTGCTTGCTGCGCCGCGGTCGGCGTCAGTCCCTACGTGGAAGGAACGGCTGGCGTGGCCCATCTCCGATTCGGGATCGACGGGCTCGGGTCGATGTCCGATGCCATCACTCGCGCCGCGTTGAACCTGGCCGCGTTGAACCTGGTTGATACACGCGATCCGATGCTGGGCGCCGGTGGCGGCCTGCTCGTGAGGGGTGGTCCGGTGCACGTAGACCTCGGGTACCGCTACAAGAGGATCTTGTCTGACAGCCTGACGAGCTCAATCCTGAGCGTCGGCCAGAATCTGCAGACGCATCAAGTCCGCTTCGGCGTGGGCGTACAGGTTCTAGTACGCCCACCAGGGAGATCACGAAGGTTCCGCGCGCTTGACAGCCCATCGGTTGGAGAGCAGGATAGCGAACTAACCAAATCGTTGATGACCCCGGGCGTTTCCCGGGCATCGAAAGGAGCGGTTATGTTCGGTCGCTCTCGCCGTGCCACGGTCCTCGTTGTCTTCCTCTCCGTCCTGATTGCCGCCAGTGCTTACGCACAAACAGATCGCGGAACGATCACCGGCCAGGTGACCGATCAATCAGGCGGCGATCATCCCGAACGCTGCCGTCAAAGCGATACACGTGGCCACCAACTTCGAGCGGCAGGTGACAACCTCGAGCGAGGGTTCCTACACCATCACGCAGCTGCCGGTCGGCGGCTACGTCGTGGTCGTGAGCGTCCAGAATTTTCAAACGACCACGATAGAGAATGTCGAGGTCACAGCGGGCGGGACGGTCCGCGTGGATGCGCAGCTCGCCGTTGGCGGCTTGCTGGATGCGGTCACCGTCGCCGCGGATTCGCGCCAGATCCAGACCGACAGCGTGAAAGTCACGACCGCGATCAGCAGCAAGTTCATCCAGGATCTGCCGCTGGTGGTGGGCGGACAGCTTCGTTCGCCGCTCGATCTCAGCCTTATCGCGCCAGAGGTCAAGTCAGGGACCAGTGGAGACGGCGGACGCGGAAACATCGTCATTGCGGGGCGGACAGGAGGGTGGCTGGGACCTCACGGTCGACGGCGTATCGGCCACTCCGGGGGCGCCGTTCGAGCAGAGATTGTGGACCACGCTCAATTCCCCTTCGGTCGAGGCCATCACCGAGTTCGCGGTCGACTCGAACGGGTTCAAGGCGGAGTTCGGGCACGCGGGTGGCGGCGCGGTGAGCTTCGTCTCCCGATCGGGCACGAACACCTGGCAGGGCAAAGTCTTCGAGTTCTTCCGGCACGATGCGCTCGATACGATCAACTACTTCAGCAAGGCGCTCGGCCGGCCGAAGCCGCCGCTCGAGCAACATGACTACGGCGGCGTCTTCGGAGGCCCCGTGATGGTGCCGGGGTTGTACGACGGCCATAACCGGACGTTTTTCTTTGCGTCGTACGAGGCATACCGCAACAAGACTGCGGCAGCGCCGGCGACGGCCACCATCCCGACGCCGCAGATGTTTGCGGGCGATTTCTCCGGCTGGCGCGACGCCAACGGCAACCTCATTCCAATTTACGACCCCGCAACCACGCGAGTGAATCCGAACGGCCCGGGGTTCATCCGCGACCCATTTCCTGGAAATGTGATTCCGGCCAGTCGGTTCAGTCAAATCTCGCGCGAAGTGCTGGGGTTGGCGACGATGCGCCCGGACCTTCCGGGTGTGCGAAACAATTTCGTCTACACACCGGGCGCCGACATCAACACGAACCCGTGGAACAAGTTCAGTATCAAGCTCGATCACAACCTCTCGAGCTCGGATCGGCTCGGTTTCCTCATGCACTGGGGCGAAGTGCTCGTCATTCCCCCGAGCGGCGGGCCTACCGGCGGCCTGCCTGTCCCGCTGAACAATTTCCGGGACGAAGACTCGCACACCTACGTCTACCGGGTGAACTGGGATCGCGTGCTCTCCTCGACCCTTCTCAATCGTGTGACGTTCGGACATAACAACTGGTGGCAGATCCGTGCTTCGTACAATCGCGATCAGGGCTGGGGCTCAAAAATCGGCCTCAAGAACGTGCCGGGGCCTGAGCTGCTCTTTCCGCTGATTGATTTCTCGCACGAATATCTCGACTGGGGTCGTTCCGAATGGGGCGGCTCGGGCAACTATCTCTGGAATCTGAGCGACGACCTCACCTGGGTGACTTCAAACCACACGTGGAAGTTCGGCTTTACTTTCCAGCAGGACCATTACGACGGCTACGGTTGGCACACGGCCGCCGGCACCTACAACTTCAACCGCGGCGCGACCGCCGGGTTCCTGCCCAACGGCACGATCGACGCCACTGGCGCGACTGGAAATGCGTTCGCCTCGTTCCTTCTCGGCGAGGTGCAGTCATCAGACATCACGACTCTGCGTTACGTCTCCGATCGATGGCGCTATTTTTCCGGTTATGCGCAGGACGACTGGCGGGTGAACGACAAGCTGACCTTCAACTACGGGTTGCGATACGAATACACGCCGCCCACGTTCGAAGGGAACTTCCCCGATGGGTACTCCAACTTCAATCCGAACCTTCCGAACCCCGCAGCGGGCGGGCGGCTCGGCGCTTCGGAGTTCGCCGGCACGGGTCCGGGCCGCACAGGCCAGAGGACGCTCTACAACGCGTGGCCGTGGGGGTTCGGCCCGCGGCTCGGCGCTGTGCTACACCGTGAACCCCAATACCGTCGTGCGTATGACCGGCACGCGCAGCTTCGGGTCTGTGAAGAATACCGGCGGGAGCTCTCACTGGCATGGCTTCTACGGGGGGTACAACGTTACAACGCCGGCGTTCCCTGCCAGCTCCGCCTTCAACTGGGACCAAGGCTGGCCAGCGTGGCAGCAGCCACCGTTCCTCGTGCCTGAAACGTTGAATGGCAGCAGCATCCCCTACTGGCAGGCTGACGATGCCGGCCGCCTCCCCGAGTATTACGCCTGGTCGTTCAACCTGCAGCGGCAGCTGCCCGGACGATTCGTCGTAGAGGCGGGCTACAACGCGCAGATCGGGCAGCATCTCACGACCAACCTGCTGAGCCTGAATCAAATCAATCCGGACATCTTCTACTGGCTTCGTACGGCAGTACGGTCCGGCTGGCGCCATCAATCTGATGAATTCGCGGATGGATTCGACACTCGCACGGCAGGCAGGAATCCCGTACCCATACCCGTCGTTCCCGGGGTCGGAATCGGTGCGGCAGGCCTTGCGTCCCTACCCACAGTACCTCGACATCAACACGGGCGCCGACGGCGGCGACCACAGCGGCCGATCGAGCTATCACGCGTTCACCCTTCGAGGAGAGAAGCGGTACGCCACGGGCCTCACGTTCCTGACGTCGTACGTGTTCTCGAAATCGAAGACGCTTCGGTCGGATCGCGCCAATGCCGGCGACGGCCGTGCGATGAACCATTTCGATCGAGATGCTGACTACGGGCTTTCAGCCTTCGATCAGACGCACGTGATCAAGGTGAACTACAGCTACGAGCTGCCCTTCGGTCCCGACAAGCCGTTTCTGCAGGACGGTGTGCTGTCGAAAATCGCCGGCGGCTGGCGTGTGGCCGGCGTTCATTCTATGCCTCGGGCTTCCCGCTGTCGGTAGGCCCGGGATATGGTCTGCCGCTTTTCGGCGGCGACAACCGGCTCACGGTGCTGGACTACACGGACTGGCGTGCCCCCACGCGCGGAGACGACTTCGATCCGCTCGTCGATCTCTGGTGGGATCCCGCGAAGTTCAATCCGCGGCCGGTCGACACGATCGCGGAGCTGCAGGGATACAAAGCCGGCGTGCTGACAGCGGAGTTCGGCAATGCGACGGTGCGCAATCCTCACGAGCGCGGGCCATGGCAGCTCAGCGAGAACATCTCGATTGCGCGTACGTTCGGGATTCAGAGGACGCGCCTGGAGTTCCGATTCGAGGTCTTCAACCTGCTCAATCGCACGATCTGGGGCAACCCGGACTCGACGATCACCAGCGCCAACTTCGGACGCGTCACCACGCAGGCTAATGCTCCACGTCAGATGCAGCTGGGCTTGCGCTTCGAATTTTGATAATCGGAGAACAGGAGACAGGAGATCTGAAAACAGGGAGTAGGAGATCAGGAGCATTCTTTCATCAGGAAGAAATCCAAAGTTTGCTCTCTTGATCTTCTATCTCCTGTTTGACATCTCCTAATCTCCTGGTCTCTCTGTTCTATTTCCAGACGGGATTCACGAACGCTCCGTTCCCCGCGACGTCCCACACGGCGACACGAGCCCACTGCCAGCCGCTGGCCGGCGTCCGCCAGTCGAACGTTTTCTTGCCGAACTCCCGTGTGTCGGTCAGCGTGGATCGTCTCACGATGAGTCGTCTTGCCATCGCTCCAGACGATCTCCGCAAATCGCAGGGGAAACGTCCATGCCGCCTCGACTGCCGCGACGATCTCGTTCTGTGACGATTTCGACAGGTCGACCCGTGGAAGCAGGACTTCCCCGGTCGTCGTAAAGAAGTCGCCTCGCGCGAGCGGGACCAGAGCATCGCCCCAGCGATCGAACTCGGGCAGCCGATCGAGCCTGATGTAGTTGATATTCATGTGAGCGTAGAGCTCGTGCGTGTGGTCGAACTGAAACATGTCGACTTCGCCGAAAATCCGTTTGCGCAGCCCTTGATTGCTCAAATCGTCGAGCAGATCGAACGCGCGATCGCCGAGGCGGGGAGAGGAGAGATCGGCGGGCATGGCCTTCCATCCTGCCCCGAGGTAGCGGGGATCGCGGAAATGTTCGGTCGTCAGAATCTTGTCGGGGAACCCGGTCGAGCCTTTGGTGCGCGGGTGGGTCTGGTACATGTATCCGCCTTCGCGCCGTACGAGGTCGAGCATCTCTTCGGGATTGGCCGTGCTGTAGACCTTTCCAAACTTCGGGTGCTTCATCTCGAACGCGGCGTCCTCGTCCTTCGGCCGGTTCATGAACCAATACACCGGCTTGGGGAACACGACCGACCAGTGCCCTCCGAGGTGCACGTTCGCTTCTTCGGCAGGGATCAGCAGGAATTCGGGAGTCGGACTGCGCCTTCAGCGCCTTGAAGTACGCGTCGAGCTCATCCAGGCGCAGGTCGGTGAGATCGGCCGGATGCCCGTCGCCGTGGAAGTCCATGATCATGGAAGCATCGACCCCCATCGCCTTCAGCACCGGCTTGAACGGCGGCGTCCACTGGAAGCCGTTCGCCATTGCCTGCACCGTGTCCGCGAGATGCCAGTGGGTGCTCAGCGTCTTGTATCCGGGCAGTGCCGGAAACCGATCGCGGTTGGTGTAGCGCAGGACGTGCGAGAGCGCAGACTCCGGCGTTCCGTCGGACACGAGAAAGAACACGCCCATACGTTGAGCGCGGCCGGGCGGTGCGTTCACCCATGGGTAGTACTGCCAGTTCTCGTCGCGAAGCTGACGCACTCCGATGCCGACGCGCCCCCGCCATCCGCGATGCCAGAGATACGCGAGGTTCGAGGAGAAGTCGCGCGGGAAGAAGTACTGATGCGGCGCAGGAAACACCGCGATGCTGCCGCCCGCTGTCTTTGCCGCGAGAGTGCGGTACCGGACTTTCACCGGCTCACGCTCCGCCTGAAGACCGTTGTGGATCTCGCGTTTCAGCACGCCTGACGTGTCGTAGTACGCGATCTCGGATCGCATGTTGTTGCCGGCCGTGCGATCGGCGGGGGCGGCCATGTCGAGCCCCGCGTCGTAGTAGTACGCGACGTCGGGATCGTTTGTCGTCATCACCGCTTCCTGATGGATGAGGCGGCTGCCTGGGATAGAACGTGTACGCGACTCCTCCTTCGAAGCCGCCCATGCGCATGCCGTCGAACACCAGCTCGACACGATCACCGATACTCCGTGCCGTTGCACGCCTCAAGGTGAAGGTGCCCGTCACATGACGTGTGCCTTCCGGATGGCTTGTCGGATCGTCGAAGAAGGCGTTCCATCCGCCGCGGCGCTTGCCGGTCTCACCTCGATAGAACGGCCGCGCGTCGGTGACGACCGCGGCGCCACCGGCCGTAATCGACGTAATGAGCGGGCGTGAAGGATCGAGCGAAAACGTCGCGCGCCACACCTGTGACGTTTCATCGGGCCAGGTGACAGTGACCGAATTTTCGGCCGGCACCACAGAGATCGTGCCGGGGCGCACGCCGGTGGTATCGAGGGCGACGCTTTGCGCGGCCGAAACGCGTGGGAAGAGCAGCAGCGCGCACGATCCGATCACGGCCAATTGAGATGTCATCTGCGCTGACCTCCCTCGGGTCCAAATCAGCCTTTCGTGTATATCAGCTTCCGGACTCCCGCCTCTTTTCCCTGTTCCTTTTTCCTTTTTCCTTTTTCCTTTTTCCTTTTTCTAGCGCTTCTGTTTGCGGTACTCCTCGAACCGCTTCTTCGTCGCCGCATTCATCGGATAAACGTCGTAAATTGATTCGCCGTTGAGCAGAAGCTGACGCTGGAACTCTTCCTGTTCATCGTGCTCGAGTGCGGTGTCAGCGACTTTTTCGACGATATCGGCCGGGATCACCAGAATCCCGGTGGAGTCACCGACCAGGATGTCACCGGGGATGACCGTGACGCTCCCGATCCGTACAGGTACCTGGTAGTCGACGCTCATCATGATCGGGCTTACTGAAGACGCATGCCCGCGGCGCATGTAAGTCTGGATATGCATCGCTTCCAGCTCAGGCACGTCGCGCATCGCGCCGTCGACCACGAGGCCGGCTCCGCCCCGGACCAGAAACCGTATCGTCGTCACACCCCCCGAAACGCCGGCGCGTGTCTCACCGCCGGCGTCGAACACGAGGATGTCGCCAGGCTGCGCCTCCTCTGCCGACTTGTAATTGAGCTGTGGTCCGGCGCCGTACAGCTTCGCGCGCACATCCTTCCGGTTCGGCAGATAGCGCATCGTCCGGGCCCGGCCTACCATCCGGTAGTTCGGCTTGAGCGGAGTCAATTCGTTGATGAAGTTCTGCGGATACCCTTCGGAGGTGACCAGTGACCAGGCCGATTCGAGCCCGACCCGCATGAGCTTGTCGAACAGCACCCGATCCTTCGCATTGAGACGCTCGAGGACATAGGCCGGCATTTCCCGTTCCACCGGCTCCAGTTTCAACGTGGCTTTCTGCGCAAGGACGCCGACGCTGATTACGACGCAACCCATCAACGACAAGACGAACCGCATACCCATCCCTCCAACGCCTTCCGTCCGAATCCCCAATCCCTAATCCCCAATCCCTAATCCCCAATCCCTAATCCTTGGCCGCCTTCGTGTCTTCGGCCCGGGCACCCGCGAGCGTGTTGTACAAGCCGTAATTCCCCTCGTGACATGCGTGCTCGAACAACGGGCCGGTCGTTTTCTTCATGGGCAGCTCTGCGGACCAGGGGCGGGTCCATGTCGCCGGATCGTCGATTGTGAACCGATAAACGATGGTGTCGTCGCTTATCCGTTTGAAGCGCTCGACCAGGCGCATGTGCTCGCTCGAGCCTCTGAAGGGATTCTTGCCGTTGAAATTGGTGGTCTCCACGATGAGCGTGTCGCCCTCCCAATGACCACGCGAACTGCCCATCCATTGTCCAACGGCTGATGGCACGCTCGGGCGGCCATCGAGCGGGATGACGCGGGCATCGTGAATCATCTCGCTGAGAATCATGATGTAGCCAGTCGCCTGGACGATTTGGTAGTTGTTGTTGTATGCGCCGGGGAACATCGGCGGCCCTGCGACTTCCATGATGATGCACCGCGCGCCGAGAGACTGGTTCTCTGCCGCGTCGGTCGGGGCCCCCATTCGCTTTCTCGCCTCAGCTCGCTCGGCGACTCTTTTTTGTCCCTCTGATGTCATCGGAGGGATCTTTCCGTCCGGCGGATCGACAATCAGCGATGTTCGCAGGTTGAAAGCGAGCGGGCCCTGGCTCTTATCCAGGCCAAACTGAGTAAAGTCGTAGTGCACATCGGGGATGGTTCCCGGTTTTGTCTGCTCGGCTTCGAGCCTGGCTGTTCGTCGAGCGATATCGATCGCTTCCTCTTCTGTATAAAACTCTCTGGTGACGTCCTTCGGTCGCTCTAGTGGAGTAACGGTGGTGTTGGTCCAGAAGCCCTGCAGATCGGGTTGGCCGTCGGGCGTGCGGGCTGCAGTCCAGGGTTTCGAATTCCCGGCCGGAGCCTGGGCAACGGCAACGGGTGACGCTAGCGCCACCGCGACCAGAATGCTCCCGACAGGAGCCGGAGCTCGCACTATTTCGTTCCCTTCTTCACAGCTTCTTCTGCGGCCTTCTTGTCTTCGGCTCGAGCCGCTGCGAGGGTGTTATACAGGCCGTAATTGCCCTCATGGCAGGCGTGCTCGAATATCGGGCCCTGAGTTGCCGCCATTGGAAGCTCGGCGGTCCAGGATCTCGTCCACGTTGCCGGATCCTCGACGGTAAATCTGTACTGGATCGTCTCGGCGCTGACGCGAGTGAACCACTCCGTCACTCGCATGGTTTCGGTGATCGCATTCCAGAATGGAGGCTGCGCCGTCCCAGGGATGCTGAGGTCGGTGTTGAAGTTCGACGTCTCGACGACCAGAGTGTTGCCTTCCCAGCGACCTCGCGAGATTCCTGTCCATGCGCGAACGCTGGCGGGGAGGCCGGGTCGCCCGTCGAGCGGAATCATGCGGACGACATGGTTGTTCTCGACGAGAACCATCACGTACCCGGGTGCCTGAATGATCTGATATGTGGAGTTGTAGCCCGCATTCAGCATCGGCGGTCCTGCGTGTCCCGTGATGATGCACCGATCGTCGAGCGAGTTGTTCTGCACAGCGTCCCAGCGGCCGTTGGGATGGTCCGTGCCCGCCGGCCTGATGCCCTGTCGCGCTCGCGCTTCTTCGCGCGCCGCCAATCTCTTCTCGCCCTCCGCGGTCAGGGGAGGGATTCGCCCATTGGGAGGATCCATGATCAGCGACGTTCTAAGATTCCGGGCGATTGTGGATTGACTCCGGTTGAGCCCGAACTGCGCTTCATCGTAGTGCACGTCGGCAGCCGTGCCCGGCACCGTCTCCTCGCGCTCGCGCTCAGCCGCGCGCTTTTCGATGGCGGCAGCTTCTTCAGCTGTGTAGAACTCTTTCGTGACGTTATTGGGCCGCTGCAGCGGCGTGTATGTCGAGTTCGTCCAATATCCCTGAAGGTCCGGCTGGCCGTCGGGCGTTCGCGTGGGAATGTACGTCCTGGCTGCCGGTTCGGCCGTTCCCGCTGCGGCCCTGGATTGCTGAGCGGATACCTGTATCGTCGCGAGCAGACCGACCGCGGCCAGAACGCTCAATCCGCCGACAGGTATTACCGTCTGATGAGTCATGGGAACCTCTCACGCGAAGGATACGCCTAAATCGATTGCGGTTGACACCTAACCGCTCCGGGGTCTAGTGTGCCGCGGAGCCTGGAGGTTTACATGCTGACCCGTCGCGAATTCCTCGGTGCAACGGTGGGTGCCGCCTTTGCTGGGAGCGCGTTTGCGCTGGGGGGCGACAGGTTCCGATGGGCGATCAACACCCACATGTTCACTCCGTTGAAGCCATACCCCGAGGCCGGCATCAAAATGGCAGCGCAGTTTGGATTCCACGGTGTCGAGCCGTGGGCAAACGAGATGCAGACGTATCTCTCGCAGCCACCGGAGGTCTTCAAGCGAGTACTCGACGAGTCGGGTATCGGGATTTCTTCCATCGCGAGCGGGGGAGAGTATTTCGACACCTCCAAGCTGCAGGCGACCTTCGACAGCCACAGCGCGAACGCCAGGTTTGGATCGTATTTCGGCATCACGGCGCTCAAGGCCAATCTCGGGGGTCGGCTTGGCCCAGAGAACCTCAGCGCGGCGAACGGCAGGATTCTGGCGAAGAATCTGAACGAGGTCGGCAAGCGCACTCTCGAGCATGGCGTGAAGTTCGCGTTTCATCCGCATGCCTGGACGATGGTCGAGCGCAAGCCGGAAGTCGAGATGATCCTGGAGATGACCGATCCCAAGCTGGTATTTCTCACGCTCGACACCTGTCACGCGTCTGTCGGTGGCATGGAGCCCGCGAAGTTCGCGCGCGACAACTACTCCCGGATCGCGCACTACCATTTCAAAGATACGCTGCCGGTGTGGAGCGCAGGAAAAGGTTGGCAAGGTCCGGCTCCAAGCGAAGAGGAAGAGCGCAGGGTTGCCAAAGAGCGCGGGTTACCGCCAAGCCGCCACGCGATCTATCAGTCCTTTGGTGCTGGCGGTGTCGACTTCCCGGCGTTGATTCGGGTCTTGCGCGACCGCAACTATAGCGGCTGGATCAGCCTCGATTTCAACTATGTCGATTCACTGCCCGGCGTCACGATCGAGCAGGAAATGACCGCGCACAGGAAGTACCTGGTGGAGACGTTGCACGCAACCATGGCGCGGTGAATCAGTGATTAGGGATTAGGGATTGGGGATTAGGGATTAGGGATTAGTGGGAGGGTTCAATGTTGAGCGTCCGTTTGATTCTGTTGGCCAGTCTCGTGCTCATCCTGGGGCCGTCAACGGTCTCTGCCCAGGGAAAAGGCCTCGTCACTCAGAAAGCCCTGTCGCTCGAGATGGCGCAGGCCATCATTCAAGGGACGGTCGAACGATGCCGGGCAGACGGATTCAGCGTGAGCGTCACGATCGTTGACGGCAGCGGCTTGCTGAAAGCGTTTCTCCGGGACGAAGGAAACGGTCCGCACACAATCGACTTGAGCCGGCGGAAGGCATACACGGCTCTTACGTTTGCCTCACGATTTCCGACCTCGCTGGCGTTTGCCACGGCCCGGGGATCCACCCTGGGTTCTCCGATGCCGAACGTCGAGGGAACGGTCGGCGTGGGTGGGGGCGTACCAATAAAAGTAGGCGACGTTGCCATCGGAGCGGTCGGGGTCAGCGGCGCCGTCGGTGGTGACAAGGATGAGGTGTGCGCCCACGCCGGGATCGCGAAGGTGGCTCATCTGCTGAAATAGGCTTGCGGGCGCGATACAGGGTGATGCAAATCCATGGATCCGATCCAACGATTTGCATCGCCAAAATCCGCCAAGTGATTTGTATTCAAACGGTTCCTGCGATCGTTCATCGCGTCTTAATGCTTGCCTCGGCGCCATCGACTGTGATACTTCAGAGCGTAACAATCAGCAACAAAAAGCAGATCGCGGAGCAGCCGCGACCACAAGCGGCAGCAACGGCGGCATTCGTGCCGTCCGTCTAGAGGAGAACTCCAATGAAAGTCGATGGAAATCACCCGCGTCACCGGTCATCAATCGCGATGGGGTATCTCTGTCATATTCGCGCTTTTGTTGACGCCCACACTGGCGGCTGCGCAGGGCGCCGCGCAATCGGTCGCGACGATCCTGGGACAGGTGACCGACGAAAGCGGCGCCGCACTTCCGGGCGTGACGGTCACGCTCAGAAGTCCCGCGCTTCAGGTTCCGTCCATGACTGCGGTTACCGACGAGCGTGGCGAATACCGACTGACGCCATTACCGATCGGTATATACACGGTGGAGTACGAGTTGGCCGGATTCCAGACCTTGCGGTTGAACGAGATCCGTCTCCCAGCGGGATTCACGGCGAAGCTGGACCAGTCGCTCAAGATCGGCGCGCTGGCCGAGACGGTGACTGTTTCCGGGCAGACTCCGCTGGTGGACGTCACGCAGGCCTCCACCGCGACGCTGCTCGAGACCGAGGCACTCGAGCTTCTTCCCTCCGGTACCAACGGCATCGTCGGCGTTCCTGGCCCAGGTTCCCGGAGCGCAGAGCAACATCGAAGTAGGGGGCTCGGCGATCACCGACACCAATATTTTTGTCTCCAACGGACAGGGCGGCGAGCTGTGGTCGCTCCTCGAGGGTGTGTTTGCCGCCGCGAGCCAGACCAGCGCGAGCGGCACGCATTACAACTTCAATGCGATCGAAGAGGCGCGCGTGCAGACCAGTGCCAACGGCGCCGACACGCCCAAGCGCGGCATGAGCGTCAATCTCATCACCAAGTCCGGCGGCAACGCCTACCATGGCGCAGCGGAGTATGCCTTTACGAACTAACGACTTTGAGAGCGACAACATCACCGACGAATTACGCCGGCAGGGTGTCGTCTCGGCGCCCAAGCTCATCACGCGCAAGGATGGGGGCGGCCAGCTTGGCGGCAAGCTCATTCAGGACAAGCTGTGGTTTTTCGCCGACCTTCGTTATCGGAAGGTGATCAGGGAGATTCCGTTTGCCACGCGTCCCGGATGGCTCGATCATCCACAGACCGCAGCATCAGTTCTTCCAGGCGTACAAGGTTTCGGGGCAGATCAATCAGACGAACAAGCTCATCGCGTTCTGGCATCGGTACGGCGATCACGAAAAGCGGTCAGCCAGCCAGTTCGTGCCGGAACGTGCGATGGAACAGAACAATGCCTGGGGAGAGACGTGGAAGCTCGAATGGCAGGCGACCATAGGGCAGTCCCTCACCTTGTCGGTGCAGCACGGGCGATTCGAACACGTGAACCAGTACCAAGGGTTCGCCCCTGGGAGTGCCGAGGAGTATCGACATCACCACGTTGATGGAGGATGGCGACGCGGTGTCGGATGGCCGGCACAGCACCAACGGCCAAATCCACGACAGGGCGTTATTGTCGTGGTACAGGCCGGATCTCTTTGCGGGCAACCACGCATTCACGTTCGGGTTCGACTTCATCGACGGCGGGAACGGCGCCACCAATCCTCCACGCCGCAGCGGCGACTACCGGCTCCGGTTCCAGAACGGCGCGCCCTTCCAGATTGATGTGTATAACGTGCCGAACGCGCCCGAGTTGCGGACGCGCTACTTCGCCGGTTACGTGCAGGATTCGTGGACGATAAACCGGCGGTTGACCCTGAGCATCGGCCTGCGCGCCCAGCGCGACCGCGGGTGGGTCCCGGCGCAGTGTCAACGGCTACGGCACGTTCGTCCAGGCGTTTCCAGAGAACTGCAACCCCGAGGTTCAGCCGAACATTTTCAACTCGGTCACTCCGCGGATACACGCCGCCTTCGACGTGACCGGCGACGGCCGTTCGGTGATCAAAGGCGGCTATGGACAATTCGTGCATCTCCGCTCGACCGGGGCGGAGATCAACAACTTCAACAAGAACGGCCAGCGGACGATGACCTACGACTGGCGAGACCTCAACGGTGATCGCAATTACGATCCCGGCGAGGTCAACCTCGATCCGAACGGTCCAGATTTCAGATCTGGCGGCGCGCAGCTCAACGCGTTCCTGAACCCGGACGAGAACATACCGGGCGCGGAGGAATACTCGATCGGTTTCGAGCGGCAGTTGACGCAGACCGTGGCGGTTCGCGTAAGTGGCGTCTATCTCAAGAATTTCAACGTCAACCGGAGCCTGAACCCGCTGAGACCGTACGAGGTCTACACCATTCCGATCTCGAGACTGGATCCCGGACCGGACGGGGTCAACGGCACCTCTGACGACCCTGGCAAGACGTTGACATATTGGGACTATCCGGCTTCGTACCGAGGCGCGGCTTTCGAAGGCGTCAAGCTCGTCAACGACGATCCGAAAAACGACTCGACCTACAAGACGATCGAATTTGCAGCCACCAGGCGCCTCTCGAACGGGTGGCAGTTCATGGGGTCGTACTCGGCCACCAAGCGAAACGTTCCGTTCGTCGATGGTTCCGCCCTCACACCCAATGCGGAAATCAACACAGCCGACAACACCTGGACGTGGATAGGCAAGCTGTCGGGCTCCTACACGTTCCGCATGGGGAATTCTGAGCGGAGTCAGCTACAGCAGGCGCAACGGGGCGCGCCTGGCGCGACAGGTGCAGATCCTGGCGCCAGCAGGTTCATCCATCACGAACCTCGTGGTCAACGCCGAGCCGATCGGCAGCCTGAGCCTGGAGGACGTCGGCCTGCTCGACGTGCGCGTGGCCAAGCGATTCGGGCTCGGGGCCGGGCGGAATCTCGAGCTTCGCCTCGACATCTTCAACATCATGAACGTGAATCCGGTGACCTCAATCGTCACGCGGGCAGGCCCGACCTTCGGGAACGCCACCGCGTCGGCAGACGGTGGTCAGAACGGGACGGGGCTGACGCCTCCGCGGATTTTCACAGTTCGAGACACGGTTCACGTTCTAGCGCTAGCGCAGCATGGACGAGGTTAAGTCGAGCCGACTGAGAGCGACCTCGATGAGAATATTCACTTTCGTTGTAGCTGATGTTGTTGGCCAGCAGCGGATACGCGGCGGTCGCGACGCCGGCAGAGGAAAAAGAAGTGCTCGCGGCGATGCATGCATTCGCCGAAGCCATCGCGAAGCATGATGTGCGCCGCTCTTCAGAAGATCATGCACGACGAGCTGCTTTACTCGCATTCCGACACGAGAGCCCAGACCAAGGCCGACCTGATAAAGGAGGCGCAGGAAGGCCGAGGCCCCGGGGGCATTGCGCTCGCCGATACGAAAGTCCACATGTACGGCAACACGGCGATTGTCAGAGGCAGAGTAGGCGGCGGTGCGCGCGGCGTCCAGGCGAACAGTCCATATGCGGTTGCGGTGTGGGTCAAAGGCCCATCAGGCTGGCAGATCGTCGCGCGAACAGCCACGAGGCCGCCCGACCCCGGGGCTGCGGCGTCTGGAGGCGGCTCGTTCCGATCAATGACAGATCGCAAGGTCGATGTAGGGCGCGACTTAGTCGATGCATGACCGTTGGTTCCTAGAAGAGAGGAGTCGATGAGAATGCGATTAATCAAACGAATTGCGTGGATCGCAGCAGGCTTGGGACTCTTCCTGGCGCTGCCAGGTCAGTATGCCGAATTGCAGGGTCAGCAGCGCGGCGCCGGTGAGCAGGTCGAGGGTCGAGGGCGTGCGGGCGGCTGGCGGCGGAGGCCGCGGCCAGATGGAAGTCTGGGTGCCGATGCCCGTGAAGCCGAATCCGTTTGTTCCGCCGAACAAACCTCTCACGAAGCTTTCGGATCTGCTCGCCAAGCACAAGGGGCAGCAGAACTGGAAAGAAGTCGTCGTGCACGACCATCTGTTCCACGCCGAGTACATCTCGATGGCCGCAGGTGGAAAGACTCCGCGGCAATTCCAGCAGGACCATCGAACATGGTGGGTTGTACAGGACGGGCAGATTCGGTTCACGATCGAAGGGCAGGAACCGTTTGTGGCGTCGAAGGGGTTCATGGTGCAGGTGCCCAAGCGGCTCATCTACAGCCTGGAAACCGTCGGAGACAGGCCGTCACTGCGTTTCGAAGTAAACAATCCTGTCTGCGCAGACGATGTATCCGGCCGATGAGACACCCACACCTGTGCCCGGCATGAAGTTCGAGCGGGCGAGGGTTGCGAGTGCGAAGGGCACATATGACGAAGCGAATGTGCCCTACATCGACTACAACCTCACGATTGCGGGAACACAGAAGCCAAAGCGCAATCCGACCCAGTTTATCGGCGACGCTCATGATGGCGGCTACGTCAATGTGGGCATTGTGAACATTCTTCGAGGCGACCCCAAAACACAGAAGCCAGCGGCGCCGGGCGACAAGGGTCACTTTCACCTGACTGGCCCGGAGGCGTGGTTCATTCTCGAAGGACAGAATGAGTTCCTGGTCGGCGACGTGCCGCTCTTCGTCGCCAATCAGGGCGACGTCGTCTACGCTCCTGCCCAGGTATGGCATCGCCCGCGCCACGTCGGCAATGGCATGGCGACACGGTTGGCCATCGTGGGGTATGCGAACTCGCATGTCTACTCGGCTGAAGGAGCGGCGGAGTAAGGCACGATCCCAAGTTGCGAATCGGAACGAAGGAGGAGCAGATGTTCGCGCTGAATGAACGGCTTCGATCGCTCGGCTCCAGGATCTTCGTCGGCGGGCTCTGTCTTTGTGCAATGTTGGTGATAGCGGCGCCGGCGGCCGGCCAGGCCACTCAGGCCGCCATCATTGGAGTCGTGGCCGACAGCTCAGGTGCCGTGCTTCCGGGCGTGACCATCTCCGCCACGGGGCCGGCGCTGCAGGTGCCACAGGTCGAGACGGTCACGAACGAACGCGGCGAATACCGGCTCGGTCCGCTGCCGGTCGGTACCTACACGGTCACGTATGAGCTTCAGGGATTTCAAAACGTGAAGCGAGACGGGGTTCGTTTGGCCGTTGGGTTCGTGGCGACACTGGACCAGGTGATGAGCGTCGGGACCGTGGCCGAGACGGTCACGGTCTCCGGACGCGTCACCGCTGGTTGACGTGACGAACCCCGCGACCAGCGTGGATCTGTCGTCCGAAGGTCTCGAAGTGCTGCCGACGACGCGCGACGGCTTGAAGGCGTTCATGCAGCAGGTGCCAGGGATGCGCACGAACCTGGATGTCGGCGCTTCCAGCATGACCGACACGATCGTCATCAGGGCGTACGGCCAGCAGGGCGCGCCGTGGCAGATGCTCGAAGGGATCATGTTTGCGTCCTCTGGAGGCAACGGCGTCCAGGGTGCGCACGTGGACTTCAACGCCATCGAGTCGACGCGGCTCCAGACGGTCGGGAGCAGCGCCGAGATGCCGCAGGCGCGGGCCATTCATCGATTCGGTCGCCAAATCGGGCGGGAATGATTTTCATGGCGAGCTCGTCGCATACGGCTCATCGGATCGGCTCGAGGGCGACAACGTCAACGACGAGCTGAGGGCGCAGGGCGTCAGAAGTGTTCCGAAGCTTCACGGCATGTGGGATTACAGCGGCGCGGTCGGCGGCAGGATCATTCGAAACAAGCTCTGGTTCTTCGTGTCTGGCCGATCGGAAGGATACAACCGCGAGATCCTGAACGCGTTCTACGAAGACGGGACGCCCATCCTGGTCGAGACCGACCAGGCGTTCCACGCGGAAAAGCTTCAATGGCAGGCTGTCGCAGCAGAACAAGATCACGGGTTTCTATCACGGCGCCCTCGATATTCAGCGCAGAGGAGCGAGCCAGTTCCGTCCCGCGGAATCGATGGAGATTCATCGCGGGCCCGTGTCGATGTACAAGGGCGAGTGGCAGCACGTCCGAGGCAGCTCGATGGTCGCGTCAGCTGCAGTACGGCAACTGGTACAAGCACGCGTTCTACTATTCACTTCCCATCTACGAAGGAACGGGAACCGCCAAAGTCTCGACCATCGATACGGCGACGCAGTACGTCACGGGAACGCACTTGAGCGATAACCGGGTCGAAGACTACTTCCGGAACCACGCGAAAGGCTCCGTGAGCTTCTTCGGATCGGACTTCATCAAGGGCACTCACAACCTCAAGACGGGCTTCGACTATCTCTTCGGCGGATATCCGCACAAGCAGGGCGATAAAGGGGGCGGAAACTATCAGCTCCGCTTCAACAACGGTGCGCCGTTTCAAATGGAGACCTACAACTACCCTGTGAGGCCGTTCAACGACAGTCACTACCTGGGACTGTACGCGCAGGACTCCTGGAGCGTCGATCGCCGTTTGACGCTCAGCCTTGGCCTTCGCTACGCCTACGACAATGCGTACGCGCCGCCGCAGTGCAACGCGCCATCGGAATTCGGGGCGGCGCAATGCTGGGACAAGATCCAGATGAGAATCTGGCACTCGTGGGTGCCGCGTATCCACGCCGCTTACGACCTGTTCGGCGACGGCAGGTCGGTGCTCAAGGGCGGGTACGGCCGCTTCGTCAATCTTCGCGAAGTCAACCCCGAGATAGTCAACGCCAATCGAAACAATCGCGCGAACTCGCTGTGGACGTGGCGCGATCTCAACAACAATCGCAATTACGATCCGCGGCGAAGTCAACCTCGATCCGAACGGTCCGGACTTCCGGTCGATATCGGGCGTGACCGACGCGGTGCCCAATCCCGATGAGCCGCAGCCCAAGAGCGACGAGTTTTCGCTGACATTTGAACGGGAGGTGATGCGGAACTGGGGCTTCAGAACGACGGCGGTGTACGCGAGAAACTTCAACCTGCGCCGGCTAGAGGAGCTTTACCGGCCCTACGACATCTACAACATCGCGATCACGAGACCGGATCCGGGCCCGGACGGCCTCGTCGGGTCCACCGACGATCCGAACAAGACCATGACCTACTGGGAGTACCCGGCGGCATTGAGCGGCCGTCAGTTCGCCGGCACCAAGCTGGTCGGCTGGCCAGGTCAGCAGACCTTACAAGACGATCGAACTGGCCGGCACCAGGCGGATGTCAGACGGGCTGGCAGGCCAATGTCTCGCTCTCGTTCACGAAGACCGATTCTGTGTTCGACGACCGGCAGCCACTGAATCCGAATTCGGAAATCAACACGGCCCAGGAGTACTGGGAGTACACCACGAAGGTATCGGGCGGCTACATTCTGCCGTGGGAGATCGTCGCGTCGGCGAACTTCGAGCGTCGTCAGGGGCTTCCACAGTCGCGGCAGCACCAGTTCACCGGCGGCACGACGATTCGATCGATCGTGCTGAACACCGATCCGCTCGGCACGATTCGGCTTCCGGACACCAATCTCATCGATTTCCGGTTCGCGAAGCGGATGCGCATCGGAGGGGCTCACACGCTGGAAGGGCGTTTCGACTTTTTCAACGTGCTCAATGCGAACTTCGTGACGGGCAGGAATCTGCGGTCGGGCTCCACCTATCTGGTGCCCTCGAGCATCATCCTGCCGCGGATTCTCCAGGTCGGGGTGACGTATAACTTCTAGAGAGGAGGGGAGCTGTGAAGACCGCGAAGATCACCGTTATCGTGCTATGTGCACTCTCAGTGGTGCCGCTCTACGGTCAGCGCGGCCGTGGAGGCCGTGGGGCTCCACAGGCTCCCGCGACCAATACCGTTGCGACTGCAATCCCGGGCGTCGTCGCCGCTGGAACACCAGTCACGGTCATCAAGGAGGGGTTTCAGGGAACCGAAGGACCCATCACGCTTCCGGATGGGAGCCTGATTTTCAGCAACCCGGCAGCCAATCAAATTTCGAAGATTGACAAAGATGGCAATGTCACCACGTTTCTCGAAAACACAAACGGCTCCAACGGGCTGGCGTTTGATTCGAAGGGACGTCTGATCACTACTCAAACCGCAGCCGGGCAGGAGCGAATAGGGGTGATCTATCCGAAAGGCAGTGAAGCGACGCTGGCGGAGAAATTCGGCCGGCCGAACGATCTCGTGGTGAACAAGGCCGGTGGCATCTATTTCACGGCGCCGGGGCCGCTCCAGCCGTGTTTTATATTCCTCCGGGCGGAGCAGCAGTGAAAGTGAACGAAGACATCGAAAATCCCAATGGCATTCAGCTGAGCCGCGACGAAAAGACCCTCTACGTCAACAACACGCGCGGAGAATACATGCTCGCGTTCGACATCCAGCCGGACGGCAAGCTCGCCAACAAGCGGAACTTCGCCCAGTATCAGGGCGTCACGAAAAACGATACGGGAGTGACGAGCGGCGCCGATGGCATCGCGATCGACAACGATGGGCGCGTGTACGTGGCCATCAACAGCACCGGAGGCGTGCAGGTGTTCAGCCCGGAGGGCAAGTACCTGGGCACGATTCCCACTTCACTTGGCGCGCAGAATCATCGCGTTCGCTGGTCCCGACAAGAAGACCCTTTACATCGTGGGTAGAGGGGCGGCGTTCAAGGTCCAGATGCTGGTGGCGGGGTTTGGCGGCCGGGCCAAGTAGTTGGATCACTCACGATGATGAAGGAGACCGCTGTGAAGATGAAACACATCGCGATGCTGCTGCTGCTGGCTCTGGCCGTGTTCGCTTTCACCATGCCGCTGAAGGGGCAGGGAGGGGATCCCAATTACAAGCCGAAACGCCTCAACAAGATGATCGAGCTTCTCGAGGCGGGGCAACCGATCTACGACATCAGCGTGGAAGGCGTGGGGTATGAGGAAGGGAAGAAGCTGGCGCAGGACCGGTACGATCTCATCCAGTACCAGATGGAGCACGGGGTCTTCGACCCGCACATGCTGCGTCAGTTCATGCAGGGGCTCGTGGATGGAGGGCCAACCAAGAGCGGCCATCGAACGCCCACCGTTATCGTCACCTTGCCTGTGCTGGGGCTCGACGAGCAGACGGTGAAAAACAACCACTGGGTCATCGAGCAGGTCCTGACCGCCGGCGTGCATGGACTGATGCTGTGCCACGCACGAACGCCGAGGCCGTCAGAATGTTCGTCGCGACCGCGCGATATCAATTCGAGCGGCCGAATCTGAAAGGGCGCCGACAAAGGCATTCCTGAAGGGCTTCGCGGCTCGGGCAGCCAGGGATATGCTTCGAGAATCTGGGGCATCTCCGCGGACGGAATACATCGTCCGTGCCGATCCCTGGCCGATGAATCCCAGAGGGCGAGATCATTCTGTCGCTGAAAATGGAAGACAAGTATCGCATGGCCAACATCGACTCGATCACGAAGGTGCCGGGAATCGCATGGGGCGAGTGGGGACCTGGCGATCAGAGCGATGTCGCTGATGGGACTCGATTATCTCAAACGCGGCGGCAGCCAGGGCCGCGGCACTGCCGGTACAAAACCGACGGGCGGACTGCCGCCCATCGGCGAACCCAAGCTGGACGCGGCGCGCGCGCGCATCATGGACGCGATGAAGGCGAATAAGTGGGCCCCGTTGCATTCGGCCAACACCGACAACATCATCGACCTCATCAAGGCCGGCATGCGCGTGACTCATGGAACGAGCGACGAGCTGACGAACAAAGGCCGCGCGTTCACGAAGAGACAGATGCCGTATTAACGGCCGGACACGTTGTCAAGAAGTGCCAAAGGAGAGAGATCCCATGCGCAGCTCACGTCGTTGGCTCCTCGCTCTAGTCGTCTTGTGCCTGATACCCGCGTCCCCGGCGTTTGCTCAGACCTTTGGGCAGATCACCGGCACGGTGACCGACGCGAGCGGAGGCATTCTCGTCGGGGCCAGCGTGACCGTCACCAACACGCAAACCAACGCGGCGCGCGATGCCGAGACCAACACGGCAGGGAGCTACGTGTTCCCCAACCTGCTCCCGGGTGTGTACAACATCAAAGTGGACTTGCAGGGCTTTCAGAGCAAAGTCCGCAACGGAGTTGAGCTGCAGGTGCAGCAGACGGCTCGTCTGGATTTCTCCCTGGAGCTTGGCTCGGTGGAAGTGGCGGTCGAGGTCACCGGCAGCGCTCCGATGATCAACGCCACGGATGCGACGGTGGGGACGGTCATCGAGAACAAACAGATCCTGGAGTTGCCGCTCAACGGGCGCAATTTCATCAATCTCGTGTCGCTGAGCCCGAACGTGAGCTCGGACTGGGCCGGCGGCGGCGGCGGCGGCGCGTCCGGACGGCAGGGTGGTGACCGATCCACGCAGAATTTCGCGGTCGCCGGTCAGCGCCGCGAATACAACCAGTACACGCTCGACGGGATCGTCAATCAGGACGTCAACTTCAATACGTATGCCTTCCTGCCCTCGATCGACAGCGTCGAGGAGTTCAAGGTGCAGACCGGCGTCTACTCGGCCGAGTTCGGGCGCGAGGTGGCACAGGTCAACGTCTCCACCAAGAGCGGCACGAACCAGTATCACGGGACGATCTTCGAGTTCCTCCGCAACGACGCGTTCGACGCCGCGCCGTATCAGTTCACCGCTGTTCAGCCGCAGACATCGCCGTTCAAGTGGAATCAGTACGGGCTTCACGCTGGGAGGGCCGGTCCAGATTCCCGGGCTGTACAACGGCGCGAACAGGTTGTTCTTCATGTCCAACTTCGAAGGGTTCCGGCTCCGCAACCAGCAGGAGGCCGTGTTCAGCACGCCGAGTGTGGCGATGCGCAACGGAGACTTCTCTCAGGCCGGCGTGACGATCCGCGATCCCCTGACGGGTCAGCCGTTCCCCGGCAACCAGATTCCGAGGAACCGGTTGGACCCCATCGCCATCAAGCTTCTGGAGTGGTATCCCGAGCCGAATATTCCCGGCGCCGCACTGTCCAGAAACTACCTCGCGCTGCAGCACCACGTGACCGACAAGGATCAGTTCACGCAGCGCATCGATTTTGTCGAAGGTCCGAAGTCGTTCTGGTTCGGCCGCTTCAGCTGGACCGATGAGTACGTGCTCGCGCCGAACCTCAAGGACAACGGCCAGGTCGTCGAGACCAACGTCAAGCAGGTGATGGTGTCCAACACGCGAACGCTGTCGCCCAGCGTGGTCAACGAATTCCGCTTCGGCGCGACCAAGTTCTACAACAACCTAGCATCAGGAGCTGCAGTTCAAGCGCAACGTCCACCAGGAGGTCGGGCTCGGTCTGTTCATCCCCCCGCCGATTAGCTGGGGTCTTCCCAGCATGAGCGTCTCCGGGTTCAGCGGTTTCGGCGACAATCCCTCGCTGCCATTCACCGGCGACAATTCCGTGTTTCAGTTCATCGACAACGTCTCCTGGATTCGCGGCAACCATTCCATGAGGATGGGAGCCGAGATTCGTCGCGATGAGTACAACATGATCGGCACACAGGAAATCCGCGGTTCGCTGAACATCGACAGACCTGTCACTGGTTACAGCTTCGCCGACTATATGCTCGGCATGATCTCAGGAACGCGGAGCGCCGGCGCGCTCGGTGAAGGGTGGTACCGGGCTATCAGCCAGGCGTACTTCATTCAGGACACATGGAGGATGCGGCCGAATGTCACGCTCGATCTGGGACTGCGTTACGAATACACGCCGCCCTGGCTGGACGTGAAGGGCGAAATGATGAACATCTGGGTGCCTCCCGGTTTTGGAACGCCTTCCCAGCAGGGCAAACCCTGCTTCATACGGGTCGGCAGTGGCGATCCGTACGAAGGCGTGGCGACGCGGTTCGATCCGGCGATTTGCGTCGCCCGTGATGGCCGGCTGGGAGATCGATTGATTGCAGCCGACAAGACGAACTTTGCGCCCCGCATCGGCGTGGTGTGGAGCCCATCGCCGAAGACGACCGTGCGAACCGGTTACGGCATTTTCTACGCGCAGGATTCGACCAACCCGGTCTTCGACATGAGCCGAAACATTCAGGGGCGCATTACGGCGCAGAATCCAGGGTTGACGCTCGCGCAGCCCTACGACGGCGGCGCAACGAACCCTTGCGGTGTTCAGATGCCGCCGCAGGTGTGCGTCACGGCGCCGCAGGTCCTGGGCAATGAATACGACCGCCGCACGCCCTACGTCGAACAGTACCTCCTCAACTTCCAGCGGGAAGTCGGCACCAGCACGGCCGTGGAGGTCGGGTACTTTGGCAGCCGAGGGCACCGCTTGCAGCGGTTCATCACGCTGAACCAGCCGGTGCCTGGCACGAGCACTGACATCCTTTCCCGTGCTCCCGCACCCGAGCTGGGGAACTGGCAGATGATAGATGGCGTGGGCCATTCGAACTACAACGCGCTGGCCGCGAAGCTCACGCGCCGGTTGTCGAACGGGTTCTCTGGTTTGGTGTCCTACACCTATTCGAAATCCATGGACAACGGCAGCGGGCTTCGCAGCCCGGGCGAACAGCTGAAGCCACAGCAGGGTGATTGCTGGGAGTGCGAAAACGGGCGGTCCGTCTTCGACGTTCGGCACCGGCTGACCACGTCGTTCATCTATGAGCTGCCGGTCGGCGCCGGGCGCAAGTATTTGTCGCAGGGCGGCGTGCTCGACGTCCTCGCGGGTGGGTGGCAGCTTGGTGGCATGCTGAGGGCGTCGTCGGGGTTCCCGCTCACCGTGACGAGCGGTGTCGATCGATCGAATACGGCGCACGGCTACGATCGTCCCAACGCGGTCGCCGGGGTCAGCCCGGACCTGGACGACCCCAGCCCCACCGCCTGGTTCAACGTCGCCGCGTTTCAAATGAACGCGCTCGGCACCTTTGGCAACCTCGGGCGCGCCACGCTCACCGGGCCTGGAGTGTTTACGATCGATTTCTCGGCGCTGAAGAACTTCACACTTTGGCAGCAAGTACATTCAGCTTCGGATCGAAGCGTTCAACTTGTTGAACACTCCGAATTTTGCCGATCCCAACACCAACGTTGCTCAAAGCAATTGGGCCGCCGCCGGGAACAACTCGATACCGACTCCCGGCAGCGGCGCGTTCGGCACGATCAATTCGATCAGGGGCACAGTGCCGATGCGGCAGCTGCAGTTTGGGTTGAAGTTCGTGTTCTGAGCAGGCGCGCCAGGGCGCTTTGCAGTGTTTTGACACGGAGGCACAGAGGCACGGAGAAGAACGAGGGCATCGACTTCGCGCCAACGGCGCACAGAAAGAAGAACAGCCGTCAGACTCTCAAGGAGCGTCATGTCCACGTGCAAGTCTGCGACGATGCGATCCTTCGGCGTTCTCTTGATGGGGTTCGTTGGTGTATCTGCGCTGCCCGCAACTGCCAGGGCACAGACCAGCGCCGGCATCCTCGGGGTGATCACAGACACGTCCGGTGCGATCCTGCCAGGCGTCACCGTCAGTGCGACGGGGCCTGCCTTACAGGTGCCGTCGGTCGTTAGCGATTTCTGACAGCAGGGGCGAGTACCGCCTGACGCCCTGCCGCCCGGTGTGTACACCGTCATGTTTGAGTTAGCGGGTTTTCAGACCGTGAAGCGTGCCCAATGTGCGCCTGGCTCTTGGGTTCACGGCCACGCTGGACCAGTCACTCGGTGTGGGCGCCATGGAAGAGTCGATCACTGTCTCGGGGGCGTCGCCGCTGGTCGACGTGACTAATCCTGCCACCAGCGTCGAGATGTCGTCAGAATCCCTGGAGATCCTGCCGACCAACCGCGATGGCCTCAAAGCTTTCCTGGGCACCATGCCTGGGGTGCGCACCAATCTTGATGTGGGCGCGTCCAGTCTGAAGGAAGGTCCAGGGCTGCGTACGCATGGGCAGTCGGCCCAGTCGTGGCAGACGATTGAAGGGATCATGTTCTCCAGCGCCAATACCGGCGGGACCGATGGCGCCCAGCTCGACTTCAACGCCGTCGACACGACCCGCGTCCAGACGGTGGGCAGCGGCGCCGAGATGCAGAGGCGCGGCATCCTGCTCGATTCGGTGTTGAAGTCGGGCGGCAACGAGTTTCATGGGGATGCAACCTTTTACGGGTCAACTGATGCCTTGGAGGGTTCCAACCTCACTGACGAGTACCGGGCCGTTGGGATATCGGAGGTCGCCAAGTTGCACGAGCTGTGGGACGTCAGCGCAACTCTTGGCGGTCGGATCATCCCGAACAAGCTCTGGTTTTTCGCGGCCATTCACAAGACTGGCTTCAACCGCGAGATCCTGGACGCCTTCAACGCCGACGGAACCCCGATGATGAACAAGAGGCGGGTGCCGATCTGGTCTGGAAAGCTGTCGTATCAGATGAACCAGTCGCACAGATTCACCGGCTTCTACCATACGACCCGGGAAGGGGAACATCGGCTTGGGAGCCGGTATGTACCGACCGAATCGCGCGAGGTGTACGACGGGCCGGTCGCTCCGTTCGGGATCGGTTGGCAGATGGTGTACGGCTCTTCTATGGTTGCTTCGATGCAGGCCGGCGGCTTTTTTCAGAAGTCGCGTTATTTTGCCGAGCCCTCTTTTTTCAACCTTCAAGCTGGTAACCCCGATACTGCCGCGGCGCACAAGATCGGGACGCTCGACACCTTCACGCAGATGAGGACGGGGGATGCCACGAGCGATGGCCGGACTGTTCATCGCTATCGGTATCCTGTCAAAGGTACTGTCAGTTTTTACCAACCGGATCTATTCGCTGGCAGTCATCAGTTCAAGGTCGGTTTCGACTTCATCAATTCGGGGTTCTTCGAGTCGCGGCGCACCAAGCCCGCAGGGAACTACGAATTGCGGTTCAACAACGGTGTGCCGACGCAGCTCATCACCTATAACTATCCGGTCAGCCCGACCGATTACAGCCGCTATTGGGGCGTTTATGGACAGGACGCCTGGAGCGTCGGTCGATTGAATCTCGTCGTCGGACTTCGTATTTCCACTGAGGAGGCTTTCGAGCCCGCGGCGTGCCGTGTAGCAACGGAGTTTGCGTCGGCGGCCTGTTTCGACCGGATCGACATGCGTCGCTGGAATGCCTGGATGCCGCACGTGCACGGCGCATACGATCTCTTTGGGAACGGCAAATCCGTCCTCAAAGGAGGATTCGGACGCTTTGCAAACATGCGCGATATCTCGCCAGAGTTGACTCGTATTTCCAGGAACAACGCGCAGTCAACCACCTGGACCTGGCGCGATCTGAACAACAATCGCAACTACGACCCGGGCGAGGTCAACCTCGATCCGAACGGGCCCGACTTTCGATCGATCGCCGGCGCAACCAATGCCGTGGTCAACCCGAACGAACCGCAGCCCAAATCCGACGAGTGGTCCCTGACATTCGAGCGCGAGGTGATGCGAAACTGGGCGGTCTGGGCGACCGGCATCTATGCCACGAACTTCGACCTCCGCCGGCTGGCAGAACCGCTCCGCCCCCGTTCCGCTTACAGCATCGCGATCACAAATCCACACCCCGGAAATGACGGCGTACCCCGCACAGCCGATGATCCGGTGGGAAAAACCATCACCTACCACGAATATCCAACCAGCATCAACGGGGTGGCCTTTGCGGGAACAATGATTGTTCCGGCCGAAGGCAGACAGACATTCAAGACCATCGAAGTGGCAGGCGCACGACGTATTTCCGGTGGTTGGCAGGCAGCCGCGTCTTTCTCGGCCACCAATAGCAATGTGCCGTTTGTCGACGAGCAACCCGATAATCCGAACTCGGAAATCAACACGGCCGTCAACATCTGGGAGATCACGTCCAAGCTTTCCGGCGGCTACACACTCCCGTTCGACGTCATCATGTCGGCGACCTTCGAGCGCCGGAACGGCACGCCGCAGGCGCCGAGCGCGCAGTTCAGCGGCGGCCAGACCATTACCCAGATCGTGCTGAATATCGACCCGATCGGCACCATCAAGCTTCCCTCGACGAATCTATGGAACATGCGTTTTGCGAAGCGGATACGCCTGGGAACGAAAGGCAGTCTCGAGGCACGGTTCGATTTCTTCAACATCTTCAACGCCAACTTCGTCACGGCGCGAAGCACCCGGGTTGGTCCAACCTATCTCATCCCCAGCACCATCATCCTGCCGCGCATTCTGCAGGCGGGGGTCACCTATGATTTCTGAGCGGCAGCCAATCGCAGGTTTTTGATACGGTGGCGCAGAGACCACGGAGAAGAAATTTCATCCTGTTCGTTCAATTGGGCACGTTTTTGGGAGCGTCCAGCGCGGCTTCATGATTGCAGTCCATCGCACGGATGGAATCAGAACAGCGCTCAACGAACTCTCGACCGGATCATAGGACCAGGGATTGAAATTCATCGCGCTCCTTGGTCTTCTGATGAACTTCAACGTTGCCGTGTTTTCCAACAAGAATCTTAGTGGTTGCCGGGTGGAACACGAAGGCCCACGAAGGAACGAGGATCCACGAAGCCGGACAACGGTACGTCAGACGCGCCTTTCTTCGTGATCTTGATCCAGCTTCGACTGTGCCGGCTGGCGGTGCCAGCCGGTTCGTTTGAGAACAGACTGGGCAAACAACATGAAGGTCGAGCGAATCTGCTTCATGTTTTTGCCCTGTCGGTTCTCAAAACGACCGCCGAAGGCGCACAGTCGAAGCCTAGTCTTCGTGGATCTTCGTGTTTGAGTTTGGTTGCGGCCTTACGGACCGCGCTGTGGCTCTGTGGCTCTGTGTCAGAAAACCGGTTACTATTTCCGATCCGGCAGCGTAAACACGTACAGCGCCTGGCCAGCCTGTGGAATCTTGATCTCCGGCGAGATCGCCGCGGGCGCGTTGCGCGGGCTGCCGCCTCCGAGCCCTGCCAGGACGGCGATGTACTGCTTTCCATCGACGCTGTAGGTGACGGGGAAGCCCTGGGCAGAGGTCCCCAATCGCGTCTCCCACAACACCTCGCCTGTCTTCACGTCGTGCGCGCGTACGTAGCGGGCGATGTCGCCGACGACGGCTATCCCGCCCGCGGTCGAAACGACGCCGCCCAGATACGCCGCGCGCTGCTCGTGACTCCAGACCTCCTGCATCGTTCTCACGTCGAACGCAGCGAGCTTGCCGACTTTGCCGTCAGTGCCAGGCGTCGGTGTGAATGTCCTGATCACACCGTTGCCGCCCGCCTTGGTCTCTCGCACGAAAAAGTCCATGCACGATTGTCCGAGCGGCACGAGGAGCACGCCCGCGGGCTGGTTATAGCTCATCGCCCCCCAGTTCTTGCCTCCCTGCGTGCTCGGACACACGTTGACCGTCTGGTTGTATTGCATCTCGACCAGATCCGGCCGATAGCTTGGGACCCCCGTCTTCGCATCGATCCGATCCCACACCGTCTGCCGCACCATTTCCTTGTGCCCTAGAAACTGTCCTGTCCGGCGATCCAGCTTCCAGAGCACGCCCGCCTTTCCCGCATTGAAGGACACTTTCTGATCGCCGATGTCGACGAGCACCCGTTCGAATACCTCGTCGAGATCGAACGATTCGCCCGGAGCGTGCTGGTAGTACCACACCAGTTTGCCGGTGTCGGCATTCAGCGCCACGGTCGAGCTCGTGTAAAGGGCTTTGTCGAAGATCGACATGTTCCGATTGAGGAACGACCACGGTTTCGCCTGCGCCGTGCCCACGCGAAGCCGCGTTGATTGAAGTGGCGCGGTTGCGGACAAGCGGCTCCTTTCCGGGCGGAACACCCATTCTCTGGAGCAAGTACGCCACGACGGTGAGAGTCGTGTCCTCGCCCAGGGATCCGGGACTGATCGGAGGCATCGTCTGCATGATGTGATCGAAGAGCTCACTGACAGGTCGCGGACCCCAGAGATATCCGAAGTTGATCCCGGTCAGGGCCGGTGCGTCGTTGGAACCGTCCAAGTCGGGGCCGTGGCAACCGGAACAATTCGCTTCATAAGCGATGCGGCCCGCTTCTGCCTATTCGGGTGTGTAGGCGCCGCCTTGAGCGGGCTGTTGCGCGGTGAGGGACACAATGGCATAGATGGCAGTGGCAGTGACCGCGATCACGAATGCTCTGAGTAACTTCACAGCGACGCTCCTCGAAAGTGCTGATCAAAAGTCGTACGTGACCCCGGCCTGCAGAATCCTCGGCAGGATGATGCTGCTGGGAACAAGGTAACTCGGTCCCACTCGCACGCTCCGCGACGTCACGAAGTTGGCGTTGAAGATGTTGAAAAAATCGAATCGCCCCTCGAGGCTGCCTCTCGTTCCCAAGCGAACCCGCTTCGCAAACCGCATGTTCCACAGGTTCGTCGTTGGGAGGCTGATGGTCCCGAGCGGATCGATGTTCAACACGATCTGAGTAATGGTCTGGCCGCCGGAAAATTGCGCCTGGGGCGCTTGCGGCGTTCCGCTCCGCCGCTCGTAGGTTGCTGACATGATGATGTCGAACGGAAGGGTATATCCACCGGACAATTTGGTCGTCGTCTCCCATGTCGCGTTGTAGGTGTTGATCTCCGTATTCGGATTGTCCGGTTGCTCGTCGGCGAACGGCGCGTCGGCTTTCGTCGTCGAGATGGACGCGGCTGCCTGCCAGCCTCCCGATATCCGTCGTGTCGCAGCGACTTCGATCGTCTTGAATGTCTGCTTGCCCTGAGCGGGGACGATCATGGTTCCCGCAAATGCGACCCCCCGCATGCTGGTGGGATACTCCCAATAGGTCACGGTGGTGCCTGGATCATCGGCGTTGCCGGCGATCCCGTCGACGCCAGGATGGCGATTGGTGATCGGAATGTTGTATGCGGACCTGGGGCGCAGAGGTTCGGCCAGGCGGCGCAAATCGACGTTTGTGGCGTACACCCCCGTTGTCCGAATGGCCCAGTTCCACATCAATTCGCGCTCGAACGTCAGAGACCATTCGTCCGACTTCGGGTGCGGCTCGTCTGGATTGACCACGGCGTTGGTGACGCCGGCGATCGACTGAAAGTCGGGACCGTTCGGATCGAGATTTACTTCTCCGTTGTCGTAGTTGCGATTGTTGTTGAGATCGCGCCAGGTCCACGTGGTCGACTGTCCGTTGTTTTTGGCGATGCGCGTCAGCTCCGGCGAGAGATCGCGCAAGTTCGCAAAGCGCCCAAACCCGCCTTTGATGACCGTTTTGCCATCGCCGAACACGTCGAAGGCGCCATGCAGGCGCGGCAGCCACGCGGTCCAGCGCCTCATTTCGATCCGCGGGAAGCATTCTGCCGTCGCAAACTCCGTGGCGACCCGGCACTGGTCCGGCGCGAATGCGCTCTCGGTGGATCCGCGGAGGCCCAGGAGGAGGTTCAACCGCCGGCCGATGGTCCACGCATCCTGCCCGTAGAATGCCCAATAATGGCTGAAGTTGTACGGGGAGACCGGGTAGTTGTACGTAATGAGCTGTGTGGCAGCCCCGTTGTTGAACCGAAGCTCGTAATTCCCTGCGAGCTTGGTACGACGTCCCTCGTTGAACCCCGTGTTGATGAAGTCGAATCCACCCTTGAACTGATGGCTTCCAGCCAGCAGATCCGGACGGTAGTAGCTGATCGTCCCCTTTGTGGGATACCGGTAACGGAATACGTGCCGCCCATCGCTCGAGGCGTCTCCGGTTCGCATCTGCGTGAAGGTGTCGAGCGTTCCCACTTTGTGCACTGCGGCGGTGTCTTCGTTACCAGCCTGAAAATTGTCAAACGCGGGTTCGGCAAAGTACCGCGACTTCTGGTAAAACGCGCCGGTTTGCACCAGGACAACGAGCGAGCTGCCGCCCACCATCTGCCAGCTGCCGCCGTACGGGGCGACAGGCCCGTTGTACACCTCGCGAGACTCGGTCGGCACGAACCGGCTGCCACCGCGCTTTTCAAGCTCCTCGGCGTCGTGATAAAAGATCGCGAACCTGTTGGCCTGATTCATTTGATACGAGATCTTCGCGGACAGATATGGCAGGCGCCTCTTGTTCAGCATCGGTGTTCCGTCGGCATGGAATGCATCGAGGATCTCGCGATCGAACCCCTGCGTGCGGGCGGCGACGAAGAACCAGAGCTTGTTCCGGACGATCCTGCCGCCCAGCGTGCCGCTGACGTCCCACAACTCGTGCAGCTCGGCGACATTCCTGACACCCTGGGCCGCGAGCTCAGGCGTCAGGTTCGAGCTTTCCAGCGCACCCGATGAGCCGTAAAAAACGGCTTCGCCGTGAAATTCATTGCCGCCCGACTTCAGCACCGCATCGAGCATGATGCCGCGCCTGGGCATTTCTGCGCTGCTGCCAACGGTCTGGACGCGCGTCGAGTCGACGGCGTTGAAATCAAGGTGCGCGCCATCGGCGCCACCAGTATTCGGGCTGGAGAACATGATCCCTTCGACCATCTGCCACGACTGCCCCGACTGTCCGTAGGATCGAAACGCGGGACCATCGCTCAAGCTGGACGCTCCCACATCAAGATTCGTGCGCACACCGGGCATCGTGCCCATGAAGGCCTTCAGGCCGTCCCTGTTGGTGGGCAGGATCTCAAGCGATTCCGACGACATGTCCACGCTCGTCGCGGGGTTGGTCACATCGACCAGCGGCGATTGGCCGGAGACCGTGACGGTCTCTTGAACTGTGCCCAGGCTCATGACCTGATCCAACGTCGCGGTAAACCCCAACGCCAGTCGCACGTTTTCACGCCTGACCGATTGAAAGCCCGGGAGCTCGAAGGTAACCATATAGGCGCCGGGTGGCAGGGGACTTATCCGGTCACTCGCCTCTGGCGTCGGAGACGGCGGTGAGGGATGGCACCTGGAGCGCCGGACCGGTCGCCGCGATCGTCACCCCGGGGAGAATCGCGCCTGAGGTGTCGGTGATCACGCCGACAATGGCGGCTTGTGTTGCTTGCGCCTCGGAGGGAGAGGCGCAGACAAGCTGGAAAACGACACTGAACGAGATTGCAATCCACGCGGCAGGTCCGAGCAGAGCACTGGTTCTTCGCTCAACCATATGACCTCCTGAAAACGCGGTGCATCGACTGAACGCTACATTTTGAAGTTCGCAATCCAACCGACGTCATCGCAAAACCACATATAGCCATCGCGCACCGTGGCGCCGTGGATGATCGGATCGGTTTCGGTCAGCTGGATTCTCTCGATCATCTTGCCCGTCTTGATGTCGTGACGGAAGAAGGCGCGCAGGTTTGAATCGGCGGCCCAGAGTGTGTCGCCTTCCCAGCCAATGCCGTGCACGCGATTCCCTGCCGTTGCCCACGTCGCATCACCTTTCCGACTTTCCGGGTTTTCAGTCCTGCGACGTCGGCGTGAGCGGCGTGAGTTGCGGCCGGCGCGAACAAGGGCGCAGCTGCCGCAGCCGCCGTCAATCCAACGAATTCCCGGCGTTTCATCGGTCACCTCGCCTGTGAACTTTTGAGAAATCAACGGGATGCGGGAGACTAGACCTCCGTACATCCATTGTCAACTGCGCAGCTGGCGTGCCGTAAAGACGTTGGATAACCTGCCGGCTGGAGCCTGCATCGAGGCGCAGGTCGTTTCGCACATATGGCGTCAGGATCACCCGGCAAACTCGGCCGGGATCGCCGCGATCGAACGAATCGTGATGTCGCGATAGAAAATTTCCGCTCCCTCCGACTGCAAGATGATCTCGCCCGAGGTGACAGGGGTCGGGACGGCGGTGGTAATTTGCAGCGGGCCGTGAAGGCGCATCACCACCTTGCCGTTCACGATATGGATGGAGTCACCGCCGAAGCAAATCAGCTCGATTGAGTTCCATTCCCCGGTGGGTTTCTCGTTGTCCGGCTGTTTGACGCAGCGACCGGACGCTCCCTGGCTTTGCGAGAAGAATGTCCACTCGCCGGCCGGATCGTATTCGTACAACGCCGGCTGTGTGCCAGGGCGGCGCCTTGCCCGCACGGCGATTGCCGATCCAATGGCGAACAGGTCACCGACATCGCCCTCCTGAATCTGAAGCTCGACCGAGCGCGCCCAGGTTCGTCCCTCGGCGCCAGGCTCAGCATGAACGTGGTAGAGCAGCCCGCTGTCGCGAGGCGTGGCGGCGGCGTCGCGGGGCGGCCATTTCTTCTCGCCCCACTTGAACTGCAGTTTGAGGTGGTAGTTCCGGAAGCTGCGCGTCGTACGAAGCTCGCCAAAAACTTCACCGGAAATCCGGATAGCGGGAGCGCCATCGACGTCTCGCGCGACGGTAAATACCTTGAGCGGATCGCGTCCCGACCCGATCGGCTCCAGATATTTGCCATCAGCGCCTCGCTTCAACCCGGGCACCTCCGAGGTGGGCTCGGGCGGACGCATCCACGTGGTCCACCCCGCGAGGTCCTTTCCGTTCCAGAGAGTCGTCCAGGCGTCCTGGGCCGCGGCATTCTCCGCCGCAGGCTTCGCGAAAACGAACGCCCCGAGAGCGCCTAAAGCTGAATAACCGAAGTCCCTTCGGTTCATTACCCGCTTTGTCATGAATGGCGGAGACTAGACCTGCATAGGTGCTTTGTCAACTTGACACATGGGCGTTCAGACCTGATAGTGAACCATCACTTACATCATTCTGTTCAATCGGAAACCAGGTTATCCCATCGTTTGGTGTGCGACGGTTGGAAGGCCTGTGTGTTTTTCCCTGTCAGGCGACGTGAGGTCGAAGCCGTGAGCCCCCAGCCCGTGACGATCGCCGCGCTGCTCGTGTTGATGGTCGTCCCGGGCGTTTCCGGTGCGCAGCCTTCGCCGGAGGCGCCGGCCGTATCGGCTCGGGCGTTTCTCAACGAGTATTGCGTCAGCTGTCACAACGCGAAGCTGAAGAATCCTTCAGGGGCCCTCGCTCTTGATGCTGTGGACGTTGAGAGCGTCGGCGCAAGCGCCCCGGTATGGGAAAAGGTCGTTCGTAAGCTCCACGCCCGTGCGATGCCTCCACCTGGACCGGGACGCCGGCGGCCTGACGAGACGGCCTACGATCGTGTCATCTCATTCTTCGAAGCATCCCTGGATCGCGCCGCTCTGCAAAGACCTGATCCCGGTCGATCCGAGACATTCCACCGGCTCAATCGCACCCAGTATCGCAACGCCGTTCGGGATCTGCTGGACCTCGACGTCGATGTGAGCGCATTGCTCCCGACCGAGGATGCGAGTCACGGCTTCGACAACGTGAACGTCAGCGGACTCTCGCCTACTTTGATTGAGCGATATCTGTCGGCGTCACGCAAGATCAGTCGCCTGGCGGTGGGCATACCGCCCCGTTCTGCGGAGGCCCGGACTGTCGTGCTGCCCCTGGACTACACCCAGGACTATCACGTGGAAGGCCTGCCATACGGCACTCGCGGCGGAACGATCTTCGAGCACAATTTCCCGGTCGACGGCGAGTACAAATTCCAGGTCCGACTGTCCCGGAACCGTGACGAGCAGATTGAAGGCTTCAACGAGCCTCTGAACATCGAGCTGGCGCTGGACGGCGAGCGTTTGCAGTTGTTCACGCTCACGCCCAATCGGCCGGAAAGAGGAGCGGGGCCGGCACAGCAGTACATGACCGACGAAAGCGGGGTGGACGCGGGGCTGAAAGGACGCTTTTCGGTGAAAGCCGGACCGCATAGCGTAGCAGCGGCATTTCTCAAGAGGCCGGGCCTGCCGGAGACGCCACGGCAGCCGTTCAAGGCGGACTACAACGGCCGGAGCCTTGCCGCGATCTTCTCGGTCACTGTTGCCGGTCCGTACAGATCCCGCTGCGCCCGGGCAGACGCCGAGCCGTCGGCGGATTTTTGTCTGTCAGCCATCGAAGCCTTCGGCGGAGCCTGGCTGTGCGAAGACGATCGTCGAGACCCTTGCCCGGCGCGCTTACCGGCGCCCGCTGACCAATGCCGACCGGGAGAAGCTGTTCGAGTACTACCGGGAGGGCCGCGCGGAGGCGGGCTCGTTCGAGCTGGGCATCGAGATGGCGCTCCGGGCAATTCTCGCGAGCCCGGATTTCCTGTTCCGTATCGAGCGCGATCCAGAGCATGCTGCCGGAGGGAAGGTCTATCAGCTGAGCGACGTCGAGCTGGCCTCGCGTCTCTCGTTCTTCCTCTGGAGCAGCATTCCGGACGATCAACTGCTCGATCTCGCGATTGCCGACAAGCTGAAGAATCCGCAGATCCTGGAGCAGCAGGTTCGCCGTATGTTGGCAGACCAGCGTTCGGTCGCGCTGGTCGAGAACTTTGCCGAGCAGTGGCTCTACCTGCGCAACCTGGCCGCGGTGGCTCCCGATCCCAAGCTGTTCCCGGACTTTGATGACAATCTCCGGCAGGCCTTCCGCCGCGAGACCTCGCTCTTCTTCGAGAGCATCAAGAACGAAGATCGAAGCGCGCTCGACCTGTTGAACGCGAACTACACCTTCGTCAACGAACGGCTGGCGTACCACTACGGCATCCCGAATGTGTACGGCACGCATTTCCGTCGCGTCACGTTCGCGGAAGGGAGCCCGCGAGGCGGTCTTCTCGGGCACGCGAGCATTCTCACGGTGACGTCATACGCCAACCGGACGTCGCCCGTTCAGCGTGGGAAATGGATCCTGGAGAACCTGCTCGGCATGCCTCCGCCTCCTCCGCCGCCGAACGTGCCGCCGTTGAAAGAGAGCCAGGGCGCCGGCGGAAGGGTGCTCTCGGTTCGGGAGCGCATGATTGAGCACCGCGCCAACCCCGTGTGTGCGTCCTGCCATGCGATCATGGATCCGATAGGCCTGTCGGTTGAGAACTTCGACGCCATCGGGCACTGGAGGGCCACCGAAGGCGCTGCACCCGTCGACGCCTCAGGCGGCTTTCCGGATGGAAGCACCTTTACAGGTGTTGCCGGACTTCGGAACGCGCTTCTGCAGCGCCCGGAGCTCTTCGTTTCGACGCTCACCGAAAAGCTGCTGACCTACGCATTGGGGCGAGGGCTTGAGCATAACGATGCACCGGCGGTGCGCTCGATCACGCGAAGCGCCGCGCTCAGTGAATACCGCTTTTCGTCGCTGATCCTTGGAATCGTCAGGAGTGCTCCATTCCGCATGAGGAGATCGGAATCATGATCGTCACGAAAAAAGCACTCCCCCGGCGCACGTTCCTGCGCGGCCTGGGCACGACGCTGGCCCTGCCGCTGCTGGATGCGATGATTCCAGCGCTCACCGCGGCATCACAGACGGCAGCAACCGCCACGCGCCGCCTGGGGTTCGTCTACATCCCGATGGGGACGCATCAGCCCTTATGGGTGCCTACGGCCGAAGGCAGGCTCACCGAGCTCTCGCCGATCCTGTCGTCGCTGACGCCGCACCTCGACAAGATCACCGTGGTGTCGAACCTTCAGCTCAAGAACGCCTATTCTTCCGGCGCCGATCATGCGACTGCCAATTGCACGTTTCTGAGCGGCGTTCGCGCAAAAAGAACCGACGGCAGCGACTACGAACTTGGCACGACGGTCGATCAGATCGCCGCAAAGCAGATTGGTGCCGAGAATCCGCTTCCGTCACTCGAGCTCGCCACCGACTTCAACTATGTCGTCGGAAACTGCGATAACGGATATGCCTGCGTCTACATGAACACGCTCGCCTGGTCGACGCCGACGACGCCCCTGCCAACCGAGGCGAATCCCCGGGTCGTCTTCGAGCGTATGTTCGGCGATGGTGGAACCGTAGCCGAGCGGCAGGCCGAATTGCGTCAGAACGCGAGCATTCTGGACGGGCTCACCTCCACGATGACGTCGTTGCAGGGAAGGCTGGGACCTGGCGATCGCACGAGGCTGAGCAACTATCTCGATTCTCTCAGAGAAGTCGAGCGCCGCATCCAGAGAGCCGAGCAACTCGGGTCCGATTCGCTCTCCATTCCGCTCGACCGTCCGATCGGAGCGCCGCCGCAGTGGGAAGACCATGTGAAATTGATGTTCGATCTGCAGGTGCTGGCGTTTCAGGCCGACATCACCCGGGTCATTACGTTTCAGATGGCGCGAGAAGTAAGTACAAGAACCTATCCTCAGATCGGCGTTCCCGATGCGCACCATCCGACGTCGCACCACCAGCTGGATCCGGTAAAGATCGCCAAGCTCGCAAAAATCAGCGCCTATCACGTGTCGCTGTTCGGCTACTTCCTCGAGAAGTTGAAGGCGACCTCCGAGGGCAATGGAACGCTGCTCGACAATTCGCTGCTCCTTCTGGGCAGCGGTCTCGGAAATCCGGACGTGCACGACCATACCAACCTGCCGATTCTCATGGCCGGCGGGGGTTCCGGGACGCACAAGGGCGGACGTCACCTCGTCTGCCCGCCGCTGACGCCGATGACCAATCTTCTGTTGACCATGCTCGACAAGTCGGGTGTGACGATAGACAAGTTCGCCGACAGCACGGGTAAGCTCGAGGACTTGTAAATGCAAATGACGCTGCTGCGTGCCAGGCTCGTCGTGCTGCTACTGGCGGCTGGAGGCTCGATTGAGCTGGCGGCCGGGAGTTCGCTGGTTGAGGCCGTCAAGTCCATCGACCGGGTGGCGGTGCGTGCGCTGCTTCAGAAGCAGGTCGATGTGAATGTTCCCGAGGCCGACGGCACCACGGCCCTCTACTGGGCGGCGGAACGAAATGACCTCGAAGTGGCCGAGCTTCTGATTCGCGCGGGTGCCAACCCCAACGCCCGGACTCGTTACGGCGCGACCCCGCTGACCATGGCGAGTCTCAACGGAAACGCCTCGCTCGTCGAGCTGCTGCTCAAGAGCGGCGGCGATCCGAACTCGGCGACCGCGGAGGGCGAAACCGTCCTGATGATTGCAGCGCGCACTGGCGTTGCCGCCGCCGTCGAGACACTTCTCAGCCACGGCGCCAATCCCAATGCCAGGGAGGCGTATCGCGGGCAGTCCGCGCTCATGTGGGCGGCGAGTGAAGGGCACCTGCGAGCCGTCGAGGCGCTCCTGAAGGGTGGGGCCGATTTCAGGGCTCGATCGGCCCAGGGATGGACCGCTCTCCTGTTTGCCGCGCGCGATGGTCGAATGGAGGTCGCTCGAGCCTTGCTCGATGCAGGAGCGGACGCCAACGAGCACGTAGAACGCTCCGGTCGGCCCGGCCGTGGCGGAGGCCCTGGAGGACAGGCGGCAGGCGGTGCCAGCGCGCTGACGCTGGCGGTCGGCAGCAATCACTACGAGCTCGCTGCCCATCTGCTGGACCGGGGCGCCGATCCGAACGCCGCCCATGAAGGATGGACTGCGCTGCACCAGATCACGTGGATGCGCAGGCCATCTCAGACGAGCAGTGCTGCGCCCTCTGGGTCGGGAACAATGGACAGCCTCGAGCTCGTCAGGCGGCTCGCCGCCCGGGGCGCAAATCTGAACGCGAGGATGACGCGCCGTGCACCGACTGGAACGACCGACTTCAATATGGCCGGGGCGACACCGGTGATGATGGCCGCCAGAGCGGCGGATGCTCCGATGATGCGTCTGCTTGTCTCGCTGGGCGCCGATCCCCTGTTGGTGAACGAGGACAATACGACGGTGCTCATGGCGGCTGCCGGTGTGGGGACACATTCTCCGGGAGAAGACGCCGGGACCGACAGCGATGGTCTGGAAGCGGCGAAAGCCGCTGTGGAATTTGGCATCGACGTGAACGCGGTCAACAAGGATGGCGACACCGCGATGCACGGCGCTGCGTACAAGCAATTTCCGTCTGTCGTGAAGTACCTGGCGGGGCATGGCGCCGATATCGAGATCTGGAACAGGAAGAACAAGCAGGGATGGACTCCGTTGCGAATCGCGGTCGGCGTCCATAGGGGCATGCACTTCAGGGGCTCGCCGCCGACCGCCGATGCCTTTCGTGAGGTGATGACCGCTGCCGGCGTGTCTACTGAAGTCGAACCCGAAGCCATTATCAGCGGCGCGGTAAAATAGTCAGGACACGATGTCTGGTGACGTTTCACGATATCTGAGGATCGCCGGCCCCGTGGCCGTTCTGCTCACGATTGGAGCGGTGCACCCGGTCAGCGTGTCGTCCCAGTCGACGCAGTCGACCATACCTCCCACACCGACTTTCCGGGCGGACGTCGAATACGTCGAAGTCGATGCGCTCGTGACCGACGAGCGGGGCCGTTTTGTCCCGAATCTGCGAAAAGAAGACTTCCGGATCTTCGAGGACGGGAAACCTCAGACGATCGCAAGCTTTGCGCTGGTTGAGATTCCCAGAGAGGTACCCGAAGGCCCTGCAGGAGCCGAACCGGACGTGCAAAGCAATGAGAACCCGTTTGTCGGGCGCATCTACACGCTCGTCCTCGACAACCTGCACACGGGTGCGTCGAGAGCGCCGCTCGTCAAAGCCGCGGCGCGTCAGTTCATCCTGCGGCAGCTGGCGGCAAACGATCTGATGGCGGTCGTGAACACCGGCGGCCGCGACCAGGCCTCGCAGGACTTCACGAGCAACAAGCGGCTGCTGCTGTCGGCGGTGGATCAATTCATGGGCATGAAGCTCGACTCTGCCACGATGGCCCGCAACGATGAGTTTTTCCGGTCTGGTGTCGCGGGAGGGACGGTGAGCGATCCGTTCGACGCCGAACGCGGCATGAACGCGCGAACGACCTCGCAGTCGCTCAGGCGTGTGGCGGAGTGGTTGGGCGGCGTTCGCGGCCGCCGCAAGACGATTCTCTTCATCAGCGAAGGCATCGACTACGACATCACCGATCCGTTCAACAACCGTTCGGCAACCTCGGTCCTCGACGAGATGCGCGGGGCCATCGCTGCGGCGACCCGTTCGAATGTGAGCATCTACGCCATTGACCCCCGGGGCCTGAGCGCAGTCGTTGACGAGGCCATCGAAGCGAGCATCTTCGGAGATCAGCTGCCGAGGACCTATCAGGGCGATCAGGACACGCCGTCACAGGCCCAGGCCCGCCCCGGCATCGGCCCGAGAAATCTTCGAACGGAGCTGCAGTTGTCCCAGGACAGCCTGCGGACGCTTGCCGATGAGACCAACGGCTTCGCCGCCGTCAATTCCAACGACTTTGGCTCTGCCTTCGAGCGGATTGTCAGCGACAACAGCTCCTATTACGTGCTGGCGTACTATCCTCCCTCGAACAGGAGAGACGGCAGGTTCCACCGGATCGAAGTGCGCATGTCGCAGCCGGGTCTCAGGGTACGCGCCCGCCGCGGCTATGCGGCGCCGAGGGGAAGTCCTCCGGCGCAACGCGTGACGGACAACGACGGAGCCTCGTCCACCGTGCTTCGCGCGCTGAGCAGCCCTCTGCCGAGCACCGGAGTCACGATGCGGATGTTTGCCGCGCCCTTCAAGGGCGTTGCGCCGAACGCGTCGATCGTGATGGGGATCGAGCTCGATGGGCGCGACCTGACGCTCGACGAAGGCAGACGCGTTGAGTTGTCGTATGTGGCTGTCGACTCGTCCGGGAAGACGCGAGGCGACACGGATGGTTTCACCCTGACGCTGCCGCCGGAGACGAAGGACCGGGTAGAGAAGACAGGGCTTCGAATCCTGAGACGGTTCGATCTTCCGTCAGGGCGTTACCAGCTTCGCGTGGCCGTGCACGACACCGCCGGAGAGCGAGTGGGGAGCCTGATTTACGATTTGGAGGTTCCCGATTACAGCAAGTCGCCGCTCGGCATGAGCGGCCTTCTCTTGACGTCTCGTGCCGGGACGGCGACGGTGACGGCTCGTGCAGACCCGCTCCTCCAGCGTGCGATGCCGACCCCACCAGTCGCGCTCAGGTCGTTTCCACGAGACGATGAGGTGCTGGCGTTTGCGGAAGTGTACGACCAGAACGCAGGAACCGCGCATGTCGTGGACATCATTACCACGGTCGCGTCAGCGGGCGGAACGGTGGTCTGGAAGAATGCCGATGAACGATCCTCGACGGAATTGCAGGGGACGAGTGGCGGATATGGCCACACCGTGCGAGTGCCGATGAGCGGCTTCGCGCCGGGACGTTACCTGCTGAAGGTCGAGGCTCGCTCACGCCTCGGTCCTTCAGCAAGCCGGGAAGTCCCGTTCGAGGTGGTACCGCCGTAGATCTCAGCCTTCGATATCTTTGCTGTCTCAACACAGAAGGCACAAAGAGCAGAGCGGACGCAAGACCTCAACCAAATTCAGGCACGGGCGCGCTTAGAATGCGCGCTTTCGGCCCGGCTGGTAGCGCCAGTCGCCACAGCCGAAGCGGGATCAAGGTCGCGAAGAATACACGTCTGATGAAACCGCGCCCTCAACGCACACAGAGCGCAAGCATGTCTCTGTGGGTTCCGTCAGTAGGCTCTGCGGCCTACGGAATCGACGCACGGCAGCGTCTCTTGCTGTGAAGTTCGATGAGCTCCGTAGGACAAATGTCCGGAATCTTGCTTTTCCAACAAGAATCTTAGTGGTTGCCGGGTGGAACACGAAGGTCCACGAAGGAACGAGGATCCACGAAGCCGGACAACAGTGACGTCAGACGCGCCCTTCTTCGTGATCTTGATCCAGCTTCGACTGTGCCGGCTGGCGGTGCCAGCCGGCCGCCGAAGGCGCACAGTCGAAGCCTAGTCTTCGTGGATCTTCGTGTTTTGAGTTTGGTTGCCGGTCTAACTGCCGCGCTGCGTCCCTGTGACTCCGTGTCGAGACAGCCGAGTTTCTCCCTTTCTAACCACCGCCAGCCGATGGCAGGCGTACGTTGTACCCTTTGAGCTGACTGATCACGTACGCATGGACTTCCTCGAGGGTCTTGAACGGGCTGTTCGAATGCCTCTCGAGGTCGAACGCCATGTCCCCGGGTCCCCACGAGATCCAGTCGACGCCGGGCTTCACGAGGTTCCGCACGTTCAGCGCTGCCCGGAGCGTCTCGATCTGAAAGCCAAGCAGGCCGTTGCTGTTCCACCATTGTGAGTACTTGAGGCGGTCGGTTGGCGGCTTTTCGCCGAACCTGAACTCGCCACCCCAGCTTCGGTTGCCCAATGGCGGATAGTAGAAGTTGTTGATGGCTTCGTCGGCCGTCTCCACTTCTTCCACCAGCGGGACCATGACGGCGAGTACTCCCAGGTCGGCGTAGCGGCCGGTCAAGTACGCCCACTTGGGATGCGCGATCCGGAGTTGCACACCGGCCCCCAGCTCCTCAGCCAGCTTGCAGAACTTGACCAGATCACGTTCGTCCGGCAGAGGCCTGTGCTGACTATCCAGGCTGAAGATGTCGACGCCGTCGTTTTTCTTGATGATCTCCTGCAGCTGGCTGCGCGTTGCGTCGACGGGAGCTGCCGCGGATCGGATCCGTCCGCCCGAGTGCATTTTCTCCTTCAAAGATCCGGGCGCTGGCTTGAACTGACTCGCGGCAGGCGCCTGGCCGCCGACGGCCCGTGCTGCCGCAGCGGCTCCAACCAATGAAAAGCCGAAAGCTCGACGGTTCATATAGTCTCCTCAATCACGCGCTTGCGCGCCAGTATCTCCTTCAGAAATCGTAGGTCACGCCCATCTGGAGAATTCGCGGCAGAATGATGTTGCTTGGAACCAGGTAGCTCGGACCCACGCGCGTACTCTGAGAGGTCACGAAATTGGCGTTGAAGATGTTGAAAAAGTCGAAGCGCGCCTCCACCGCATGACTGTTTGCGAAACGAAAACGCTTTGCGAAGCGCATGTTCCACAAATGGGTCGGCGGAAGGCTGATCGTTCCGATTTCCTCGATGTTCAGCGCGATGGTTCTGATGGTGTTGCCGCCGGTGAACTGATAGTTCGACGCTTGCGGTTGTCCGCTTCGGCGTTCGAAGGTCCCCGACATGACCACTTCGTACGGGAGCGTGTATCCGCCCGACAGCTTCGTCGTGGTTTCCCAGGTCGCGTTGTACGTGTAGATCTCGGTATTGGGGTTGTCTGGCTGTTCGTCGGTGAATGGCGCGTCCGCTTTGGTGGTCGCGATCGACGCCGATGCCTGCCAGCCGCCCTGCATCCGTCGTGTGGCTGCGACTTCGATGCTCTTGAACGTCTGATTCCCGTCGGTGGGAATGATTCTCGTAGCCGAATTCGCGAGCCCCGAAAGCGAGGCGGCATATTCCCAATAGGTAATGTTCGTGCCAGGATCGTCGGCAGTCCCCATCAACCCGTCGTAGCCCGGGTTTCGATTGGTGATGGGGATGTTATAAGCCGTCCGAGGACGCCTGATTTCCTCCAGCCTGCGCAGGTCGAAGTTGGTCGCATACACTCCGGTTCCCCTGATCGCCAGGTTCCAGTGGAGTTCCCGCTCGAAGGTCAGCGACCACTCGTCTGACTTCGGCTGTGGCTCGTTCTGGTTGATTTCGGTATTGGTGACACCCGATATTCCCTGGAAATCAGGGCCGTTGGGATCGAGATTGACTTCTCCAGGGTTGTAGTCCTTGTTGTTGTTCAGATCGCGCCACGTCCAGGTCGTCTGTTGGGAGTTGTTTTTCGCAACCCGCGTCAACTCCGGCAACAGGTCGCGAAGATTTGCAAAGCGGCCGAACCCGCCCTTGATGACGGTTTTCCCGTCGCCAGACAGATCGTAGGCGAAATGCAGCCGCGGCATTGCCGTGGTCCACTGTGCCAGCTCCAGGTGCGGGAAGCACGCGCCGGTGGCAAATTCGGTGGTCGGAATGCACTGTGGAGGTGCATACGCCTCCTCGGTCGACCATCGAACGCCAAGATGGAGGCTCAACCGGCGGCCGACTGTCCACGCATCCTGAACGTACATTCCCAGATAATCGGCGAAATTGAGCGGCTCCACGGGATGGTTGTAGGTGATCATCTGCGTTCCGACGCCGTTGTTGTACCGCAGCTGGTAGTTGCCCGGAAGCTTGGCTCGCTGTCTCTGGTGGTATCCCGAGTTGATGTAGTCGAACCCGGCCTTGAACTGATGGCTGCCGGCAAGGAAATCCGGCTTGTAGTAGCTCAGCGTTCCCTTGGTGGGATAGCGATAGCGATGGAGCCACTGACCGTCGCTGGTGGCATCCCCCGTCCTCATGTTCGTAAAGGTGTCGAGCGTCGGAATCTTGTGCACCTTCGGATCGTCGTCGTTTCCGGCTTGGAAATTTTCGAAGGCCGGTTCGGCGAAATACCAGGCCTTCTGATAAAAGGCTCCACTCTGAAGGGAGCCGACCAGCGAATTACCGTGCACGACCTGCCAGCTGCCTCCCCACGTAGCGAGCGGCCCTTCGTAGACTTCACGTGACTCAGCTGGGACGAACCGGCTGCCGCCACGGTGTTCCAGCTCCTTGGCGTCGTGATAGAAGCCACCAAACCGGTGCGCCTCGTTCATCTGATACGAAAGTTTTCCCGACCAGTACGGCAGGCGCCGGTTGTTCAACATCGGCGTGCCGTCAGTGTAGAACGCATCGAGGATTTCACGATCGAAGCCGGTTCGACGAACCGCCGCGAAGAACCATAGTTGGTTCGGGATGATTCGGCCGCCCACACTTGCGCTGACGTCCCACAGCTTGTGCAGTTCTGGAGCGGCAAAGACGCCGACGGCTTGGAGCTCGGGAGTCAGGTTCTTGCTCTCCAATGCCCCCGACGAGCCGTACACCACTCCCTCACCGTGAAACTGGTTGCCTCCCGACTTCATCACCGCATCGAGCATGATGCCGCGTCGCGGCATTTCGGCGCTGCTGCCCACCGTCTGGACGCGGGTCGAGTCGAGGGCATTGAAGTCGATGTGACTGCCGTTGGCTCCCCCGGCGTTCGGCGTCGAGAACATGATCCCCTCGAGCATCTGCCACGACTGCCCGGATTGTCCGTACGATCTGAACACCACGGTGTCGCTCAGGCTGGATGCGCCGACGTCGAGGTTGGTGCGCACGCCAGGCATCGTCCCCATGAAAGCCTTCAGACCATCCCGGTTGGTCGGGAGGATCTCCAGCGATTCCGATGACATATCGACGCTGGTGGCAGGGTTGGTCACATCGACGAGCGGTGATTGCCCTGACACCGTCACGGTTTCCTGAACCGTTCCGAGCCCCATGGCTTGATCCAGAGTGGCGGTGAACCCCAGTGTCAGACGCAGATTCTCTCGTTTGACGGTCTGGAATCCCGCCAACTCGAACGTGATAGTGAATGCGCCGGGAGGCAGTGGGCTGATGCGGTACTCGCCGCGCTCGTTCGTGACAGCCTCGAGTTGAGGTACCTGCAGCGCCGGACCGGTCACGACTACGGTGACCCCGGGCAACACTGCGCCAGACGTATCAGTCACGATGCCGACGATCGACCCCTGCGTCTGGCCGGCTGCCGGCGCAGGCGACACCAGGAGACAGATGAACGCGATCACTCCGGCGAGCGCGATGAGTCTCGAACAGACAACGTCGCGCCTGAACATGCACATAAATCCTCCTTGGCGACTTCCCTGGAGACCGCTATGTCTTCATGGTTGCGTGCAGGGTGTCGACCAGGTACTTCCTGTGCGCGGCCATGTCCTGCTCGATCGTCACACCGGGTGTCATATCCACGTAATTGAAATCGAGACTGATCCATCCAGCGTAGTTGCGCTCGCGGATAACGCGAATCAAGCTGGGGAAGTCCACGCCGCCTGTGCCGAGGCGCTGATAGATGGGGTCCGGGCTCTTGGGTAGTCCCAGCTTCGCTGCCATGGCCTGCTCTTCCTCTTTGCTCGGCGCCGGCCCCTTCCACCCCTTGCCCGCACTCCAGACGGGCAGCGTGTCCTTGAAGTGGAAGTGCGCAATACGAGAATAGTTCTCACGTGCGAACGACGCCGGCTCGATGCCGCCCACCGACGCGTGACAGGTGTCCAGCGTGAGGAACACCAGCTTGGGATCGGTCATCTCCAGAATCATGTCCACTTCGGCCTTGCGCTCGACGATGGTCCAGGCATGTGGATGGAAGGCGAACTTGACGCCGTGCTCGAGGGTGCGCTTGCCAACCTCGTTGAGATTCTTCGCGAGGATCTTGCCGTTCGCGCTGCTCAGGTTCTCCAGCCCCGGGCGCCGGCCGAGGTTGGCTTTCAGCGCCGTGACCCCGAAGTACGACGCGAACTTGGCATTGGCGGCGTTGTTGTCGAGCGTCGCCTGGAGCTTCGTCGTATCGAAATACTCGCCGCCGCTCGCAACCGACGAGATACTGATCCCTGACTCGTCGAGCACCTTCTTGAAGACCTCGGGCGGCTGCGTCAGGTATTTCTGTAGCTCGTTCCCCCACGGCTCGATTCCATGGAAACCGAATTTCGCCGCCAGTTTGATGCCCTCTTCCGGGTGTGGTTTCATGGGCGTGAACATGTGGCTGCTCATGGCCCAACGGAACTTGTCGCCCGGCAGCGCGAACAGGTCGCTTTTCAGCGCGAACCCAAGACCGGCACCTAGACCCGCCCCGATGAACTTGCGACGACTCAGCATACAAACCTCGCTTCGGAAAGGATGGCGAAACTATGGTTCAAAATCTCCAGGGTGACGAGGCGAGTGTCCTCTGCAGTGTCGTTGAAGTCAAGCGCGATGGCAGAGGCGACTGTGGCGCTAATAGTTTGAAATGAAACGAAATGGCGGCCCGTGCCGGGCGGCCGTTCCGGTAGACCGGCGCCCTTCGAACATGTTAGTTTCTCGCTCGTATTTTCCCGGGACGTATTCTCAGCAAGGAGGCGAAAGATGCGCTTCTCTCACTCCGGTCTGCTCTTCGGTGCGTTTCTCATCGCCGGCATGTCCGCACCCACCTCGAGTGCGCAGGACAGAGCTGGCGGAAGTCCTCCCGCCCCCGCGCTGCCGTACAAGCTGGTCGAGTGGCCGGCTCCGGCAACAAGCGCGGCTGGATTTCCCGCGCCCTGGAATCTGATTCAAACGTCCAGTGTTGCGATCAGCGCGAAAGGAACTGTGCTCGTGCTCCATCGTGGAGCCCATCCGATTCTCGAGTTCGAGCCCAACGGCAAGTTCATTCGATCGTGGGGCGACGGCCTCTTCAGCGAAGGGAAGGTTGGCGGAATCCCGCAGGCCGATTGGGCACCCGATCGGTCTCGATATTCGGCCGTTTACGGGGCGGCCGGATGCACATCGTGCGGGGCACACTCGATAAGGGTCGATCCGCAGGGGAACGTGTGGGTCGTGGATGCGACCGGCCACGTCATCTACAAGTTGAATCAGGATGGAAAAGAGGTCATGCGGCTCGGAACCAAGGGGACCTCGGGGACCAATTCTACGACGTTCAATCTTCCGACCGACATCGCCTTTGCGCCAAACGGCGATCTCTACGTGACCGACGGTTACGGAAGCGCCCGCGTCGTGAAGTTCTCACGAGACGGGAAATACCTTCTTCAGTGGGGGACGCGAGGAACGGGCCCCGGTCAGTTCATGTTGCCACACAACGTGGTGGTAGACGGTCAGAGCCGTGTGTATGTAACAGATCGCGACAATCAGCGGATCGAGGTGTTCGACGCGAATGGAAAATTCCTGACCGAGTGGAAGGGAACCGGGGGCATTTCCGGACTTGCTATGACCCGGGATGGTCGAATGGTGACGGGAGCCGTGCTGCGCGATCTGAACGGGACCTTGATTGGGAGGTTGCCCGAGGCGATGGGAGCACACGGTGCAGCAGTCGATGGCGACGGAAATATCTACTTGGCACAGCTGACCGGCATCGTGCAAAAATTTATGAAGCAGTGATGACCGGCACTGGGCTCGGTACCCGGAAGGTCAGTTACGGAGGTTCAAATGCTGTTTCGTCGTGTGTCAAGCCTTGTCACTCTCGCGCTCGTCGTCGCGAGCGCAAGCGCAGTCGCTCAGGATAAACGCCAGGAACAAAAACGTGAGGAAGAAATCAAACTCTCGAAGCCCCAGTTGGCGCAGCTGGAGGCGTTGAGCGGGCTGGTCGACGCCGCGATGACCGGCAAGGGGCCGGCGCCGGCCGATGTGAAATTGAAAATCCAGCAGCATTTCGTCAAGTCGACCACTAATGTGTTCGTTCCATATATCGCAGAGGTGAGCGGCGGAACGTTCAGCTCGTTCCCGGTCGCCGTCTACGTGCGTGCGGTCCCGAAAGGGACCACCACTCTGGCGGCCAAGGGCGGTGACTATCCGTTCTCGGATCTGTACTTCCTCGAGTCGAAATCAGTCCGATCGACCGGCGCCGACAGTGCCGAGTTCAGCCGCGGGCTCCAGCTTCCGGCCGGCGAGTTCGACGTCTACGTGGCGATGATGGAAACTCAGGCGAAGAACAGCAAAGCGCCACCAAAGCGAGTGGTACACACGCACGCGTTGAGCGTCCCGGACCTGGCGGCAGGGTTGACCACCAGCAGTATCATCCTGGCGAAGAGCATGGAAGATGCGCCGGCAGCCCTCACGCCTTACCAGCAGCTCGAGCAACCCTTTACCATCGGAGGTAACAAGATTACGCCCACCTTCACGCCGACATTCGCGAAATCGGGTGAGCTGCTGTTTGTGTTCTTTATTTATAATCAGGGGACTGCTGCCACCGGCAAGCCAGATGTCGAAGTGAACTACCTCTTCTTTAGAGCCAGCGAAGCCAAGCCGTTCAGCAAGGCTGCGACGACCTCCTTCAACGCGACCACTCTGCCGGCGGAGTTCAACTCGAGCGCCGGGCATCAGCTCGTTGTGGGCCAGGGCATTCCACTGACCAGCTTCGCCCCCGGTGATTACAAGCTGCAAGTCACGATCGCTGATAAGACCAGCAATCAAACCATCATGCGGGACGTTCCGTTCACGGTGGGTAACTAGCTGGTAGCCGGTAGCTGGTAGCTGGTAGCCGGTAGCGACGAAAAAGAGAAAGGCCGGATCTTGCTCAGCAAGACCCGGCCTTTTCTTTAACTGCCAGCTACAAGCTACCAGCTACCGACTACCAGCTACGAGCTAGTACCGATAATGCTCCGGCTTATACGGTCCGTCGACCGGTACACCGATGTAATCGGCCTGATCCTTGGTCAGCTTGGTCAGCTTCACGCCAAGGTGATCCAGGTGGAGCCTCGCCACCTGCTCGTCGAGATGCTTCGGAAGCATGTACACCTTCTTCTCATACTTGCCAGTATTCGCGTGCAACTCGAGCTGAGCGATAACCTGGTTGGTGAATGACGCCGACATGACGAAGCTGGGATGACCCGTGGCGCATCCGAGATTCAGCAAACGCCCTTCCGCCAGGATCATCACGCTGTGTCCGTCGGGGAAGCGGAACTCGTCGTACTGCGGCTTGATGTTGATGCGCTCGATGCCCGGAAATCTCTTCAGTCCCGCCATGTCGATTTCGTTGTCGAAGTGGCCGATGTTGCCGACGATGGCCTTGTCTTTCATCCGCTTCATGTGATCGACGGTGACGATGTTGTGGTTGCCGGTCGCGGTGATGAAGATGTCGGCCCTTTCGACCACGTCCTCGATCGTGGCGACCTGATAGCCTTCCATGGCCGCCTGCAGCGCGCAGATCGGATCGATCTCGGTGACGATGACACGGCATCCCTGTCCGCGCAGCGCCTGCGCGCAGCCCTTGCCCACCTCGCCATAGCCGAAAACGACAGCCACCTTGCCGCCGAGCATCACGTCGGTTGCGCGGGCGAGCCCGTCGGGCAGCGAGTGCCTGCAGCCGTAGATGTTGTCGAACTTGCTCTTGGTGACCGAGTCGTTGACGTTGATGGCGGGGAAGAGCAGCGTGCCGGCTTCCATCATCTGATAGAGCCGATGGACGCCGGTGGTCGTCTCTTCGCTCACCCCGCGGATCGTCGAGGCGAGACGCGTCCATCTGGCATTGTCTCTGGCGATTGACTGGTTGATGCAGTTCAGGATGACACCCCACTCTTCGGGATCCTTGTCCGGGTTGAAAGAGGGCACCTGTCCCGCTTTTTCGAACTGAGCGCCTTTGTGCACGACGAGCGTGGCGTCTCCGCCGTCATCGACGATGAGGGTGGGACCGCTGCCGTCAGGCCACTCGAGTGCTTCGCTCGTGCACCACCAGTATTCCTCGAGCGCTTCTCCCTTCCAGGCGAACACGGGGGTGCCCTTTGGATCGGTGACCGTGCCACCGGTTTCAGGGCGTCCTACCACGACCGCAGCAGCCGCGTGATCCTGCGTAGAAAAGATGTTGCACGAGACCCAGCGTACGTCGGCGCCCAGCTCGGTCAGTGTCTCGATGAGCACCGCGGTCTGGATGGTCATGTGCAGGCTGCCCATGATTCGCGCGCCGGCCAGCGGCTTTTTCGCGCCATGCTGCTTGCGCAGCGCCATCAGACCGGGCATTTCCTGCTCGGCGAGCCGGATTTCCTTCCGTCCGAACTCGGCGAGCGACAGGTCCCGTACTTTGAACGGCTCGCGGCCTGCGCCTTTGGCGGCGGCGAATGAATGAAGTGTTGCTGTCGCTGTGGTCATGATGTGATCTCTTTTCTCAATTGCGCGCGGGGCTCCATTCCCGCGCGCGCTCTGCCTTTGCCGCTTGATCGCAGCTCGGCGTAGGTTGCATCGACTATCTGCTTGGTGGAGCTTTTCTTAGCAGTAGCAACAAATAATCCAGGACCTTTCGATCGAGCGTCTGGCGGTAGAGGCACTGTTCTAATCTCATCGAACCCGCTCTGCGCCAGGATTCTCCGGACATGTTCATCTGAAAAACCAAGCCAGACGTGACCCATCTGCTGACGATAGCTTTCGCGGTCGTGGGGCAGCATGTCGACGATCAGCAGCCGGCCGTGCGGTTTCAGCACCCGTGAGACGTCCCGCAAGGCGCGTTCGGGTTCCGGCAGATGGTGCAGCACCAGTGCCATCGTGGCGGCGTCGAGCTGCCCCTCGTCAATCGGCAGAGCTTCGAGGTCGCCGCGCCGCAGCTCCACGTTGTCGAACCCCTGCAGCCGCTTCTTCGCGGCTTGCAGCATCGCGGCCGACGCATCGACTGCCAGGACCCGCAAGACGAAGGGCGCGAGTGCGGCCGTCATCTGTCCTGTTCCGCAGCCGAGATCGCCAACAACCCAGTCAGCTTCGGCGAAGGCCGGGAGCGCCGCAAGGTGAAAGCGCTCGCCGAACAACTCGTCGCGCAGCCGGTCCCATTGTCCGGCCGAAGATGAGAAAAATTCCTGGGATTTCGAGCGCCGCTCGGTCAGGACGGTCTGGACCCTGCGGTGGTCCTGCGAGGCGGCCGGTGTCGGTCCAACCTGCTCGCGCACAAGCGCCCAGAGCCGCCGGGCGGACCCGTCGAGATCGTCGCGCGTCATCGCGTACACGTTGCTGGTGCCTTCTGCGCGGGAGGCGATCCACCCGGTGTCGGCAAGAGCCTTCAAATGACGGCTCACCGTCGATTGCGGCAGCTGCATGATTCCGCACAGCTCCGAGACGGTCAGCTCGTGCCGATCGAGGAGCAGCAGAATGCGGCTGCGAGTCGTGTCGGCGAGAGCGGACAGATGATCGAGGATGGCAGGGGGCTTCAATCCGTTCATCCGGATTAAAGGTTACATTGTCGCTGGTGTTACTGTCAAACCCTCCGGCCGAGAGAGATACCAGGTGCCGATTTCCGAGCCGACGACCCTCGCGACCGATTACGCGTTGGCAGGCCTCTCAGGCTTCCTGGCGTGGCGGATGTTCGAGACGTCCGGCAGAGTTCGGACCAGGCGGTATTGGGCGTTCGCACTGGCCGCAACCGCGGTTGCAAGCTTTGCCGGCGGCACCTATCACGGTTTCGGCCCAGTCCTGCCGCCTCACGCCGCGGCGGCCCTTTGGAAGCTCACAACGCTCTCGATGGGCGTGGCGAGCTTCTTCCTGACGGCCTCTGCCGCGTATGCTGCGTTTGGCGGCAGCGGACGGGCGGCGCTCCTGGCTCTCGCGACAATCAAGCTGTTGATTTACTCCTGGTGGATGTCGACTCACGATGCGTTCGTCTACGTCATCTGCGATTACGGCTCAACGCTGTTGTTCATCCTCGTGCTCGTCGCGGCCAACCGTCTGCATGGCGAGACGGGGCAGCGGACGTCGATCGCCGGTGGAATCGTGGTCTCAGTTGTTGCCGCGCTCCTGCAGCAAAGCGGGCTTCGTCTACATGCACACTTCAATCACAATGATTTGATGCACGTCGTGCAGATGCTGGCGGTGTGGCTGCTTTACCGCGGAGGCAGTGGCCTGTATGACGCATCCGGGAGGGGATGATGGCAGTCGACCGCAGAACATTTCTCAAATCAGCGGGTGTGATGGCGCTGGCCCCCTCATGGCGGATGCAAGGGGGGACCAGGGGAACCGGCGTGCTGGTGAACGACATTCACTCGCAGCTCAATCCGACGCGGGTCCTGGAGGTTGTTCCGGTGGACTCATTGAGCGGACTGCGGAGCGCAGTGAGTCGTGCGGCCGCCGCCGGCCGAGCGGTCTGCATCGCGGGCGGCAGGCATGCGATGGGTGCGCAGCAGTTCGGAAGCGATACGGTGATGCTCGACACGACGAAACTGAATCGCGTCCGTTCCTTCGATCACGTCAGCGGAATCGTCGAGGTCGAGGCCGGCATCCAGTGGCCGGCGCTCATCGACCATCTGCTGAAGGCCCAGGCCGGGCAGGCAAGACAATGGGGGATCGCTCAGAAGCAGACCGGAGCCGACAGGCTGACCATCGGTGGCGCGCTCGCTGCGAATGTGCACGGCCGTGGCCTCAAGATGAAGCCATTCATCGCCGATGTCGAGTCCTTCGTGCTGATCGATGCAGGTGGCGACGCTCGCACCTGCAGCCGCACCGAGAACGCCGAGTTGTTTCGACTGGCAATCGGTGGATACGGGCTATTTGGCGCGATCGCGACGGTGCAGCTCAGGCTCGTTCCACGGCAGAAAATTCAGCGCGTGGTCGAGGTGCGTACTGTCGACGATCTGCCCAAAGCCTTCGAACAGCGCATCGCGGATGGGTTCATGTTTGGAGACTTTCAGTTTTCGGTCGACGAACGCTCGGATGACTTTCTGCGCAAGGGAGTGTTCTCCTGCTACCGGCCCGTCGATCCCGGTACGCCGGTGCCCGAGATTCAACGCGAGCTCGTTGACGAGGACTGGCATGCGCTGCTTCTGCTCGCACACAAGAACAAGTCGATGGCGTTCGACCAGTACCTGAGGTACTACCTGTCGACGTCGGGACAGATCTACTGGTCCGATACGCATCAGCTGAGCACGTATCTGGACGACTATCACTCAAGGCTCGACGAGCAGCTCGGAGCCAAGGAGCGCGCGACCGAGATGATCACGGAGATCTACGTCTCGCGGCCGGACCTGCCCTCGTTCATGGCGGAAGCGGCGTGGGTGTTTCGCGGAAACGGCGTCCCAATCGTGTACGGCACCGTCCGCCTGATCGAACAGGACGCCGAGAGCTTTCTCACCTGGGCCAGGCACCCCTACGCGTGCATCATCTTCAACCTGCACACCTGTACACACCCCGGAAGGCATCGCACGTGCCGGCCAGGCGTTTCGAAATCTGATTGACATGGGCATCAAACGCGGCGGGCGGTACTACCTCACCTATCACCGGCACGCGCGACGCGATCAGGTCGAGGCCTGCTACCCGCAACTGCCGGAATTTCTTCGACTGAAACGGAAACACGATCCGGACGAACGTTTCCAGAGCGACTGGTATCGGCACTACAAGGGCATGTTCGCCGACCGACTCTGATATCCTTTCAACCTGTTCGTGCGCAGGGCGGGGCTTGAAGTTCAAGACCCGCCGGCGTTTTTCGCAGGAGGTCCACGTGACGAATCGCTACCTGTTGCTGGCTGCGCTCGTGCTGCTCGGCTCCGGATGGACATCTTCGGTGAGCAGTCAGGAAAAACCGGTGCCCGGCGGCTACGTGCTGGAACGGGACAAGGAGGTCGCCAGAAACGAGCCGGGGACGCATGACGGCGGGGGAGAGACGATCGGGTATTCGTTTTTCAGCAAGACGCCAAACCTCAAACTGGTCTTCCGGAAGCGCGCGTTCAAGCCAGGTTCGGCGATCGGTTATCACCTGCAGCGCGAAGACGAGATTTACTATGTGCTCAGCGGGCGCGGAGTCATGACGATCGATGGAAAGGAATTCGAGGTCGGGCCGGGCGATGCCGTCCTGACTCGACCCGGCAGCTCGCACGGTCTGAAGCAGGTGGGCAAGGAAGACCTGGTGATTCTGATCAACTACGAACAGGTTGGGTTGAAATGAGAATTGGAACCTACGTGTTCGCAATATCGTTCAGCCGATCGAGCCTGACGCGGAGCGCTCTGGTGAACTCGGCGATCTCGCTTTCGTTGCCGCCGCTCGCCCTCAGGCCGGCGGCGAGTTGCTCATCGGTGATCCCTCCAAGATACTTGTAAAGCCACTGCACGTCGCGCCGGCTGATGTCGGCGACCGCATCCGCGGTTCTCTGACCTTTGTATCCCCACAGAATCCGTTCGCCTTCCTCGCCGAGTACAAAGTGTTCGCTTTGGGCCGCAAACCCCTGGGCATCCCATCGGCCGCGACTCAGAGCGTGGCTGCCCCAGGCGCCCATCGACGCGCCCCAGTCGATGATCAGGTATCGGGCCTCGCGCAGGGCGCCGATTCGATATTCAAAAATCGCCGTGTTCGATCCGCGCGCCACGTCCCGGACATCCTTGTTATCCCAGTTCGACACCAGCATCATCATGATTTTCAGTCCCTTGAGCTCCTGCGTGCCGACGAATGGATTGTCGTTCCAGGCCCAGCTGTGCTCGTCGAAGTGCTTCACGACTCCCGGCTCGTCGAGCTCGAAGCGTGCGTCGGTGAACTCGCCATTCGGCTGGATGCATGTGCGGGCGCGCTGCAGGTTCTCCGCGCCGTCGATGCGCCCGGATGGAACGAAGTAGTTTGCTTCGACAAAATATCCGGCCGCCCACGCGAGGCGGGTCGCGAAGGTCTCCGTGTGCACTTCGTCGCCCCATTTGACGCGCCAGGTCCGGTTTCGCGCGTCCCCAACCGAAACGCAGGGACGGCTGCCCGAGGCATGTTCTTCCACGAATCGAAAGGGAGGCGCCGGGGCGCCGTCACGTCCACCTGATCCCGCGGCAAGATCGAGGCCCCGGGCCGGTCCTGGATCGCGCCAGATCTCTGCGCGCCGGGATTGCAGAGGCGCTTGGCCCGCCGCGCGCCGCTGCAAGTGCGAGCGAACCTGCCAGAACGCAAACACCAGCCAGATGACGAGGAGGCTGCCGGCAGCCACACCGAGACCGACGAGAATTACCCTGGTGATAGAGTGCTCCTATGCCGGAGTTTCATGCAGAGCCATACGTGTATCTTCCCTCAGTCAGTCACAAATCTGCGTTGATCGCGTGGGGCGCCTTTTATTTCCGGACCAACACCCGGGGGAAATGGAAGCTTGTCGACGACCAGGATCTCAATCATGTGCACCCGCCAAGGAAGGATTCAATCGGTGCTCAGTCGGCGCCGTACGGTCCCGCTCGAGTGGAGGTCTATGACAGGAAGGGAACAGTCGTCGCCGTTTCCAAGACGGAGGTCGCAAACCACTGCTGGGTTGCCGGACTGACGCCCGACACAGAGTACACCTACAAGGTATTCGTGAAGGGTGACGAGTGGGGCGCCGGGGAGCGATGGGACTGGTCGGCCACCGATCATGCGCTCGTACAGACCGGCAACCGCTACGAGCACCGGTTCGTGACCCATCCGGACCCCGATGTGCGCGCCGCGTCGCTCACCTTTGCGGTGATCGGCGACTTCGGCGTCGGCGTGAGGAAGGACTCGCCGACGATCCGTCAGCAAAACGTCGCCAACGCGATGCGCAAAATGTGCGGCTCGAACGATGTTCGCCTCATCATCACAACGGGCGACAACATCTACGCCGGGGCGAGATTGCTCGGGCTCCCCATCGGCGGGACGGGCGACGAAGACGACGACTGGTTCTTTACCTACTTTCAACCGTACCGCTACATCATCAATCGGGTGCCGGTGTATCCGTCGATCGGCAATCACGATGCGGAGGAAACCGAAGAGCGCGACGATCGGGCGCAGGTCGAGGACAACTTCTACATCCGCGAGAGAATTCTCGGCGAAGAGGCGTCGGGCCGGGCGTCGTTCTGCCCGGGTCTGTTCTATCGATTTCGGTACGGGTCCGACATCGAGTTCGTCTGTCTCGATACGTCGAAAGAGGCGTTTTTCCGGGGACGCCGGCTCTTCGAGTATCCCAGGCATTGGGAGTTCGTCGAGCTGTCGTTTCCGGAGGACCGAACCGGCAGGCTGTGGCGCATTCCGTTCGCGCACCATCCGCCCTACTGCGCGGGACCGCAGCATCACAATACGAAAAGCATGCAGCGTCTCATCCCGCTCTTCGATCGGGCCGGCGTGAAAGTGATGTTCAGCGGGCACGAGCACAACTTCCAGCACTCGCATGCCGGCGGTATCGACTACTTCGTGACCGGCGGCGCCGGAAAGCTCCGGCGGACGGCCCCCGACAATCTCACCGCGGCGCACACCGTCTCATGGGCGACAGAGTGTCATTTCCTGCTGGTTGAGGTCGAGGGCAATCGGATGCAGGTGCGTGCGATTGGAGATATCGACACGCCCGATCAGCTGCCGGGCGACATCACGCGATGGGATCCGCAGGGCCAGCCGCACGTCGGAGCGATCGAGGTACTGCGCGGGTGAACTGGAAGAATGGCAGATTGGATTTGAATCCACAAATCTACCCATCTGCCAATCTCACAATGGAGTTTTCAGCCAAATGGGCGTCGCCGGCTCGGGACGCGTCACGTCAGCTATCCCGGCCGGCGAGCGCTGGCGAGGGGGGCTGATCCACTCGAAACGTCTGCAGCCTCCCCTGCACCGCGACAGACCGAAAGATGCAGAAAGCGCGCCACGTACGGATGCCCGATTTTTTGAAAGTCTGAACCTGTGTATACGCCCGCGTGTCGCGGGCAGAAACACTAGCGCACGGGCGCGTTGGGGTTCGCTGCCAGGTCGTAGATGCGATCGACGCCGCGCGGATCGACGCCCGGGTTCTTCGCGGCAGGGATGGCGCCCGCGTGCTTCGTGAGGTCGATGCGCTTGGCCGCTTCCTCGGGCGATACGCCCTGTTTTCTCAGCGCCATCGCCTGCTGATAGAAATCACGCCAATACGCCTGCAGGTTCCGGATGTGATCCTTTCCTTTGAACACGTTTCCGTGTCCGGGAAGCACCGTGTCGAAGTCGAGCGTCGTCACCTGTTCCAGCGTCGCTGGCCACTCTTCGACAAACGCGTCGCCCGTGTACGACAGCGCGCTGGTGATCATGTCGCCGGTCGCAACTATGCGCTCTCTCGGCAGAAACACGACGACGTCGCCGTCGGTGTGCGCGCGACCCATGTAGCGAATCTGAATCTCCCGGCTTCCGCGGTGAATCGTCATGTCTCGCGACAGCGTCGTGTTAGGCGGCATCGGCTTGAGCTTTGGCTGTTCGTCTGCGTACAGCTGATGGATCGCAAGCTGTCTCTCGAGGACGGCGCGCTGCTGCGGATCGGTCGCTTCCGAAATCTGGCGCTTCAGGAGCGTAAAGCGGCTCGCGATGGCGCCGGCGCCATTGGTGACATACGTCCGCTCCTTCAGCACCGGACCCATGAGGCGCCGCCGGGTTGTGTCGTGACCGATGACCGTCACGTCGGGGCCGAAGACCTGGTTCCCGAAGGCGTGATCGTAATGATAGTGGGTATCGACGACGTACTTGACTGGCTTGGGGGTCAGCGTCTTGACGTCGGCGATGAACGTCGTAGCCGCAGCCGCGGTGATACCGGGGTCGACAAGCAGCACGTCTTCGTCGTTCACGATGACGACGGAATTACTGCCTATCGTGACCGAGCCGGTCGCCGTAGCGTAGTAGACGCCTTCTGCGACCTTCTCGAATTGATGGGCGGGCAGCGAGCCGGGGGCGGGCGGCATCGTCATCGGACCGCCTCCGCGCTGTGCCTGGGCGAGCAGCGCGCAAGCGAGGATTAGAAGCGCGAGAACGGGGACGAGATATGTGCGAACACGCATGTGATCTCCTTGGCGGGGACGCAGGCGCCGGGCCCGGCGTTCACTCCGCCGCGACGACCTGCCGGATCACGCCGTCGGTTTTGCTGTAGATATACAACTCACCCGCCGCGTCCACCGCGAAGCGCGCGTCGGCACGCCGGGAGCCGGACACGGTGCCGCGACCCGGGAGATCTGGATCCTTCCCTCCACGCGCCTGGTATGTTGCCTCGGCAATCGGTGTGAACGTCTCATGCACGCTGCCGTTCCAGCGAACCTTCACGTCGCGCATTTCGGCGAGCGTCTGCGGATCGCCGTCGTCGGCCGCAAGCATTTCCTTGAAGTCTGCATACCAGATGCGGCCCGTGGACAAATCGGAGAAGATGTACTTTCCACGCAGCGCCGGGACAGCTTTCCCCATATAGACATATCCGCTGCCGATGGCGTCGCCCCCTTCCGGAACGTGCCCGTACTGGGCGACCGGGTAGGTCGGAGCCACGACCTCGTCGGTCACTGTGTCGCCAATCTGCACCGCGATTTTGTCTACGGCGGGGAGCGGAGCGATGACGTTGTCCGGCTGCAGCAGTTGATTGCCCTCGCGCTGCGAGTACCCGTAGTTTGCGCCTTTGTGAATGATGTTGACCGTTTCCCACGTCCGCAGCCCGATCGAAGCGGCGATCAGGTGATGTTGCCGCGAATTGCCGGGGTCGCCCGCCCAGCTCAGGCGGTGGGGATTGCGAAGGCCGGAGGCCCAGATCTCTTTGCGGGCGCCGGGCTTTGCAACAAATGGGTTGTCGTTCGGAATCCGGTAGCGGCCATTTTCGCTGATCGTGCTTGATTTTTCGTGAGTGCCGACATCAGGAATGATGCGAAGGATCTTGCCGACCAGCGTATCGAGGCGCTGCGGATTCGAGCGGATCGCTGACCGGGTTTCTCCCGCGCCGCCGTCTCCTACGCCGATGTAGGTCACACCCCATTCCGAGTCGCCGGCGCGGGCCGAGGGATGAAACACCAGCTCGCCCACCGGGTGAATCCGCCCATTCAGCTGCACGCGCAGAATTTCGCGCGCGGTACCCTCGAACGTCTTATTGCGAATGTTCGCATCAGTCCACTCGATGAGAACCGATTCGTACTGAATCGGGCCCGGCGTCTGGACGGCAGCGGTCGGCTCGTATCCGAACATGCCGAACCTCAATCCCGGGACGCTGGTGCCATCGGGACGTTGCGAGCCTGGAAGCGTCGGGCTCTCCATGTGGACGGTGTAGAACTTTCCGGTGGTCCGATAGGCCGGGTCGAATTGAAGCTGGCTGACTCCACTGCTGTAGCCTGCTTCATAGAACAGCCTGTCGAACAACCCCGGGCGGTCGTCGCGGCCGTTGAAGTCGAGGTAGGTGGTCAGCGCCTTTGTCTGTTTGTCGAGGATGTATACCGGGCCGTTCATGTCAACGACGAACAGGCGGCTTGCACCCCCCGGCTCCTCGCGGATCGAATTGACCCTGGCGAGCATCCCGTCGACTTGAGCCGTGCCATCCAGCTTGCCGGTGATTGGCAGCTGCGCGAAATCCCTGATCTCGATGGTAAGCGGCGGCGGCGGCGCGCTCCCGACGGCCACCGAAGCGGCGAGGATGAGTACGGGAAGCGCGAGCCGCATCCTTACCTGAAGCTTCCTGCGACGATCTGTCGAATTACACCATCGCTTTTGCTGTAGATGTAGAGCTCGCCGTCATGGTCGATGGCGAAGCGGGCGTCGGCACGCCCCTGATTCGCGACGCGCTGGCGCGACGCGAGGTGCTCCTCTTTCCCGCCTCGAAAGTGGTACGTGACTTCGTTTATCGGGAACATCGTATCGAAGACCTTCTTCCCTGCATCAGGTGAGTCGTTCGGGTCGTCCCATACGAACTTCACGTCGTAGTACTTTGCGAGCGTGGTGGCGTTGCCATCCGCATCGCTTGCCAGCATCTCCTTGTAGTCGGCGTACCAGAAGCGGCCCGTCGTGATGTCCCCGAAGATGTACTTGCCGCGCAGGCCCGGAATCAGCTTGCCGTTGTAGACGTATCCGGATCCGATCGCATCGCCTCCGGCAGGGTCGTGGCCATACTGAATGACGGGGTACTTCGGCGTGACGACTTCGTCGGAGATCTCTTCTCCAATCTGCGTCGGAATCCGATCGACCTCCGGGAGCGATCCGTGCGATCGCTGATCGGGTGAGAGCACCTGATTGCCTTCCCTGTACGGCCAGCCATGGTTGCTGCCTCGTTCGATGACGTTGACCGTCTCCCAGGTGCGGTATCCCACGGAATTGACGACCAGCTTTCCGCCGCGCGGGTTCGCGGGGTCTGGCCCCCAGCTCAGTCTGTGCGGATTACGGAGACCGTAGGCCCAGATTTCGGGGCGCGCCCCCTTGGTTTTCACGAACGGATTGTCGTTGGGGATCCGATACCGGCCATTCGGGCTTACCGTGCTGGTAGACGTCTGTTCGCTCAGGTCGGGGATGATCCTGATGATCTTGCCGACGAGGTTATCGAGCCGCTGCGGGTTGTTCCGTATCGCGACAATGCGGGACTCACCGGACGCGCCGTCACCGACTTCTGCATACAGCACCCGCCAATCGGGATCGCCCGCGCCGGCGAACGGATTGAACGTCACCTCACCCATGGGATGGCTGCGCGTGTTGAGCCGCACGCGCAACAGCTCGCGCGCCGTTCCTTCGAACGTCGTGTTCGAGGTATTCGTGTCCGTCCATTCGATGAGGACCCCCTCATTGATGGTGGTACCTGGCGTACTGATCGGCTCCGTTGCGGTGTACCCATCGAGTTTCAGTCCCGGGTGGTTCTTGGCATCGGGCAGATTCGACACGGAAAGGTTTGGATCCTCCATATGCACCGTGTAGAACTTGCCGGTGCGCCGGTAGTCGGGATCGAAGTGAAAGCCGTTCAGGCCGTTCCCGTACCCGCTGGTGATGAACAAGCGGTGGAAGAGCCCTGGACGGTCATCGCGTCCGTCGAAGTCCAGGTATTTCGTGAGCTGCTTTGTCTTCTTGTCGAGGATATATAGCGGCCCGTTCATGTCTGTGATGAACAGCCGCGGGGCGCCGCCAGGTTCCTCGCGGATAGCATTCACACGGGCGAGAAGCATCTCGTTGGACGATTTGCCAATTGGCTGACCTGTGATGGGGAGCGTTGCGTAATCCTTAATCTCGAGCGTGAGGGTCTGCTGCCCCTGTGCGACGGCGGGAAGACTCATCAACGCGAGAACCAGTGCAATCCGCATGTCTCACCTCTTAAGAGCAATGGAGAACGGGTATTTTACCTGAAAACGCACGCTTGGCTTCGTTCTTGCTCCAGAACGGGGCGGAGGAAGATGCTCAAATGGCGACACCAGAACAAAAACACGCATCGGCTCTGGGCGAGCAGGCGATCGCGCTGGCCGAACAGCTCGGCCGCATCGCCGGAACGATTGAAGGGACTGCGGAGGCGTGGCTGTACCGTCAATCACTGACGGAACAATTGACCCGCGTGCGCGATGGTGCCTCGGAGATGTTGGAGAGCCTGGCCAGCGGCGCCGAGAAGGGTCGGAAAATGGCGGCCAGCAGCGTCCGCAGTCTTACAGAAGATGTCCGGCAGACAGCGTCGAAGGCCATCACGGCTGTCGGTGCGGGTCGACGGGCGGGGAAGGGACAGCGCAAGAGAAGGAAGCCTGGTAAGCAAGCGGCTTCCTCGCAAACGCGACGCACGGACTCGGCTCATGCGCCCGGAAAACGGCACCGGAAGCCGGCGCCTTCGGTACGAGGCGCGAAGAAGTCCGATCAGCGCATACCGAAAGCGAGAACGGCGGCGGCCGTGCGGCAGCGGCGAAAATCCTACGCGTGATCGCTCCAGAACAGGCGTCGTGATAGCCTGTTCGCGATGAACACAATTTACGGAGCGGGACTCGGTGTCCTCGCGCTGACATGCGCGGCTCTCGCTCAGGGCGTCGCGACGCCGGAATTGCAGGTGCCGGCGATTCGCGAGCCGCATCATTTCGTCAAGCTCGACAACAAGTACGCCCGCGTTCTCGACGTCACGGTCCCGCCGTTTGGCGGGACGCTGTATCACATCCACGAGAATCCGTACTTCTGGATCTCGATCGGAGCAGCGAAGCTGCGCGGCCAAAGCCTTGGGTCCAAGGAGATCATCGACATCGAGCCGGCCGACGCCGAAGTCCGTTATTCACCGGTGATCACCCATCGCGTCGGGAATATCGGCTCGACCCCGTTCCGCAACATTACGGTGCAGATTCAGGCGCGCGATGATGTCTCGCCGGCTGGATCGCACATCGCCTCGCCCAGACCGAAGGGATACCAGGCCAAACCGGCGCTCGACAACGATCTCGTGTACATCGAGCGCCTGATTCTCGAACCGGGGCAGTCGACCGGGCGCTACACCCTTCCGCGTTCCGGATTGCTCATCGCCGCCAATGATGGCGTCATCTCGGTCGAGCGGCCGGGCCAGCCAGCCCAGCCTCACGAATTCAAGGCCGGCGAGTTCGAATGGCATACCGGGCCGCTGACTCACACGTTGACCAACGTCGGCAAGACGCGCTTCGAAGCGATCGAAGCCGTCTGGAAGTAAGCTGTTCCGGAACGGCCCGGCTGGCAACGCCAGCCGGCGCAGTCGAAGCTCGGATCGAGATCACGAAGAACTGGACGCGTGATTTGCGCATGTCTGAGCTTCGTGGATCTTCGTCGCTTCGTGGACTTCGTGGATCTCGTGGTCCTGTGTGGTTCCTTCTTGGTGTTCTTCGTGGTTTGTTCATGTAGTGGATATCTTTTGACGGCCGAGACAGCCTGATGTCGGTGTCGGCGCTGAAACATCAAGCCCTCCCCAGCTCTCATGCGCACGCGCGCGAAAGATTTGCCGCGAGCGATGAGCTCGAGCGGAGATTGCGGCGCGCGGTCCGGGGAGAAGTGCGATTCGACGCCGGATCGCGCGCGCTGTACGCGACCGACGCCTCGAATTACCGGCAGATTCCCATTGGCCTGGTGATCCCGGCCGATGACGCCGACGTCGAAGCGACGCTGGCAGCATGTCGCGAAGCAGGAGCACCCATTCTGCCGCGCGGCGCGGGAACGAGCCTCGCCGGGCAGTGCTGCAACGTCGCCGTCATCCTGGATTTTTCCAAGTACCTCAACCGCATCATCTCCCTCGATCCGGTAGAGCGAGTCGCTCGCGTGCAGCCCGGCAGCGTGCTCGATCGCGTGCGCGACGCGGCCGAAGTCCATAATCTGACGTTTGCTCCCGACCCAGCGACCCACAGCCGATGCACGCTCGGCGGCATGATCGGCAACAACTCGTGCGGCGTCCACGCGCTGATGGGCGGCAAGACCGTGGATAACGTGCACGAGCTCGACATCATCCTGTACGACGGCACCAGGATGACCGTTGGCCCCACGAGCGACGCCGAGGTTGACGCGATCGTTGCCGCCGGTGGCCGCAGAGGGGAGCTCTATGCGGGACTGAGATCGATTCGGGACAGGTTCGCGCCGCTCATCCGTCAGAAGTTTCCTCGCATTCCACGCCGTGTGTCTGGCTATAACCTCGACGAGCTCCTGCCGGAGAACGGATTTCATGTTGCCCGCGCGCTCGTCGGCAGCGAAGGGACGTGCGCCACCGTTCTTGAAGCGAAGCTCAGGCTCACGGCGAGCCCTCCATTCCGGCGCCTGGTCTGCGCCGCGTTTCCCGACGCGTTCATTGCCGCCGACTACGTACCCGACATCCTCGTGTTCAAGCCGATCGGGCTCGAGGGCTTCGACAACGCCATTCCCGATTCCCTTCGAGCCAAGGGCATGCGTCTGGATGAGCTCAAAGTGCTGCCGGACGGCAAAGGAACGCTGCTCGTCGAGTTCGGCGCCTGGACCAGCGAGGATGCTGACGCGCAGGCGCAGCAGTTCGGTGCGTGGCTGTCGACCATCAGCCCCCGTCCGAACTTCATCGTCTGCACCCCAGAGCAGGCGGCGCATGTGTGGCACGTGCGCGAGTCGGCATTGGGTGCCGTAGCCATCCAGCCCGGCAAGCCGCACGGATGGGAGGGCTGGGAAGACGCCGCGGTTCCTCCCAATCGGCTCGGCTCATACCTGCGCAGGCTGTTCACGTTGATGCGGGAATACGGATACGACAGTCCGCTTTACGGGCACTTCGGCGACGGCTGTGTCCACATGCGCATCAACTTCGACCTGGAGACCGAGCCGGGAATTCTCATGTTCCGCGAGTTCATCGACCGCGCCGCCGAAATCGTGACCTCCCACGGCGGATCGCTCTCCGGCGAACATGGTGACGGGCAGGCGCGCGGCGCGCTGCTGCCAAAGATGTTCGGTCCGGAGTTGATGGAGGCGTTCCGCGAATTCAAGCGCCTCTGGGATCCCGACAACAGGATGAACCCCGGCAAGCTGATCGACGCGCGCCAGCCTCACGCGGATCTTCGCCTTGGGCCCGACTATCAGCCGAGGCGGGTCGAAACACACTTCAAGTTTCCGGACGATCACGGGTCGATCGCCAACGCGACGCTCCGTTGCGTCGGCGTGGGTGCGTGCCGCAAGAGTGAAGGCGGTGTGATGTGCCCGAGCTATATGGCGACCCGCGAGGAGAGGCATTCCACGCGCGGCCGGGCTCATCTGCTTTGGGAGCTTCTCCAGGGCGAAGTGCTCGAGGGCGGCTGGAAGAACGAGGACGTCAAGGAAGCGCTCGATTTGTGTCTTTCCTGCAAGGCGTGCAAGACGGAGTGCCCGACCAACGTCGATGTCGCAACCTACAAGGCCGAGTTCCTTTCGCACTATTACGAGGAAAGCCCGCGCGCGCTGAATGCGTATGCGTTCGGGTTCATCGACCGCTGGGCGCGGGCTGCTTCCAGAGTGCCCACCCTGGCCAATGCTTTCGCCCGATTTCCGCTGACGAGCGCAATCGCCAAGCGCGCGCTTCACATCCATCCCAACCGGAGGCTCCCCGAGTTCGCCAGGCGAACCTTCCGCGCTCAAGTCAGGGGGCGAAGCACCGCCAGGCCGGCGCGGGAATTCAAGGCCGCCAAGGCGGACGTGTTACTGTGGACCGACACGTTCACGAATTATTTTCAGCCGGGCATCGCCATCGCCGCCTACGATGTGCTCTCGGACGCCGGTTTCCGCGTCAAGGTTCTCGACCGGCAGGTGTGTTGCGGCCGGCCCCTCTATGATTTCGGCATGCTCGCCCAGGCAAGGCAGTATCTGGCCGACGTCATGGAGGCGCTTTCTGGCGAGTTGTCGGCAGGAACGCCTATCGTTGTACTCGAACCGAGCTGTGCGAGCGTATTCAAGGATGAAGCGCCGAATTTGATGGCTGGCGACCCCCGGTCGTCACGGCTCAGGGATCAGACGATGGTATTGAGCGAGTTCCTGGCAAGGTATGCGCCGGACTACGTGGGAGCCGGGAACCGGCGCAGCATCCTTCTCCAGATGCACTGCCACCATCGTGCGATCTTCAACATGAAGGACCAAGTGGCAGTCCTGAGCGCGGCAGGGCGCGATGTCAAGGTGCTCGACTCGGGCTGCTGCGGCATGGCCGGGCCGTATGGCTTGGAACGGAAGAGCTACGACGTGTCGCAGGCTCTGGCGGAGCGGGTCCTGCTGCCGGCTGTGCGAGCCGCAGCGCCGGATACAGTCATCGTTGCCGACGGATTCAGTTGTCGCGAGCAGATCGCGCAGAACACCAACCGGCGGGCGGTTCACGTTGCCGAAGTTCTGGCAGGGAGAATATGACCATGAAAAAACTGTTCCACGTCGTCAAAGCCGCACTCCTTCTGTTGTGCCTCGGACTCTTGATCGGCCGGGCGGCAGTGCAGGGTCAGCGCCGCGCGACTGCCGACACGACGGCCGCCGCTGCGCAGTTTCTCGAGTCGCTGACAGCCGACCAGCGTGCAAAAGCCACGCTCGCATTCGAAGACGCGAACCGTTTCGACTGGCATTACATCCCGCGTCCGGGGCAGAGAAAGGGGCTTCCGTTGAAGGAGATGACCCCGGTGCAGCGGCAAGCCGCGCAGAAGCTGCTGAGCACGACGCTCAGCGCGAAGGGCGTGAAGCAGAGCCAGCAGATCATGAACGATCTCGAGCTCGTGCTCAGAGGCGAGGGGCCCAATCCCAACATGGGGCGGGATCCGGAAATGTACTATTTCACCGTGTTCGGCACGCCGGGCGGCAAGACGGCGTGGGGTTGGCGAGTGGAAGGACATCACCTCTCGCAGAATTTCACGATCGCCAATGGCACGCTTTCTTCGTGGACACCCGATTTCTACGGCGCGAATCCGGCCGAGGTCATGGAAGGCTCGAGGAAGGGTCTTCGCGTGCTGGCGGCAGAAGAGGACAAGGCGTTTGCACTGCTGCACGCACTCGACGCAGAGCAGAAACAGACGGCCGTGCTGCAGCAGACCGTGCCGAACGATATGATCACCACCAATTCCCGCAGGGTCAATCCGCTCTCACCCGACGGCCTGCCGGCTTCGCGGATGACGCAGTCCCAGCAAAAACTGCTGCGCGCGCTTCTCGACGAATACACCTCGCGGATGGTCGACGAGATCGCCGCGGAGCGGATGCGCCGCATCAACGCCGCCGGCTTCGACAAGGTCGCGTTCGTGTGGATTGGCGCCGACGCGCTGCACGAGCCCCACTATTACCGGATTCAGGGGCCGTCATTCCTCATCGAGTTCGACAACGTTCAGAGCAAAGGAAATCACATTCACAGTGTGTGGCGTGACTTCAACGGCGACTTTGGAGACGACGTCCTGAAGAGCCACTACCAGACGGCACATAACCAGTAGCGATGGCCCATAGCGAAGCGATAGACCCAACAGACTCACATTCACCCGACCAATGGCTTCCAGTACTGTTGGTGCTGTTTGTTGGCAGCGGCTGTGCGGCGCTGATCTACGAAATCGTCTGGTTCCAGATGCTGGAGCTCTTTGTGGGCTCCTCGTCGGTCTCGATCGGCGTCCTGCTGGGAACGTTCATGGGCGGGATGTGTCTCGGCAGCTTCCTCCTGCCGCGGATCATCCCGCCGAGGCATCACCCGCTGAAAGTCTACGCGCTGCTCGAGATCGCCATCGGCATCATCGGCCTGCTTCTGCTTTTTGTGCTGCCGCTCGTCGGGCGCGTGTATACGGCGTGGGGCGGATATGGCATCACCGGGTATCTGCTCCGCGGTCTCGTCGCGAGCATTTGCCTCCTGCCGCCCACCCTCGCGATGGGGGCGACGCTGCCGGCTGTTGCACGATGGGTGCAAACGACACCTGCGGGCGTATCGTGGCTGGGCTTTTTCTACGCGGGCAACATCGCCGGGGCGGTGATGGGGACGCTGTTGGCCGGGTTCTATCTGCTGCGGGTCTACGACATGAACATGGCCACCTACGTGGCGGCGATGTTCAACTTCGGCGTCGGGGGACTCGGACTGCTGCTGGCTGCGAAAGTACGCGTGACGGCGGATCTGTATGAACCCCTGAGCCCCAATCCCGAATCCCTAATCCCTCACCCCGAATCCACAGGCGATCGCGCCATGGTATATGTCGCGATCGCGCTCTCCGGTTTCTGTGCGTTGGCGGCGCAAGTCATCTGGACCCGTCTCCTGAGCCTGTTGTTCGGGGCGTCGACCTACACGTTCTCGTTGATCCTCGCGGTGTTTCTGATCGGGCTCGGCATTGGCAGCAGCCTCGGGTCGATTATCGCGAAGAGCATCGAGCGGCCTCGCATTGCGCTTGGGTGGTGCCAGCTGCTCAACGTGGGCGCGATGGCGTGGAGCGCGTGCATGCTGCTGGAATCGCTCCCGTACTGGCCCATCAACACGTCTATCACCACCAGCATCTGGTACAACTTCCAGCTCGATTTCGTGCGGGCGTTCTGGGCGGTGTTGCCCGGCCCGATCTTGTGGGGCGCAAGCTTTCCGTTGGCGCTCGCGGCAGTTGCCAGGAAAGGTCAGGATCCCGGCCGGCTGGTCGGTGGCGTCTATGCGGCCAACACCATCGGGGCGATCGTCGGTTCGGTCGTGGCGAGCCTGATCCTCGTCTACTGGTTTGGCTCGCAGCGCGCACAGCAGGTCTTGATGATCGTCTCGGGGATGTCGGGCCTTCTTCTGCTCGCGCCCGCGGAGCTGAGCTCGACTCCCAGTGCCAGGGCGCTGCGCTGGGTGGCGCCGGTGTCGCTTGTGATTGCGCTCGGCGTGGCGGCGTTCTTGATTCGGACCGTGCCGCAAATTCCCGGCATCCTCGTGGCGTACGGCCGGTATGCGGCGACGTGGCTGGGTCAGGAGGGAGACATCTTTTATGTCGGCGAGGGGCTCAGCTCGTCTGTCGCCGTCTCGCGTTTCGGCTCCAACAGCGTCATGAACTATCACAATGCCGGGAAAGTCCAGGCGTCGAGCCAGCCGCAGGATATGCGGTTGCAGCGGATGCTTGGACATTTCACGACGTTGGTGCCGACGAGCCCGAGAAAGGTGCTGGTGATCGGGTGTGGGGCAGGGGCCACGGCAGGAGCGGTGAGCATCGACCAGAAGGTCGAGTCGCTGATTATCGCCGAGATCGAGCCGCTGGTGCCGCGCGTGGTCTCCGAGCATTTCGGCGAGCACAATTTCCACGTCGTCCGGAACCCGAAGACGCACGTCGTCATCGACGATGCCCGGCACTATCTCCTGACCACCGACGAGACGTTCGACGCGATCACCTCCGATCCCCTCGACCCCTGGGTAAAAGGTGCGGCGACGCTGTACACGAAGGAGTTTTTCGAGCTCGCGAAATCGAAGCTCAATCCGGGCGGCACCGTGACGCTGTTCGTGCAGTTGTACGAGAGCACGCCGGAAGCCGTGAAGAGCGAGATCGCGACCTTCTTCGAGGTGTTTCCTCAGGGCGTCATCTGGGGAAACACTCATCAAGGCCGCGGCTACGACACCGTGTTGATGGGCACAGTCGAGCCGCCGCACTTCGATGTCGACCAATGGGAAGCGCGGCTCAACAGTCTCGAGTACGCCGCCGTGAAGGACTCGCTTCGCGACATCAGCATCTATTCGGCGGTCGATCTGTTTGCGAACTACGCGGGTCGCGCGTCGGACATGAAGGCGTACCTTGCCGACGCGCAGATCAACCGTGATCGGGATTTACGGCTGCAGTACCTGGCAGGCCTGGGTTTGAATCTGTACCAAAGCGGGCCCATTTATGCTGAGATCCTGCGGCACAAGAAGTGGCCCGAGGGTCTTTTCAGCGGATCTCCCGACACGCTCCAACGCCTCCGTGCGGCAGTTGACGCCGCCCCGGGCGGCGACCCGTGATTGAACAGGAGTCACGAGATCGACACACGTTGAACAGGAGGGAGAAGATCAGCTGCGGCCGTAGGCTTCATCGGTGCCGCAGTTGAGAAACTTCGCCTCGACGAGAGAACGCAGGAGAACCTCGCAGCTCGTGCGGTCGAGATTCCAGAGCCGCTGAGCCTGCTCGACGCGCAAACGCAACCCAGGCATTTCGGTAAATTCGGCTCGGACGCGGTTCAGCAGGCTCGTGGACGGGCTCATTGTTATCTCTCCGCAGCCTTGTGATAGCAACGCACATACCACGACGACTGCGGACGCAGGATCGTTGTTTTTCGGCCTGTTTTCGCGGACGAGCGCGATCGAGGGCTTCCGGCCGTCAAACCTTTTCCGACAATCGTGTTCATATTGCTCCGTCGACTGTCAATTGTGTCCGTCGGCCCCTTTCTGGTGTGCTCCGAGGGGGAATCTTGCCTCTCATGGAATCTACGAGATTGTAGGTTGAAAGCGGCGTTCCTCCCATATTGGCACTTCTGAAGCAGCCTACTCGGGGCGGCTTCTTGCATGCAAAAGGTCAGAAAGTCTGCAGACCACTTGATTTTCGACGTGAACTGGACTCATATGGCGACAATCGGTCCTCGAAGCAGGCCAGGATTTCCGGCGCAGGTCAAAAGAAACCGTGAGGCGCTTTCCGGCGTCTAACGAGTCAGGAGCAGTGTATGGCACGAAGAACAAGTGCAGCCGTCGGCGTGATTTGTCCCAGGTGCGGGATGCTGGCCGCGCGTATTATTGGGCGATCCGAGAGTCTGCCGGTCATTTACCTCCAGTGTGAAGACTGCGGCCGCACCTCGGTGGCGCCCAGCGGCGAACAGGCGTAATTCGCGCGTAAGTTGAGGATTCGGCGACGCCGGGCCCCGCGAGATGAGTCTCGCGGGGCTTTTTTGTATCAAATCGTCTCATTCTGTATCAAATCGTCTCGTCCTGGCGTGTCGACCACCAGATGGCAGATACGCACAATCCCGCCGCAGTGAGCATGGCCGGCGAGGGTGCCTGCAGCAATCCATCAAACCATTGCCCAAGACGATTCACGTCAACGGTCATGCCGAGCCCCAAGGCTGCCAGCCCCAGTCCTGCATGAGTACCAGACTCCATCCAGAAGGCAGAAGCCGGTACAGGTGAGTCGTCCTCTGAGAGACGTCGCAGGACCGTCGGCGTAAAGTGGGACGGCGCCGTCATGGCCGCGCGCGTCTTCAGCGCCTCGTCCAGCCAGTCGCCCGGGTGCTCCGGATTCATGGGAGTGTCCTCTCATTCATTATCTCGCGCAGCCGCTCTTTTGCGCGATGCAGGTGAGTCTTCACGGTGCCGATCGGGATGTTCAGAATGTCTGCGAGTTCCTGGTACTGCTGCCCGCCGAAGTAATGCGCAGAAATCAGAAAACGCTGCTCCACCGACAGCCCCGCGATCGCCTTTTCGAGGAGCGCGCGCCGCTCGATATCGCCGAAAGCAGGGTCGGTCACGGCGGGCTCGTATCGAAGCCGGCCGTCTTCGGTGTGCTCGTCGAGCGACACCGCCGTGCGATCGCCGCCCGGTTCGCTGCAGACGTTTCTGACGATCCGGTAGATCCAGGTCGAGAGCTTCGCGTCGCCGCGGAACGACGGCAGCCCGCGGTGCACCTTGAGGAAGACCTCCTGCGCCAGATCGTCGACACGCGACCGGTCGGACACGACCTGCGAAATCACGCCGAAGACCAGATTCTTGTAGCAGTCGACCAGCTCACAGAATGCTTCGTCGCTGCCTGCAAGGCATCGGGACACGAGATCGGCGTCGGGCGACGGGTGCATCCAGTTCCGCTATTAGACAGGAAACTCACGGCGATTGTTTCGGGATGAAACAAACGGTCCGACAACCCGGTCTAACGTCCCATCGGGAGGGCAGAATCGTGCAGCAATACATAGGAATCGGGATTGCGTTGCTGGCCATCGTCGGCGGTCTCGGGGTTGCCTACTACTCGATGTGGTTGCAGTCCAAGGCGCGAGAGCTGAAGCATCGCGAACGCATGGCGATGATCGAGAAGGGCATCGCGCCGGCGGAGCTGGTCGAATCCCACCCAATCAGGGAGCGCAACCGACGCGGCCAGCGGGTCTCGGGCGTGTTCACGATCTGCCTGGGCATTGGCATTTCCATCATGATGTATTCGGTCGGCGGACCGAGACGCGCCTGGATTGGGGCCTTTATTGCGATGTTCGGCGTGGCGAGCCTCATCAACAGCCTGTGGGACGAACGCGAGAGCCGAAGGACCGACCTCCCCGCACCAAGAGCGCCCGGATCGCCCGATGAGCGGTTGTAAAATGCGTGCGTGCGCGCGATCGGTTTCGCCCTCTGCACCGGCAGCCTTGCGGTCACCCTCGCGGGGGCGCCACCAGCTCAGCAAGACGGGCCGGTCGATCGCGCATTCAACGCATTTCTGTCTGCGTCGGACAAGGCTGCAGCCGCTCGCCGTATCGAAGCCATTCTCAAAACCGAAGTGACGTTCGATGAGGCGCTGTCGCGCGTGCGACAAGGGCGGCCCTATCAGCAGGACGTGCCACGAGGCCTGCAGTTCGGGCGCACGCGTACGTTCGACGGCCTCGACCATCGCTATGCCTTCGTCATCCCCGAGTCCTACGATCCAACGCGGCCGTATCAGGTCCGCGTCCATCTTCATGGCGGCGCCGGACGCCCTCGACCCACGGCCGTCAATCGCATCCGCACCGACGCCCTGCCGAGCGGAGTCGACGAAATCGGCGTTTTTCCCGTGGGCTGGGCCGACGCGCTCTGGTGGTCCGCCACCCAAATCGACAACCTGGGCCGGATTCTCGATCAGCTCAAGCGCTCCTACAACGTCGATGAGAACCGCGTCTATCTCACGGGCACCTCCGATGGCGCCACGGGCGCGTTCTATATGGCCTTCAAGGACACGACGCCATGGGCCAGCTTTCTTCCGCTGATAGGCGATATGACCGTCCTGGCGTCTCCGGCCGTGAGGGTCGTCGACGAGATGTATCCCGGCAACGCCGTCAACAAACCGATGTTCATCGTGAACGGTGGACGCGACCGCTTCTACCCGGCCCACGTCGTTCGGCTATACGTCGAGCATCTGCAGAAGCTGGGAACGCAGATCGCTTTTCGTGTGTATCCGGAGTCCGATCATTCGACGGCCTGGTGGCCACAGGAGCGTGGCGTGTTCGAGCAGTTCGTTCACGATCATCCGCGCGAGCCCCTGCCCGATCGCCTGTCGTGGCAGACCGAGCGGATCGATCGATTCAACCGCGCGCACTGGCTCGTCATCGATCGTCTTGGTCCGGTCGACAGCGAGAGCCGGCTGACCGACGACAACCTTCTTCGCCGCGGCCTCGAACACGATTTCGGCCTGCGCATCTCCAGGGTCGATCGGGGAAGGCGCGTGTTCGAAGTCGTGCCGGGATCGAACGCGCACAGGATCGGTCTGCGCGCCGGCGACCTGCTCCTCGAGGTCAGTGACAAGCCCGTTCGGACGGGACCTGACATCGCCGACGTCTTGCAACGGTGGGAAATCGGGGCGCCAGTGAGACTGGTCGTGGAGCGTCGCGGAGAACGGGTGGTGCTGGAGGGGGTCTTCGACCCGGCCGAGGTGGAAGTGCCACCGGCGCCAATCTTTCCGCGGCGCAAGCCGGGTGGCCGCGTCGATCTCGTCCGCCGCGGCAACACCGTGGAAGCCTCAACCGAAGGAGTGGGCGCCTTCACGCTGCTGCTCTCCCCCTCTGTGTTCGATTTCCGCCAGCCGCTGAGGGTTGTCGCCAACGGGAGGACGGCATTCGACGGAATGGTTGAACCGAGCGTCGCAATTATGTTGAAGTGGGCAGCACGCGACAACGATCGGACGATGGTCTTTGGAGCCGAGGTGAATATTGAGCTGGGCAGATAGGGGCTAAGGGCTGAAGGATGACGGAGCATCGAATTACTGCAGTACCCGCTCGAGCAGGGGGCGCTCGAAATCGAGTACATCGAAGAATTCTTCGGCGAATATCAGCGACGCAAGACCGCTCAGGAAATCGTCGGTCGCCTGAAGAATCGGGATCATCTCATTCTGATGGCCACGGCGCCGCTCCCGGACGATCCGGGAAGCGTCGTGCCGGTGTCCTACAAGGTCGCGCACGAGATTCGCTCGAGGGAAGACATTCCGAAGCTGGCCGATCTGGTCACCCGTCTGCGGGATCACGTCGACTTTGACGGCAGGAAAATCCTCTATACGTGGATTGGCGGCACGCGACGCGATTGGCGCGGCCAGGGGCACTTTCGCGCGCTCACCGAACAGCAGGAGGCGTGGGCCATCGAGCACGGGTTCGACGAGATCCTGGTCAAGACCAAGAACCGGTTCTACGAGATGCGCGGCACGCTCGATCATCTGCACTTCGACGTCGTGAAGTACGAGCCTCACCCCGACAATCGTGAATCAAAGGTGTATCTCGGCAAGAAGCTCGGTCGCGAGCTCCTCGACAAGCATCGGAGCATGCGAACGGTAGTGACGGTGGGGGAAGCGTAGGTGAGGGCGGTGAGTGAGGTGTCGAAGAATTGGAGGATTGATGATCGATGATCTGAGCATCAATCGAGTCATCGCTGCACGTCCTACAGATCTATCGACGCTCCCATCGATACTCAAATCATCGATCATCAATTCTCAAATGTTGCGCCCAGCGTAAACGCTGTACTTCGTCGCACTTTGCCGGTACACTGACTGGCCCAAAGCCCACAGCCTGAAGCCCAAGCCCATGCCCAAGAAACAGACAGACGGCTCCTTCGATTTCGACGCGCCAGGCAGCGACAACGGCGACCGCGGCGCTGGGGGCGGGAATGGTTCCAGGGAAGGCGCAGTACCGCTGCATGAAGCGGCGCAGTCGCGATATCTCAACTACGCGCTGTCGGTCATCACCTCGCGCGCGCTGCCCGACGTTCGCGACGGGCTGAAGCCTGTCCAGCGCCGCATCCTCTACACGATGTGGCAGCAGGGGCTCACGGCCGATGCCAAGCATCGCAAGTGCGCCAAGGTGGTCGGCGACGTCATGGGCAGCTTCCATCCGCACGGTGACGCGGCCATCTACGAGACGCTCGTGCGCATGGCGCAGCCGTTTTCGCTGCGATATCCGCTCGTGGACGGCTCCGGCAACTTCGGATCGCTCGATGGCGATCCAGCAGCGGCGATGCGCTATACCGAATGCCGGTTGTCGCGCATCAGCGATGAGCTGCTCACCGAAATCGAGCAGGACACGGTGCAGGATCGGCCCAACTACGACGGCACGAAGACCGAACCGGTGGTGCTGCCCGCGCGGCTGCCGAATCTCCTCATCAACGGCGCGACCGGAATCGCGGTCGGCATGGCGACCAACATTCCTCCGCACAATCTCGGCGAAGTGTGCACGGCGCTGATCAAGCTCCTGGACAACGACGAGCTCGGCAACACGCAGCTCTGCCGCTATATCAAAGGACCGGATTTTCCGACCGGCGGACAGATTCTCAACTCGCTGGATGAGCTGAAAGCGATCTACAAGACCGGCACAGGATCCATCAGGCTCCGCGGCACGTGGGATATCGGCACCGAGACGCGATCGACCAAGACGATTTACATCGACAGCATTCCCTACACCGTCGACAAGTCGCAACTGGTCGCCCAGATCGGGGAGGTGATCGAGCGAAGGAAGCTGCCGCAGCTGATCGACGTCAAGGATGTGTCGACCGAGGACATCCGCATTTCGCTCGAAATGAAGAGGGACGCCGACGAAAAGATGGTCATGGCGTATCTCTACAAGCACACGGCGCTCCAGGTCAGCTTTCCCGTAAACCTGACCTGTCTCATTCCGACGGAGAATCCCGAGGTCGGCAGGCCGGAACGTCTCGATCTGAAATCCCTCCTCTGGCATTTCCTGCATTTCCGGCTGGAGGTCGTCACCGCCCGGCTCGAACACGAGCTCCAGGCGCTGAAGAAGCGGATTCACATCCTCGAGGGCTTCGAAAAGGTCTTCGACGTCCTCGACGAGGTGGTGCGCATCGTTCGCAAATCGGACGGCAAGGCGGACTCGGCCGAAAAGATCATGAAGCGTTTCGGCCTGGATGCCGAACAGACCGATGCGATTCTCGAGCTGAAGATCTACCGCCTTGCAAGGCTGGAGATTCTCGTCATCCAGCAGGAGCTGGAGGAGAAACGAAAGCGCGCGCGCCAGATCGGAGGGCTGCTCAAGAACGAGGACAGCCGATGGAAGCTTGTGCGGGAGGAGCTGGAGCAGATTCAGAAGACGTATGCGGACATCAAGGCCGACAAACGACGGACGCTCATCGAAGCCGAGGAGGCGGTCGAATACTCAGCCGACGATTTCATCATCGAAGAGGACAATGTCGTCATCGTGTCGCAGGATGGGTGGGTCAAGAGGCAGAAGGAAGTGAAGGATCTCTCCTCGACGCGATTGCGCGAAGGCGATTCGGTGCTCGCCGTGCTGGCCGGGAGCACCCGCTCGACGGTGGTCTTCTTCACGAATTTTGGCAGCGCCTACACGACGCGCATTGTCGATGTCCCGGCGTCGACTGGCTACGGCGAGCCGGTGCAGAGTCTCTTCAAATTCAAGGACGGCGAGCGGGTTGTCGCGGCCGCGAGCCTCGATCCGCGCGTCAATGGAGACATCAAGCCGAAGAGGGAAGGTGACGCGCCGCCGGTGCACGCCGTTGCGGTCGCGTCGGACGGCTACAGCCTCCGGTTCGCACTGGAGCCTTTTGTCGAGGTCAGCACGCGTGGGGGCCGCCGGTTCGCCCGCCTGGCCCAGGGCGCCGAAGTGGTGGGGGTGTCTGTCGTCCGCGGCGGCGAGGTGATGATTGCCGCGACGCGCCAGGCCCGCGCGCTCCTCTGCAAGGTCGACGAGGTGAATTTTCTATCGGGTCCCGGGCGAGGCGTCATCCTGATCAAGCTGGGCAAGGACGACGACCGAGTGCTTGGATTTGTCGCGTCGAGCGGGGACCGGGATTTGCTGACTGTCGAGACGACGCGAGGTGCGGCCCAGACGATCAGCACGGCCAAATACAGTCTCACGAGCCGCGGAGGACGCGGTCGTGAGCTGCTCCAGCGTGGAGAGTTCACGCGCGTCCTTCCGCCGGTTCCCGAACTACCCGTTTTGCCAGCCTAGAGCTGGTTTCAAAACCCGATGTAGCGCAGGGCTTCAGCCCTGCTTGAGGCAGCCCTAAAGGGCTGCGCTACAGATTTTTGAAGCCTACGCGGTGATGAAAAGCGCTCTCTAGAAAATGTACTTCAGCGCGAGTTGCACGTTTCTCGCCTGTCCCGCACTGCTGATCACCCCAAAACTCGCCGTTCCCAATGCTCCGCCTGGATTGCCGAAGTTCGTTCGATTCGTAAGATTGAACGTCTCGACGCGAAACTGGATTCGCGTGCCGTTTCGCGGGACGAAGTCCTTGAAAAACGAGAGGTCGAGGCCCGCGAAGCCCGGTCCATGCATCGAATTCAGTGGTGTGTTGCCAAGCGTGAAGTTCGGCTGTGGCTCGAAGGCCGATGTGTCGAACCAGCGAGTCAGGGTGCGCTCGTCGGAGGGGAGATTCGACTCCTTGATCTGGTTCGGGCGATCGCCGCTCCCGGTGTTCGATCGCGCGGTCCCGTTGGTGATGTTGAAGGGCACGCCCGACTGCATCACAGCGATCGCATTGATCTGCCAGCCCTTGGCCAGGAAACCAGTGACTCCTGTCGCGTCGCGTGCGATGCCGAGTTCGTAGTTCACGCCGACCGTCAAACGATGACGGATATCCTGTCCGGCATCGGCCGTCTCGAATCGGACGTTGTTCAGCATTGCCGGAAATGGATTCGAACCCGCGGGAATAGACGTAAACGGATACTGGCTGTCGGGCGCCGTGATGCGATGGTGCGACCAGGTGTAGCCGACTCGCCCTCCCCACCCGGCTGAAAAGCGTTTGTCGAGTATGAGCTGTACGCCGCGATAGTTGGCCGTCTGGGCATTGGTCCGATATCCGATTCCGGCTACGGTCGGGAAGACATTGACAAGAGGCCTGCGCCCCTGAACCGCCCCCGGCCCAGGAGGAGGCGTGTTCACGGGCACACTCACGACGAGATCGCGCCCGAGCACGCCTACGTATGCGGCCGTCGCCGCCATCTGGCCCGGCAGCTCGCGCTGGACAGCGACATTGAACTGGTGAACCCAGGGCATTGCGATGTTGAAATCAATCGGCGCGAGAGCTCCTGTTGGCGCCGTCGTGCTTGCCGGCGCTGGTAATGGCAACCCTTCTGCCAGCCGATTGACGGGAACGAAAGCGCTTGGGGTGATATCGAACAGGCTGACAAATGGCGGATTCCGAAGCGCGCCCCCGGTGCCTTGTACCGGTGGGGTGTAGCTGATGCCATACCCGCCGCGTACGACGGTGCTTGGGTTGACCGTCGCGGCAAAGCCGATGCGTGGAGCGAAATTGTTGAGGTCGCCAACCAGCCCGGCGGTCGACGAAGTATCTTTCCCCGCCACGATGATCTTTCCGGAGGCGAGATCGACGTTTGAAATCTGATCGTCGGCTTCCGAGAGCTCGCTGAAATAGTCGTACCGAACACCGAGATTCAGCGTCAGCCACCTTCGCGCGCGCCAGTCGTATTGCGCAAAAGACGACGCCTCGAGGCTGAGATAGGTGGGCTTCACCAGATACTTATTGCGTGAGCTCGACGAAGGATAACCCAGGAGAAATGACGCAAACGGATGTCCGGTGCCGGCGGCGCCGGCGTTGCTCGTAAAGTTGGCATTGAAAGCGAAGAGACCGCGCGCCGAGGTGCTCTGCTGCGCGACCACCGCCCGGTGCTTGAGATCGACCCCGAATTTGAGCGTGTGTGCTCCCCTGATGTAGGTGAGGGTCGAGAGTCCCTGCCAGAGATCGTTGGCAATAATCAAGGGAATGAAACCCGCGTCGCCGAGCTCGGTAAAGCCCGCGATCTGCACACGCGAGAGCCCGGAGCTGTCGAGATCGCCTTCCACGTTGATTCCGGGGATGCCCATCTGCTGCGACACGTTGAGGCCGTAGTTCGAGGTCAGAGTCCCTGCATCGTAGCGGGAGAACCCGCCCTTGACTTCCATTAGCAGGCTCGGCGAAAAGACACGATCGAAGTTGACTTGCGCCGCTTGTGGCTTCTGCTTGGAGGTGCCGGGGAAAATCGTATTGCCCAGGCCACCCGGCGTGACGCCGTCGACTGGCGGCAGCGAGTCCGGCAAAACCGTCGTCGTGTTGTTGTACGAGTAGCGGCCGAACAGCACGTTATTGCTGTCGAGTCGATGATCGACTCGGATGTCGAAGCTGTCATCATTTTGCGTTTTGGTCGGGCTGTAGGTGAAATTGTTTGCGAGCGCGTTGTTCCCGGGAACAGGAAACAGATTCGTCAGCGCGACCGCCGCCCGATCCATCCGGCTGGCTGGGATCTGGTTGTTCGGGAACGGCGCGCCTGTCAGCGGATCGTAAATCGGCGCAAGGCCGGAAAAATCACCCCGCCTCATGCCCAGAGTGGGAACGGTCGAGGTGTACGTGTTGCCCTGCCGTAGTCGCAGTCCGGCATAGTCAACGAAGAAGAACGACTTGTCGGCGATGATTCGGCCGCCGAGACTTCCGCCGAACTGGTGTAGTTTGTACTCAGGCTTCGGTCCGCTCGAGGCAAAGAAATTGCGCGCATCGAACGCTTCGTTGCGGTAGAACTCGAAGAGCGACCCGTGCATCTGGTTCGTGCCGCTTTTGGTTACGACGTTGATCACGCCGCCCGCTGCCCTGCCCAGCTCCGCCGAAAAGGAGTTGGTTTCCACCCGCATTTCCTGAATCGCATCAACGGACGGACGAACGATGACGGTACCGATGAAGCGCTCGTTGTTGTCGAGGCCGTCGATCAGGAAGTTGTTCAGGGATGTGTCTTGTCCGTTGATGGAGATCGACGACGACTGCCGGCGATCGTCCGGGCGGTTGCCGCTGCTGAGCGAGTTCGGCGGTCCCTCGTGCGCCCCGGGGGCGATCTGTGCGAGCCTGACAAAGTTCCTGCCGTTGAGCGGAAGATCCTGCATCGCTCGCTCATCGACCAGCACTGCTACCGACGCCGTTTCGGTTTGCAGCAGCGGCGTCTGGGCAACGACCGTGAGATGTTCTTCGACCGCACCCACTTCGAGCTTCAGGCCGAGCCGATAGCGGTCTCCGATAGCCAGAGTGACCTCGCTGTCGACGGTCTTGAAACCCTGCAGGTCGGTCGTCACGCGGTACCGACCCGGAGGAAGCCGAAGAATCTGAAAATTGCCGCCACCGTCGGTCACGGCAGTTTCCACGTTACCAGTGGCCTCGCTGCGCGCCGTGACGGTCACACCGGGAAGAAATGCTCCGGTTGAGTCGGTGACCGTGCCGACGACGTCGGCTGTCGTGACCTGAGCGACGAGCGGCAGAGGGACGAGGACGAGGAGCAATACGCCGAGCGACCAACGGGTGAGCCTTCCTCCGTTCATGGGTCCCTCCTGTTATTGCGGCAGTGCGAACGCGATAAACGCACCGCCGGTTGACGCGCCTTCACCGACATTCACGGGTGGGGGAGTGCTGCGCCCCCGCCCTGCTCCTGTTGTCTCGCCGGGACGCCGGTCGTATCCGCCAAACGCGGCGATGACGACATACTGCCGGCCGTCGATTTCGTAGGTAATGGGCGTGGTGTTCCCCGCGTTCACCATGCTTGTTTCCCAAAGCAGTTTGCCGGTGTCCTTATCGAAGGCTCGAAACTTCTTGTCGAAGTTGGTCGCGCCGATGAACACAAGGCCTCCAGCTGTGACGATAGGACCGCCATAGTTTTCTGTTCCCGTATCGTCGATCCCCTGCGCAGCGAGCGCCGGATACTCGCCGAGCGGGATCTTCCACACATAGTCGCCACTGTTCAGGTTGATGGCGTTCAAGGTGCCCCACGGAGGGGCGACTGCCGGGTACCCTTCGGGGTCGAGCCACTTGTGGTACCCCGTGAACACATATGGGAGCTCAGTCGGCGAGGCCACGCTGGCGACGTGTTCTTCGGCTTCTCCGCTCAACACGTATTGCACGACGGCCGCCTGCGTCCCTGCAGGAAGAGAGGAAAACCCCGGCATGCGACCGGCTCCATCGCGCACGACCTCGGCCACCTGTTGCGGACTGCGCCGCCGGGCGATGTCGAGCAAGGAAGGGAAGCCGGATACACCTGCCAGGTTGTCGCCGTGACAGGCCGAACACTCGGTGAGGTAGGTCTGGCGTCCGACATGAGCGGTTGGAATACTGCGACGGAGACTGGATGTCCAGGCCACGTCGTTGGAATTCACGTAGATGACACCCGCGTCCGGGTCCACAGCCGAGCCGCCCCATTCGGCTCCTCCATCGAACCCCGGGAAGAGCACGGTCTCCTGGTCAACTGTGAGCGGCAGAAACTGCCCTGCGCTTCGAAAACTCCGAAATCGCTCAACCGCCCACTGATGCGCCTCGCGCGTCCGGTTGGTGAGCATGTTCTCGGTAAGCAATTGTCTTGCAAACGGCGCGGGCCTGAGCGGAAATGGCTGCGTTGCCGAAGCGACTTCGCCCGGCACCGTGCTGGCCGGCACAGATCGATACTCGATCGGGAACAACGGAGTACCCGTCAGGCGATCGAAGACAAACACGAATCCCTGCTTGGTCGTCTGGGCGACCGCATCGACCATCTTGCCGTTGCGCCGCACGCGGAGGAGCGTGGGCGGAGACGGGAAGTCTCGATCCCAGATGTCGTGTTTGACGGCCTGGAAGTGCCAGAGACGTCTGCCGGTCGTTGCATCGAGCGCCAGGAGCGTGTCGGCAAAGAGATTGTCGCCGACCCGGTTCGCGCCGTAGAAATCGGCCGATGCCGAACCGGTGGGAACGTAGACAATGCCGCGTGGCTCGTCGAGTGCCATGCCAGCCCAGTTGTTGGCCGAGCCGGAATAGGTCCACGCCTCCTGCGGCCAGGTGTCGTAGCCGAACTCTCCTGGTCGAGGGATGGTATGAAACGACCAGATTAACGCTCCTGTCAGCACGTCGTAGGCGCGAATGTCCCCTGGAGATGCGGGCAGGCTTTCGGATGTTCGGCCCCCAACGATGTAGAGGTTCCGATAGATGATGCCTGGCGTCGTAAGGCTCACGGACTGGCGCTCGGGATCGCGTCCGAGATCCTGGTGAAGATCGATGCGGCCGTCACGCCCGAAATTGGTGAACGGCTCCCCAGTCGCCGGATCGAGCGCGTAGATATAACGGCCGAAGGCCGCGAGCAGCCGCTTCTGTTTGCCGTCGGTCCAGTACGTCACGCCACGCACCGCCGTGCGTGATCCGGCATTCCACGACCATTTCAGCCGGCCGGTCGCGCCATCCAGAGCGATTACGCTGAAGCCGCCGGGCGACGGCGTATACAACACTCCGTCGACGACGATCGGTTGGGCTTGAAAGCGGGAGACGGGGCCCTCCATCGGATCGAATTGCCAGATCCTTGCGAGCTGCTTGACGTTGGTGCGATTGATTTGTTTCAGCCGCGAGAAACGTGTCCCTTCGGCATTGCCACCGTAGGCAGGCCAGTCCGTGCGGGAGGTGCGCTGAGCACCTGGCGAGCCACTACCACAGAGGATCGCCAGAACGCTTGCTGCGAACGCGAAGGCAGCAGTCGACCGAAAGGTCGTGCCGTGCGTCCGGCGTGACGAGCGACTGGTGCTGAACATAGACTGGCGCGTGTGGTCGTCCGGCCCCGGGATTCATCTGTAAACGATGGAGATGAGATGCTAACAAGAGTGTACGGACTGTCAAGGCCTAGCCTTGGCGGAGGCGGTTGGACCCGCCCCTAGACGTAGGCCGGGTCTCGCTCTTTAGACTCGTGATTCCGGAACGACTGACCGAACGTAGAGTTGCAAGCGACGTACCTGTTACTCGTTACTTTTCGTTTCTCTTTGGTACAATCCAGAAAACGGGCCTAATCCCCGATCCCTAATCCCGATCAGGTTCCAAACAGCATTTCATGGCGTATACCGCAAAGGACATCACCGTTCTGGAGGGCCTGGAGCCGGTCCGCCGCCGACCTGGGATGTACATCGGCGGCGTGGGCACGACAGGTCTTCACCATCTCGTCTGGGAGATTCTCGACAATTCGATCGACGAGGCGATGAACGGGCATGCGTCGAACATCTGGGTCACGCTGCACAAGGACGGCGCCTCGATCACGATCGAAGATGATGGGCGCGGGATCCCGATCGACAAACACCCCACCAGCAAGAAAAGCGCGCTCGAAGTCATTTTCACGACGCTGCATGCCGGCGGAAAGTTCGATCACGGCAACTACAAGACTGCGGGCGGCCTGCATGGGGTCGGAGCGAGCGTCGTCAATGCGCTTTCAAAGGAGCTGGTGGCCACTGTCCGCCGGGACGGGGGCGAATGGGAGCAGCGGTTCAGGCAGGGAAAGCCCCTGGGTCCTCCGAAGAGACTCGGGGCGGCACGCGGCAGCGGCTCCAGGGTCTTCTTTCATCCCGATCCGGCGATCTTTCCCAAGATAGAGCTCGACGCCGCGACGATACGCGAGCGGCTGGAAGTTGCCAGCTTCATCCATAAAGGCCTGAAGATTACGTTCGAGGATGAGGCCGAAAAGACGAAAGAGACGTTCGAACACAGCGAAGGGCTCGTTGCCTATCTGAAGAAAATTGTCACCGAGCGGAATGCGAAACCAGTACACGAGGCGTTGTTTGCGCTCGAGAAGCAGAACGGCTTACGGCTGGATCTGACTCTGCAATGGACCGAGGCCACCGACGAACACATCCGCAGTTACGTAAACGGCATCCCGACCGGTTCGGGCGGCACGCACGAGAACGGGCTGCGCGCGGGTCTTGGCAAAGCGGTCCGGAACTTCATCGATACTCACAGCCTCTCGCCCAAGGGGGTGACGATCGCGGTCGAAGACATCCGGGAGGGGCTGACCGGTGTGCTCAGCGTATTTATGCAGGAGCCGCAGTTTCAGGGTCAGACCAAAGATCGGCTCAACAACCCGGAGGTGCTCTCGGCGGTCGACTCGCTGGTGCGTCCCGGGCTCGAACACTGGCTCAACCACAACATCAGCGTTGCCGAGGCAATCGTCGCGCGGATCACCCTCGCGGCACGCGCGCGAGAAGCCAGTCGGGCCGCGCAGGCCGAGGTTGCACGCAAGAGCGCGACATCCGGGCGGTTGAATCTGCCCGGCAAGTTGAGCGACTGCACGGGATCGGGCCGTGCCGATTCGGAGTTGTTCATCGTCGAAGGGGATTCGGCGGGCGGTTCGGCGAAACAGGGCCGGGATCGAACGCGTCAGGCGATTCTGCCGCTGCGTGGGAAGGTGTTGAACACCGAAAACGCATCGCTCGCGAAAGTCCTCGAGAACAAGGAGCTTTCCGATCTCGTGACGGCCATTGGATGCGGTCTGGGGAAGAATTTTGACATCTCGCGGCTTCGCTATGGAAAGTTGATCATCCTGGCCGACGCCGACTCGGACGGAAACCACATTGCGACGCTGCTTCTGACGTTCATTTACCGGCACATCCCGCAGCTGCTCACGGAAGGCAAAGTCTATCTCGCGCAGCCGCCGCTCTATCGCATCGATATCGGCAAAGATACGTTCTGGGCGCTCGACGATGCGCAGCGCGACACCATCCTGAAGAAGCAAGGGAACGGCCGGGGAAAAGCGGAAATTACCCGGTTCAAGGGACTCGGCGAAATGATGCCCAAGGTGCTGTGGGAAACGACGTTGAACCCCGGTACGCGCCGGCTGCTCCGCGTGGATGTGTCGGATCAGATTGTCACCGATCGTGTGATCAACGAGCTGATGGGGAAGGACGCCGGCGCTCGCTTCAGGTTCATCATGGAAAGGGCGGAAGAGGCGGAGGAGTTGGACGTGTAGTCATCGTCCATCGTCCATCGTCCATCGTCGATCGTCGCCGTAACCTTGGCGCAGGCGGTGAGCCGGACCGTGCTGGACCCTGCTGTTAGAATCCCACGTTATTACGTCAGAAAAATCTGCGACCAAACGGTTCGGGGCTCACGCCTGCGAGTGGGATGTCTCCGTCGACGAGATGCCGCCCATTCGATGTTGCGCCTGCTAGAATGACCGCCATCACGAACTACGACGCGGAACTCTACGACATCGTCCGCCCGGGGAGCTTCAGGGGTGATGTCGAATGGTATCGAAAAAAGGCCGTCGCCTCGGGTGGACCCGTGCTCGAGCTCGGAGCGGGTACGGGCCGCATCGCCTTCCCAATTGCCGGGGACGGCATTCGTGTCACGGCGCTCGACGTGGATGAGGGAATGCTCGGACGGTTGCACGAGAAACTCGCCGCTCTGCCGGATGACGTGCGCTCGCGCGTCTCGGTCCGGCAGGCCGACATGCGGAACTTCGCGCTCGGCGAGACGTTCGAGCTCGTCATCATTCCGTTCCGTGCGTTTCTTCACAACGTTACAACCGATGATCAGCTGGCATGCCTGAAGTGCGTGCACGATCATTTGCAGACGGGCGGCGAGCTCGCGTTCAACGTCTTCCACCCGTCCCTGGAATATATGTCCGCCCATGCCGGCCGGCAGGAAGGCACCTGGCGGTGGAGCGATACGCGAGATTTGCCGGATGGCCGCTTTGTCGTGTTCGCCGACGCGAGCAGCTACGACACCGTCCAGCAACGCGTACGGTCAATGCTCCGGGCCGAGGAGTTCAGTGCGGCCGGTCAGCTCGTGGATACGCATATGCTGCGGCTGGAGCTCGCGTATCTCTATCCGGCGGACATCAGACGGCTCCTCGAGCGTTCGGGCTTCGAGCTGATCCGTATTTCCGGCGATTTCTCAGGCCGTCCATTCGAACGCGATGGCGACGAGCTCGTGATCGAAGCTCGCAAGCGATAGCGACATGCGAAAGCTGCGCTACAACGTGGCGATGAGTCTGGACGGCTTCATAGCCGATCCAAGTGGGGGTTACGACTGGATCATCATGGACGAGTCGATTGACTTTGCGGCGCTCTTCCGCGAGTTCGACACATTCGTGATGGGACGAAAAACCTTCGACGTGTCGTCACAGACCGAGTTCATGTCGATGTTCGGAGGAAAGGACGTAATCGTTTTCTCCCGAACGGTAAAGACCTCGCCGCATTCTGGTGTTCGATTCGTCGACACCGATCCCGCCGAGACTGTCCGGAGGCTGAAGAAGAGGCCGGGTAAGGACATCTGGCTCTTCGGCGGCGGCTCGATGTTTCGAACTCTGGCCGACGCGGGCCTGGTCGACACGATAGAGGTCGCTATCATGCCCGTGCTCCTCGGCGAAGGCATAGCCGTCCTCCCTCCCGGCGTTCGCGTCGCTGGTCTGAAATTGGAGCGCTGCGATACCCTGCCAAAGAGCGGCATTGTGATGCTGAGGTACGCGATTTGAGCCTTCATTGAAATGGCCGTTGCGCGGTGGCTGTCGTCGCCCTTGGCACCGTCGCCGGAGCCTCGGCCGGGACAGCGATTCATTATTTGTAAGCACGTCGATGGCAGAACGGATCGTCATCCGCCCGGGCGACCTTTCCGACGAAGCACGGTTCCTTGCCGCGGTCAGGCAAAGCCGCTTGTTGCATCATCCATGGGTGCGGCCGCCGAGTACCCCCGCTGCATTTCGCGAGTACCCTCGCTCGGAGAGACGAACCTCGGGGCGCGGCGTTCTTCATCTGTCTCGAGAAAAGCGCCGACCTGGTCGGTGTGGTCAATCTCGACGATATCGTCCGTGGCTGCTTTCGGAGCGCGTACCTCGGCTACTATGCCTTTGCGCCCTACGCCGGACGCGGCCTGATGCAGAAGGGCCTGTCGCAGGTCGTCACGCACGCTTTCGAAAAGATGAAGCTCCATCGTCTCGAGGCGAACATCCAGCCTGGCAACACTGCATCGAGAGCGCTGGTGAAAAAGCTCGGATTCCAGCGTGAGGGGTTTTCCCGGCGTTATCTGAAAATCAACGGCCGCTGGCGCGATCACGAGCGCTGGGCGATTCTTGCCGAGGACTGGTAGTGCACGAGTCACACCGCTTCGCGATTCGACCGATGGCGCCTGAAGATGCCCCTTCGGTGGCGGAATTGACGTCTCAACTCGGGTATCCATGCCGCGAAGCCGACATCAAGCGGCGTCACGATCTCATCAAGGATCGATCGGATAGCTGTTTGATGGTCGCCCAGGAGATCCACGGAGGTGTTGTTGGCTGGATTCACGTGCAGGCAGTGTGCCTGCTGGAAGCCGATCTTCGCGCTGAAATCTGGGGACTCGTCGTTGCAGCCTCCGTCCGCGGATCCGGCGCCGGCCGGTTGCTCGTGGAGGCCGCAGAACAGTGGGCGTTGGGCCGCGGCCTCGACATCGTGGGGGTGCGATCGAACGTCATCCGGCGCGACGCCCACGCGTTCTACGAGCACCTGGGATATGAGGTCGTGAAGACGCAGAAGGCGTTCAGAAAGAATCTGAAATCTGGTGATCAGGCGACTCACACCGGCTGATGCGGCATCGTTGCTGGAGTTACGCCGCGAGGCGCTCGAGCGCGAGCCATTCGCGTTCGGTTCGTCGCCCGGTGAAGACTTCGCGCAGTCGCTCGAGCAAGTGCACCATGTGTTATCCGACGCGAATGCCGCCGTATTTGGTGCGTTCGTCGAGGACGATCTGGTCGGCAGCGTCGGTGTGCGCAGGCTGATGCGAAAGAAGACCCGGCACAAGGCTGAGATCTGGGGAATGTACCTGCGCCACGACCACCGCGGCCGGGGTCTCGGCCGGCGTCTCATGGAAGCAGCCATCGCATTCGCACGCGCGCAGGATGGCGTGCGAATGCTGCAACTGGCTGTCACCGACCGGGCGCAGGCGGCGGCCGCACTCTACGAAAAACTCGGCTTCGTCGTCTGGGGAGTCGAACCCGCCGGCCTCCATGTGGAGGGCGTCGATTTGGCGGAGACCTACATGTGGTTGAAGCTCTGAGAAATTCCCCTTGACTTACATTTTGTAAGATCGATAATCATTGCCTCAGATGGACATCCCGCGGCTGTCACCCACCGAGCGCCTCGTTCTCGAGCTCCTGAAAGGGAAAGAAAAATTCGGCCTCCAACTGGTGCTCGAATCGGGGGGCGCGCTCAAGCGGGGAACCGTCTACGTGACGCTGGGTCGCATGCAGGACAAAGGCTACGTGGAATCGTGGACCGAGAAGCAGCCAGCTGGGGCGATCGGTCTTCCAAGGCGCTTGTATCGCCCGACACGGTATGGCTTGCGCGTGCTCGAAGCGTGGGATGCCGCGGCCCGAATGTTGGGACGCCGGCCGGGATTGCAGCACGCGTGATGATTCCCGGACGTGCGCTCCACCGTCTGGCTTCGCGCATTTGCAGCGCAAAGACGCTCGAACAGGTCGTCACGCCGGCAATTGCTGATTTGCAAAGGGAGTACGCGGATGGTGGTCTTGACCAATCCGCATTACGACGGTTGTGGACGCTTGGACGTGGCTACATCGCGGTCATGGAGGTCATCGGAATGTGTGCGCTGAATCCGGCGTCCATGTCGCGCGACGATCGCCGCTACCTGATCCGGACATTCTCGTGGATTACGGCGTGCGTTCTTGCGGCGGCGGTCTCGCTGATTGTTCTGGCGCTGGCACAAATTGCCTACGTCGGGACAGGCTTTATCACCCACGTCGGGTAACGTCGCGCCTCAAGCGGTCCCGCTCGCGATTCCGATCGGCCTTGCTTTGGGTATCGCATTCGGGACCAACGGCGTGGTGTGGTCGCTCCGCATGAGAGCGGTCATTCTGCTCGCCGCCCTCGTGGCGTCAGTGATCGCGTTCGGAACCATTGGGTGGGTGATGCCAGAAGCGAACGAGTCGTACCGCCAGGCTCTGTACCGGGTGCAAGGTGGCCGCGATGTCTGGATGAAGGGCCCAGGCGAAATGACGTTCGGCGAACTGCGCCAGTTATCGAGCCTTGCCCGTGCTTCAGGAGATCCAGAAACAACCAGACGAGCCGATTGGCATTACCACGTTCGACCGGCGCTGGCTCTCGCTTCGGTCGTCTTCACGCTCTTTGCCATTGTGCTGAATGCCTGGCCCGCCGGCACAAGGAGGGTCACGGTATCAGCCGCGTGCGTTCTGTATGTGCTGCTGCTTTTTGTCGGCGAATCCCTGACATTCGACGGATTGCCGCCGATGGCGGCTGCGTGGCTGCCGAATGTGATCTTCGCAGCCGTGACATTCTTCATGTGGCCTCGATCGTCGAGCAGTCCGGTCTCGGGCGTTACGGTATGATGCTCGGTCGAGGCGTTGTGATGGATCAATCATCAAACCGCCGCACTGACACCGACGCCTCATCATCGTCTTCGATCTCTACCATCACCTCCATCGGCTGACAGCACACGGCACAATCCTCGACGTACTTCTGCGTCGAGCCGCCGCTCCGATCGACAAACAGCTCGAGAGGCTCGCCGCAGTAGGGACATTCGACAGAGATTTCCATCGGCCAATCCCCAGTCCCCAATCCCCAATCCCCAATCCCTAATCCCTATCCTTGGTCACGAAGTGGCGACAGCCTCCTGCGCATCAACGTGCTCCCCGAGCCACCTTGCCGTCTCTTCGACGCTCTGCGCTTTACGTGATGCGTAGCTTTCGAGCTGGTCGCGGCCGATCCTGCCCAGCATGAAATAGCGCGCTTGCGGGTGACTGAGATACAAGCCGCTGACGCTCGCAGCAGGCATCATCGCGCAGCTCTCGGTCAGCTTGATCCCCACCCGCTCGGCGGCCAGCAGATCGAACAGCTTGAGCTTCTCGGTGTGGTCGGGGCAGGCGGGGTAGCCGAACGCCGGTCTGATGCCGCGATACTTTTCCGCAATCAGGTCCTCACTGCTCAGCGCTTCGCTGATGCCGTAGCCCCATTCGCGTCGCACGCGCGCATGCAGATACTCGGCAAAGGCTTCCGCGAGGCGATCGGCAAGGGCTTTGACCATGATCGCGCGGTAATCGTCGTGCTGCCTCTCATAACGCGTGACCAGCTCATCGGCACCCAGCCCCGCCGTGACGGCAAACGCGCCGACATAATCGGCGACGCCCGACGAGCGCGGCGCGACGAAGTCCGCGAGCGACCGATTGGGCTGTCCGCTCGGCAGCGATTCCTGCTGACGCAGCATGTTGAAGCGGAGCAGCTCGCTCGACCGCGTGTGGTCGGTGTACACGACGATATCGTCGCCGTCGCTGTTTGCCGGCCAGAACCCGTAGGAACCGCGAGCCCGGAGCAGCCGGCTCTCGACAATTCGCCCGAGCAGCTCCTGCGCCTGCTCGAAGAGATCGGTCGCCGCGGCGCCGTACACCGGATGCTTCAGGATCGCCGGAAACGATCCTTTGAGCTCCCACGTCGAGAAGAAAAGGGTCCAATCGATGTGCTTCGCGATGTCGCCAAGGGGCTCGTCGTCCAGGAACCGGCGGCCGGTGAACGAAGGCACCGGCGCGTCGTGCCACTCCAGCTTCGGCGCGTTGTTGAGTGCGGTTGAGTAAGGAAGCAGCGGTCGCCGCGCGCGGCCCGTGCACTGCTCGCGAATCGTGGCCTGATGGTTTCGGTTGTCGCGATTGAACTCCGGCGCACGCTCCGGATTCAGCAGTGTCGACACGACGTCAACGGCCCGGGATGCATCGAGCACATGGACAGTCGGATTCTCATACACCGGCGCGATCTTGACCGCCGTATGCTGCTTGCTCGTGGTCGCCCCGCCGATCAGGAGCGGCAGCTTGAAGCCACGGCGCTCCATCTCGCTCGCCACGAACACCATCTCGTCGAGCGACGGTGTGATCAATCCACTGAGGCCGACCATATCGACGTTCTCGTCAATGGCCGTCTGAAGGATCTTGTCGGTCGGCACCATGACGCCGAGGTCGATGACTTCGTAGTTGTTGCACCCGAGGACAACACCGACGATGTTCTTGCCGATGTCGTGGACGTCGCCCTTTACCGTGGCCATCAGAATTTTGCCCTGGGCGCGGGCGGTGGCCCCGGTCTTCAGCGCTCGCGCCTTTTCTTCTTCCATGTACGGCATCAGGTACGCGACCGCCTTCTTCATGGCGCGGGCGCTCTTGACGACCTGGGGAAGGAACATCTTTCCGGCCCCGAACAGATCGCCGACGACCTTCATGCCGTCCATGAGCGGTCCTTCGATGATCTCCAGGGGCCGCGCGTACCTCGTGCGCGCCTCTTCGAGGTCGGTCTCGAGAAAATCGAGCATACCGTGGACGAGCGCATGCGACAGGCGCTGTTCGAGGGTGGCGTCCCGCCACTTCAAATCGACTTCGCGCCTGGTCGCCGATCCCTTCACCGATTCGGCGAACTGGACCATCCGCTCGGTGGCATCGGGCCGGCGGTTGAAGATGATGTCTTCGACATGCTCCAGCAAGTCCTTGGGGATGTCTTCGTACACCACCAGCTGGCCCGCGTTGACAATCCCCATATTGAGCCCGGCATTGATTGCGTGGAACAGAAAGGCGGACTGAATGGCCTCGCGCACGACGTCGTTGCCGCGGAACGAGAACGAAAGGTTGCTGACGCCCCCGCTGAAGTTCACACCGGGACAGGCCGCTTTGATTTGACGGCACGCCTCGATGAAGTTGACCGCGTAGTCGTTGTGCTCCTCGAGTCCGGTGGCGATCGCGAGAATGTTCGGATCGAAGATGATGTCGGTCGGATCGAAATCGAGCTTCTCCGTCAACAGCGCATAGGCGCGCCCGCAGATGTCGACCTTGCGTGCGATCGTGTCGGCCTGGCCGGTTTCGTCGAACGCCATCACCACGACGCCCGCGCCGAACTGCTGAACCCGGCGTGCCTTCTTCAGAAAGTCCTCTTCGCCTTCCTTCAAGCTGATCGAGTTGACCACCGGCTTGCCTTGCACGCACTTGAGGCCGGCCTCGAGCACCGACCATTTCGAGCTGTCGATCATGATCGGCAGGCGTGCGATCTCGGGCTCGGTCGCGATGAGGTTCAGGAAATGCGTCATCGCCTGTTCGGAGTCGAGCAGGCCTTCGTCCATGTTGACGTCGATTAGATTCGCGCCGCCTCGCACCTGCTCGAGCGCGACGTCGACGGCGTCGCCGAATCTGCCGTCCTTGATCAGCCGTTGAAACTTCTTCGATCCGGTGACGTTGGTCCGCTCGCCGATCATCTGGAAGTTGCTGTCCGGACGGATCGGCAACACCTCGAGTCCCGCAAATTGCGTCTGCGGCGACTTGAACGAGGGTCGTCCGTCCCCGGTCGGGATCTTTCGCGGCGCGGCGCCGGCGACCTGTTCGGCGATGGCGCGGATGTGGTCCGGCGTCGTGCCGCAGCATCCACCGACGATGTTGACGAAACCGCTGAGGGCGAAGTCCTTCACGAGCTCGCCGGTTTCGGGGGCGTGCTGGTCGTACTGGCCGAACGCGTTGGGTAACCCCGCGTTCGGATAACTGCTGACAAAGGTCGTCGCCACCCGCGAGAGCTCGGCGAGGTACGGCCGCATCTCGCGGGCTCCGAGCGCGCAGTTGATGCCCACCGCGAGCGGATGGGCGTGCATGACCGAGACCCAGAACGCGTCGATCGTCTGGCCCGACAGCGTGCGCCCGCTGCGGTCGGTAATCGTTGCCGACAGGATGACGGGCACCGTGCCGTCCGGATCGATCTCGGCGACCGCCAGGAGCGCCGCTTTGGCGCTCAGCGTGTCGATGATCGTTTCGATCAACAGCAAGTCGACGCCACCCTCGACCAGCCCGCGCACCTGCTCGGCAAATGCGTGCTTCATCTGATCGAATGTCACTGCGCGAAAGGCGGGGTCGTTTACATCGGGTGAAATCGAGAGGGTCTTGTTGGTCGGACCAATCGCTCCGGCGACAAACCGGGGCTTGTCGGGCGTCGTCCATTTGTCGGCGGCCCGCTTCGCCAGCCTTGCCGCTTCGACGTTCAGCTCGTAGACCAGCGGCTCCAGCGCGTAGTCGGCCTGGGCGATCGTCGTTCCGCTGAACGAGTTGGTCTCGATGATATCGGCGCCCGCCGCGAGATACTGCTCGTGGATATCGAGAATGACGTCAGGTCGCGTCAGCACCAGCATGTCGTTGTTGCCGCGCAGCTCCCTGGGATGCGATTGGAAGCGCTCGCCGCGAAAATCTTCCTCCGTCAGCTTGTGGCGCTGGATCATCGTCCCCATCGCACCATCGAGGACGAGAATGCGCCGGGACAACAAGATGCTCGAGACGCGTTCGAATGGTCTAATAACCCCTTTACACCGCTCGCAATCAGGACCGTAAACGGATCGCCGGGCAATCGCGACCCGACCCGCACTGTCACGTCGCGCAGGCCGGCGCCGGTGAGAAGCTGCTCGAGCTGCTCGTCGGTGAATCCGAGCCAGCGATCGCCCACGCGGTCGCGAACCCATTCTTGATCGTGCTGGCGTAGATCCAGTACGACGACCCGGCCGCCGGGCCTGAGGATCCGCGCCGCTTCGACGACGGCCGCTTGAGGGATCGACAGCATGGTGCAGCGCCTGCGAGAGCAGCGCCACGTCTGCGCTCGCGCTCTCGAGCGGCAGCTTCTCCATGTCGCCGCGCCTCCACGAGATGTTCTTCACGCCACGGCGGTGCGCGAGCTCCTTCGCGCGCTTGAGCACGTCGCTCGACCGATCGATGCCGACAACGCTGCGAGCCCAATGCGCGGATTCCACCGCCAGATATCCCTCTCCGCACGCGATGTCGGCGACATCTGCGGGAGGCAGGAGCAAACCCAGCGCGCGGGACCAGGCCGCCCAGCTTCGACCTGGGACGAACTGGGCGCGATCGGTGCCGTGCACTGCGAAATTCTCTTTCGCGGAGGCGGATCACCTCCTGAAGCCGCGCTTCGTCGGCCCGGACTGCCGGGGTATGAGCAGCCTCGGTAAATTGCGTCTGGAGAGCCGGCCAGAGCCCTCCAAATCCGCCGTCGAGCAGGGCAGGGGAGAGCCGGTAATAGGAAAACCCTCCGCCGCGTTCTTCCACCACGAGACCGGCTTCCTTGAGAAGCCTCAAGTGACGGGAAACACCGGATTGGGCGATACCGAGGACCGCGGTGAGCTCGGTGACATTCAGCCGTCCGTGCCGTCCCGCCAGCGCCCGCAACACGCGGAGCCTCGCCTCGTCGCCGAGAAGACGGTACAGTGCGCCGGCCCGTTTCACATACATGAATATACATTCATGTATATCAAATGGCAAGGCTCGGTGTGGTTTCCACTATAATCGCCTCCGTGCTCACCGGTTCCATGCTCGCCCTTGGTTTCCTTCATGGTCTCGGGGCGGACCATCTGATGGCGATTGCCGCCTTATCGCTCGCGACGCCCCTCGGACCTGCGCGATACGCCCGTGCCTTCGGCCTTGCCGTGCGATTTGCGGTAGGCCACGCGCTGTTGCTGTCCCTGGGCGCCGGGCTCGTCTTGTTCTTTGGCTGGCAGATTCCTGTCCGCTTCGAACAAGGCGGAGAGTCGTGGGAGGTGCCTGCTCATCGTGATGGTGTGTTTGTCGGGTGGCTTACCGTGTCGGGCCGTCTCTATGTGCATTCGCATGTGCACGAAGACGGTATCGGCGCTCACAGCCACTGGCACCTGCATTCAGGGCGCCGGCATTCTCACCGGCGTGCCGTTCACACCCTGCTGCCTGGAGCGCTTGGCGCCGTCTTTGCCGTGAGCGGCCTTCGGGCGCTGATCCTGTCGCTTCCACTGTGGGACTCGACCGCCGGAACGCAGCAGCTGGGCACGCTGCTGTTTCTCGTCACGCTCTTCGCGGTGGGAATCCTGATGTCGATGTCTCTGTTCGGCATCGTCCTGGCGCATACACTCGCCGATCGACGGATGACGGGGCGGGTGGCGCGATTCTCAGCGGCCGCTACCGCGCTGGGGTCGCTCGTGCTGGGGATCTACTGGATTACAGGGCTCTGATTTCCTTGCTCTTCAGAAGAAAGTAGGCGCTGACGGTCAGCATCGCGATGCCGTTGAGCGTCAGCACTGTCGGCGCCGATGTCAGGCTCGCGGCGTAGCCGCTCACGAGGCTGCCGATGGGCATCCCGCCTCGAAACGCGACCAGATAAATGCTCATCACCCGGCCCCGCATCTCGTTCGGCGCGATCAACTGGACGAGCGACGTGATGCAGGAGAGCACGATCAACAGCGCAACGCTGCTCACGAACAGCAGCAGATAACTGACATGCAGTGATCGATTCATGGCAAGCAGCGTGATCATCACGCCGAAGAACGCCTGCACGAGCAGCGTCGCGAGGCCCATTCGCGGAAAGCGCCCGAGCCATGCGACCACCATCGAGCCCGACGACGGCGCCCGCTCCCGAAAACGCGAGCAGCGCGCTGTAACCTTCGACGTCGGAGCCGAACACGTCCTTCGCAAACACCGGCAGCAGCGTCAGCATCGGAATGCCGAAAAAAGTTGTCGCCGCACCGAGCACCATGAGCGCCATGATGCTGCGTTCTTCTCGGACGTACCAGAGTCCTGGCGCAGCTCGCCCATCATGTTGTGGGTGCGCACTGCCGGGATGTGTTTGATGTGCAGAGACATCAGCGACACGATGACGACGAGGAACGAGAGGGCGTTGAGAGCGAAGCAGGCGGCGTACGCCGTCATGTCTTCGACGCCGCCGCGCTTGAAGGCCACCAGTGCCGCACCCGCGAGCAGCGGGCCCACCATACGCGCGACGTTGAACTGAATCGAATTGAGCGCAATCGCGTTGGTCAGGTCATTTTTGCCGACGAGCGAAGGGATGAGCGATTGATACGCCGGCCCGCCGAACGCCTGGGCGGTGCCCGTAATAAAGGAGAGAAACAGGATGTGCCAGATGTCGATGACGCGGAAGTAGACGAGGACTGAGAGGATTGCGGCGGTCGTCAGCTGCACCCACTGTGATGTCAGCAGCGTGAGACGGCGATCGTGGCGATCGGCGACGACCCCGCCGATCAGGGTGAAGAGCATGATCGGCAGCTGCTGCAAAAACGCGTCGAGGCCGAGGAAAAACGCCGGCGCCGTGACTGCCAGCGACAGCACCAGCCAGTTTTCGGCCAGGCTCTGCATCCAGGTGCCGATGCTCGAGGCGCAGGCGCCGAACCAGAGCACCCGGAAATCGCGGTGATGCAGGGCGGCCGCAAGCCGCCGGAGGCCTTTAGGGGGGGTCGTCCCGTTGGTTTCGACAGGGGGAGAGGGTTGCGCCTGAGCCAACAATTGATCCGGAGGCCGTATCGTAACCGAACCCGGCAACTTCTCCCCCTCTTGCAATCCACATCTCGTTCGGTTAGGATGGCGAAAATAAAGCGAAAGTCTCAGAGTCGCCATGCCTGCTGTCACCGCTAGAGAGAACCTCGAATCGCTGCTTCGCGTCCGCCAGCTCGACCGGACCATCGTCCATCGTCCATCGTCCATCGTCCATCGTCTGGATCCCGACGCTGGAGGATGTCCCGACGATGGACGATGGACGATGGACGATTCGACGATCAACCGTCTTCCCCCGCGGTCATCTTTCCGAAGTCATCGGACCGCGATCGTCCGGACGCCTGGCCATTCTCATGTCGGCGCTCTCTGGTGCGACGGCGCGTGGAGAAGCGGTCGCTCTCATCGATCCGCTCGACATGTTCGATCCGGTGTCGGCCTCAGCAGGCGGCGTCGATTTCACGCGAATGCTATGGGTTCGTGGCGAGGCAATCAGTTCAGCGCGCGTGAGCCTTTCGTGCGAATACGGCACCTTGCAGAAGGCGCTCGACAGGGCCGTGAAGGCGCTGAATCTGGTGCTTCAAGCGGGAGGGTTCGGCCTGGTGGGGCTCGACCTTGGTGAGATTGCGCCACAGACCGTCAAACGGATGCCTTACTCGACCTGGTTGCGCCTGCATCGCGTCATCGAGGGCAGCGAAACCGCGTGCGTGCTGATCGGCTCGGAGCACATCGCCCGCAGCGCAGGCGGCGTCACGATCCAGTTGGCTTCAGGCCCTGGCCTTGTGGCATCGGGTCTGAACGCGCGTGTCATCCGAGCGCAAAAAATCGAGAGCGACCGCAATGTTTGCCTGCCTCTCTCTGCCGCCGCCTGTTAACGCGCGTCCATCGACGATGGACGATGGACGATGGACGATCGACGATCTGCGGTCCGCCGCCCTCATCCAGCTGGCACGTGATTTTTCGCCTCGCGTCGAGACGCACGACCAACGCACAGTCACGCTCGATATCAGCGGATTGGGAAGCCTGATCGGCGCTCCGCGATCGATCGGCGAAGAGCTGCGTCGTGCTGCGGCCGATACCGGGCTGTGCATTCATATCGCGGTTGCGGCGACGTCGACCGCGGCGATTCTCCTCGCCCGGGCGCGCGCCGGGCTCACGGTCGTGCCGCGCGGCAGCGAAGCGGCCATGCTTGCGCCACTGCCGCTGAGTTTGTTCTCGGAGTTGGGCTTCAGGCTTGGGACTTCAGACTCCGTCGATCAACTCAGGCGTTGGGGCTTGCGCACTCTCGGAGACCTTGCCGCGCTTCCATCCAGCGATCTTTCCGCCCGGCTCGGACAGGAAGGGTTGCGATGGCAGCGATGGGCACGCGGCGAGGAGATGCGGCCCCTTGTGCCGGCCGTACCGGCCGAAGCATTCGAGGCCTCGTTGGACCTCGAGTGGCCTATCGACGCGCTCGAGCCGTTGTCGTTCGTGCTGGCGCGGTTGTTCGAGCCGTTATGCGATCGGCTCGAGCGTCAGGATCGCGGTGCGGTGACGCTTCGTACCAGCTTGAAGCTCGTGACGCGCGAGCTGCACGAGCGGTCGGTGGAGCTGCCCGCTCCCATGCGGGATGCGCGCGTGCTCCGTACCCTCGCGCTGCTCGATCTCGAATCGAACCCGCCGCCGGCGGCGATCGATCGCGTCACGGTCGCGGTAGAGGTGACCGAAGGCCGGGTGCTGCAATTCGGGCTGTTTGCGCGCGCACTGCCGACCGACAAGCTCGCCACGTTGATGGCGCGCCTCGGCGCGCTCATGGGCAGCGATCGCGTCGGTGCGCCGTCATTGGTCGATACCTATCGTCCCGGCGCCTTCACCATGGCGAAATTCGAGCCGTCACGTACGCCTAATGAGCCTTCGGCGGAGGCGGCCCGAGAGCTTGTGTCAGTGCTGCGCCGCTTCCGCTCACCAATTGTCGCCCGTGTTGCAGTCGAGCAGGGACGGCCGGTGCGTGTCACAACCGATCGCCGCGGGTTCAGCGGCGGCCGTGTTCAGCAGTGCGATGGCCCCTGGCGGTCGTCGGGCGACTGGTGGAAGCGCGGCTGGAACTGCGACGAGTGGGACGTCGTGTTGAGTGATGGAAGTGCGTATCGGATCTCCCAGGCGCTCGACTCTGGAAGCGCCTGGTTTGTGGAGGGAATGCTGGATTAAATCAGCATTGGAAGATTGGAAGATTGAACGATTGGAAGAGTGTTGGGGGATTGATGAAGGACGATTGCAGCATTACGGACTGCAGGTTGCAGGAATCTTCCAATCGGCCATCTCCGATCTGACAACATTCCACCAATCCGCCAATCTGCCAATCTTCCAATTCGAGCGTCATGTACGTCGAGCTTCATACGTCATCAGCGTTCAGTTTCCTGGAAGCCGCATCCCTTCCTGAGGCCCTCGTCGATCAAGCGGCACGCTTCGGGTATCCGCGCTTGCACTGCTCGATCGCGACGGCGTCTACGGCGCACCGCGCTTTCATCGCGCCGCGCTTGCCGCAGGCATCCGCCCCATCATCGGTGCCGAATTAACGCTTGTTCCCTCCCTCACCCCTCATCCCTCATCCCTCATCCCTCGCTCAGCTCTCAGCCCTCTGCCCTCAGCTCTTCGATTGCCGGTTCTCGTCGAATCTCCCGAAGGCTATCGCAATCTCTGTCGCCTGGTGACCCGGATGAAGATGCGCGCGCCGAAAGGCGAAGGCGCGCTGACGCTTGGTGAGCTCGAAGGTCACACCAGCGGCCTCGTGGCGCTGGCCGGGCGCGAGATGTCGGGATCGGGGCGATATGGAGTCGGCGGGCTGATCGATCCGCTGGTGGGCCTGTTCGGTCGCGCCAACGTGTATGTCGAGATCCAGCGCCATCTGCTTCGCGACCAGGATGCCGACAACCGCCGGTTGATCGATCTCGCCGGCGCGTTTCACGTTCCGGTCGTGGCCACCAATGGCGTCCGGTTCGTCGATCCGCGCGAGCGGCCGTTGTTCGACGCGCTCACCTGCATCCATCACAAGACCAATCTTGCCGAGGCCGGCAGAAAACTGTCGCGGAATGCCGAGCGCTATCTGAAGGCGCCCGAAGAGATGGCGCGCCTGTTCCATGATGTGCCGGAAACCCTCGCGGCGAGCGAAACGCTTGCCGAGCGGCTGCAATACACGATGGCGGATCTCGGCTACCGCTTCCCGGAATATCCGGTCCCGCCCGGCGAAAACGCGTCGTCATTTCTGCGCAAGCTGACCGATCTCGGTGCGCGCGATCGGTACCGTCCGTATCACGATCGCGCGCGCGCGCAGGTCGCGCGCGAGCTCGATCTGATCGAGCGCCTCGAGCTCGCCGGCTATTTTCTGATCGTCTGGGACATCGTGAACTTCTGTCGTCACCACGACATCCTGGTGCAGGGGCGCGGCTCGGCCGCCAACAGTGCCGTCTGCTACAGCCTCGGGATTACCGCCGTCGATCCTGTCGGAATGGATTTGCTGTTCGAGCGGTTCCTGTCCGAGGAACGCGGCGAGTGGCCCGACATCGACCTCGATCTACCGAGCGGCGACCGCCGCGAACAGGTGATCCAGCACGTCTACGAGAAATACGGACGGCTCGGCGCCGCGATGACCGCCAATGTCATCACGTATCGAGGACGCAGCGCCGCGCGCGAGGTGGGGAAGACGCTGGGTATCGATCCCGGCCAGATCGATCGCCTGGCGAAAGTGATGAATCAGTTCGAGTTCGTCGATCCCGCCGATACGCTGGGCCGTCGGATGGTCGATGCCGGCTGCGATCCCAATCATCCGGCGTTCCGGTTGTTCGCCGATCTCTGGTGCCGCATGCAGGACCTGCCGCGTCATCTCGGACAGCATTCGGGGGGCATGGTGATCTGCCAGGGACAGCTCGACAGCGTCGTGCCCCTCGAAAACGCGAGCATGCCCGGCCGCGTCGTCGTGCAGTGGGACAAGGACGACTGTTCAGAGATGGGGCTGGTGAAAGTCGATCTCCTCGGCCTCGGCATGATGGCGGTGCTGCAGGATGCGATCGAGCTGGTGAACGGGCCGGGATTAGGGGGCAGGGACTCGGGATTGGTGGATCTGGCACACCTGCCGCCGGACGATCCGGCCGTCTACAAGATGTTGCAGGAGGCCGATACCATCGGCCTCTTTCAAGTGGAGTCGCGCGCTCAGATGGCGACGCTTCCACGTCTCCATCCGGAAAAGTTCTACGACCTGGTCGTGCAGGTGGCCATCATCCGGCCGGGACCGATTGTCGGTCAGATGGTGCACCCGTTCTTGAACCGGCGCGCGGGGCGGGAACCCGTGACGTTTCCGCATCCGTCGCTCGAGCCGATTCTCGCACGCACGCTGGGAGTGCCGCTGTTTCAGGAACAGCTGCTGAGAATGGCGATGGTCACCGCGGGGTTCAGCGGGGGCCAGGCCGAAGAGCTTCGCCGCGCATTCGGCTTCAAACGGTCGGAGCGGCGGATGAAGCAGGTCGAAATCAAGCTGCGCGAGGGGATGGCACGCCAGGGGATTACCGGTGAGGTGGCCGAGCAGATTATCTCGTCGATCACGGCATTTGCGCTCTACGGGTTCCCCGAATCGCACGCCGCCAGCTTTGCGCTGCTCGCCTATGCCAGCGCGTACTTGAAGGCGCACTTTCCGGCGGCGTTCTATACCGCGCTGCTCAACAACCAACCGATGGGTTTTTATCATCCGGCCACGCTCGTGAAGGACGCCCAGCGACGGGGCGTACGCTTTACCGGTGTCGACGTTCAGCATTCGGACTGGCTCTGTCGCGTGGATGCCGACGGGAGTGTCCGGCTGGGCCTGCGCTACGTCAATGGGTTGCGCGAAGAGGTCGGGAAAGCCATAGAAAGAGCCGGGGTTAGAGATTCGGGATTCGGGATCAGGGATTCGGGATTAGGGATTGGGTCTGGTTGCGTTTGCCCAAAGTGCGGATGCGATGATGCGTCGATGCTTGAAACCGTCCGGGCGGGATCATATTTCTGCAACACGTGTTCGCACGATTGGAGCACGAACCCCACGAACCCGACGAACCCGACGAACCGTTTTTCATCCGTCGACAACCTGGTCAACCGCACCGGCATCCGCCAGGACGAGCTGCAAACCCTTGCCGACATCGGTGCGTTTGCCTCGTTCGGCTACGAGCGCCGGGAAGCGCTCTGGCAGGTGGAAAAAGCCGTGCGTCCCGCTGGTGAACTTTTCCGGGACGCGGACGCGGAATCGGGATTAGGGACTGGGGATTCGGGATTAGAACCGGCGGGACACGCGAGACAGAACCAATCCCCAATCCCGAATCTCAAATCCCTGGAGCAGTGCCCGCTCCCGCCTATGACTGCGGAGGAACGATTAGTGGCGGATTACGCGGGCACTCATTTGACCATCGGTCCGCACCCGATGAAGATGCGCCGATCGGAGCTGGCCATGCGCGGCGCTCTCCGCGCCATCGATCTGCCGCGGACGCCGAACGGTCGGCGCATCCGTGTGGCGGGTACGGTCATCACACGTCAGCGCCCGGGAACCGCAAAAGGCTTCGTCTTTCTCACGCTCGAAGATGAAACGGGCATCGCCAATGTGATTATCCGTCCCGACCTCTTCGATCGCGAGCGATTCACGGTTCTCGACGAGACCTTTCTGCTGGTCGATGGAATCCTGCAGAACCAGGATGGCGTTACGTCGGTGAAAGCCGAACGTTTACAGGGTCTTGGCGGCCTCGCGATTGACCTCGATTCCCACGATTTCCACTAGCGCTGTGCTAATCTAAGCCTTCTTCTCCATGATTTTCTTCTTCCGAAGCCGGGTCTTTGGAGGCACAAAAATGAGGAGTTCCGTCTTTCTCGCCGCGATCGTGTGGCTCACGGTGTGCACACCTTCGTTTGCGCAGACTCCAGCGACAGCCAACACGCGCCGCATCGACGCGACGGTTCTCGACGCGCAAGGTCTTCCAATCCTCGGCGCACAGGTCACTGCGATCCTCCCGATCGGCAACCTCAGGCGAACGGCGACCAGCTCGAATGAGCGCTTCACGCTCGAGGGGCTCGCGCCGGGCGTCTACAAGCTCCGCATCTCTGCCACGGGATTTCAGGTACAGGAAGTCGACGTCGACCTCACCGGCCAGTCGGCTCAAACCGTGGAAGTTCGATTGAGGCCGGCAGGCCCGACCGAGCAGCTGGTCGTCACCCCGACCCTCACCGAACGGCGTGTAGTCGACGTGCCGGCGAGCGTCAACGTCGTCACCAGCGAGCAGATTCAGCAATCGCCTGCGGTCGTGTCGGACGACGTGCTGCGGCAGGTTCCGACCTTCAGCTTGTTCCGGCGCACGAGCAGCATCGCGTCGCATCCGACCGCGCAAGGCGTGTCGTTGCGTGGAGTCGGGCCGAGCGGCGTCAGCCGTACTCTCGTGCTGCTCGATAACGTCCCCTTCAACGATCCGTTTGGCGGCTGGGTGTACTGGACCCGGGTGCCTTTGATGGGCACCGAGCGCATCGAGATCGTGGACGGCGCCACGTCCAGCCTGTACGGCAACTATGCGATGGGCGGTGTCATCAATATCGTGACGCAACGTGCCGAGCCGCGGACGGCCGTCTTCAAGGCACAGTACGGCAATCGCGAGACCCCGAAAATGGACCTCTTTGCGAGCCACGCCTGGGAAGAGGTCGGCGTGACGTTCAACGCCACGGGCTTCGACACCGACGGCTACACGATCGTCGCCGAGGAAGAGCGTGGCAGCATCGACATCCCTGCCAACGTGAAATATCAGGCCGCCAGCGGCAAGATCGATTACAGCGCCTCCGACCGGGTCAGCCTGTTTTTCCGCGGCGGCATCTTCACCGAAGATCGGAGCAACGGGAAGATCGGTGAGGTCAACGACACCAGCTGGAAGTTCGGCAGCGGCGGCGTTGGCTTGCGTCTCGCGGACGGCAGCAACATCGAAGGCCGGGTCTTCTTCGATGGGCAGAAGTTCCACAGCAATTTCTTTGCGGTACCTGCCGCGACTCCACCGCGCAGCCAGTTGAACCTGACGCTCGATCAGAACGTGCCCACCGACGCGGTTGGCACGATGCTCCAGTGGAATCGTGTGTTTCAGGCGGCCGGCCGCGCCCACATCGTGTCGGCCGGATACGACTTCCGCTGGATCGATGGCGACAGCAACGAGCAGACATTCGCCCTGCCGACGGGTCTGACGCCGATTCTGAACCGCATCTCGGGCGGAACTCAAAAGATCGGCGGCCTGTTCGTGCAGGACACCCTCGAGCTGACCCCGAGGCTGCAGCTTACCGCGAGCGTGCGATTCGATTCGTGGCGCAACTACGACGCGCATAACTACGAGACGTCGGCCAGCACAGGTATGCCGACGCCCAATAATCGCGAGCTTCCCGACAAATCAGACGACGCGTTCAGCCCGCGCGGCGCGTTCCTTTTCCGTGCCACCGATCGCGTCAGCGTGTGGGGCAGCGTCAGCAAGGGATTTCGCGCGCCGACGCTCAACGAGCTGTACCGCCAGTTTCGAGTCGGCGCCATCTTGACGCTGGCAAATGAAGAGCTCGGGCCGGAACGGCTGACGGCCGTTGAAGGGGGAGTGAGCGTCGCCGCGACCGAGCGTGTGACCTTCCGGGGCACCGTGTTCAACAATCGCGTGAAGGATCCCATTGCGAACGTGACGACCAATACCGCCGGGACGATACGGCAGCGCCGCAATCTCGGCAGCACGAACATCGGCGGGTTCCAGACTGACGTGTCCTACCGCGTGAACGGCTACCTGGCCGTATCGGGTGCATACCTCTTCGATATCGCGAAGGTCCACGAGGCGCCCACCGACGCGGCCGGCGTCAACCTGACGGGCAACTATCTCGCCGAAGTGCCGAAGAATCGCGCCTCGTTCCAGCTCGTCTATGCCCATCCGCGCTACGTGAACGTGGCGGTCGAGAACCAGATCATCGGCCATCAGTACGACGATGATCAGAACATCGCTCCGATCCTGCCCAACGTGCCCGACAAGCGCGAGATTGGACTGCCGGCTTACAGCGTGACGAACTTCACCGTCTCACGCGTGATCACCCGGTACTTCGACCTCTTCTTCGGCGTGCAGAACCTCTTCAACGTGACGTATTACGTCGGCACCAACCCCACGACCATCGGCACTCCGAGATTGGTGAATGGGGGGATCAGACTTCGCGTGGGACGTTAGTAGTCGACAGTCGATAGTCCACAGTCGCGAGTCTACCGACTGACCAGCGTTTCCCTCACCGCTTTCACGCGATTTCCTATCCTGAACGATGCGTCGAAGAGCGCTCCTACGCGAATCCCGCCGGGAAGCTTGTGGCGGCCGACGGCCGAGAGCGTCGCCGAAGCGATGCAGCCGCAGTTGGCGCAGTCCGGGTTCCCGCCGAACTGGCAGGGCGTGATCGGTTTTTCGAAGTTCGACGACACACATGCCGTCGTCTTCGCGAAAATGCAGTGGTCGGGCGAATGCGGAGGCAGCACATAGGACTCGAGCAGGGCCTTGGGTGTGCGCAGCTTCGGATATCTTGGCCGGATAGCCAGCAGGTCGGTCACGACCTTTTCCCGGTCCGCCTTCGTCAGACGCTCGGCCGATATTTCTCCCACCTGCGGCGTGTACAGGCTCATCCAGATTTGTGAGACGGCGGGATTTGCCGACCAGAACCTGGTGAACTCCTCCAGATAGCCGTCGCGCCGCGCCTGCTGGCGCGTGACGGTGCAGTGCACGCGAATCGTGTGTCCCTCGATGTGCTTCAGAATCCGCTCGTAGGTGGCCGGCTTGCGCCGCTCGTCGTGCTCGGGCTGCAGGCCGTCTATCGAGACGACGAGCTGAAGGCGACGCAGCCCCGCCCACTCGATCGGAATCGGCCGCACGGCGCTGGTCACCACCTGCGTGTAGATGCCGCTCTCGGCCATCCGCGGGAGAATCTCGTTCAGCTCGCGGAACCGCACCAGTGGCTCGCCGCCGACGATCGAGACGTGCAGCGGCTTGTGTTTCTCGAGCAGCGCGAACATCGCGTCGACGAGCTGCTGGCCTTTGTAATCCTGCAGCTGTCGCAGCGTGACGTCGCCCCCGAGATGATCGGTGCCGTACGCGTAACATCCCGGGCAGGTGAGTGGACACTCGCGTGTAATCTCGATCGAAAGGCTCGGTTGATAGCCTGCCAGAATCCTGCCCCACGCCCGGATGATGCCTTCCATGCGCTCCTCGTTGTTCCGCAGAACGTCCGGCGGAGGAAACACTGTCCCCATAGGCACAAAAGCATGATCACACGGCGTCGCTCGAAGCTTCATGGATGGGGAGTCTTCGCGGCTCGGCGCATCAACAAGAACACGCGCATCATCGACTATGCAGGGGAGAAGATTTCCCACCAGGAAAGCCTCAGGCGCGAGGAGCGGTACATGAAGAGGGGATTGATCTGGTGCTTCCAGATCAATCGCCGCTGGGTGCGCGATGCGAACGTCGGCGGCAACCTCGCCCGCTTCATCAACCATTCGTGCAGGGGAAACTGCTACGTCCACATCGTCGGAGACACCATCTGGATTCGGGCTGCCCGCAACATCCATAAAGGCGAAGAGCTGACCTACGACTACATGACCGACGGGGAAGGACAGATTCCGTGCCGGTGCAGACCGGGGTGTCAGAGGCTTCTTTGAAAGCCGGTAGCTGGTAGCTGGTAGCGCAGGGCTTCAGCCCTGCCTGGCTGGTCGTTAGCGGTCGAGCGAGAGAAACCGGGATGTCTCGAGCCAGATGAACTCGAGACTGTTCTTCAGCTGGTGATCGTCCTCGAGCAGATGCAGTGTCGAATCAGGCTGAGCGCAGGCGAATGTCTCTACGATGGCCGGACTGACGGACTCATCGTGGCATCCTTGAAAGATGAGCACGGGCAGGTCGATGTGCCTCGAGCCTGGACGGAACCGCTGAGCGTCTTCGTAGAACTCGAAGTTGAGGTGTTGCAGCTTGTTCTCGGCATAGTGAAACACCTCGATGCTTCCCGCCTTGCGCCAGCCCTCGATTCCGCCGGTGCCCAGCTCCGACCAGCGCTCCCATTCGAGCTCGACGGCGGGTGCGAGCAGAACGAGGCGGGAAATGGGATGACGTGCCTTGGTGGCCTGTCGGGCGGCAGCTTCCACCGCAACGAAGCCGCCGAGACTCGATCCGATGAGAACCACCTCGCCGGGCGGCATCAAGGCGATTTGGTCTTCGAGCTGCCCGAGTATTCGCGACACGGTCAGCGTGGAAAAGCCAGGTTGGTTGAAGTCGGGGCACACGAATTCCACTCCGCGCTCGGCGAACCGCCTGGCAAGGAACTGAGCCTTGGAGGATTGCGGAGAGGAAGCAAAACCGTGAATATAGACCACCAACATGAGCCCGCGCCCCCTGAGCCTATAATGAATGAAACCGGGAGAAGGGCATGCTGCTGAAGAACGCGCCGGATATCCGATCGTCAGAAATCACCGACAAGAAGCTGTATCTGCAGAGGCGCGAGTTCCTGCGAGCCGCGGCGGCGACCGCCCTTGGCGCCGCGACAGCCACGCTGGCAGCCGATCGCTCCCTCGCACAATCGTCGCCGCGCGTGAAGATTCCAGGCGAGATCAAGGACTCCGGTTACGGAAAGGGCGAAACGCCGACCCCGTATCAGGACGTTACGACCTACAACAACTTCTACGAGTTTGGCAGCGAGAAAGAGGATCCGGCGGCCAACGCGCACACGCTCAAGCCCAGGCCGTGGACGGTCAAGGTCGAAGGGAAGGTCGGCAAGCCTGCGGATTATCAACTCGAAGATCTGATCAAACCTCACGCGCTCGAGGATCGCGTGTACCGCCTGCGATGCGTCGAGCGCTGGTCCATGGTGATTCCATGGGTCGGCTTTCCGCTCGCGAGCCTGCTGAAGCGCATCGAACCGGCGTCGACCGCAAAGTTCGTCGAGTTCACCACACTCTACAATCCGCAACAGATGCCCGGGCAGCGGCGCGATGTGCTCCAGTGGCCCTACGTTGAAGGGCTGCGGCTCGACGAAGCGATGCATCCGCTCACGATCCTGGCTGTCGGCGTCTACGGCGAGTACCTGCCGAATCAGAATGGTGCCCCGCTGCGGCTGGTGGTGCCCTGGAAATACGGATTCAAGAGCATCAAGTCGATCGTGCGGATTCGGTTGACCGACTCCCAGCCCTTGAACACGTGGCAATTGAGTGCGCCGCAGGAGTACGGGTTCTATTCGAACGTGAACCCCGAGCGCGATCATCCGCGCTGGTCGCAGGCGCGCGAGCGTCGCATCGGGGAGTTCTTCATGCGCCCCACGCTGATGTTCAACGGGTACGGAGACCAGGTTGCGTCGCTGTACGCCGGAATGGATCTCAAGCGAAACTACTGAAGATGCCGTCCGACCGCACGCACGAGCCGCGAGCGGGGCGGGGCGGAGGGTCCCCGCGACCGATCAGGCTGGCCAAGGTCATCGTGTTTGCGGCCGCGCTTGTGCCGTTCGCGCATCTGATCTGGCGCGGGTTGAACGGCAATCTCACCGCCGATCCGCTGGTTGAGGTCACCAACGAAACGGGCATCTGGACGCTGCGGTTTGTCACCATCACGCTGGCATTGACGCCCGTGCGGCGGGTGGCTGGCTGGCATGCGCTCACGCGCTTCAGGCGCATGACGGGACTCTTTGCGTTTTTTTACGGCTCGCTGCATTTCCTTACCTACCTCGTCGGCGATCGCTTCGCCAGCCTCGATTTTCCTGACGGCTTCCTCGCGTGGAGCACGCTCCGGAATCTCCTCGTCTCGATAGGGGAAGACATCGCGAAGCGGCCGTACATCACGGTTGGGTTCATCGCCTTCGTCTCGATGATCCCTCTGGCGCTCACATCGACCACAGGATGGATTCGCCGTCTCGGCGGACGCAATTGGCAGCGCATTCACCGCCTCGTTTACCTGACCGGCATCGCAGGCGCGACGCACTACTGGTGGAAGGTGAAAGCCGACACGTTTCACCCGGCCGTCTACGCGCTGATCGTCGCTTTGCTCCTCGGCGCGAGGGTGATCTTCTCGTTGAAGCGATCGCGCTGGCAACGGCAGCCGGTTCAAGCACGCGCCTGATGTCTGCCGCCGATCTCACCTGGAATGTCCCTGCCGACCTCGCGGAGAAAATCCGCAGTCGCACGGCCGACATGCGGCGCTGGGACGTCGTGCGCCGAATCTGGGATCGCGACCCGTCAGTCTGGTCCGGCAACGACGAAGATCGGTGGCTGGGCTGGCTGATGCTGCCAATGCAGGATCGGCAGGCGCTCGCGCGACTGGCGAGCTTTGCGGGAGAGGTGAAGGCCGAGGGTGTTCGGGATGTCGTCCTTCTGGGGATGGGAGGGTCGAGCCTTGCGCCCGAAGTGATTCAGTCGGTGATTGGCTGCCAGGACGGATTTCCGAATCTTCACGTCCTCGATTCCACCGATCCGGCACGGATTCTCGCGATCGAACGCGCCATCGACTTCGATCGGGCGCTCTTTCTCGTGGCGTCAAAGTCCGGAAGCACGCTCGAGGTCAACATCCTCAAGCAGTATTTCTTCCATCGCGTGGCCGAAACGGTGGGCGCCGACCAGGCCGGCCGCTGCTTCGTGCTGACGACCGATCCCGGATCGCAGCTGCATCAGGTGGCGGAGCAGGAACGCTTCCGCCAGATTTTCGATGGCGTTCCGAGTGTGGGCGGCCGTTACTCAGCGCTCTCGAACTTCGGCCTCGTGCCAGCGGCGCTGATTGGCGCCGACCTGTCGGCGTTGCTGGATCGCGCGGCCGCGATGGCGCGCAGGTGCGCCTCCGACAACGTCGAGAATCCAGGGCTCGAGCTCGGCGTCGTGCTTGGAGAGCTTGCGCTGCAAGGGAGAGACAAACCTACGCTGATCGCGCCACCACGACTGGCCAGCTTTGGCGGCTGGCTCGAGCAGCTGGTCGCCGAATCGCTCGGGAAGCAGGGGAGGGGCATCATCCCGATCGATGGCGAGACGCCGGCGTCTCCCGATGCGTATGGACGCGATCGCGTGTTCGTGTATCTGCGTTCAACCGGGGCGCCAGACGCTTCGGCCGACGACACCGTCGAACGCTTGCAACGCGCCGGACATCCTGTTGTCCGAATCGACTGGCCCGATCGATACGCACTCGGCGCCGAGTTCTTCCGCTGGGAGTTCGCCACCGCGGTGGCCGGCGCCGTGCTGGCCGTGAACCCGTTCGACCAGCCCGACGTGGAAGCCACCAAAGTCGTGACGCGGCGCCTGGCCGGCGAGTACGAGAAGACCGGAGCGCTTCCGCCCGACGAAACCATCGCGGACCTGCCGGAGGCTGGCGATCTGTTGAATCAGCTCCAGGAGGGCGACTACTTTGCGCTGCTGGCATTCATCGAAATGAACCACGCGCACCGCAACGCTCTGGAAGCTATCCGGGGCCTGGTCCGCGATCGGAAGAAGGTCGCGACCACGGTAGGTTTTGGACCTCGATATCTGCATTCCACCGGGCAGGCGCACAAGGGCGGTCCGAACTCCGGCGTGTTCCTCCTCATCACGTGTGATGATCGAGAAGACCTGCCAGTTCCTGGACAGAAGTACACGTTCGGAACCATCAAGCTGGCGCAGGCCCGGGGTGATTTCGAAGTGCTCGCCGACCGCGGCCGCCGTCTGCTCCGGATCCATCTGGCCGACGTGGAGTCCGGCCTTCGGGCGCTCCACAGCGTCTTACATCAGAGGCTGCTACAATGACCTCACCCCCGTAGCGCCGGACCTCGTGATCGATGGGATTACCAAGTAAAGGAAGGTATTCATGCGCGTGAGATTCGCGAAGGCTCTTGTGATCGTCCTCGTGCTCGGCCTCGGAGGTTCCTCTGCCGCACCGGTTTCCGCCGGCCAGGCCGCGCCTGCGCCTGCTCAGCTTCGCACGCCCGACGTCATTTACGTACCGACGCGCCAGACCGTCGTCGACGCGATGTTGAAGGTGGCCAACGTCAAAGCTGGCGATGTCGTGTATGACCTCGGCTGCGGCGACGGCCGCATCGTCGTCAGCGCCGCAAAGCTGGGCGCACGCGGCGTCGGCATCGACATCGACCCGAAGCGCATCGCCGAGGCGAACGAGAATGTGACGAAGAACAGCGTCGGCGATCGCGTCAGAATCCTGAACCAGGATCTGTTCACGACCGATCTCAGCGAGGCGAGCGTGGTGACCCTCTACCTCCTCCCGTCGCTGAATCTGAAGCTGCGCCCGACCTTGTGGAAGACCCTCAAACCGGGAACACGCATCGTCTCTCACGATTTCGACATGGGTGACTGGAAGCCGGAGCAGACGCTCAACGTCGACGGCGCGACGGTCTACTACTGGACGATTACACCGGATCTGGCCAAGAAAGCCGCCGCAGAAAAGCCGCAATAGATCGTCGATCGTCCATCGTCCATCGTCCATCGTCATGAAGGGCCTGCTGGTTTCCGCAGGCCCTTTTCTTGTTCGGAACTGATTCCCGCCAGGGCGCAGCTTCAGCTGCGCGCGGGTGGCCGCTCGCGCGTTCCTGCCAATAACATCAATCCCAATGCAGCCCAGAACAGATTCCGCGCGGTCCTGACGGTCGCAATCGTGATTCCGGTTGCCGCACCGATGCCGATCACACCAGCTGCGGAGCCGGCGCCGACGTGATCGACGCCCAGCCGAAGCGGGACGAACTTGAACGCGATCGTGATGAGCCGCTCAACCGTGCCGAGTATCAACGCGCTCAAGAGCAGGTGTTGGCTGGCACCGACCAGCACCGTCAGCAGGAAGTAAATCTCCAGCACGGCGGCGGCGTGAAACGAGAATTCCAGCAACAGGATCCTGCCAACCTGCTCCTTGCGGGCCGACGCGAACCGAAACACCCGGACTTCTGCATCGCGGACAGCGGCGTGAGTCAGAAAGCGGCTGAGCAGGCGCGGCTGGCTGCTCAGCAGCCACCAGACGGCAATCATGGAAACCACCGCGATCGCTCCGAGCGATAGCGTGATGGTCAATGCCGTGCTCGTCGGACGATAGCCGAAGAAAAACGCGAGCGTGCCGATCATGACCACGATTGCCACGCTGATGCTGTAGAAGATGTTCTCGAGGACGACCGACGAGAACGCGGCCGGCGTCGAAATGTTGCGACGGCTGAGCAGTGCCTTCGTGCTCTCGCTCCCCAGCGGGCCGAGGGGCGTGATGTTGCCGACGGCATCGCCCGTGACGAACGCCTTGAACGCCTGCGTGAAGGTGAAGCTTTCCCGCTCTTCGAGGCACAGCGACCATGCCTTGGCACGAACGGCCATGCGGATGGCCGACAGGAGAAGGACGACGAGGAAGCCGAGGCCGACCTGACGCAGTTGACGGGCAATCTCGCGCGGGCCGGCGGTTTGCAGGGTATAGATGAACAGCAGCACTCCCGCCACAGTCGCGATGACCGCGAACGGCCGAATCCTCGGCGTCTGCTCCGGCGCACTCGCTTCTTTCATTCGCGAGCGAGTGTATCAGGTGCGTTGGTGCGAGATGGCAGGGCGGTTCCTGTGGACCCGCGTGTCGTGACAAACCCGCAACGGTAGACAAAATCTGCAACGGTGGACAAATCTGCAACGTAGCGCAGGGCTTCAGCCCTGCCTGTCGATCCGGTTTGTGACCGGATCGTCTCCGCTTTTGTGATAAAGTTGTAAGGTTAGATCGATCTCCTAACGTCGATCAGCACACATGACGCGGGGTGGAGCAGTCCGGTAGCTCGTTGGGCTCATAACCCAAAGGTCGGGGGTTCAAATCCCCCCCCCGCAACCACCATAAGCGACAGCCGCGAGCCGTTCCGACCGCCAGCGGCTTTCAGCATCTCCCCGAGATTCCCGACAACCTGCAGCAGCCCGTTACCAGGTGGAATCACGATCTTGTCCAGGAAGCCGCGCAGCGCCTGCCGGGCAGCATCGTGCTCGCCCTCGTGCTCCAGCGCCGCAGCGAGCTGCATCGTCTTCTGGCGGAAGACCTCGGCCATCTGCGGGTGCAGCGCCGGTGGCGCCGGATCGTCCACAACAGCCAACTGCGCCACGAGCGCTGCCTTGCGGACCTGAAGCGCATCCATTTCCGTCTTCAGCTCGGGCAGCGCGAAGCCCGCCTTTATCGCTTCGATCACTTTCTGAATCTCGCGGTTCACGCGCTCCAGTTCGCGATTCGTTGCGCTGAGCCCGGCGCGCTGCTCGCGACGGAGCCGGTTTATCTCTTCGGTAAATCCTGCACAGAACTCGGCGAACGCGCCCCGCTCGAAGAACCGCTCACGCATCGCCCTAAGTACGCGCGCTTCCACCTCCCGCCGTTTGATGCGCCGGCGGTTGGTGCAGGTGCCCCGCGAGCGGGCATTGAAGCAGACAAGGTGATCGCGGGAGGACAGGATGAATCCACCACCGCAGATCGCGCACCGAGTCAGGCCCGAAAAAAGATACTTCGGCCGCCGTGCGCGCACGATCCCCATCTGCATGGTGCGGCGAGTAGCGGCTTGCCGTGCTTTGACAGCTTGCCAGAGTGAGTCATCGATGATTCGCAGCTCGGGCACTTCCTTGATGACCAGCTCGGACGTTGGATTGATGCGCGCGAGTCGCTTCCCGGTGTCGGGATGCTTGATGTATTGCTGGCGGTTCCAGATCAGGCGCCCGACGTACAACTCGTTATAGAGAACCCCGTGCCACGGCTCGCGTGTCCGTGTATCGTCGACGGGCTCCACGTCGTGCCCCTCGGCCCTGGGATCCTTTTGGCATTGAGCGTCTTAGCGATTTCCTTCGGTGAGATACCGGCGATGAACGACTCAAAGATGCGTTGGACGATTCGAGCTTCCTCTGGATGAATCTCGCGTTGTCCACGGGGGTGGCCTTCCGGCACACGCACCACGCGATAGCCGTAACAGAGGCCGCCACCAGAATATCCACCCTCCACCCGGCCGCGCATTCCGCGATGGGTTTTTTCCCTGAGATCCTTCAGGTATAGCGCATTCATCGTGCCCTTGAACCCAACATGTAGGTGTCCGATGTCGCCCTCGCTGTGCTGATGTGCGACTGCGCCCACGTCCACTCGCGGCGGCATTTCGTGACACCGAAGCACTGAACGATCTCGAATGGAATTTTGTAATCAGAAAGATCTCCCCAGCGCAGGTCAAGAAAAAGGAAGTTTCCCATCGGCGGATCACGACGGCATCGATCAGGGGCGAGTAAGTATTTGCCGGACGAGAAGACCAATACAGTTCGTTACTGCGAGAACGGAAAATGGCTCGACGAGGGCATTCCGTAGCTGCTGACGGAGCACACGACTGCAACACCTCGTCGAGCGAGTTGGCGTTGATGGAGGGCGTGGCCCTTCAACCGCAGGTACGCGACTCGCGTCCGTTCTTCACCGAGCGAGTTTTCGCAGCGCTTCGACCTGTTGTACTTCGCAGTGGTTCGGCATTCTAAAAGCCGACGGCCACTCGCTTAGGCAGAGACTGCGAACGGTCTTTAGATCCAGACTCGTGATGGCGCGGCTGTTTAGTGTGAGCACCTCTACCTTCGGGTCAAAGAGGTTCCGCTGTTTCACCTCCAACACGACGGCAGTCTGCGCATCGACGACGGACGTCACAAAACAGAGCGCAATCACAGCAATTACGAACTTCACGGTTCCCTCGCCTTCTTGTTAATACCACTGGTCGATCGCCCAACATTAGCAGCCGCTAAGTAGGGTGTCTGTCCCTTCTAGAACAGGGCTAGAGTCGGTCGGCGAAGGTTGAAGGCACGCGATAACAGGCGCGGGACAATTAGTCGTTTTTTGACACGCTTCGCGGCAGATTTTTCGAGGCAACGATCGAGGTTCCTGGCGGGCCTGTACGTGCGGCAGCAGATCTTGGAGTGTGGCGAGATCGAGGGCGGCCCGCTGGAACAAGGCGGGATCCAGCGACGTTGAACGGAGCGTCCCTGATGATTCGCCGCTTGGCCTTGATCAGAGGTAATCCTCCTTCTTCTACATCACCGACCATATAATCGCGCCGCAGTTGCCCCTGACCCCCGGCACCCGCCGCGGTCCCTTCCCGAAGTGATCCGAAGATTGTCCGGCCGCTGGACTCGATCATTGACCGTCCAGGCGTCCGTCGACGTCGCCGCAGAAACGAGCACAGCGACGAAGTCGCTGCACGAGCGCAACCGCGTTCTGGATAGCTCCACGACGTCCGACCTTGTTCGTACGCTGGGCCAGCTCGACTCGACGATGATCGTGATCGGGATTCTCATCGGGTCGGGCATCTTCATTGTCTCGGCCGAATCCGCGAGATTGGTCGGAGCCACCGGCTGGCTGCTGGCTGTGTGGGGGCTCGCCGGTCTGATGACGATCACGGGGTCTCAGTGCGGCGCCGAGCTTGCGGCGATGTTGCCGCGCGCAGGCGGGCAATACGTCTACTTGCGGGAGGCATACGGGCCGGCTGTCGCCTTTCTCTTCGGGTGGGCGCTCTTTCTAATCATCCAGACCGGCAAGATTGCCGCAGTGGCCGTCGCGTTCGCGACCTTTTCCGGCGTGTGGATGCCCTGGATTGCTGTCGACCATTACATCGTCGAACCGATTAGGCTCGGCCGCTATGCGGTCAGCCTGTCCACGCAGCAACTCATCGCGATTGCGGTCATTCTGATGCTCACGGCTGTCAATACACGCGGTCTCAAGGTGGGCGCACGCATCCAGAACTCGCTGACGTTGGTGAAAACGGCCGCTTTCATCGGAATGATCGTGCTGGGGCTCACGATCGGCTGGAATCACGGCGGCGCGTTATTGTCGGCGTCATGGTGGGATCCGACGGCCAACGGCTGGACCCCCGAGCAGGCCAGGCCCGGTCTGGAGGCGACCGGAGATCTCGCGTTCGTGTTGCTCTTGGGTCTGTCTATGGTGGGTCCGTTGTTCGCGCAGACCGGATGGGCCAATGTGACCTTCACCGGCGGCGAGGTCCGCGACCCGGGCCGCAATCTGCCTCGCGCCCTGATTGGCGGCACGGCGATGGTCGTCACGCTGTATATGCTCGCGAACCTGGCCTACGCCGCGACGCTGCCACTCGATGCTATCCAGCACGCCCCGCAGAATCGTGTGGGAACGGCGATGATGGAGGCGATCCTGGGGACGGCGGGCGCATCTTTGATGGCCGCCGCCATCATGATCTCGACGTTCAGCGCGAACAACGGCCTGATTCTCGCGGGTGCGCGTGTCTACTATGCGATGGCACGCGACGGACTCCTCTTCGACCGTGCCGGCACGCTCAACGCGCGTCATGTTCCGGCCGTCGCGCTGGTGACCCAAGGCCTCTGGGCGTCTCTACTTACCCTACCCGCGCACAGTAAGGACCGATTCCGCGGGATCCGTCGTATACGGCAATGTGTATACCCAGTTGCTTGAGTACATCATCTCGGCCGAACTCATCATCTATGCCCTGATGGTCGGTGCGGTGATCGTCCTTCGCCGCGCGCGGCCTGCGGCCGAACGACCGTACCGCGCGATCGGCTATCCGCTGCCGGCGCTGATCTACATCTCGATGGCCTTGCTGTTGATTGTGGACTTGGCGTATCTGGCGCCCACGACGTCCGGTATGGGATTGCTGTTGGTCCTGTCGGGCATTCCTGTCTATCTCGTGCGGCGGACCGGCGCGGTAGTCGGCGGCGGGTAGACGGACGGGGCTACGACGGAACGTGAGTCCTTTGGTGCGTAGGCGAGGAGCGTGCCGGCGGGTCTGGCGCGCGCCAGACGCGAAGGCTCTCTGCGTGCGGCTGCCGCGGTCTGGGGCGTGTCAAAGTCGACCGCCGCTCGGTGGATCGGCGTGGGACTCGTCCCAGATCCTCAACAGATCGTTCTCGGTGAGTAGATGGCGTCACTCAGAAGTAATGCAGTCGCGCGCCGCCCTGCCCGTATACTCCATGGCAGCCGTTTGGCCCTCAACCCCGGCGCACGCCTTGGCCCGTACGAAATCCTTTCCTCCCTTGGGGCCGGGGGTATGGGCGAGGTATATCGGGCGCGCGATACGAAGCTGAATCGCGACGTCGCATCAAAGATCCTTCCATCGTCTTTCGCAGCGACTCCGACCGCCTCGCACGGTTTCAGCGCGAAGCGAAGACCTCGCCTCACTGAATCATCCCAACATCGCGCAGATCTACGGGCTCGAAGAAGCCAACGGTGTGCGCGCGCTGGTGATGGAACTCGTCGAGGGCGAGGACGTGTCGCAGCGTATTGCGCGCGGGCCGATCGCGATTGACGAGGCGCTGCCTATCGCGAAACAGATCGCCGAGGCGCTCGAAGCAGCGCATGCGCAGGGGATCATTCATCGCGATTTGAAGCCGGCGAACATCAAGGTCAGGCCGGACGGCGCAGTGAAAGTCCTCCGACCAGGAGCAGGATCTCCAGGTTTGGGATCTGGCGCGCAAGATGTTGACCCAGTTGACGTTCGATCCCGGGCTCGATCAGGCTCCCCTGTGGACGCCGGACAGCCAGCGGCTCCTCTTCAGCTCGGGAGGCGGAGGCGCGGGTGTACCGAATCTCTACGTCCAGCCGGCCGATGGCACCGGGTCCGCCACGCGACTGACCGACAGCCCTAATCCGCAGTTTGCGACCAGCATCACGCCCGACGGAACGCGCGTCATCATCGCCGAAACGGCGCCCAAGGCGCGCGACCTGCGGCTGTTAACCCTCACGCCGACGCTGCGGGCGGAGTCGCTCATCGAGACGCGCTTCGACGAGCGCGGCGGCGTCGTCTCGCCCGATGGCCGATGGCTCGCGTACGAGTCGAACAGCGCCGGCCGGACGAGATCTACGTCCGGCCGTTTCCCATGGGCGATGGCCTGTGGAAGATCTCGAGCGGCGGCGGCGTGCAGCCGCTCTGGGCGCCGCGTGGGCAGGAGCTCTTCTATGTGGCACCGGACGGCGCCATGATGGGGGTCTCCGTGGAGGCCCGCGGTGCCCGTTGGTCCAGCAGCGCGCCGGCTCGGCTGCTCGAGGGACGCTACTTCACGGGCGCAGGTAACGTGATTCGCCACTACGACGTGACTGCTGATGGTCAACGGTTCCTGATGATCGAAGAGGATCAGGCAAACGACGCCGCTTCCGCACAGATCAACATCGTCCAGAACTGGCATGGAAGAGCTGAAGCGCCTCGTGCCGACGAAGTGATAGCGGTGTACGTTACGTACTCCCGACCCCCAGCCGAGAGTAGTAACGATCAGTCGCCAAGTGCGACCAATCATGGACGGCGGTGGGACAAACCCCTTCACTCGACCATGTGTTCTGCTCACTGGATCTGCGCCCCCTCAGTTGCGAGTACCTCCACGAGGTCTGCGAGCGGGGCCTCAGCGATCATTCAGCACTGCAGTTGGAGTTCCACCTGATGAGCCGCCGGCGGTCGAAGTCGACGACCACGCGGCGGCTCCGAGCAGGTGCCACGCCGGACGTGGGACAGCCCTCCGCGATTCCAGCGTAGCCTTCGCCACGATTTCCATCTGAATCGGCGAGGCCGGCAACAGCGCGACGACGCGGGACAACCAACTTGTCTCGTGCCTGTTAGCGCGTGCCTTACTGGCACGAATCAGCAGTTCGTCGCCCCGCTCGATTGGTACGGATTCGAGCATTATCCTGGCGATACCAAAGTCCGGCGCGCCGGACTTTTTACCCAGGCTGGTGCGCGCCTCGTGGTGGCGTCGACGCCGGCGGAGATCACGCGGACTTTCGACGTGCTGTTTTTGGGATGGGATTCCGTGCCCACCGGTTCAACTGGCCCTTCTTCACAGTTGACATGCGACGTGCGTCGCATTAACATGCGACTGTTTGTCGCACCTGGAGAACCGCTGATGACCAAGGCTACGCGCGACACGCTGCCGCGACGCGAGCGTGAAATCATGAACGCCCTGTTCGCGCTGGGCAATCGTGCCACTGCGGAAGAGATCTGAGCGCGACTGATAGATCCACCAACCGGCTCGTCGGTTCGCGTGATGCTCGCCCGGCTCGAGAAGAAGGGTCATCTGCGTCACTCCGAAGATGGCGTCCGCTACGTGTATTCGGCAACGGAATCTCCAGACAAGGCGAAGAGAACAGCGCTGCAGCGGTATGTGCAGACCTTCTTCGGTGGGTCTCTCGCGCAGATGGTGATGTCGCTCGTTCGCCACGGTTCATGGACCAAGGAGGAGCTCGGGGAGCTCGCGGACGAAATTCAACGCGCGCGGAAGGAGAAGAGCCCATGACGTCCTTCGCTGTGCTGGCGATCGTGAAAGCGACCCTTGTGTGTGGAGCGGCGTTCTTTCTCTCGCGCATATGCCGGCGCACGCGGGCGTCGATTCGACACTTGCTGTTTGTGCTCGCGTTCACGGCCCTGATCGCCATTCCCATCGCAGGCCCAGTGTTACCGACCGTGACGGTCGCGGTACCCGTTACTGCGATGGCGCCAGGATCCGAAACACCAGACTTCAATTCGACCGTCCTGACGAGACCAAACGCACAGGCTTCCCAATCGAGCCTTCCCTTCGTCTCTCGCCATGTGGCATCGATACGGTCACTGACGATCCCTCAGATAGTTGCCGCAGGCTGGTTTCTAGGCGTTCTGCTCTTCCTAATCCCAGTCATCGCCGGTCTCTGGCAGGTGCGGCGTCTGCGCCACAGTGCACTGCCGTGGATCGATGGACAGGCGCTGGTGGAGGCGCTCGCGCCCAGTTTAGGCGTGTACCGTTCGATTGACGCGTTGGTACATGCAGGCCTGACCGGCCCGGTAACCTGTGGCGTGCTGAAACCTGCGATCATCTTGCCGGCGAGCGCTCAACAATGGGATGAAACGGCGCTCAGATGTGCAGTCAAGCACGAACTCGAACACGTGGCACGCTGGGACTTTTTGACGCAGTGCTTGTCGAGGATGGTCTGCGCTGCGGTACTGGTTCCATCCGTTGGTCTGGGCCGCGTGGCGACGATTGCGACTGGAAGCAGAGCGGGCCTGTGACGACGCTGTATTGCGCGCGGACGATGCAACCGATTATGCCGCCTTGCTCGTTTCCATCGCGCGGCAAGAACCGCGTGGTGCGCGGCAGCCTCTTCTCGGAATGGCGGGTCGCGGCGATCTCGCTGCGCGTGTGGCGGCAGTGCTAGACAACGACCAGTCGCGCGGTCGTGTCGGACGCCGTTGGGGAACCGGTTTGATCGTGGCAGCGGCTATTGCGATTATCAGCGTCGCCCCGATCACGGTCGCGCGCGCCTTGTCGCAGGCAAGAGACGCCGCGGCTCCGTTAGTAGCGTCCGAAACGGCGTCTTTCAAGCGCTACCCTTCAGCGCTTATCAGGCAGGTCGATGGGCGGATGATCGCCACCAACGTCAGCTTGCGTCAACTGCTGGCCTTCGCTTTCGGGGTCACCGAGATCGAGAAAGCACCGTGGTGGGCCGAAGATCGCTTCGACATCACTGCAAACGCGCCATCCGACTTCACGCCGCAACAAGGATCCAAACTGTTACAGGCGCTCTTGGCCGAGCGATTTCAACTGGTCGCGCATCGAGGGTCGAAAGAAGTGCCGATTGATGCGCTCGTCGTCGCGAGGCCTGATGGCAGGCTTGGCCCGCAGATAACACGGTCGCAACTGGATTGTGGCTCCGCGCGGCCGACGTGCGGCATGTCTGGTGCCCATGGTCGACTAACGGGCCGCGGCATCACGATGGCACACCTCGAGAAGCATCTTCCGGGACAGGTGGGTACTTCGCGTTTGTTCGATCGCCAGGTAGTTGACCGCACAGGCCTCACTGATCGGTTCGACTTCACCTTGCAATGGACACCGGACGCCGTCCCGAATCTGTTGGTGCAATCTGACCCGCCCCAATATCGACCGTTTACTTCCCACCTCGAGTCGAACGCCCCAAGACTTCTTGCGGCGTTACAGGAACAGCTCGGTCTCAAGCTCGATTCTCAGCTTGCGACCAGACCCGTACTGATCATTGACAGGATCGAACGGCCTACCGAGAACTAGGGCATTGCATCTAATTCCGGTGGCGGCTGTTAGGTCCCCATAAACGATAGGACGACGATTCAGAAAGACTGAAGTCCACCCCCGCCAGGGCCGTCCGATCGGCAGGGACGGTCGTGCTGTGCGAAGACGTCGCCTGCCGAAGGGGACCACCGAATCGCGGTGCGGAAGAAAGGGGCGCTCCGTCAGCGCGGCTCGGTAGGCTGTTTGGGCGCCTCGCCAGTCGCAGCGTCGTCAACGGCCGCGGCCGGCGACGGCGACACTCCGACCGGCAGCGCTCTGTCGTCGGAGCGAGCGACGTCGGTACCGAGGTGCTTCGGGCCGCCCGCGCTGCTACTGCTTTTCATAGACCGAGACGCTATCGATGTTCTGCCCCGCCGCATTCTTGCCGGCGGCGGTGACGGTGAGCGTCTTTCCATCGGCGGAGGTGACAATCGTCAAGGTGGACAGAATCTGTCCACCCTTCTTGTTGACCGTCTTCGTCGTAGTGGGATTCACCCGAGTGCGAGCGGCCGTGTCGCCGAATGGGCTGCCGACGAGAGGGACATCTTTCCCGTCATAGTTCGCCGTGAAGGTGTAATGGACCGCGGGGCCGGTCGCCGGCACTTGGTCCACGGTCACCTTGATGCCTGCACCCGCCGCCTCATATACGAGGGTGCCACTCTTGAGAGCCTGTCCTTGGGGGTACGTCGATTTCGCGGGGTTGAGCTTCCAGGTACCGGCCGACTGGGCGAGCGCCGAGCCTCCGAGAGCGACCGCCAAGGTAATCACGACCGCCGCGGACAGAGCCTGGCGCATTCCTTGATGCATTGTCGTCTCCTGCTTTGTGCTGACCTCTAAACGCCGGTTTGTGGGACTGATTCCGTGCCTAGTCTACTCGTTCTCCGCGTGCTCGATGCGGTTCGATATGGTGTTGAACCGGCGGCCGCGTGAATCTCCCGGTCGGTCTGCCGCGACCAGGGTCGATCAAAACGATCGGTCACCACCTCCACCATCACGACATCGTCCGCTCGGTGTGACCGTCTGGGGCGGTCCAAATCCCTTTCGCGGCGAACGCACGTAGGCCGTCAACCCGTTGAACATCTTGGCGAGCTCGCGACGAGTGTCAGCAAGGGCGGCCGTGGCGTCCTGCGACGGCGCTCCGCTTGGGAGCGTCGTCGGCAGAAGCAGTTGGATCAACACCACGGCGCGCTCAATGCTGGTCGCGTGCTACCGGCGAGAGCCGGACTTGGCTTTCGGCGCGGCAGTCTTCTTCGCGCCGGCGCCAACGGCTGCGGGTTCCTTTTCATCCTCCTCAGGATGGGCAGCGTCCGCCGCGCCTTGGTTGATCCCGCCCTCGGCGAGCCCTGAGAGCTTCTCGTCGGCCGCTTTCTCCTCGTCAAGGGTCTCCTGGAGCAAGTCCGCCGCCTCCGTGTGGCCCATGGCCTTCGCCCACGCGACTAACGTCCCGTAGGCCGCCATTTCGTAGTGCTCCGCGCGCTGCCCGGCGGCAATCAGGCAGGCGTCCATCGTCGTCTCATCGAAGTCCTCTTCCATAATCGACTTGCCCTCTTCGATGATGCCGGCGATGCCGTCGCAGTGCTTCCCGCGCACTTTCTCCTCGAGACTCTCGAACACCTGTTCGAGGCGCTCGATCTGTCCCTGCGTTTCTTCGAGATGCGTCTCGAAGGCCTCACGCAGCTCCGGAGATGTGGCGGCTTTCGCGAGTTTCGGCAGCGCCTTGGTGAGCTGCCGCTCAGCGTCGTAGGTATCGCGTAGTTCGTCGATGAATGCGTCGTGGAGCGTTCCTGTTTCAGCCATTGGTCGAATCCCTTCAGTGGTGACGTGATGAATCGAATGCGCGTGCGATTACACGCGCGGTGGATCGGTCTCCCGAGCGAAGTGGCGGTGTTTGGCGATCGCCGCCACGAACTGATCAGCGGCGTCGGGTGAATCGACTGCCACGACGATGAGGCCCGAATCTGACTCGCCGGTCGGAATGCCGCACGCGTCGAGCAGCTGTGCGCTGTCGCCCCACGCGAGCATCGGCTTGCAGTGGCGGTATTGATCCTTGATGAACTCGAGCGTGCGCCCGTCGGCACGGAGCTGCCGCACCGCGTCGGCCCCGTCAGGGAGCACGATCGCGTCGTACAGCACGGAAGGTGCCGCTTCGAGACTGACGTCGACGTCGATCGCCTCGCCAGAGATCGGCGCAATCGATCCAAGCGTCGTCGATACGAAGCGTGGGACGGCGCCTTCCGCAGTCAGTCGGTTGGCGAGCGCGACGAGCGGCGCACCGTCACACCCATCCGCGACCAGGATCGCGACCCGCCGCGTACGGATGCTTCCGTCGCCCGGTCGCGCGAACAACGACAGCGCCCCCGATGCCGACACTTCGGGAGTGACGTCGCGCGTCAGCACCTTGGGCATCGGCGGAGGCAGCTCGCGGATGCCAAGCCCCGTCGCGACGGCGGTCGCGAGCGCAGGATCCACGTTCATGAGGCCAGACACCATCCGTTCACGAACGGCCGGCGTTTGGACGCGGGACAGCTCGAAACGGAACGCATTGATGATGTGCTGTTTCTCGATAGCGGTTTGGCTGTTCCAGAACAGCGTCGCTTGCGTGTAGTGGTCGGCGAATCGCTCCGCCTTCCCACGGACCTTATGGTCGCCTTCGTCACGACGTTCCGGGAAAGAGACGAATCCTGCCGCACCCGCCTGGAAGGGGCAGCCACCCCCGAGCGAGTTCGGCTCGTACGAGACGCGGCCGCGATGGATCGCCTGCCGGTGCATCCCGTCGCGCTGGTTGTTGTGGACCTGCGCGATCGGAGCGTTGATGGGGATCTCGTGAAAGTTCGGCCCGCCAAGCCGTGAAATCTGCGTATCCACGTACGAATGAATCCGCCCGGCGAGCAGCGGATCGTTCGAAAAATCGATGCCTGGCACCACGTGCGCGACGCAGAAGGCGACTTGTTCCGTCTCGGCGAAGAAGTTGTCGGGATTGCGATTCAGCACCAGTGTCCCGACGGGAACGACGGGTACGAGCTCCTCGGGCACGATCTTGGTCGCGTCGAGAACATCGAAGGTGAACTCTTCAGCTTGTTCCTCCGTGAAAATCTGTAGCCCCAGTTCGTACTCAGGGTACGCGCCTGCCTCGATGGCTTCCCAGAGATCGCGGCGGTGGAAGTCGGGATCGGCCCCCGAAATCTTCACGGCCTCGTCCCACACCAATGAATGCGTGCCGGCGCTCGGTGTCCAGTGAAACTTGACGAAATGCGATTCCCCGTTGGCGTTGACCAGGCGGTAGGTGTGCACGCCGAACCCTTGCATGGTCCGGTAGCTGCGTGGAATCGCACGGTCGGACATCGCCCACATCAACATGTGGGTGATCTCCGGCATCAGTGAGGCAAAGTCCCAAAACGTGTCATGCGCGGACGCGGCCTGCGGCATCGCAAAGTGCGGCTCGGGCTTGGCGGCATGCACCAGATCCGGAAATTTCATCGCGTCCTGGATGAAGAACACCGGGATGTTGTTCCCGACGAGATCCCAGTTGCCTTCGTCCGTGTAGAACTTCACGGCGAAACCCCGTACATCTCTCGCCGTGTCGGTCGAGCCGCGTTCGCCCAGCACCGTCGAGAAACGCACAAAGACCGGCGTCTGCTTGCCGACCTCGGCGAACAGCGAGGCACGGGTGTACTCGTTCAGGGATTTCGAACATTCGAAGTACCCATGCGCGGCAGATCCGCGCGCATGAACGATCCGCTCGGGGATCCGTTCATGGTCGAAATGGGTGATCTTCTCGCGAAGAACGAAGTCTTCGAGCAGGGTCGGCCCGCGCAAGCCAGCTTTGAGGGAGTTCTGATTATCCGCGACCGGGACGCCCTGGTTGGTCGTCAGCCCCCGATCCGTTGAGTCGACGCGGACGCGATCGAGTGAACCGACCGTCGGATTCTGGCCGATCTTCGGACCACCACTCCCGACTTTATCTGAACCGTTCGACTCGGTGACGGTGCTCGCCCCGACGATGGGATCGGCTGGCTTGACGGACGGACCTTCAGGAGGGGCCAGCGCGGCAGCCGGATCGTATTCGGCACTCTTGATCGGGTTGAACGGAAACGCGGAGGCCACATCCTGGGTGCCCGCCATCTTCTCGGCCAGCGCATCCCCCGTTCCGGCGCTGTCCGGCGCGGCCGGGCCGCTAACAGTGGCGCGGCTGTTCCGTTGCGTACTGTTCTTCGCTCGTGTCGGCCGACGTGTCGATTTCGCCAATGAAGAGTCCTTTACGCGACCGTGTCGCGATGCGCTGCGTTTAACGAAGGGTTCGCGGGTCGCATGACTAGCGTTGATGCACTGATCCGGCTTTTCACGAAGAGGGCGATATGTCGCCGGACATCATCCAGATGTATGCGACACGGGTTGAATGAGAGCGCGATCTGACCGCGTGCGGATGGAAGCTCTGTCCACATCTCGGCGTCGGTGTGCGCGCGGCGCGCGCGAGCATGGCGGTGATGGCGCGCCGTCATGAAAACACGCGCATCTCAATAGCATTTCCCGTACCACGACTCGTAGGTGCGCGCGTCGTCGCTCACATCCACGACGTGTTGACAGACCTCACCACAGCCGATTTCGTGCGAGAGAACGCATCGGACGATCAGCGGGCGGACTTGAGGAGTTGCCCGGAGGGGACGTGCGACCGAATGCGCGATCCTCTTCCTACGAGACGGGGAGACCTGCTGCAGCCCAGTGCTGCGTCGTCCACTGAAGATGCTGCGGCAGCGTTGTCGTCGCTCACCATGAATCGGAGAAGACCTCGTCGCAGGTGAGCAGATGACGGCCCATAGTTGGCAGGCCGACGGACAACTAACCCTTAAGCTAACCGCGAGTCGTCGGCACTCGCTCGCAGGTCGCGTATACAGGCCTATCGCGGCCGGATTGGCCCTTTCGACTTGATGGCCGCTTTAGCGATCGAACCTGTCGGGCTGTGGGGCTTAGTTGTTCTCGCAGCCGTTTCACGAAGGCGTTTCGTTCCCCCGTGCGTCCGCACGGCTTCTCGACCAAGCACCTTCTCTACGACATCCAAGGGGACTTGCTCGAAATGCGTCTGGGCTTTCTGCTTGGCGCCGTCGGTCTTGACCATGGAGGAACAGTACCAGCTCCGGCGTGCTACGGGTCACCTCCTTTGGGACGTTGATCTTTCGCTTAGCCTGCTCGTAACTGACTCACATAGCGGCACTTGTACCGGTTGACGGCCCCACCTCTCGACACGTCTTGTTAATGTGGTGCTGCGATACTTGCAGAGCTCGTTACGATGTGCTACGATTCGTCACGTTAGTTTAACGATAGTCTGTTCCAAGAGGGAGGCTGCATGGCGCCGCAGAGCAAGAAACATCCGATGAATTTCAAACACATGGCGCAGGTAGATGTTCCCCAAGGTCGGAATGGAAAGCACAAACAGATTGTGATGAAGATCCTCTCCGATCTCGATCAGGTTCAAAAGGGTGTCGCGCTGAAGGTGCCGTTGGCCCAATTGACGGAAAGCAAGGAAAGGGTCCGGTCTGCGTTGAACCGTGCGACGCGGAAAAGCGGCCGCAGCGTCGCCACGGCCAGCGACGATACCTTCCTGTACGTCTGGAACGAAACGTCGTAGCAAACGATTGCGTCGCGCTCTTTCAAAGGGTCGAAGGTATAGGCAATTGCGCCGATCCCGATTGGGGTCGCAAGCCGTGGCATCTGCTCGCGGAGATCCTCATGAAAACGAATAGTGCCGTTACCGGCGTCGAGACTGACGACGCCGACTCACGCGAGGCGATCGATACCCTCAATCTGGATTTACGTGAGAGCGAAGAGCGGTATCGCACCTTGTTCGACTTGGTTCCGGTGGCGGTCTATACCATTGATAGCGCCGGTGTGATTCAGACTTTCAATCGCCGCGCCGCAGAGTTGTGGGGACGTGAGCCGGCGTTGGGAGATACCGACGAACGGTTCTGCGGCTCGTACAAGCTGTTTCGTCCCGATGGCACCTTCATGCCCCATGCGCAGTGCCCAATGGCAGAAGTCGTGACCGGCAAGCTGTCGGAAGTCCGCGACGCGGAGGTGATCATCGAGCGGCCCGATGGCTCACGGATCACGGTCGTCGTGAATATCAGGCCGCACAAGAATCAGCGTGGAGAAGTGATCGGGGCGATCAACTGCTTTTACGACATCACCCAACGCAAGTTGAACGAGGAAGCCCTGCGCCGGTCCGACAGCAACAAGACTGAGTTCCTGGCCATGCTCGCCCATGAACTCCGGAACCCGCTCGCTCCGATCCTCGTCTCGATCGAAATCCTGCGTCGCGCCCAACAGCTCGACGAGATCCATACGGAGCGCGCTGACGGGCCCGACACGGCATCCCTCGCGGCAAGCGCGGACGTACACCATCGTGTCGACCACGCCTTGAAGGTGCTGACGCGACAAGTCGCGCATATGGTGCGCTTGGTGGACGATCTGCTGGATGCGGCTCGCATCAGCCGCGGCAAGATCGAGCTTCGCAGGGAGCGCGTGGACGTGTCCTCGGTGGTCCTCAATGCTGTGGACGCCGCCCGCCCGCTCTGTGAACACCTACAACACGAGTTGACCGTCACCGTCCCATCGGATCCGGTGTTCTTGAACGCCGATCCCGCTCGACTAGCGCAAATCGTTGGCAACCTCCTGAACAACGCCTGCAAGTTCACGCCGCGCGGCGGGCACATCTGGTTCACGGTGGACCGCGTCGAGTCCTCCCCAGCCGAGCGCCCGGCAGAGACGCCGATTGGAGTCGGCCCAGAGGTCGCGATCCGTGTGCGCGACACTGGCATCGGGATCGCTGCCGACCAAATGGGGCGCGTCTTCAACTTGTTCGCGCAGGTTGACACCTCATTGGAGCGGTCAGTCACCGGGCTCGGGATAGGGCTGTCGCTCGTGAAGACGCTCACGGAAATGCACGGCGGCATCGTGGACGTGAGCAGCCCCGGCGTCGGTCTGGGAAGTGAGTTCATCGTCCGACTGCCGATCGCGGCGGAAACCGACAGCCCGACCGCCCAGGCCACGACGACCGAGCCGGCAGCAATCCCGCCGCTCCGGATTCTGATCGTCGATGACAATCGCGACTCCGCTGACATGCTCGCCACGCTGCTCACGTTCAGCGGACACGAAACATGTACTGCCAACGACGGTCTCGCGGCGGTCGACGCGGCGGCGAATCTTCAACCCGACGTGATCTTCATGGATATCGGCTTGCCAGTCCTGAACGGGTATGAAGCCGCTCGGAGGATTCGTGAGCTGCAATGCGACAAGAAACCGGTACTAGTGGCCTTGACCGGCTGGGGCCAGGACGCGGATCGTCGTCGCTCCGAGAGTGCGGGTTTCGATGCGCACCTAGTCAAGCCGGTGGACGATAGAGTCCTCGGCAAACTGCTGGTGGAACTGCGCAACGGGAACGCGGCGTGATAATGCAAAGGGTCCCATGGCAGCGGACCTTCCGGCGTGACCTCAAGCTCGCGCGTGCGCGCGCGGGTAGTGCGCCGAATGAATGGTCACACCCGATTTCGTGAAAGCCCATCCATGTACTTCCCAAGGAGGATCGCAGGGCTTCACGCTGCGGGCCGCCAAAGCTGCAGATAATGTTGGTTGCGAGCCCCCGCAAATCCCACCCGCTAAACCACTGAAGGCAAAACGCTTACAGGCGGAGCTCTGTCGGACGCGATTTGAACCCGCGCCGATCGCTGGTATCGGTCCTGTACGCAGGCCAGCAAACCGCAACGGACTCTGTGTCGGGACGACAACCGCGAGTGGATATGGCGTTTGCTCAGCCATCGACCTGAGGTTGTGCATCGGGTGCCCCATGAACGTCTCTGAGTTCGTGTCGACCGTGGTCGCCGTCGGACAATTTGTCTCAGTCGTGTCTCAGTCGGTGGCGAGCGGAGCATGTGCGGTTCCGGGTTCGCACGTAAGTTCTTAGAAGAGCGTCGTTTTGGAATCGTGGAATTGGCCGAGCAACGTGGGCTTCCGAACGGTGTGGACGCTTCGGTCCCTGCTCGTAAGTTGTTGTTTGTGAGTGGGTTACTGGCTGGGAGGCAGGGATTCGAACCCCGATAACGTGGTCCAGAGCCCCAGGGTTCCATCCGGAACGACTGCATGCGAGGGCGGGTACCCGCCCTTCCCGAGCTCCCGGTAGCCATTGACGGCTCCGGCCCATTCGGGGGGCTCAACCCCGCCTCTTACCGCGCGGCGCGCGACCCGCCCGGGCGCTGCGAAGTGTGCGTGTGCCACGAGCCCATCCTTCCTCACGTACTGTTCGGAGGAGATCCTTGGACGTCACCCCCTTGACGGGCCGCCCGGTGACGTTGGCAAAGGGTGACTGTGCCGACTTGGCGACAGGTGTGACCGCGTACACGCGACCGTCCTGACGTCGGATCTGGACTTCGCCTTCGCGAGAAGCTTGCTCGAGCACCTCGGCAAGACGCTGCCGTGCCGTTGAGTACGTATATAGCTTCATAGATCCGGCTCCACCAGGGACAAGCCCAGCTTCTTCGCGTGCCGCCGGATCGGAGCATCCAGGGCTAGCAACGGGAACCCAGACGACCGAGCCGCTTCCAGAATGTACGCATCGTACGCGTAGATGCCCAACTCGAGACCCAGATCTACGGCACGGCGAAGGTCGATCGCCAGCTCTCGAATCGTGACCTGCTCGTAGTCCGTCACCAGCTGTCGAGCACGTTCAGGCGTCAGCCGGCGCCGCTTCACACCGGCGGTCGCGGCGTTGCCGACCTCCCAGCGCAACGACGCTGGCGCGCACACGACGCTCCCCATGGTGGCCTCGACCACCGCCGGCTTCTCGGGTTCGTCGAGGAGCACAGCCAGAATCGCGGACGTGTCGATGACGATGTTAGCTGGCATCGCTCATGAATGGTACAGTTGACAATGAAGTCGGGTGGAGACGCTATCCGTGGCGGTCGACATGGCCCCTTTAACTCAATGGCTGATCTACCGGCAGGGCCGACGCCGACCACGAGATTTTCGGCGATTCAGATGAGTCCGGGACCACCCCGAGGCGCGGTCCACTTGTGCAGCACATTGTGCAGTAATCGTGTCGGCAAACAGCGGCCCGGGACACGTCAGGACAGAATCGCGGTCAGGAGGTTTTCGGCCGGATACCGCAGGATTCGGCGAGATTCGCACGAAGGTGATCGGACCCTGGTCGGTTTAGCAAACCGCCGCCTTCAGCCTCTCGGCCACCTCACCGCGCACCTGCAAGTATACGTACAATCAGCACTTGCGTAAACGGCTCGATTCGAGCGGCGACGGTTTTTCGGACCGAGACCTGCGCAAATTCGGCCAGAATCCTCAAACTTTCCCATTGCTGTTCCGCGCTCACGTCATCGCGTTAAGACGAAGGAATTGCTATTGATCCCGCGAGCCAGCCGCCAGAGGCCGGGATCGTGCAGCAAATTGTGCAGTAGTTCCCCTGGACTTTCAGGGCGCCACTGTTGGCACCGATCGCGAGGTCGAGCCTGCGGTCGGGTCGGCCGCCCCGACGTTATCGCAGAGCAGCGGCGGGCGCCGAGCTCGCAATTACGCACGAGCATCACGCATCGACAGGGCGCAAATGCGGCAACCGCTGCCCTCGATTGGAGCGGTGTTGGTTAAGCTCCGGCGCGACGACGGTTACCGTGAACGTCTCAGGCGCTTCCGAGCGAAATTCCGGCATTTTAGAAAGCCACTTGCCGACTTGTCAGGGGCTAACTGCTCGCCTGCGTCAGCACCAACTGGAAATGCCGCTGCGAATCGCACGGAATGGGTCGGTCTTGCGCGAAGGATTGGTGCCGTGCTAGTTTTGCGACCGCAGTTGCAGGCTGTATCCCGTCCGCGGGAAGGGATGATCCCACCTGCCCCGGTCTGAGTAGATCGAGCATCAACCTCTTTTGCCCGTGGGCGGACGCCGGGCGACAAAGGAGGAGTGATGTCTCGTCACTTGCCGTCCCGCCCGAATCTCGATCACCTGAGGAAGCAAGCCAAGGATCTACTTAGCGACATCCAGAAGGGAAACCCAGGCTGGAAACTCGCTGACGCGCAGCACGCACTCGCGCGGGGGTATGGGTTTGCGAGTTGGCCGAAGCTCAAATCACATGTGGAGTTGCTGGCGAGCGGCCCGACGGATCCGGACATCGAACCGGTCAGACGATCGGAGCGTCAAGGAGATGAAGTCGATCCACCAGGGAACGATGGTGCTACGCGCGGCAGCCATTCGGAGGAGGAGAACCCCTTTGCCGGCACCTGGACCGCCAACCTTCCGAAGTCGGAGCAGCATCCGGCGAATCCCTTCCAAAGTGCGACGCTGGATTTCACCGTGGTCGGAAACACTGTGACCATCGCTCAAGTCTTTGTCGATGCTTCTGGTCACAAGGTGGGTGGCAGGATGACTATTCAGGCCGATGGTAGCGAGCATCCGAGCGAGTACGGAAACGGGCATGCTCTGATAGCCAGATGGATTGGGTCGCACATCTTAGAAGCTATAGACGTGAAGGATGGCCAGATCCTCGGTCGAGGGCTGTACCAGGTGTCGGGCGACGGCAAAACCCTCACCGTCTCAACCAACGAGCAACGGATTGTCCTGGATCGCAGGTAGTATTTCCGGTCGCCTGTGGTTCCGCCGATACCTGCGGAGCTACAGGCGGCAAAGCCACCCCAAATCCTTCCGACTGGGCCACGGGAACAATCGGCGGCCACCAGCCCACGGCGTTGACTCTCGACAAACGGCGAAGGGGCTTTCCACTGGCGACGCGCCTGCTGGTTAGCCACATGCCGACAAGGGAGGGCTAATGTGGTCACTGGCGGGAGGTGGTGCAGAATACGCTGCGGCGGGCCGCAGCCACGCCGGAATCGACGCTGGCCGAGCCCCTGCGGGGGTGGCCGCGCGAACCTGCCGTCCGCCGGTGCTCGGGTTGACCTTTCATGCGGCCGACCACGCGCAGCGACACGTGGGACACATCGCACGGCACGCAAAATCATCGGAGGATTGAACGATGAAGCTGAAGGGTGCGACCGCGTTAGTCACAGGGGGATCGAACGGCATCGGTCTCGCCATTGCGAAGACGTTGACCGAGGCCGGCGCAAAGGTCGCGATAACGGGCCGCGACGAAAAGCGGCTGGCGGCCGCCAGCAAGGCGATCGGCGCTTATCCCATCCACGCGGATGTGGCGAAGGAGGCGGACGTCCTTCGGAGCTATAAGGAACTGTTTCAGATGTTCGATCACCTCGACATTCTGGTGAACAACGCCGGCTTCGGCGTCATCAAGCCACTGGTCGAGATGGATATCGCCAGCTTTGAACAGGTGTTTGCGACCAACGTTACAGGCGCCATGCTGATGGCGCGGGAGGCCGCAAAACATTTCATCGAGCGGAACAGCGGCAACATCATCAACATCGGTTCGACTGCGGCCGTTCGCGGCGCCGCGAACGGCTCCGCCTACTACGGTAGCAAGTTTGCGCTACGCGGGATGACGGAGTGCTGGCGTGCGGAGTTGCGGCAGTACAACATTCGCGTGATTCTCGTGAATCCCAGCGAGGTACTCACCGACTTCTACACGACGGCCGGACTCCCGCAGAACAAGGAGAACCCGACAAAACTGCGAGGCGACGACATTGCGCATGCCGTCCAATCGGCGCTCGAAATGGACGACCGCGGCTTCATGATTGAGGTGACCGTCTTTGCAACGAACCCGAAAACTGACGCCGACGTCGCGATCGGGAAGGACGGCGCTAGACTAGAAATCAGCGTAATGGGAAACTTACTCTATCAACGAGAAAACGTCCGCCCTTTACCCATGTTGCTCTTTTACACCACCGGAGGCGAGGGCCATGGGTTTGTGGTGGATTATCCGGACGGGGCGAGCACGGACGGGATTACCCCTCACTGACGGCGAAGGGGCTTCCGACCACCGTGCCCTGCGCTGGATAGACAGCCACATGCCGACTACACGTTATCTGAAACGCACTTCCACGAGCGTTCCCCCCTACGTCACCCTGTAGATCGTGCACTTGCGCCGCTCCATGGAGTCATGCGAACAGGGGTCAGTGGTATCGTCAACTGGGCAACCTTCGGAATGGCCAGACCGTCAAACCACCACATGAAGAGAACCGCGTCATTCGCGTTCGTGGCGTGCCTGTTAGCATCCACTGGCGCTGCCCAGGACCCCGACGATATTCTGGGAACCATTCTCTTTTGAGGCCCCCCGTGGTGGGGGCTGCATTGCACCGGCTGCACCGACGGATGCGCTTAGAGGCGCAGTGCGGCGGCCGGCTCGATGCGGGCGGCGATCCGGGCTGGGACGAGCGAGGCGGCAGCACTGGCTGCCAGGCTGGCAAAGGCTGTCGACAGCACGAGCCGACTGTCAACACTCACCAAGCTTCCCCACAGAGCCTGGCCAACCATGGCTCCAGCAGATCCGGCGACGACGCCCGCGATCACGCCAAGCCCCGCGAGACCCATGGCTTCCATGAACAACTGCACCGAGATGTCAAGGGGCGTCGCGCCGATGGCACGCCGCAAGCCGATTTCGCCTCGGCACTGGCACACCACCTGGATCATCAACGTGGCAATCCCGATCACACCCAATAGCGACAGCAGGCGACTGGTGAGCGAGACGACCCAGACCGCTGTCGTCGACATATTTGCTTGCTGAACGGCGACCTCCGCCATATCTCTCACAATCACGTCGTCCGCCTGAGCATGGCGAGTTGTTAAATCATGAGCATTTCCGTGATTTGCCTTCTTGCTAGGATTGTCGCGTGCGCGACCTGGCCGTCCTTTTTCTCCATCTGCTGACGACAATCGCCCGACTTGCCGGTCCCGGCGGCGCCCGTTCGGTGGTCGCCGAATCCGTGCTCCTCAAGCAGCAGCTGCTGATCCTCAATCGGTCCCGGAAGCGTTCACCCAATCTCCGCCTCGCTGATCGCATCATCGCCGGAGTGTGTGCTCCTCGTGCGCCCGAGCCGGCTGGTCCGTTCCGCGATCGTCGTGAAGCCCGCCACGCTCTTCCGCCTTCATCGAGTGCTGAAAACTCGGAAGCCGCCAACTGGTTGATGCCATCTTCCGCCAGGCGGGACAGCTTCTCATCGGCGGGTTTCTCTTCCTCCAGGATCTGCTGGAGTAGCTCGGCAGCATTGTCGCGACCGAGGGCCCGAGCCCACGCCACCAACGTGCCGAATGCCGCCATTTCGTAATGCTCCGCGCGCTGACCCGCCGCGATCAGGCAGGCGTCCATCGTGGCGCCATCGAAGTCCTCTTCCATGATGGCCTTCCCTTCATCGATGATGCCGGCGAGACCGTCGCAGTGCTTCCTCGCGCCTTTTCGTCGAGTGTCTCGAACACGTGCTCCAGTCGCTGAATCTGAGCCTCCGTCTCTCCCACATGGGACTGGAATACCTCTTTCAGTTCGGGTGCGGTGGCGGATTTTGCTAACTTCGCTAGCGCTTTCGTCAGCTGCCGCTCGCCGTCGTGGGTGTCGCGCAGTTCGTCGATGAATGCATCGTGCAAGGTTCCCGCTTCAGCCATCTCAACTCTCCTTGATCGTTGTGACCATGGAACACCCTCGCGAGGGCCATGCCGGCACAGCGGTTCACACTCAGGTGCCGGACGATGCGTCCTCTGGCCTGTCGTTCTTGCCGACGCTAACCAGTCGTCCGGCCGATCGACGGTGTCGTCGGATCGACAGCCGCCGCTCGCTGCTCGGCGCGGCGATAGTGCTCGTCAAAGGCCGGTAGCAATTCACCGATGTACTCCTTGATCCGGGCGCTCGCCACGCCGACCAACGCGCCTTGGATGTTGTTCCACAGCTCCCACGCTTGCGCCTGGACTGAGCCATTACCGCGCACGGCCGAGTTGCGGGCGACAGCTGACAGTGGGCGACCAGCGGACTTGGGCTTGAGCGCGCTCGCAAGCACGACCCCACCGATAAACGCCGCGCCGAGAAACAGGTGCGGCCGCTCTCGGAAGTGCTCACGCCAATCAGTGGCGGCGTCCACTTTGTGTTCCAGCTCCCTCAGGTTGGACACCAAGTGCTCGCGGGTTCGGTCGATCTGCGCTTCTATTCGTTGGCTGTTTCATCCATTCGCGATTCTCCTTGACCGATTCCACTGTCCGTTCAGGAACGGGCTGAATGCGTTTGGCCCTCCGAATGCCACCCATGACCAGCACGACGGCGGCAGCGGCCATCACGACCGCGACGACCAGCGTGGCGGCCCACATCGGCATCCGGGCCGCCAGTGCGTAGGCCAGTGTCCAGAGCAGGAAGATCCAGGCGCTGACGGCACCCACCGTCCCGGCGGCGATCCAGACGCTGGATGCCACCGCGCGCCCGACCTCCTCGCGTATCTCCACTTTCGCGAGTCGGATCTCGGAGCGCACCAAGTCCTGCAGATTGCGCAGGATGTCCTGCACGACGTCTGATACCGATCGCTCTTCAGGCACGAGTGACCTCTCTTCTACGCGGTCGTCTAGTCTCGAGTCAGCGCTCGACCGAGAAGGAATCCGAACGCGGCCGCCACGGCGAGCGCCGGCAGCGGATTGCTTTTGACGAACGTTTCGACGTCCGCCATCATGCGCGTGGCATCGTGGGTGCGCACATAGTCCGCGCTGGTGCTGAGTCGATCGGCGGTCGCGCGCGCCACGTTGCGGACGGTCTCGCCACCGGGCAGGTCGTCAGCCCTGTCATGAAGCGCTGACGCGGCGGTCTCGAGTCCGTCGGCGGCCGTTGATCGACGCTCGTCGATCGCCGCCGCCGCGTCGCCCGCAGCATCGGACATCGAGGCCGCGGCGTTCCGCGCCCGCTCCGACAGGGCATGGGCCGAGGTATCCGCGTCATCTCCCGTGGGACTACCAACTGATCGGGGCTTGTTCGACATTGCTCTGCTCCTCTTCATCTTCATCCAACATTGGTTCTGATTGCAGGCCGTTCACAACGCAGCCATCATCTTGCCAGCCTTCTTGACCCGACGAACACGGACACGGTGTTCCCGCAGGTCGTTCCGCATCTCCGGCAACAACTCCAAGGTGTAGCGTTCATCTGTTCGAACGCCCGCTGTGTACCGAACTGAACACGCGGACCAATGTCGGGGCCTCAGAATCGGAATCGGGCGCCGATGACGATCGGGAATGTCAAACGGGCGCTGTCGTTGTTGATGTCGTCCAATCCGGTCCCGATCAGTGAATCCACCTCCGAGAGGCCGCTGCCGCGCCTCAGGCCAACCTGCGCGTTGAGGTCCACCTGCGACGCGATGGGGAACAGGACGCCCATGTTCAGTCCCCAGGTGAATGACGCCGTCTGATCGTAAAAGTCGGTATTCTCGAACACGACGTTCGATTGTGGCGCGGCAAGGAGAAGGTTGATCTCGTCGATGAAGGCCAGTCCAATCGTGGCCTCCCCGTACACGCGGAATCGGCTGTTCGACAGCGGCACGTATCGTCGATACCCGACATCGAGCCCGAGCGTCTTGTAGTCCGAGTACTGCCCGTAGAGACTCGACGGCCCGATGTCCCCGAGACGCACGAGATCGGCATCGGCCGACTGGTACGTGAGCGCGGCCCGCAACTCGGACGCCTCGTTCATGACATACCCCACGCCGAATCGAAAGTGCAGCCCCGTGCCATAGACGTCACCATACGGATTGGGCAGGATCGCGGTGGCCTGACCATCCACGCGGCCGATGGCGCCGGAATTGACGTTGCCGTTGACACTGACATCGATGCCAAGACCGACATCGACCGCCCAACGCGACTCGTCAGCCGGCTGTGCCAGGGCCATCGTTGCGCAAGAAAGAAATGCGATGGTCAGGAGCGAAGCACGGACCTTGCCTTCACGACTGTGCATACCAACCTCCAGTACAGAACGATTCGTTGAAACCTGCGTCGCTCAACGCCTTCACGGGTGCACGTTCGGCACCGCGAGCTCGAGCCGATTCACGGTGCGGGCACGGCGATCTGCCCTCGTCACGTTCATGCGGCGTCCGGCGCAGCATCGCCGTGGTGTCAGCATCCAGCACGATGCGTGACCTTCAACCCCTCGCCGAACACACGACGACGTACCCATCCTGCGAACGTTCCGCTCAACGCGGCATCTCAGGCGAGTCGTGGCAATGGGTCGCTCATTACAATCGTCGGGGTGAGGCGGGCGTTGATTCGTCAAGTGGCGCGCCTCGACGAACCAACCAACGACCGTATGCGGCGAGATCTACTGCACCTTTTGGCGGAGCGCCTGTGCCTCTCTCAGATGTCGCTGCACGGTTGGGAGCGCCTTGATGGCCCACTGCGTCAGCGCCTGGTCGCCCTGTGAGCCTCCGCTGGTGCCCACTGCCGACTGATTCGTATCTGCCGGGCGGCCAGTTGTCTGAGTCCTCGTGGCGCCCGGGAGGGGCGTGGTCGAGGGCTCACCCCGCGACGGCATCGTCGACGTGCGATTTCCGGTTCGCGCCTGCAACTCGCTCGCCACCTCCTGATGACCCGACACCATCGCGTTCATATACTCACGGTCAAAGGCCGCGCCTTGCAGCGTCGAGAGACGGTCCACGAGATCCCGATGCTTCTGATCCAGCTGCGTGGGCACCTGCAGGTTCGCCTGTGTGGCGATCTGCCTGAGCTCAGTGCCCGCCTGCGTATGGTCCGTGACCATCATGTGACCGTAGGCCTTCACCTCTGCATTCGCGGCCCGCTCCGCCGCCAACCGACCGAGCTGGACTTCCGTCATGCCCGCGATCGCCAGGCGGTTCACAAACGTCTGTGCGTCAGTCGATGCTGGCTGACCGGCGGATGGACTCGTTGGGGCGGTGCGCGTCGGGTCTGCCTGCGACTGTGCGTACACACCGATGGTCACGACCACAACGAGCGTGAATGCCGTCCCCATATTCATCTTTGTCATAGGTGTTCTCCTCCGAAGGACCTGCAACCTCAGGACCGGCCGAAGCGTGCCGTCTTGATGTTCACGAGGAGCGACACGTGCCGACTTGAACGCAAACGAGTTCGGATGGGCTTCAGCTGGGCCGTGGCGACCTGTGGTCCGCAGAACTTTCGTCCGGCTCGAAATGCGCATGAAAGTGCCCTACCAACTATTCCGCACCTGTTGTCGCCGTTGCGGTTGCGGGGCAGAGACGAGTACCGTCCTCGGGCGGATGACTCCGCTGTTCGTCGCCTGCTGGCCTCGTAGCGAGCCACGATCCGCTGTCGGCTCGCGCTCGCGGCCGAGATTCTCGCGCTCCGGCATTAACTCGCCGTGCTGCACCGGACTACGCCGGTCAGCTCCAGCGCCCCGCCGATCTGAAAGGACAACGGTTCGGTGTGGACGAGCCTATGACCGCCGCCCGGAAGTAATCGGGAACACCTGTATTCGTTTCGCGCAGGATCTCGGCGATGGGTGAGAGCCTCGCGTCGGCCTGCGAACGCATGACCGGGACAGCGTCGCGTCGTGAGTGTCTCGATGACGTGATTCCGCTCAACCAGGGCATCTCCGTCGAGTCTTGGCTGAATGGGTGCCTCATGACAATCGCGGTCGCCCACACTCGAGCCTCGGCCCTGGGATTCCTGACCCGCGATCGGACATCGGCGCACCATTGCCCGATCACCGGACTCCCCCCACGCATCGTGTCACCGCGAACCCGATGCTGGGCGGTCTATCGTGAGTACGACCTTGAAGCAGTGGCCGCGTGATCCCTGCGGATTACAGGGATGCGTCGTGTTGTCTCACGCCCGTGGGACTCAACACAGGCCATCATTGGGATGTCAACGAACAGGAGTCACGTCCACTCACCATCGTCGGAGTCGTCGACGTCCGTGCGCTCGCGCTCTCGAATACCAGTTGATGCCATGGAGGCGTCCCAGACCGTGGACTGATCGTCAACGCCATCCAGCCTATGCTCCAGGACCTGATGTCCACCGTCTGGTTTGTGATCGCGGGCGCCTTGCTCATCGGTATGGCGCTCGCCGGCACCGTTCTCAAGCGCCTACCCTTGACGGCGGCGCTCTTCTATCTCACGGCGGGCGCTCTGCTCGGGCCGTGGGGCGTCGGCCTGCTTCATGTGGATGCCCTGGACGACGCCTCCTGGCTCGAGCGGCTCACCGAGATCGCGGTCATCATCTCGCTCTTCACGGCAGGCCTCAAGCTGCGCCTGCCGGTGTCCGATCGCCGCTGGCGAGCCGCAATTCTGCTCGCCACCGTCGCGATGGTGATCACCATGGGTGGTGTCGCCACGTTCGCGATGGCGGCGTTCGGCTTGCCGCTGGGGTCGGCCGTGTTACTGGGCGCGCTGCTCGCCCCGACCGATCCCGTCCTCGCGTCGGATGTGCAGGTCGAGCACGAGCACGATGCCGAACCAGTCCGGCTCAGCCTGACGGCAGAAGCGGGCCTGAACGACGGGACGGCGTTCGCCTTCGTGATGCTCGGGCTCGGGCTCATGGGGACTCACGCGCTTGGGCCGTACGCGTGGCGCTGGCTCGTCATCGACGTCGTCTGGGCCGTCGTCGGGGGCCTTGGCGTGGGCACACTCTGTGGCGCCGGGATCGGGCAGCTCGTGCTCTACCTGCGCCGCGTCCATCGCGAGGCGGTGGGGCTGGACGAGTTCATCGCGCTTGGACTCATCGCAATCTCGTACGGGATCGCGCTCCTCCTGCACGCCTATGGCTTCCTCGCCGTATTCACCGCGGGGCTGTCCATGCGGCGCATCGAGCGTCAGCATAGCGAGGTGACGCCCGCGCCGGATGTCGCGGACGCGGGGCGGAGCCGCGAGGAACAGGCGACGGATCCGGGCACTGCTCCCGCCTACATGGCGCGCGCCGTCCTCGGGTTCAACGAGCAACTCGAACGGTTGGGCGAGTTGGCGGTCGTCGTCGTCGTCGGCGCCATGCTGGCGGATATCGAGGCGTTGGAGCCCAGGTCTCGTGTTGGCGCTCGGTCTGTTTGTCGTCATCCGGCCGATGGCGACGACGCTGACGCTGATTCGCGCGCCACTGTCACGGCCGCAGCGCGCGTTCATCGCCTGGTTCGGCGTGCGAGGAATGTGAGTTCTGTCTATTACCTGGCGTACGCGCTTTCGCACGGCGTATCCGCGCCGGCCGATCGGATGCTTGCCGATATGACGCTCGTCGTCGTCACCGCCTCCATCGTCGTGCACGGCGTGTCAGTCACGCCGCTGATGCAGCGGTACTCGGCCCGTCGCAGTGGCCCTGGACAACGAGCCCTCGAGCGGTGATCGGCCGACCTCGTGGCAATGTTTCTTCGGGCGCATTGGGGCGCATTGCTGGGCGCATCCCAAGCGGACGTATGACGAGATCGCCGACCACTGGCCGACGGCGGGCGCGGAGATCCCCGAGATGATGGACAGCTCTATGCGAACGAGTGGCTCGTGCCGGGTCCGTGTCCAGGCGAGGCCGTCGCGCAGGTCGAACGCCAGCGCCTCCACTAGGAGCGCTCGCGCCCGATTCTTCATCCGATCTGGGCGTGGGCCCACAAGCTCGCCTAGCCCAGTCCGTCAGCAGGACCAGCGTCTGGCAGCCAGTCCGATGAGTTTGCGTGACCACTATCCTTGTGACATGAGGATTCTGGCCATCTGCGGGAGCCTGCAAGCGAAGTCAGCGAACCTCGCCCTACTCAACGCCGCCGCCGCGTCGGTACCGCGGGGCGTGGAACTGGTACACTTTGACGGCCTTCGAGACCTACCGCATTTCAATCCCGATCTCGAGGCGAGTGGCGTGCCCGAGAGCGTGCTGCGATGGCGGCAGGCACTGGTCGAGAGTCACGCCGTCCTCGTCGCGTCCCCGGAGTACGGCTTTAGCCTGCCTGGTGCGCTGAAGAACGGCATCGACTGGGTGATCGGCTCTGGCGAACTCGAAGGGAAGGTCGTGGCGATCACCGCGGCCGTGCCAGGGCCGGAGCGGGGGCGACGCGGACTGCAGGCACTCCGCGACACTCTGTCCGCGGTGAGCGCAACAATCGTTGGCGGAGAACCGATTCCAAGAGGCCTGGAGTTCGAGCCTCAGATCGCCGCGCTCGTGCGAGCCCTGGTCCAGGCCGCGGGCGGCCCGCCCAACGCAGGCTGACACCAGCGGCGCTTGAACGCGCCGGGCAGTTCGCTCGCCTGATCGGCTACAATGCCTGCGGCGTTGATCACCTGACCGCCAGTTGGTCGGCTGCGTTCTTCCGCGGTCGCGCCAACCTCTTATAAGATGGCGGCCCGGCCCGGTCGGCTGAAAGCTGGCCACGCCGCCGCCTCGGGACTGTTGTCCCTACCAGAACTCTATCGGCAGCCTTGGGGCCCACCAATTGCGTGCTATGCAGGTCGCCGACGCGACTCCAGACCCCCGAGCGCGAAGTACGCCACTCCGGTCGATGACCGACTCTCTGGGTGCACAACGGGCAGACTACGGGCGAGTATCAAGGCGCGTTCGCTGTCGTGTTCACCGCCGCATTCGCCGCCGCACCGGCAGTGGGCGGGTACATCATCTCGCGAGCCGGTGCACGCTGGCTCTGGATCGGCTGCTTCGCGGCCAGTGCCGCCGTCGCAACTGGATTCTTCATGCTCTGGCGTGTCGGCCCAGGAGAGTCGTCAGACTCCAGCAGCGCACTGAATCGCACGGTTCGTCGAAAGGTCGGCTGGTGAAGCGCCTGGAGTCGCTCCACCACGGATGGGTACCCTCACGCCGACACATCTGCAGGAGGTCGGCGCGAGGGGTTGGCAACACCGCTATCTCCCAGTCGTAACGATCACCTGGAAGTCTCCCGAGTTGTCTCCTAAATAGTCGTCATTCACGCCCAAATACAGGCGGCCACTGAACGGCGCACGCACCGAGCGCCGGTGTCCGATGAAGAGCGGAGGCGAGTTCCCGATGCGGGCGATCAGCGCGCCCGCGACCTGGTTCGGCAGCGGCGCATCAGGCGCGCGACGGCCGCTCAAAGTGCCACCGGCGCCCGCGATGTCGTTGCGGTTGGTGCTGATCCGCACACTGCCTTGCGCGTCGACGTTGATCGTGTCGCCTGCACGCACGGTGATCCCCGTGTCGGTCCACGGCTGGGTTCCTTCTACTCTCACGAAGTCACCTGACGTACCGACCACGGGTTCGTCGACAACTGCGCCTCTGTTCAGAAACTCAGCACTCGACAAAAAGTTGTCATTGTTCGCGTCGAGGCGATTGAACGCTGCGACGGTGCCATCCCACTCGCGAGGTTCGATTCGACCGTTGCCGTTAATATCCAGGTTTTCGAAGCGTTCAGCACGCCGGGGGTTAACGCCGTCAGCTACTCGTCCGACGCGGGCGGCCCCGCCGTCGAGCTCGTCTCCGGAGAGAACGCCGTCATTATTCCAGTCCTGGTTCTCAAAGGCCTGCCGGGTACCGCGCCATTCGTTGCGAGCGATAACGCCATCGTTGTTGCGATCCATTCCGCCAAATCGGCGCTGGTCGAGCGCGGGAGCTGGCGGCTGAACGGCACTCTGATTACCGGTTCCGCAGTAACGCAGGCCGCCCGAACCCGGTACGCCCCAGTCACCAAATTGCTGGTTGTATTCATTCGAGGTGATGATGCGGTCGACAATGGAGTCCATACTGCTCCGATTCGCCTGCGCTGCCCATCCCCGAGCGCCCGCCTCGTCGGGCTGGCGACCGAGAATGTGGCGATACATCGTCGCGACGGCTCGGATGTACGGCGTGTTTTCCCCTGCTTCCTGGTGCCAGAAACGCTGCTGATGCTCATCGGAAGTGGCGATCGCGCGAACCAATTCGCGGACCCCTGCTCTCAGCCCGACGTTTCGCTGCAGTGGGCATCGCTTCGGTTCTGCTGAAGCCGTGCCTTCCTGATGAGGTCGCTGCTGCGATTCGCCAGGCGCTTGGTCAGCAGTCTTGCAATGTTGGCCAATCCATGGAACGGCGATCAGCATTCCGACCGCAGCGCGTGCTGGTCGTCGACGATACAGACGAGCTTCTCGAACTGTGGCAGCGGTGGCTGACCGGTTGGGGATTTGCCGTCGAAGAGGCCCGGAACGGTGCGGAAGCGGTGCAAAAAGCGCGCTCCCGGTCCCCGGATCTCATTCTCATGGATCTCGCCATGCCGGTGCTCGACGGGCGTAAGGCGATGCAGCTACTCGCCTCCCATCCCGCGACGGCGCGTGTGCCTGTGCTGGCGATGAGCGCCCTAACGAGCATCGTGGACGCTCCCGAGAAGGGTGAGCGTCTTATTCCTAAGCCCGCCGATCCTGAGCAACTGTTGCAGATGATTCGCGCTGCCCTGAGAGGTGGGCCGAGCGCCTTCGAGCGCGAGTCAGGGACTGAGGTTAAGTGGGGCTGACGGTCACCGTCTGGCGATTACAGGATCACGCGGGCCTGCCGAGCGAATGCACGGTGAGCGAGCGCGATGGACGGTGGCACCTCGTCGTGCATCGCGGGCGAACGGTTTTCTTGGCCGAGCGATGCCACACGGACGATGCGGCGCTGGAACGCTCCACCGAGATCTGGCAGGCGCTGAAGGAGCAAGGGTGGACGGAGTCGAGGCATTGAGTGTGGCGTGATCTGTTGAGAGGGCATTCACATGAGCACCGAACGCCGCAACCACCCTCACCGTGCTGAGACAACGCGGGCCATCGTGGAGTGCCTCACACGACAGCACGAGGGCATCAGCCTTCAACTGTTGGCAGTTGATTACATGGTGTCGCCATCGGCTGCGGAGCGGATCGTGAAGCGGTTGGCAATTCGTGGACTGGTTCGGAGCCGTGTTCCCGGAGTGTGGATTGCGACTGCGCCGCTCCTCCATCCTGCCACCTTGATTGGAGCAGCCACAACCGCCTGATGGCACCTCGCTTGCTGTAGTCAAGGGGCAGCATCGCTCGTTCCCCGCTCTGGGTGGACGGCAGATACCCCACCCCTCGGGCGGGAGGCGCAGTTGGCCTCCCGCACGCCTGTTCACATCCGGGCAACCTCGATTTGCGCGTCGTGTGCTAACTAACGCTGCGCGAGTCGACAACCACGGTCGCTCACCTCATCAGCGAAACACCAGCAGGCGCGAATGTCCGCACGCTACACTGGGTACGACCTTCCTGAGCATCCGCATATTGCGGGTTTCTCACAAGGCTTCGCGCCAAACCTCACCCTGACGTGCTCAATCGCTACCCGATCGAACGGCGCTCGAGTGAGCGTGCCATCGTTCACGCTCGTAACTGCGAAGCCCACTTCGAAGCGTGTACCAAGCGCGACGCGGGTCTGGCCCAGGAAGCGCCACGGCGCGTTGGCGGCCTCACGATAGTGGGCGCGTACGGTGCCGTTGTCGATGCGAAACCGGACCCATACCGGTTCGCCGACGGCAGGCCCGAGTTGGCTGCGAGATCGAAGCCGTTCGTCCCGCCTTCGATCGCTACGTGCACGGCGACGAGGTCCGCTTCACCGCCGCGTGCTGGATGGTGAACGCGCGCGCCGACGCCGACGCGCGTTAGGCCAGAGCCCAACCTTCGGCTTCGCATGGATCGCCAGAAGCTCCGACGGTTTACCGTGAAGCAGTTCGTCCGGCCTGTGCAGCAAATTGTGCAGTGATCGTGACGGCTCACGACGCATCGGGAGACACAGGACCGAAATGCAATCGTGGGATTTTTGCAGGGAATCGCGAGTCTTGGCCTGTTTCGTTAGAGGCTGATAAAATCCGGTTCGGTTTAGCAAACCGCCGCCTTCAGCCTCTCGGCCACCTCACCGCAGACGCTAAGTGTACGTGAAATCAGCACTTGCGTAAACGGATCGATTCGAGCGGCGACGGTTTTTCGGACCGAGACCTGTGCAAATTCGGCCTGAATTCTCAAACTTTCCCGTTCACGATCCGCTCTCACGTCATCACATTGAGTCGAAGAAATTGCTAATGATTCCGCGAGCCAGCCGCCCGTGTCCGGGATCGTGCAGCAAATTGTGCAGTAGTTCCCTTGGATTTTCTGGGCGCGACTATTGGCACCGTTCGCGAGGTCGAGTCCACGGTCGGGGTCGGCCGCCCCGACGTTATCGCGGAGCAGCGGCGGGCGCCGGGCTCGCAATTACGCACGAACAAATCACGCATCGACAAAGCGGTGGACAGCGAATGCGGCAACGCAGCCCTCGATTGGAGCGGTGATGGTTAAGCTCCGGCGCGACGACGGTTACCGTGAACGTCTCACGCGCTTCCGAGCGAATTCCGGCATTTTAGAAAGCCACTTCGCGACTACTGAGGACCGATCGTGGCGTACGAGCGTCAGGTGACGCAGGAGCACCGCTTCACGTTTCCGTCGTCGTCGAGCCGGAGAGCATAGTGACGCGCACGATTACGCAGCCATCAAGCTTTGAGCCGCCGGGTTACAGCAGGACTTGTGAGTTCCCGGAGCGCGTCCTTCCCCACCCACCGTGCCGTAGCGTCCGTCGAATTCGCTAGACGCCGCGCCACCTCCGTGGCCGCGGAATTGAGTGCACGATTGCGTTTACCGATCGCGCGCAAGGCCATGTTCGTGGCCTTCTTGACAAAATTGCGTTCGTCACCGGCTTCGCGTTCGATGAGGGCGAGGCCCTGTTCAAAGAGTTCGTCGCCGGCAGACTTGTCATGTACGGTGAGACTCCACAGTAGTGCAAACGCCGTGCGCTTCTCGAACTGGTTGCGCCTGGTGCTCCACTGGGCGACCTTCGTCCACGCGTGCGGTGTGCGGTCAAAGAGATTGAAGCTCATCGCGTCGCAGAATGCCCAGTTGTCAAAGTCCTTGCACCAGCGATCCATTTGAGCGGGCGTGAGCTGCTCTGGATCGCCGACGAAGGACGCGAGCATCCGCGCCTCGTACACCCCCGTGGCCCAGAGGGCGACGGCGAGTGGCTGGTTGCGCCCAAGCGTCTTGCCAAGCGTCTTGATGTCTTTCATCGCAACGCCGTAGGCATGGTCCGAAGGGATCGAATAGCGCGCCATGCCTTCGAGCGTGGCCCTGGTGCTATAACGTTTCAGCCACGTGAGCGCGAACTGGACTTGCTCTGCGAGTAACCGCTTCGAGGTGGCGGGCGTGTCCAGGCCCGGACGCGGCAGAATCGACATTACAGTCTCGGTGCTGACGAATTGGCCGGAGTGCCTTCTATCATATCGGCCGCCCTGGGAGGCAGCACAATCGGATGCCAGTCGGGCGAAGGACGGCATCACATCCGCCCATTGCTTCCTCGGTAACGACCGTAGTGCCTTCCGACAGGGCACGTCCAGTATCGGAAAATACTTGGCGACAAGGCGGGACTTATCGTGCTCGCCGCGATATGCACCGCGCTTACGCCGAACTACGCCGGTCGGTGTCTAATCGTCAGCCTTCGCTGAATTGGTGGCCTCGGCTAAAACCGACGAGCGATGGGACCATTCGCGCCGCCACAGCGTGGCCGGCGCGGAAGGCTGCCCGCATCAATCCGTCGATTGCGCTCAGGACGGACTAGTCAGGCAACATGAGCCCCATGGCATGACCGCAACATCCACGAACTGGGCACGCACCTTCTTTACGTTCTGGACCGGCCAGGCGCTGTCGCTGTTCGGGACCCAGCTCGTGCAGTTCGCGCTCGTCTGGTGGCTCACTGAGACCACAGGCTCGGCGACGGTGCTGGCGACGGCGACGCTCGTCGGCGTCCTGCCGAACGTCTTTCTCGCGCCGGTCGCCGGCGTCCTCGTGGATTGCTGGAGCCGGCGGACGATCATGATTGCCTCCGACGGCGCGGTGGCGCTCGCCACGCTTGCGCTGGCAGTGGACTTCGCGTTGGACGCCGTTCAGGTCTGGCACGTCTACCTCGCGCTCTTCGTGCGCGCGGCGGTGGGCACGTTCCAGTTTCCAGCCGCTCAAGCCTCGACGTCGCTGATGGTCCCGCCCGAACAGCTCGCGCGAGTAGCGGGGCTCAACCAGATGCTGCAGGGCGGCATGATCATCATCGCGCCGCCAATCGGCGCACTGCTCCTCGGGGTGCTGCCGACGCCTGGGGTTCTGGCGGTCGACGTGCTGACCGCTCTCCTAGCGGTCGGCACCCTGACCGTAATCGCCATCCCGCAACCCGGGCGCACGTCGGCGGCGAAGGCGCCGTTCTGGTCCGAGATGCGGGCCGGCTTGCGCTACACCTCGAGATGGCCGGGCCTCATGGCGATCCTGGCGATGGCCACGGCCATCAACTTCTTCCTCACGGCGGCGCTCTCGTTGCTGCCGATTCTGGTGACCAAGCACTTCGGCGGCGCGGCCATGCACCTCGCCTCGCTCAGTTCGGCGTTCGGAATCGGCATCCTCGCGGGTGGGATGGCCCTCGGCGTCTGGGGTGGTTTCCGCCGGCGCATGCAGACGTCGCTCACCGGTCTCATTGGCCTGGGGTTGGGCTTCCTGCTGCTCGGCCTGACGCCCGCCACCATGTTCTGGATGGCGCTGGCGACAACGGTCCTCGCCGCGGCCATGTCCTCGATCACGAACGGGTTGCCGATGGCGGTTCTCCAGACGACCGTCGCGCCGGCGATGCAGGGACGTGTGTTCACGCTGATGGCGAGCATGGCCATGGCGATCTCGCCGTTGGGCCTGGCCGTGGCCGGTCCCGTGGCCGATCGTCTGGGCGTGCAGATCCGGTACATCGTCGGCGGCGGCGTGTGTATGGGCATGGGCATCCTCGCGTTCTTCGTTCCGTCGATCCTGAACATGGAGGATCATCGCGCGGCGCCGAAGGCCGACGAGTCCGAGGTGACGCTGACATCGGCCTAGCCTGATGCGCATCGCCTTCGTCGTCACCGGCGGCGTGGATCGCAGCGGCCGGGAGAGCGTGACACCCGCCATCCTGTGGTTGATCGAGCGGATCGCCGGCCACCACGACCTCTTCGTCTACGTGCTGCGCTATCACGATCGCGCCTGGACCTATCCCGTAGATAGGATGAAGCGGCTGGTCTCCTCAGCGAGGTGGTAGCTTGCGCTCAGACGACTCTCGGGAATATTTCCCAAATGGGTCGCCGGAAGCCCTTCGATCGTGTCCTCAGCGTTTCTAAGTCGATCGGTTCAGAATCGGCGCGGAA
>CAVZIS010000009.1:0-272194 GCA_963775345.1 Vicinamibacterales bacterium
GGTGGGGCTTAGCACAGACATGAATCCGTCCTAGAACCCTCCCGCACTCGGTTGGAACGCAGTGTCTCGAAATCATCTGTCTCGGTGACAGTCCGGCTGACACTCTGACCGTCGCAATTTTCGAAGTGTTCGAGGCGAAACCGTCGCCGGATCCTGAGGGTTTTTGTGACAGTCGCCACCGATGCACGACCGATCGGCTGACCCCGAGCGTCTGCGCGGCCTCGCGGAGCGAGCGGTCCGCCACGGCCTCGAACTGCGCATCCGCAATCGCTTAGGGCTGTCGGCCGACGAACCGGGAAACACTAGAGGGAAACTGAAGCCGCATCACGAAGAACCGTCGTCGCCCAGACACCCCGCAGAGTTCACAACGCCCGGCTGATCGAGGACTTCTCGGGCCGCTGTTCGGCTCGGCCGATGATCTGACCGCCAACGTGGCGGCACTGGAAGAGCCGGTTGCCGCATCCAGCGGGGTGAACTCGGGAATGCGGAACAGAGCCAGTGCCGCACGACGATCGAAGCGCTGGCGATTCTGAAGAACCCCTCCTACCTGAAACGCAGCGCCGTCGTGACCAGCACCTGCCGGGGACGACCGGGGTCGGCCGTGTCCGCCTCGCTGCCTCCGTTCCAGTAGTACTTCTCGTTGAACAGGTTGTGCGCTGACAACGTGATGCGAAAAGCCCTCACCTGCCACGACACGGACGCATCGACGAGGGTGTACGCATCCAGCTCGAACTCGTTCTCCGGGTTGACCATCACGCCGCCGACGTGTTTGACGTCGAACGTCGCGCTGATCCGGGGGCACGGGCCTCACGATGGCCCCCCAGCTGATGATGTGATCCGGCGACATCTCCAGGCGGTTGCCGTCGAGTATGGTGTCGCCATCTTCGGACTCGATGGTGAAGTCGCTGTAGCGGTGATGATAGAAGCCGGCATTCAAGTACAACGACATCGCGGTGGAAGCGGCCCAGCCGGCGCCCGTTTCAAAACCCTTGTATTTCCGCTGACCTGCGTTCGTTGGTATGAAGAAGGGCCCCTGGCGCTTGCTGAGCACGACGCCGTCTTCCGTCATCTGGAAGTAGGAGGCTTCGAACGCAAGTCGTCCGTTCATCACGCCGGCCTTGAGACCACCTTCGTAGTTCTCGATGTCCTCGGGCACCAGGTCAATCTCGACGTTGGCAGGCGTGAGGGAGCTGGGCGCACGCGGGGGCAGGAAAGCCTGCGAGTACACGCCGTACAGGTTTACCTTCGGCCCGGTCCCGGCCTCGTCGACGCCGGCCAGCTTGAACGTCGCGCTCAGCTTGGGACTGAACGCGTCGAACGAATCCTCGGCCCTGGAGCCTGGCGTTCTCGTAGCGTCCATGTCGAGGCGGTCGTAGCGTCCGCCCACGTTCAAGAGGAGCCGCCGGGCCGGCTCGACGAGGTAGTGGCCGAAGATCCCCGTGATACCCAGGTTGTACACACGGCTGCTGAGGAAGTGGTTCCAGTCATCCTTGGGCGGGATCACGGGATCGATGTAGTTGACGGTGAACCCGCCGAGGTCGGGGTCGTTGTCGATCAAGTCCTGATCGAGAGAGCCGTTGTTCTTTTCGTACGACACGCCGAAAAGGAATGAGTGTCTCATGCTTCCCCGCGGAACGGATTCGAGCCTCGCCTCCTGATAGTAGATGTCTTCGTCGATGTCCTGGCTGAACGGGTACATCGTGATGGTGTTCGCCTCAAGGTCGTAAGGAGTCCCGATGAAGTCGCCGTCCTCGATGAAGTTCATCTTGACGTTACGGTATCCGAACAATTCGACGACTCGCAGCCATGAACTGAGATCTCGCGTGTAATTGAAGGTCAAGCGGCCTTCTTCCTGGTTATAGTTCGGTCCACGCAGATTCAGGTTGGTGAAGCGATCGAAGCGTGGATCAATCTCGTGCAGGAACTGCCCGTTCATGATCGGCTCGTTGGTCGGCGTGCTGTTGTTCGAGATGACCCGGTTGGCGCTGACGCTGCCAGAAGACCTGGCGTCAGGCTGGAAAGTCAGCTTCGCGAAGAGAGCCGAGTTGCCTGCGGCGAAGTGGGGGTCGGTCTTGTTCACCCAGAAACCGCCGTTGCGCTCCGCGGCGACCGATGCATAGTAGCCGCCCCACTGCTGCACGGGACCCGAGGAGTCGAAGACGCCCTTCACCGTCTCGAACTGGCCGGTCGTGAACTCGACTCCGGCCTGATGCTCCGGCGTGGGATCGGCGGTGCGCAGGTTGATCACCCCTCCAATGGCTGTCCGCCCGTACAGGGCCGAGTTGGGGCCCCGCACGACTTCGATACGACTCGCATCGTTGATCGGCAGGGCGACGACGCGGGCCTGGTTGCCAGACGTGGTCTGCGGCACGCCATCCACGAGGAGCAAGGTGTTCGTGAACTCGTTGCCCTGGCGTGGCAGGCCTCTCAACAGCACCGAATCGAACAACCCGAGTTCCGTGCTGATGTACGCACCAGGCACGTTCGTCACGGCCTGCGCGAGCGACTGATCGTCGCGCAGGTCGATTGTGGAACGCTCGATGATGGTAGTTGGCGCCGCGACGTCAGCAACGCTGACAGGCGTCTTGGTCGCCGTGACCTGCACCTGCTCCATGAAGTTGGGGGTGGGATCGAGCTCGATCGTGAGCTGAGCCGGAACCCGAACGTCGGGAAGCCGCAGCTCGAGATACCCAGGTGCACGAACGACGAGCACGACCGTGCCCGCCGACACGTTGTCAATTTGGAAGCGGCCGAGCACGTTGCTCGTCGCCGGGACGTTGGTCCCTTCGACCGTGATAGTGGCATCGGAAATTGCTCGCCCGGTTCCGCGTTCGACAACGGCGCCGCCAATGCCGGTAGGCGGCTGGCCCTGGGCCGCAGCACTCTGCTCCATCGGGGCTCCCATCCACAGGGCGAAGGCAGCGACGATCGAACCTCTCCTCCACGCCTTGCCCCCGCTCGTGCGCACACTCATAACCTTGCCTCTCTGGGCTCGGAAAATCAGGAGCCATAATCATACCCGCGCGCCTTGACTCGATTCCTTGTTCGTTTTTCGTTTTTCCTTACAGCGGGAGCACTCACCGCCTGCGTTCGATGGTCGCCACCGGCGATGCAGCCCGTGGCCGCCGAGTCATGCCGTTCGACATCGCTGCGATGGATCTCGCCGGCAGATTCGCCCGAGCGCAAGCGGCTCGACGCATGGTGCGCCGGCGTCGGCCCCGCCGTCATTCGTTCGTCCGGCACCTTGATCGATTCATCGAGCCGAGTGTCTCTGTCAGACGTGACATTTGTCAGCTGGAATGTGCAGGTCGGCAACGGCGACGTCCGGGCGTTTGTGAACGACCTTCGCGCAGGAAAACTGGCTGGCGGCCGCAGAGTTGATCATTTCGTGCTGATGCTGCAGGAGGCTGTGCGGCGCGACGGCGTTCCAACCTATTCGCGAGACGCCGCTGGCGCCCGCAGGATCTCCGCTCGCGACGATTCCCGGGCCGACATTGTCGAGCTGAGCCGTGACCTCGACCTCGCGCTCATTTACGTCCCCTCGATGAGAAACGGGAACTCTCCCGAAAACCCGCCATCGGATCGCGGGAATGCCATCCTGTCGACTCTTCCCTTGTCTGATCCCGTCGCGGTGGAGCTCCCTGGTGAACGTCAACGTCGCGTCGCGATCATGGCCACCGTGGCGCCTTCCTCCGGCGCGGGGAGCACCACGGCGGTGTCGGTCGGTGTGATCCATCTCGACGCGCTGGGGGCACCCCGGCGTCTGTGGGTTTTCTGGACGCCATGGATGCGGGAGCTGCAGGTCAAGTCATTGGAGGCCGCGTTGCCCTTACCCGAAGGCGCGGTCGTGCTCGGCGCGGACCTCAATACGTGGCACGGGAAAGACGAGCTGGCTGTTCGAGTGCTCAATCGCCATTTCCAGAGAAGCTGATGTCAGGCCAACGAGTGGGCCTCGGACTTCGGGTATTGGACTACCTGTTTCTGCGGGCCGGCGACAATCGAAGCGCCCGGTACGAGCAGCTTGAGCAGGCGTACGGATCCGATCACAGGCCGATCGTTGGGTAGGTTTGAGTAATCGAGTTCAGTCAGCCCACCTCCATCGTGTGCCGATTTTGCTGCAGCCAACGCCGCGCCTCCTTGTAGTTCGGACACGCGTGCGCGACCAGCCGCCAGAAATCGCCGGGAATGATCGAGCCGGCGAAGGTGCATCAGCTCGTGAATCAGGACGTAGTCCCGAACCGCTTCGGGCATCAGAACGAGCCGCCAGTTGAGGCAGATATGGCCTGTTGGCGAGCAGGATCCCCATCTCGATCGTTGGTTTCGTACGCTGACTCGTGAGACAGTTAGCCCGTGACGTTCCGCAAGGCGATACAACTGGACCGGCAGCTCTCGGGCGGCCTGCTGTCGCAGGTGTTTCACCATGTCCGTCGAATAGGCCGCCCGTGTGCGCCGGTAAGTCGCCGCACGGGCCTGCTGCCGCTCGATCCAGGGCCGCTGCTGTTCGGCAAACAGCTCGGCATGGCGGCGCGAACCCCACCGCGGCAGGGTGACCCGTACCGTGCCGTCGGGACGTACCCGGATGACGTAACGGCGGGCGCGAGGATGTCGGATGAAATCCATCGAGGATTGACTATAGTACTCGGCACGGATTCTGAATAGGCAATGTCCGCCGGCCTAGCCGCGGCGATGGCGGCCGGACTGTAATATGCGAGCGACTGCTCTTCTTCTCGCCGCTTCCCTACTGGCTGCCGAAGACGCCGGACAGTTCCAGTTTCCACGAGAGCTGGCTCGCCGCATGCCTATGGCGTCCGACCCTTCGGGCCGGCTTCCGGACTATGACGGCGGGTTCCGTTTCTGCCGCGTCTGGTTTCGCAACGGGTCGGCAGGGGACGGCGATGGCTGGTATGTCGATTACCCGCGCGCCGACGAGAACCTGTCCATTCGATTGATGGAGTTGACCAAGGCCCCAGTGACGCAGGACGGAGAAGGCAATCCGTATCCGGTGATCGTGCGTCTGACCGATCCGGCGCTGTTCCGCTGCCCGTTCATCATGATGAGCGAGCCCGGCGGCTCATACCTCAGCGAGGAGGAAGCCGCCAACTTGAAGTCGTATCTCTTGAAAGGCGGGTTCCTCTGGGTGGATGACTTCTGGGGAAGCCGTGCGTGGCGGAACTGGGAAAATCAGATCGGCAAGGTGTTGCTCGCCCTCGAAGTACCCGATCGTCGATCTCGCCGTCGGCCACACGATGTTCCACATGTTGTTTTCCATCTCGACCCTGCCGCAGATCCCGAATGTCGGGTTGTGGAGATTCGAGCGCCGCACGTCGGAGCGCGGCGCCGACAGCGACGAGCTCCACGTGCGCGGCATTCAGGACCGGGACGGGCGCGTCATGGTCCTCATGACGCACAATACGGACTTCGGTGATGCGTACGAGCGCGAGGCGGAAGACCCGAGCTATTTCCGCACGTTCTCGGTCAACGGCTACGCGATCGGGATCGACATTCTGCTGTATGCGATGACGCACTGATCGTCCGATCGTCCATCGTCCATCGTCCATCGTCGATTGTCCATCGTTGATCGATTGCCCGCCGCAGCACGTAGCGCCGGGGGGGCGGGTCATTTCTGAATCGTCGCTTTCACTTCGATACTCAACTTACGCTTGGTCGCCGGATCCGACGTCTCGAATGCGACCACCGGTTTGCCGTTGTCGAGCAGCAACGAGAATGAGTTCGTCCAGTTTATGAGTGGATCTGGCGCCCTCAGGTTCGCGTCAGGACCGATCGGCATTTTCTGGGGCTCGCGGGAACTGACGGTAAGCTGCGCGCGAACCCGGCCCTCGACTATCGTCGGTCGCGCATCCACCGAAATCGAGCGATCTTCGTATGCTGCGCGAGTCTGTCCCAGGGCCCTGTCAGCCAGGATCACCATCAGTGTCTTGGGCTGCGACACGCCGGTCGCCGCCTGATCGGTCACCGAAACATCAAGCCTGATATTGACCGGCTGCCCTCCGGCATCAGCATTGACGTTCGGCGGTGCCGGAGGCACAGCGGGAGCAGCCGGCGCCGGTGGCGCTTTCGGGGCGGGAACTGGCTTGGGAGCCGGTTGCTGCGCGGTCAAGGGAATCGACAGCAGAACGATGAGCAACGCAGCGCAACGGTTCATACATCGCACTCCTTAGTCATTGGATGCTGTGACTGGCTCAATCGTGAGCGCCTCGATCTCGAGCGGATCCACCGCGTTCGGCGGATTCTCGATGGGAGGGACTTCGATTGACGACAACACGAGCGGATCCGCATCGATGGGCTCGATCATCGTGATCAGGTCATTCGGCGGCAGGGCCGCCGTTGGCGCCGGCTTCGGTGCCGACCGCGTGGCCGGGGGAGCCGATTCCCGCACGGCCTCGTTGCCGATCAGTGCCGCCGCATTTTGCCGGCCGGTTCGTTCACCGGGCGGCACGAGCACCGGAGCACCGGCGCCAGGCTCAGAAAGCTGGATATTGCGACCGGTGACAAGCGGCGCAGCTGCGCGATTCAACAGGGCGATCGCAATCGCGCCGCACAGAATCGCCGCCGCAGCGGAGGCGCGCCCATCTGAGCCGTCTCGGTGCTCTCGCACGCGATTCCTGGACGTGCGCCATCACCGCCCGACGCAGGGAACGGTCCGGCCCACGCCCGATCATTTCCGCGGTCGCGCGGTCGATGATCCGATCGAGATCGTGTTCCTTCATGTGATCTGCCTCAGCTTTTCCTTGAGCCTCAGCCGCGCATCACGAACCCGTCCGCGGAACGTCGCGGCAGGAATGTTCATCGCGGCGGCCAGCTCCTCCTGAGTGAGATCGCCCGCCGCGGTCAGCAGGAGCGCGTCACGAAGCTTCGGCGGCAATTGGCGGACCTGCTGTCGTACCGCCGCGACGAGCTCGGCCGTTCGCACGCTGGCCTCCGGCGATGGCGTTGCTGCAGGAAGGCCGTAGAGCTCGGACTCAGAACCCATGATCCGCCTCAGCTTCCAGCCAATGCTGCGCCGCCGGCTCAACGCAAGACGCCAGGCAATCGAAATCATCCACGTTCTCAGGCTCGCCTCGCCGCGAAACTGGGCCAGCCGGCGATACGCCAGAACGAAGGCCTCCTGCGCGACGTCCTCGGCATCGCAGCCGTTGCCCAGTGCCGCCAAGGCTGCTCGATACACAGACGCTTGATGCCGTTCGACCAGCTCACCAAATGCCGCCGAATGGCCGGCCAGCACCTGCTCGACGAGCTCGCCGTCTGTCACCCACTCAATAGACGTCTTTGCGTGGGGCATTGTTGGGTAGATTCTGGAATAAGATGCGCCGCAAGGACTGGGTGAAAGAGCGGTTCTGGATGCTGGATTCTGGGTTCTGGTTCTTGGTTCTGAGTTCCGGGTTCCCGCTCCAAGTTCAGGGTTTAGAGTAGACGCGCGTGAATCGTCGAACCCAGAACCCCAAACCAAGAACCCAGAACCGTACGCCACGATTCTGGCGCGCGGCACTCATCACTCTCGCCGGCGCCTTCGTTTACGCCAACAGCCTCTCGGCGCCATTCATTTTCGATGACGAGGCGTCCATCGTTCAAAACGGGGCGATTCGCTCGCCGCGTCAGGTGCTGACGCAGGAGCGGGATACGCCTTTGGCCGGACGACCGGTCGCCGGGCTGACGTTCGCACTGAACTTCGCTGCCGGCGAGCTCGACGCGCGCACGTATCGCATGACGAACATCGCGATCCATCTCGCGTGCGCACTGCTGTTGTTCGCGCTCGTCAGCCGTACCTTGATGCTGCCGCGCATGATGCAGCCATGGCGCGACGTCGCGCCCGATTTGGCGTTTGCAACTGCCCTGTTGTGGGTGGTCCATCCGCTTGCGACAGATGCGGTCACCTACATTACTCAGCGCACCGAATCGCTGATGGCGATGTTCTTCCTGCTGACGCTCTACGCGAGCCTGCGAGCGCACTCATCGAAGCATCCGGTCCGATGGCAGACACTCGCGGTCCTGGCATGCGGGTGCGGAATGGCGTCAAAGGAATCAATGGCGCCCGCGCCATTGATTGTGGTGCTGTTCGATCGCATTTTTGTCTTCTCCTCGTGGCGCGAAGCCTTCAGCCGGCGTTGGGGGCTGTACGTGAGTCTGGCCCTGAGCTGGTCGATCCTCGCAGTCCTTGTCGCGCCCGGGCCGCGCGCGGGCTCCGCAGGTCTGTCGTCGGCCGTCGATGTGTATGTATATCTGCTGAACCAGGGCCGGATGATCGCCCGTTATTTGCGGCTGGCGTTCTGGCCGACCGATCTCGTCATCAATTATGGACCGCCGCTTGCGTATTCGCTGACAGATGTATGGCCGTACGTCGCGCTGGCCGCCGGATTGCTGATCGCGACAATCTTCCTGCTCCGTTGGATCCCTCCTGCCGGATTTCTCGGTGTCTGGTTTTTTTTCAGCCTGGCGCCGTCTTCGAGCTTCGTACCGATTTCGACAGAGGTAGGGGCGGAGCGGCGCATGTATCTGCCATTGATGGCCCTGCTCGCGGGGGTGGTTGATTTCCACCCACTGGCTGATTGGCAGGCAGCAACGGCCGCGCAGAAGCATCGCCGTGCCCCTCTTGATTGCCGCGGCTGCAGCGCTTGGAACGGCAACTATCTCGCGCAACCGTGAGTACCAGTCGTGGCTCACGCTTGCGCAGACGACGCTAGACCGCTGGCCGACCGATGCTGCGCGCGGGGCGGTCGGGAGTGAGCTTGCAAGGCTGCGTCGCGACCAGGAGGCGCTGCCCTACCTGCAAATCGCCGCCCTCACCGACGCGCGCGCCCGCTACAACCTCGGAACGACCCTCTACAATCTGAAACGATATGACGAAGCGATTCGAGAGCTCGACGTTCTCGTGGGCCGTTACCCGACCCGAGAGGAAGTACCCTGGTCGCACAGGATGATGGGATACGCCTACGCCCAGATGTCGCGCTGGCCCGAAGCGATTTCCGAGCTTCGCCTGGCACTGTCGATGACCCCGCGCGACCTCGAGGCACGCCGCATTCTCGTCGACGCGCACAACGCCTACGGGGTCCAGTTGGCCAGGGCGCAGAAATACGATGATGCGGTCGCCCACTTCCGCCGCGGTCTTGTCCTCGACGAGAACAACGTCAGCCTCCGGTACAATCTGGCGGCAGCGCTGGCCGACAGCGGCGACGTCAGGGAATCGTTCACCGAAGCCATGCGCGTGGTGACCACCGATCCGGCGCACGCTGACGCTCACAACCTGCTTGGAAGATTGCTGGCGATCGAAGGTCAGTTTCAGGAAGCGCTCGTGAATCTCGAGGCGGCCGTCAAGTTGAGGCCGGCCGACGCCACGTTTCGCGACGATCTCGGACGCGTGCAGAAGTTCGTGGCCAGATGACCTTATCGGACATCCCAACCCCGGCGCTCATCGTCGACACCGCTGCGATGGACAGAAACATTCGCAGAATGGCCGAGTTCTTCGCCGGTCGCCGGTGCAAGCTGCGGCCGCACTTCAAGGCCCACAAGACCCCTGAGATCGCGCGCAGGCAGATCTCCGCGGGGTCGTGCACGGGCCTGACATGTGCGACCGTGGCCGAAGCCGAAGTGGCCGCCTCGATTGCCCGGGACATCCTGATTGCAAACGAGATTGTCACCCAGGACAAGTGCCGGCGGGCCGCAATGCTGGCCACGCACGCCGCAATCACTGTCGCGATCGATTCGGCTGCCGGGCTCGAAGCGATCAGCCGGGCCGCCATCGAAGCTGGTGTCGTGATTGGTGTTCTCGTGGACTTGAACGTCGGCCAGAATCGATGTGGTGTGGCGCCCGGTGACGAGGCGGTGGAGCTCGGGAAGCGCGCCGCGACGACCCGCGGACTGACACTGCACGGGCTCATGGGCTATGAGGGGCATGCGGTCGGCATCCCGGCGCGGCTCGAGCGCGAGGCCGCCGTCAGTCGGGCGATGAATCAGCTCGCGGGGACGGCCAGGATGTTCGCCGCCGCGAATCTCCCGACCGACGTCGTTTCTGCGGGAGGCACGGGCAGCTACGACATCAGCAGCGCGTTCGAGGAAATCACCGAGATCCAGGCCGGATCATACGCGTTGATGGACTCCGATTACGCCAGGGTGGGAATCCCGTTCGAGCATGCGATTTCGGTGCTTGGAACCGTGGTCAGCCGCCCCGTTCCGGAGCGATGCGTCGCCGACTGCGGCCACAAATCGTGCGCGAAGGATCACGGGCACCCGCTCGTCAAAGGTATCGAAGGCGCGACGGTGACCGCACTCAACGACGAGCACGCCACGATTGCGATACCCGCCTCGAGCGCGATCGAAATCGGCGATCGAATCGAGCTCTTGCCTTCTCACATCGATCCGACGATGAATCTGCACGATGTCGTGTACGCCCTGGACGGCGAGAACGTGATCGGCATCTGGCCAATCGCCGCCCGCGGCTACGCAGGACAGCGCACCTGATTTGCTACGTCGATTTGCTACCTCGACGCAGAGACACATTGTCACCGAGAAAACAACACCACGAAGATCCACGAAGACTGTCCTTCGACTACGCGCCCACGGCGCCCGTTCGTCGAACCGCCGGCTGGCTGCGCCAGCCGGCGCAGTCGAAGCGGGATCAAGATCACGAAGAAATGCCCGCCTGACACGCGTCTTGTGGATCTTCGTTCTTCGTGGATCTTCGTGTTCTTCGTGTTTCAGAAGGCCAGGTAACACAGAATCGCGCCGACGACTGTCATCGACAACCCCCACGCGAGCAACTTGTTGAAGACGCTCCGGATGTTTTCGCCCGACGCGATCGCCGCGATACAAAGTGCGCCCGTCGTCGACAAGGGTGAGAGATCGACCAGATGAGCGCCCACATTCATCGAGGCGGCAATGGCCAGGGGATCGCCTCCGCCGAGCCGTTCCACCAGGCCGGGAATGGTCGGCAGAAATGCCGGCAGCACGACGCCCGACGTGCTGCTGTAGACCGAAATCAGTCCCGTGACAAACGCGATGACGCCGGTAATGGTCCCGGGCGTCGCGAGCCTCGCGAGCGCCGCTGTAAACAGGTCGAGCCCGCCGGTCCGTTCCATCAATGCGATCAGTACGGTGACCCCGCTCATCATGACAATCACGGACCACGGCATCTTCTTCACTGATTCCTTGTGATCGGCGGCGCCCACGATCGCCAGAACCACTGCTCCGGCAAACGCCCCCATGCCAACGTTGACCCCGAAAAACAGCACACCGACGAGAAGCGCCGCAATGACGCCCATCGTGATGAAGTTATCTCTCTCGAACGTGATGTCCTCTGGCTTCTGCTCCATGGTCACGACCGTTCCAGATGAGAACAGCTTCAATCCACCAAAGACGGCGTAGCCGCCAAATGCCACGATTGCGTGCGCCAGCGCGTTGGTCCAGTAGGTGCGCCACTCGTATCCATCGAGGCCGATCTTCTCCATCAGCCCATTCACGATGACGCCGGTTGGAGCGAACGGCGACAAGGCGCCGGCCTGGGCGCCGTTGCCGACCATGATGATCATGAGAAAGGCCGGGATCCCCGCACGACCCGCTGCCGCCATCGCCATGGGCGCCAGGAGCGCCGCCGTCGACACGTTGCCCGGACCGAGCGAGGCGAGCCCGCAGCCCAGGACGAAGAACGCGACGGGGATCAACCCGGCGTTACCACGGCAGGCTCGGACCGCACGATGAGCGATCCTGTCGAGCGTGCCGTTGAGTTGTGCCTGTGTGAACAGCAGCGTTACCCCCGCGAGCGTCAGAAAGAGAGAGACCGGGAATCCGCCAATGACATCGTTCAGCGGCATGCCGCCGATATACACGCCCACAATCCATGCCAGTGCGAGCGCTAGAATGCCGACGTTCAGCTCAGTGAAGCAGCTGACGAGGATCCCGATAACCAGAGCGGCGAGCGACACATACGCAAGATTCATTCGGCATCCTCGAGGAGCGAACGAAGCAGAACCGCCGGGTGAACGGCGCGCTCGCCGGTGAAGTCGTGCACTTGATGACGGCAGGAGGTGCCCGAGGCGACCACGACGGTTCCGGGCTTCTTGTTGCGGATGGCCGGAAGCAGCTTGCGCTCGCCGATCGCGCGCGAGACGTCGAAGTGATCGGCCGAATAGCCGAACGATCCAGCCATGCCGCAACACCCGGCGTCGGGATCGATGATGGCCGTGCCGGGGATGGACGACAGCAGCGACTTTGCAGGTGCCAGAAGGCCCATCGATTTCTGATGGCAGTGACCGTGGATCAGGATCTCAGGCGGTCCTGGCTTGAACCGCAAATTCCTCACGGCGGGCTCCACAAGTTCCTCGAACAGCACGCAGGCGGCCGCAACGGCGCGAGCCTTGTCCCGCGCGGCGCCACGAAGAAGCGACGGCGCATCTTCGCGGACGGCCGAAAGGCAGCTTGGCTCGCAGAAGACGATCTTCCGCCCTGCGACCGCATGCGGATGGAGCAGCTCGGCATTCCTCTCTGCGAGCGTGCGGGCTTCTGCGAGCAGACCCTTCGAGATTTGAGGCCGTCCGCAGCACACGTGATCGGCGACCCCTGCTCGAATCCCGGCCGCTCTGAGCACCTCGATTGCCGCCACGCCAATCTCCGGATCGTAGTAGTTGGTGAACGTATCGCTGAAGAGGATTGCCTGGCTCCGTTCTTCGGCGCGCGGCGCGAGCGACGCCAGCGTACGCGACGCGAATCTCGGGAGGGCGCGGCGCCGATCGATTCCCAGCCATTTCTCCGCGACGTACTTCGAAACACCGCTGTCGAGCACCCAGTTGGACACCGGCGCGAACGCACTTCCCCACTTTGCCAGGGAGCGCGCGTTCCCGAGCATCTGCGCATGCCGTGAGACACCATGCCGGGACCAGTAGTCCGCGAGGAACTCGCTCTTGAAGCGCGCCATGTCCACACCAACCGGACATTCCGCCTTGCACGCGCGGCATTCGAGGCAGAGATCGAGGACCTGATAGACCCCCTCATCGCCGAGGCCCGCCTCGCCGATGCGGCCTGCCATCGCGAGTCGGAGAACGTTGGCGCGGCCCCTCGTGGAATCGGCTTCCTCCTGCGTGGCCATGTACGACGGGCACATCGTCCCGTCGAGCTTCTTGCGGCAGGCGCCCAGACCGCTGCACATGTCCACGGCGCCGCCCATCCCGCCGTATTCCGAGTAATCGAAATACGTCACCGGGACCGGCGTGTCATATCCCGGGCCGTAACGAAGATTTGAAGTCAGTGGAGGCGCGTCGACAATCTTGCCGGGGTTCAACAGACCCCGAGGATCGAACGTGCGCTTCACGGTGCGGAATGCTTCATACAGCAACGGGCCGAACATCTTGCTCATGAACGGGCTCCGGACGAGCCCGTCGCCGTGCTCACCGGAGAGCGCGCCGCCGTATTCGAGCACCAGATCGCTCACGTCATTGGCAATCGCCTCGAACTTGCGAACGCCTTCCTCGGTCTTGAGATTCACCACCGGCCTGACGTGCAGACATCCGACCGACGCGTGCGCGTAAACGCCGGCCGTCGTGCCGTGCCGCTTGATGAGGCGAAGGAACCGGTCGATGTATTCGCGAAGTTTCTCCGGCGCCACGGCGGTGTCCTCGACAAACGACAGCGATTTCGATTCTTCCTTCATCGCCATCGACAGGCCGAGCGCCGCTTCGCGGAGGCTCCAGATTCTCGCCTGCGACGGCAGGTCGAGCGCATGATGAAATCGGTACCCGAGCCCGTGCGCTTTGAGATCGCGTTCGAGCGCTTCGAGCCGTGGCGGCAGCTCCTGCGCGGTGTCGGCATAGAACTCGACGCAGAGCAGGCCGTCCGGGTCCCCTTCGATGAAGCTTCTGCGCAGCGCCTCGAGCTGAGGGCTCTGGCGCGTATGGCTGAGAATGAATCCGTCCATGACCTCGACGGCCGAGGGGCGATGCCGGAGGATCAACGGCGTCGCCTGGAGCGCGTCGAGCAGATCGGCGAACTGAATGGCCATGACAGCCTTCGCGTTGGGAAGGGCGACGAGGTTAATCGTTCCTTCGAGGACGACCCCCAGCGTCCCTTCCGATCCCACCATGAGCTTCGCCAAGTTGAAAGGTCTGGCGGAATCGACGAACTCGTCCAGGTTATAGCCACCCACCCGCCGAAGCACCTTGGGATAACGGCAACGGATCTCGTCGGCATGCTGCGCTGCAAGAGCGCGAACCACGCGATAACAGTCCGACTCGAGGCCCGGCTCCGCGCACTTCGCCTCGAGCTCGGCCGGCGACAGCGGCCGGAACCGCGTCACCGTTCCGTCGGACAACATGACTTCCTGCTCCAGCACGTGGTCGATCGTCTTGCCGTAAAGAACCGATCGCGCGCCGCTCGAGTTGTTCGCCATCATGCCGCCGACGGTCGCGCGGCTGGCAGTGGAAATGTCGGGAGCAAACCGGAGGTGATGTTTCTTGAGTTGCGCGTTCAGCTCGTCGAGAACGATCCCCGGTTCCACACGCGCCCAGCGTTCTTCGACGTTCAGTTCGAGAAGATGGTTGAGATATTTCGAGGTGTCGATGATGACGCCGGCGCCAATGGCCTGACCGGCTTGTGACGTCCCTCCGCCCCGCAACGTGATGGGCGACGCCGTGCTCGAGACAGATGCGTACGGTGCGGACGAGGTCTTCGCGCGAGCGCGGCAATACGACACCTGCCGGCTCTATCTGATAGACGCTCGCGTCGGTGGAGTACAGCGCCTTCGAAATCCGATCGAATCGAACTTCAGCCGTGGTGTGAGATTCGAGATCGCCCTGCAGCCGGCTCGTGTTCGGCGTCATAGCGGCGAGAGGCCTTGCCGCAGCCGCTCGAGCCCTCTTGCCAGGGTGCCGCCGCCGCTTCTAAACAAAACGCTCGCTGCCAGTGTCGTGTCTCAGCTCGTGATGGAAGCGACGATGCGTCTGAAACCCTCGTTCGCTTGCGCGCTCCAGCGCCAGACCACGAGGAGATCGTGGCTTGGTGACATGAAGATGATATTGCCGCCCTGCCCCCTGGCACTGAACGCATTGGCGGGCGAACCGGGCCACTGGGCCTGTTTTGTGTTCAGCCACCAGAGGAGGCCGTAATCCGGCCCGTGGGGGCTGGGGGTCGTTGCCTCTCTGACGTACGAAGCCGGCACGATCTGACGATCGCCCCACTTGCCCTGTCTCAACCAAAGCAAACCGAATCGTGCCATGTCGTACGTGCTGATCCACATACCGCCGCCCCAACGGGTCCCCCCTGCAATCGACGCCATCCGCGTGCCGTCGATATCGACGTACGCGTTGGTATATGGCACCCACTTCCACGTGCTCGATGCACCGATGGGATTCATCACCTCGTCGCGAAAGACATCGGGTATCGGCTTCTTGAACAGGCGGAGCAGCGACAGGGCGAATCGATTCATGCGTACGTCGTTGTACTCGTAGTGAGTGCCGGGCGCCTGAAGCGTGCGCGGCTTCATCTCCGCGCGACCGAACGCTTCGAGCCCGATGAAGTTCGCGTTCTTGCCCCACATCTCCCCTTCCCATTCCGAATGCTGCTGGAGATGATGACGCCAGGTGATACGGCTGTTCTGCGGCGAGTCGTAACCCCCGTCCTTGACGAGGTTCGCGACCGGCTGGTCGAGGCTCGGGATCAGACCGCGATCGACCGCGATCCCGGCGATGGTCGACAACATGCTCTTCGCAACGCTGTAAGTGGGGTCCGGCCGAAGGGTGTCGCCAAACTCGGAGATGACAAAGCCGCGGCGGATGATGAGTCCGTTGGTTGCGGCACGCTCGGTCGGCATCGAAGCCAACAGCCTGCCATTGACGATTTCCTGGTCTGAAAAGTCACGCGCCGGCGACGCCGTTTCGTGCATTTTCATGAACTCGACCGCCTCATTCAGCCTGCCCGAGTCCATGCCCACTTCGGCGGGGGTTTTCCGGGCCCATTGGCCAGGTGGCGGGTAGTAGGCCGTCTGCGCAGCAGGTAGCGCGATGCCGAGCAGTAAGAGGGCAAGACTGATAAGGCCCCTTCGCATACCAATCCTCCTGAAAGATCCCCGCGGAACGGTCATTCTACCCCCCGGTCGAGTTGATAAGCCAGCCATCTGCAAACGCTATACTTCGACCACGATGCCCAATGTGCTGATCGTGGAAGACGATGCCGATATCGCCGCGTTGATTGCGCACTATCTCGAAAAGGCCGGATATGGCGCAGAAACGATCGCCGAAGGCGGCCGCGCGCTGACCCACGCTCGAGAGTCGCAGCCCGATCTCGTCGTCCTCGATCTGATGCTTCCGGGCATGAACGGCCTCGAGATTTGCCGGGCGCTCCGCGCCGACAACAAAACCGCCGCGCTGCCTATCATCATGCTCACCGCGCGCGGTGAGGAATCGGAGCGGATTCTCGGCCTCGACACCGGGGCCGACGATTACGTCGTGAAGCCGTTCAGCCCCAACGAGTTGATGGCGAGGGTTCGCGCGCTCTTGCGCCGGACCGGTACCGCCGGAGAGCAGGGAACGTGTACTCCGCTGCGGACCAATCAGCGTCGACGTGGAGCGCCACACCGTCTCGGACGGTGAAGAGAACGTTCGCCTGACAGCCAAGGAGTTCCTTCTTCTGCAGTATCTGCTCGAGCATCGTGGACGGGTGCTTTCACGCGACAGGCTGCTGTCTGATGTCTGGGACTACCAGTATCCGGGTGCGACGCGCACTGTCGACGTGCACGTCAGGCGTCTCAGAGAAAAGCTGCCGTTTCTCGAGCAGGCGCTCGTCACTGTCCAGCAGTTCGGCTACAAACTGATCGAGCCCTAGCAGTATGCCCGACACCCTGGTGATCCTTCTGCTGATTGCGGTGCCGTCAGTCGTCGCCGGGGCGTGGGCCGGCGCCACCGTCGTCGGGCGGCGACTGCAACGGATCGAGGCGCGCTCGATGGCCGCGGCGAACCAGACAGCGGCGCGTGTCAACGAGCTCGAAGCCGATCGCGCGCGCATGGCCGCCATTCTCGCGGGTATGGTCGAAGGAGTGCTGGTCGTGGATGGAGATGGCCGGCTGCGTCTCGTGAACGACGCCGCGCGGCACATGCTGAGCCTCGAAGATCATCTCCTCGGCCGGCACTACGTCGAAGCGGTGCGCCAGCCCGGCGTCGTGCAGCAACTCGGGGCTGCCTTGAAAGGGGAACACCGGCCGCCCATCGAAGTCCCACTCGATAGAGGCAGCGGCGCTGCCGCCGGCCCTCGGATCTTCAGGGCGCAGGCAACGCCCGCGAGCGCCGAAGGCGGCGGGGCGGTGCTCGTGCTCCACGACATCAGCGATCTGCGGCGAGTGGACCGGGTGCGGCGAGACTTCGTCGCGAATGTCTCGCATGAGCTCCGAACGCCGCTGACTGCCGTCCGCGGATACGTCGAAGCGCTCATGGAGGAACCGACAAGTTCTGAGCAGCGGCGGAAGTTTCTCGAGGTGATCGATCGTCATACCGGGCGGATGGAACGCCTCGTCCGCGACCTTCTGAGGCTCGCACGGCTGGACGCGCAACAGGAGACGGCGGAGCTGCACACGGTTGATGTGATCTCGCTGTTTCGATCCGTCTCGACGGACCTGTCCGAACGCATCGAGAAACAGAGAATCCACATCGACATGCACGTCGAGCCCGCCGCTTCGATGATCGAGGCCGACCCCACGAAGATGCACGATGCGCTGAGAAACCTGATCGAGAACGCGGTCAACTACTCGGCCGAAGGCGGACGCGTCGCGCTCGCGGCCCGCGTCGAGGACGGGCGGGTCCTGCTGACCGTCAGCGATGACGGCCCCGGTTTGCCGGAAGCCGATCTCGGCCGGGTCTTCGAGCGCTTCTACCGCGTCGATAAATCGCGCACCCGGGATCCCGGCGGGACGGGGCTCGGCCTTTCGATCGTGCGTCACCTGATCGAGCTGCACGGCGGCCGCATTCACGCCGAGAACCGACGGGAAGGCGGCGCGATTTTTACAATTGCGCTGCCGCATCGGACTAGCCGGTAGATGGCAAGCTGGTAGCCGCTAGCTGGTAGCCGGTGAGGAGGCCTCCCACAGAACGCGGTCCTTTCATCGTGAGTATCTTGCCATCGCCATGCCGACGATTTCTTCGATCAGCTGCGAGTAGGTGCGGCCGGCTTTCCGTGCGGCCTGCGCGAGCTCGGCGCGCGACGCCAGCCAGGGGTTGGGGTTCACTTCGATCACCGAGACCGTGCCATCGGGCTTCAGCCGCATGTCCACGCGCCCATAGTCGCGCAGCTCGAGCGCCTGATACGCGGAGACCGCAGTCGACTGCAGCAGCGGCGGTGGTCGCTTCGGAGAGGTCGGTCGCGACAATCGACTTCGTGTCGCGGTACGCCTTGGTGCCCTTCGCCCATTTCACTTCGGCCGCCGCGATCCTGGGCGTGCCTTCGGGCAGCTTCGACAGATCCAGCTCGATGACCGGCAAGGCCTCCGGAGTCTCGTTGCCGAGCACGCCCACGTACATCTCGCGCCCCTCGACGTATTCCTCAATCAGAATCGGCGAGTCGAACTGCTCGTGAAGCCAGTCGATCCGCTCCATCAGCTCCTTGATCGAGGAGACGACGGCGTTGAATTCGATGCCGATCGACCCGTCCTCGCGCATCGGCTTCACGATGACCGGAAAATGGAGCTCGTGCGAGAAGGCGAGGCGGCCACGGAACGAGCGGGCAAAGACCGGCGTCGCGATGCCGTGAAATGCGAAGATTTTCTTGGCGACGCTCTTGTCCTGCGCGAGCATCAGTCCGTGGCTGCCCGTGCCGGTAAACCGCTTGCCGATCAGCTCGAGATAGGCGGCGATGTTGTAATCGGCAGTGTCGTTGCCGGCGAACGACTCGCTCAGGTTGAAAATGAGATCGCAGTCGAGCTTGGCGAGCGCGTGAAGGCTCTTCAGCGATCCGTCGAGCTCGTGCAGCGTCGGTTCGTGCTCGAGCTTCGTGAGCGCTTCGACGACCTCGGCTTCAACTTCCTTCTTGTCGAGCGTCCGGACGAGCGGCGCTTTGCCGTTCGAGCCCGTCTCGTCCTCTTCAGGCTCCCACCGATCGTAAAGAACAACGACTCTTAATTTTCCTGCCATTAAGAAGCGGCGGACCTCGGACTCTCGACCCTGACTTTACTTTGACTTTCAACTGTTTTACTTTCTACTTTCGCTGGCCGCCTCTTGTCGCCCGTGAAGGTACCACGAGTCAGGAAATTCATCGCCAGCGTCGTGCCAAACGCCGTCAGCTCGACCAGATAGGCCGGCTCCCGGCCGACTTCGCCCCATAGCTTCAGACGCTCGCAGTTCTTGCAGATCGCCTCGACGAGGCCGCGCACGACCGCGCGCCGCACGCCGGTCCAGTAGGTGATCTTGTCGATCAGCTCGCGCCGGTACTTCATGACGATGGCCGCCGCAGGGCGGCCCTCGCGCGGCTTTCGTGTGAGGAAAATCTCGGACAAGTGCGCGTCCATTGCAAGATCAATCCGCAGGTCGCGCTCTTTTTCCGCGCGACGGTAGAATTCCTCGACGGTGAGCCGCATGTCGTCGACCGTGATGTCGACCTCGCCCGTGCGCACGATCGGCTCCTGGTCGCCGAACGCACGCGCCATCCGATCCACGTATCGGAGCTTCCGCATCGCCGGCCAGCCCTTATATCGGCGGCGCCACGCACTTCCGGGAGTCAGCCACACCGCGAAGGTTTCGGCAAAGTCCTCGTCGGGATGCTTCTGCGCGTACCAGCCCTCCATGTGCCGGACGTAGTTGCGGCTGAAGGGTACGGGACGGTACTTGTCGCGATAGGGCCGATCGAACGGTCCGAAGGTCGCGCGCCAGTCCGGACGCGTGTAGAGCCGGTACGCGTAGTTGAACACGTGCCCCGCCTCGTGCCGCATGTAGCGCATGATCTCGCGGCCGTCTTCGAGGTCGTCGATGGCGCGCTCCAGTTTTCCGAGATTCGGATCGGCAAGGTAGAACGGGATGCCCAGCACCGGCTGCATGTCGGGACAGCCCCATTCGTCGGTGAGATAACAGACGGGGCGGAACTTGTGCAGCCCGCGGCGCTCGAGCTCCTTGTAGAGCTGGCGGACGTACGGCTCGACCGGCGATCCCTCGAGGCGCAGTCCCAGCTCGCGAATGCGCTTGCCGAGCACGCCGCGAAGCTCCGGATCGAGTGTTTCGAACGCAGGCATGTGCTCGTAAAGAGTATCGGTTCTGGGTTCCGGGTTCCACGTTCTGGGTTCCAGGTTCTCGGTTCTGGTTCAGTTCCGGTTCTGGCTGGCGAGTCTCCATGCTCGGTTCTGCAATTCCCGTTCAGGGTTTACGACCCGAACCCCGAACTCACCAGCGGAACCCAGGACCCTGGAACCCCAGAACCCAGAATCTCTTGACGTGGGCAGGCTTCGGCGGGCGACAATCATGTGGTTCGCGATCTTGAGCCATACATTTTTGTCGGATGCCCAAATGCCCATGAGCACGCCCCGCGCGGCCGTCCGCCCGCTCGACTCCCACACCCGTGAAATACGGCGCCTGTCCACGCTGCTCGACACCAGCCAGGCGCTGACCGGCACGCTCGACCTGAAGGCCGGCCTCCATCGCGTGCTCGAAATTCTCGGCCGCCATCACGGGGCCGTCCGCAGCACCGTCGTCATGCTCGACGAAGATACGGGTCAGCTGCAGGTCGACGCCTCCGATGGGCTGGACCGGCCGGGGTATCGCGTCAGCTACCAGCTGGGCGAGGGGATCACCGGCCGGGTCGTCGAAAGCGGCAAGCCCATCGTGGTGCCGCAGATCAGCCGCGAGCCGATGTTTCTCAACAGGGCGTCAAGACGCACGGAGCTTCCGCAGCAGGAGTTGAGCTTCATCTGCGTGCCGATCATGCTCAACCGCAAAGCGGTGGGCGCGCTCGGCGTGGACCTGAAATTCAAGGCCGATCGCGATTACGACCGCACCCAGAAATTCCTCGGCGTTGTCGCGTCGATGATTTCCCAGGCTGTCAAGGTTCAGCGGCTGATCGACAACGAGCGCAAGAAACTGCTCGACGAGAACACACATCTCAGGCAGGAGCTCCGCGAACGCTACGATTTCTCGAATCTGCTCGGGACGAGCGGACCGATGCGCCAGATCTGCGAGCAGGTGGCCCAGGTGGCGCGCACGATGACCACGGCATTGATCCGCGGCGAATCGGGCACGGGCAAGGAGCTGATCGCGCACGCGATCCATTACAACTCGCTGCGCGCGAACAAGCCGTTCGTCAAAGTCAGCTGCGCAGCACTTCCCGAAAGCCTGATCGAATCCGAGCTCTTCGGCTACGAGAAAGGGGCCTTCACCGGCGCACAGACGCGCAAAAAGGGTCGCTTCGAGCTGGCCGAGGGAGGCTCGCTGTTCCTCGACGAAATCGGCGACATCAACCCCGCGACGCAGGTGAAGCTGCTGCGCGTGCTGCAGGAACGCGAGTACGAGCGCCTCGGCGGCACCGAGACGTTGAAGGCCAACGTCCGCTTGATCACCGCGACCAGCAAGGATCTGGAAAAGGGGATCCAGGACGGGACGTTCCGCGAGGACCTGTACTACCGGCTCAACGTATTCACGATCTTCGTCCCGCCTCTGCGGGAGCGGAAGACCGATCTCCTGCTGCTCGCCGATCATTTCCTCGAGACGTTCTCGCGGACGCACAGCAAGAACATCAAGCGAATCTCGACGCCCGCTATCGATATGCTGATGAGCTATCACTGGCCGGGCAACGTGCGCGAGCTGGAGAACACGCTGGAACGAGCCGTGCTGGTGTGCGATGGCCACGTCATCCACGCCCATCATCTGCCGCCTACACTCCAGACCGCCGAAGCGTCCGGCACGGTGACGCGCGTCTCGCTGAAGGACGCCGTGGCCGCCTATGAAAAGGACCTCATTTCCGATGCGCTGAAAACGACGCGCGGCAACCGGGCAAAGGCCGCACGGCTGCTCAACACGACCGAGCGGATCGTCAACTACCAGGTGCGGAAATACGCCATCGATTACCGGCGGTTCAAGAATTGAGGGGCAGGGCTAAAGCCCTGCGCTACCGGCTACCAGGCTACCGGCTACCGGCTAAGAAAACTCTTGTAGTTCTCGCGCGTCACCAGCTCGAAAGGGATCCACACGAAGCTGTCGATCTTCTCACCGCGAGACAGCTTGACGGCGGCGTCGACCGCACCGCGCGCCTGTCCGCGCGCGTCCTGAAAAACCGTGACGGCCAGGGCGCCCTTCGCCAGCGCCGACAGGGCATCCGGTGTGGCATCGACTCCTCCGACGAGGATTCGCCCCGCAGGAATGCCGGCCTGCTGAATCGCCATGATGGCGCCAATCGCCATCTCATCGTTGTTCGCGGCGACCGCGTCGATCCGTGTGCCCGCAGTCAGCCAGTTGTTCATGAGATCGAGGCCACGCTCGCGCTGAAAGTTGCCGACCTGTTTCTCGACGATCGTCATTCGCGGGTATTTCGCCACGACCTCCTCGACGGCCCTTGTGCGGAGCTGGGCTCCGTTGGATGCCAGCTCGCCGACCATGATGGCGATGTTTCCGCGATGGTCCATGAGTCGTGCAAGCTCCTCCATCTCCAGCGTCCCTGCCTGCAGGTCGTCGGAACCGACAAAAACGACCCCATCTGGAAGAGACTCCTCGGCCGGGCGCCGATTGACGTACACCAGCGGCACCCCTGCCTGTCGAGCCACCTTCGTCATGCTCGGTGTCGAAGACGTGTCGGCCGCGTTGACGATGATGGCGGCGGCTCCCTGAGCGACGAAGTTCTCGATCTGGCTCAATTGCTTCGCAACATCTCCCTGGGCGTCGCTGAACTGCAGCGCCACGTCCGGGATGCTGGCCGCGTGATCCGCCATCGCGACACGGAGGATCGTGAGCCAGTTGTCGTCGAAGTGAGCCATGGTCACGCCGATCACCGGCCTGGCAGGCGAAGATGAACTCCCGCAACCCGCGGTCGTCATCGCCACGAACAGAGCCACGAGCACAACTCCGGGCTTTACGATCGTCAGCAAAGTTCCTCCTTCACGCGATGGCCGCCCGATGACGATAGCGATCGGCGACAACCGCCAGGACGATAATGGCCCCTTTGACGATGTCCTGAATGTAGGCGTCAAAGCCGATGAATGTGAAGCCGCTCGTCATGATCCCCAGAATCACCGTGCCCACGACCGTGCCGGTGATGCGGCCTATGCCTCCTGACAGGCTCGTTCCTCCGATCACCGCCGCTGCAATCGCGTCGAGCTCATACGACATTCCCATCCCCGCTTGTCCGCTTGCCGCACGCGCGGACGTGACCACACCCCCCAGGCCGGAAAGCAACCCGGCGAGCGTGTACACCACCATCAAGTGCCTGTTCACGCGAATGCCCGAGACGCGAGCTGCCCGCGCGTTTGCGCCGATCGCATAGGTGTACTTGCCATAGCGTGTATGACGAAGCAGCACGTGAAAAATGATCGCGGTGACCAGGAATATCACGACCGGGAGGGCGCCTTCACCAATGCTCGTGTAATCCTCGCTGAGCATGCTGACCGGCTGGCCTCTCGTGTAATAGCGCGCCAACCCCCGCGCGCTGACCATCACGCCCAGCGTCGCGATGAACGGCGGGATTCCGGTGTACGCAATCAGGCTCCCGTTGACCATCCCTGCCAGGGCACCGGTCGCCAGGCCGGCCGCCACCGGGATGAAGACGGGCAGGTCGGTGAGTGAGGGAAATACGGCGCGGGCGCTCGGTATCTGAGCCAGGCTGGCGGCGATCATCGCGGACAACGCGACGACCGAGCCGGACGATAAATCGATGCCCCCCGTGAGAATCACCTGCGTGACCCCGATCGCCAGCAAGCCGATGATCGAGACCTGCAGGACCATGACGAGCAGGCGCTGGCCGCTGAGGAGAAAGCTCGCGCCTCGAACACTCCATCCCACGGCTTCGAACAGCAGCGCGATGCCGGCGAGCACAAGGAAAATCGCGGCGTCGTTTGAGATTCGCGGTCTGGTCAACGGGCAGCCAGCCTCATCAGGTCGACCTGATTCGCGTCGTGGCGATCGAGAATACCGGCGACGCGACCGTTGCGCACGACCAGCACGCGATCGCTCATGCCGAGAATCTCCGGCATTTCTGACGAAATCATGATGACGGCCGTTCCCCGCGCCGCCAGGCTCGAAATCAGCCGATGAATCGCGGCCTTCGCACCGACGTCGATGCCGCGCGTGGGCTCGTCAAGGATCAGGATGCGCGGAGAGGTCAGCAGCCAGCGGCCGACCAGGACTTTCTGCTGGTTGCCTCCGCTGAGGTGTTGAACCGATTCGGACATGTCCGGCGTCTTCACGCTCAAGCTGTCGGCCATCGCGCGACAGGCCATACCCAGCGATTTCCGGGCGACGAATCCGGCGGTCGTGAACCGATCGTCGAGCGCCGTGACTTCCATGTTTTCCTGAACGCTCAACGGCAGAAACAGCCCGCTCACCTTACGATCCTCGGTGAGAAACGCCATGCCTCGAGCGATCGCCGTCGCCGGCGAGTCGATCTCGACGGCCACATCGTCTATGAGGATCTCGCCCGAGCTTGGGCGCCTCAGGCCGAATATCGCCTCGGCAATCTCCGTTCGCCGCGAGCCGACCAGCCCTGCGATGCCGAGGATCTCTCCCGCGCGCACGTCGAACGACACATCGGAGAAGGTGCCGTCCACCGAAAGATTCCTGACGACCAAAGCGCGGCGGTCGGTAGGTACATTGTCCTTTGGGAACAGCTGGGTCAGCTCGCGGCCAACCATCATCGCGATCAGCCGTTCCCGATCCAGCCGCCCGGCCGGCTCCGATCCCACGAGCCGTCCGTCCCGCAGCACCGTGATTTCATCGGCGATCCGGAACACCTCGTTGATCTTGTGCGTGATGTAAATCACGCCGCTCCCCCGTGCCCTGAGATCGGTGACGATCGTGAACAGGCGGTCGACTTCGCGCTCCGAGAGGGTCGACGTGGGCTCGTCCATGATGAGGATGTCGGCTTCATATGAGACCGCGCGCGCGATCTCGATCATCTGACGGCTGGCGATCGACAGATCGGAGACCCGCGAATCTGGATCGACGTCGATGTTCAGTTCGGCAAGGAGATCGACCGTGCGCCGCCTGAGCCGGCGGTCATCGATGAATCCAAGGCGCGTCAGCGGCTCGCGGCCGATCCAGATGTTCTCGGCGACCGTCATCGACGGCATCAGGTTCAGCTCCTGATGAATCATGGCGGCCCGTCCGTGAAGCACGACCCGTCCAGAATCGGGACGGTCGTGCCCGGCAATAATCCTCATCAGCGAGGATTTACCGGCCCCGTTCTCCCCCATGACCGCGTGCACGGTGCCGGGACGGACCTTCATCGAGACGCCATCGAGCGCAACGACGCCGGGAAAGGTCCTTCGCACGCCTTCTACTTCGACCAGATACGGCATGAGGCTGAGATACACTAGCACCGCCCGATATGACTTCGAAGATGCAGACGCGGTTAAAGGTCGGTGTGGTGGGCGTGGGGCGCCTCGGCAAGGTGTACGTCCGCGATTTGGCCGCCAGGATCCCCGAAACCACCGTGGGTGCCGTGGCCGACGTCGATCACGCGCTGGCCGGCAGGGTTGCCGAGGAATTCAGCGTGCCGAAGGCCTATGGGTCTGCCGAAGAGCTCATCGCCGACGCCAACGTCGATGCGGTCATCGTCGTGACCCCGACACACACGCATCGCGAAATCGTCGTGGCCGCGGTGCAGGCCGGCAAGCCGACGTTCTGCGAGAAGCCGCCGGCGCTCGGGCTCGCCGAATGCACGGCGATGTCGGACGCCGTCGCGAAGTCGGGTACGTTCTTTCAGATGGGCTTCATGCGCCGTTTCGATCCGGGGTACGCCGCGGCAAAGCAGAAGATCTCTCAGGGCGTGATTGGCCGGCCGGTGGTCTTCAAATCGACCTCGCGAGATCCGTTTCGTCCGAGCCTCGAGTACGCGAACCCGGCGAGCAGCGGCGGAATCATGGTCGACATGGGCATTCACGATTTCGACCTCGCGCGCTGGTTCATGGGCGACGTCAACACGGTGTCCGCAGCAGGGGCGGTGCTCGCCTACCCCGAGATGGCATCGATCGGCGATATCGACAACGCGATTGCCACCCTCGTCTTCGCCGACGGGCGGCTCGGCGTCATCGATCTGACACGCAACGGCGTGTACGGCTATGACATCACGACGGAACTCCTGGGAGACGCCGGCACGCTCCGCGTCGGATACCTTCGCGAGACGCCGCTCTTTACGATGACGAAAAACAGCGTCGCGCACGACACCGTCCCTTATTTCATGGAACGGTTCGAGCGCGCCTACACCATCCAGCTGCAGAACTTCGCTCAAAACGTCCTGCACGATCGCGGCCGCGCCCGTCGGCATCAAAGACGGCATAGAGGCGCTCAGAATCGCGCTGGCCGCGACCGCTGCACATCGCACCGGCCAGCCCATCAAGGTCGACAGCATCCAGTGACATCGACAATCGACGTCGTCGGAGTCGGCACCAACTCCGTCGATCGAGTTCTCGTGCTGCCAGCCCCTCTCCGCACGGTCGCCGAATCAGGCAAGGCGCGCATGAGCGCCCGACATCTTTTCTGCGGGGGACAGACGGCCACCGTCGTCTGCGCGTGCGCGTCGCTCGGCCTGTCGACCCGTTACGTCGGGGCATTCGGATCGGATGAAAATGGGCGGTTGATGCGCAGGACCCTCGAAGATCGCGGTATCGACCTCAGGCATGCCGTCGATGCCGACGGCCCGAATCGAGATGCCGTCATTCTCGTGGATCCGGATGGAGGCCGTACCGTCATCTGGGATCGACCCGACCGCCTCGACGTGTCGCCTGACCGGCTGCGACCCGCGGCGCTGAGCGCTCGTGTGATGCATATCGACGATGACGATCCGAAGCTGGCTCTCACGGCGGCACGGGTTGCCAAATCGGCCGGCGTCCCGGTCACCACCGACCTGGAACATGTGACGGAGACGACCGAAGAGCTCGTCGCCACGGTCGCCTATCCCATCTTCGAGCAGCACGCACCCGCGACAATCTCGGGCGAGGCGGATCCCGAGCGGGCGCTCCGCAAACTGCGGCGCCTGACGCCGAACCTGCTCTGCATAACACTCGGAGACAAAGGCGCCGTGGCGCTCGAGGGAGATCGCTTTCATGTCGCTCCCGCGTTCACGGTGGACGTCGTCGACAATACCGGAGCGGGCGATGTGTTCCGGGCGGCGTTCATTTATGCCCTGCTGCAGCGGTGGAGCGTGCCAGAGCAACTTCGCTTTGCGAACGCCGCGGCGGCGATCAGCTGCACGCGTCTGGGGGCCATTCCCTCGGTCCCTGCGCTCGATGAAGTCCGAGCGTTGCTCCAACAGCAGGAGATCGTGGTTCCGCACATCAGATGAACACAGACGTCATCGCACGGGAATTGCTCGCGGCGCTGGACGGGAAGACGACAATCGAACCCCTCACCAATCGCGATGCCGGTTTCGATGCGGAGGCCGCCTACATGGTGAGCGCCGAGATTACACGCCGGCGGCGGGCCCGCGGCGAGCACCCGATTGGACGAAAGATTGCCTTTACGAATCGGATGATCTGGGATGAATACGGCGTGTCATCCCCAATCTGGGCACACGTGTACGACAGCACCGTGACGTATCTCGACGAGCCCGCAGGACGCCTGCCCATCGGTCGTCTGGCGCAGCCCAGGCTGGAGCCCGAGATTGTTCTTCATTTCAAGACGGCTCCTCCCCCGACCGCTGACGAGGCAGAGCTGCTGTCCCATATCGACTGGATCGCGCATGGCTACGAGCTCGTTCAGAGCCATTTCCCGAACTGGAAATTCAAGGCGGCCGATACCATCGCCGGATTCGGACTGCACGGTGCGCTCGTGGTGGGTCCGAGGCGGCCCATCGAGCGACTCACCGACGCCGTCGGCAAGCTGCGGACGTTCACGATCGAGCTGATCCGGGATGGCAAGGTCGAGGCACAAGGACGTGGATCGAACGTCCTGGACAGCCCGCTTCTGGCTGCCGCCCACCTGATTGATATCCTGCAACAGCAGCCACAGTTCCCGTCAATCGAGCCTGGCGAGCTGGTCACGACCGGCACGCTGCTGTCGCCTCCGCTCGTCTTCCCCGGTGAAACGTGGATCACCGAGCTTTCGGGAATTGAACTGCCTGGACTGAGGCTTCATCTCGTCGAATGAATTGACACCCTCGGTCACCATTGATCAATCAGTCCGCGGCAGATCTCCCGCACACGCTCGCGCGAGGCGTCGAGCTGCCTGGCGACATCCTCGTTCAAGCCAAGCTCGCGGCGATGCTCCGCTGACCGAAGAAACACATAGGCATGGTCGAGCTCCCGCCGCACGGTTTCGTCCAGCAGACCGGTGGCCCCCATCGCTTCCAGCGCGGCAAGGGTGCCCGTGTACCTGAGCGGCGCATGGCGAGCCCCATGGCGCAGCTGGGAAGCCTGCGTGAACCGCTCGATTTCTTCGGAGGCCCGAAGGGTAGAGTGCTCGGGAGGCGCAGCCGCAAGGTCGTCGGCACGCTCGTACACAAATTGCTGAACGCACGCGAGAAACCGGCGACCGAGCTCGGCGTCGCCGGCGATCGGGCGCGCTCTCAGAAGCGTCCACCGCTCGCGCGGATCGCTCGACCCCACGTAGTGCTGGGCGTACTGGTCCAGCGAGCATGCCTTCAACCATCCGCCGGTGTCGGGCCACGGGGGAGCGACGACGCGATAGAGATGCCCCTCGTGCGTTTCATCCCTCAGGGCGGCGGTTAAATCACATCCTGCCTTCACGAAGAACGCGTCGGCGGCAGCGGCACCGGCCTCGTCCACTCCGGACGCATCGTAGACGTAGAGCAGCTCGATGTCGGAGCTGTAGCTCATCTCTTCCGCGCCCAGCCGCCCGGTTGCAATCACCGCGAAGGTGCCGGGGGCGGCATCTCGTCCTTCGGTATCGAGGAGCCGCCGGGTCACGATTGCGAGAGCGAAATCGATCGCAACGCAGGCAAGATCCGACAGCTGCGCCGCCACGGTCTGCACGGTCTCGCGGCGCAGCAGATCGCGCGTCCCGATGCGCAGCATCTCACGACGCTTCCAGCGCCTCAGCATCTTCAGCGCTTCCACGGGATCGTCGACCGTCGCAAACACGGAGACGAGCTCCTCTTCATGGTCCTGGCGATCCGGGAGCGCTGCGCTCGACCTGAGCGACGAGCCAGTGAAAGTACTCCGGGGTCCGAATGAGGATCTCGCTCAGCATGGGCGAGGCGCCCATGACGTAGGTCAGGACGTGGAGCGCGCGCGGGTCTTCGCGCAGGTAGTCGAGAAACATCGCGCGCCCGGTCCGGGCTGCCACGTAGTGCGACAGACCCTCGACCGACGCGTCGGGATCGAGCGATTCGAGCAGAGATGACATCAGATCGGACGCGAGCCGGCCGAGCGCCTCGCGTGCGACGGGGTCGTCGGCCATCTTCTGCAGGCAGAGGTCGGCCGCCGCCGGATTGCGGAAGCCCAGCGATTGGAGGTACGCGCGCGCCTGGGCTTCGGTCAGATCTGGGGAAATGAAGAGATCGGCTGGTGTCGGCACGCGCCAAAGCGTCTCTAGACGTCCTTCTCGCCGGTGCGGATGTTGTATCCCTGCTCGACCGGCATGACGAACACGCGGCCGTCGCCAATCTCCCCCGTCCGCGCGGCACCGATGATCGCCTTGATGGCATCATCGACCGACGCGTCCGGCACGACGACCTCGATTTCCATTTTCGGCAGCAGGCTCACTTCGTACTCACGCCCGCGGTACACCGCGGTGTGCCCCTTCTGACGGCCGTGACCGCGCACCTCGGTGACCGTCATGCCGGCAATATTCAATTTGCCGAGGGCTTCCTTGATGTTGTCCACCATGTTCGGTCGGACGATCGCCTTGATCAGCTTCATGCCGTCTCCTTCTTTTGTCGCGGGGCCCCAACACCCGCTCCTCGCCGTTCGCTTGCGGGGCCCCATCGCCCCGCGCCGCTCACGGCTCTGGCTTTTGTCGCAGGGCCCCGGCCGTCACGGCTCACGGGGCGCTCAGTGTGCGCTCGAGGTCCGCTTTCAACGCGGCTTCGGCTTCCTCCGAAAGCTTGGCCCCATCGCGTGTGATGTGAAACACATCGATCGCTTTCTGCCCCTCGGTTGAAATCAGCACCAGATCGACATCGATACCGTGATTCGAGATGATACGGCTCACCCGGTACAGCAGTCCCGGCGCATCCTCCGCAACCAGCTCGAGCACGGTATACCGCTGCGAGTGGCCGCTGTCGAAGTAGACGACGGGCTGGCGCCGGACCAGAGCACGGCGGAGCAGAACACTGCCCTCCTTGTTCTTGAGCATCTGCGTCACGTCGGCCCGCCCGTCCACGACCTCGTGAAGCCGGCGGTCGAACTCGCTGCGCCCCTCCGAATTCCGCTCGAAGAACCCGTCGGCATCGGCAAACTGGAACACATCGAGCGCCATGCCGGCGAGGCTGGTCAGCGCGTGTCCGCGAAGAATATCCATGCCGAAATACGACAGCACGCCGCAGATATTCGAGAACAGGAAGGGCTTGTCGACCGAGACAACCGTCAGCTCCCACGCTTCGGCCTTCTTCTCGAGGAAGAAATGCGCCTCGTCGGGACGAATGTCCCGCGACAGCCGCACGTGCCGGTAGATCGCGTCCTGCGAAAACAGAATGAGATATCGGCGGGGCAATCCCTCGAGAAAGCGCGCCATCTCCCCTTCGGACATGTCGGCCGGCCGGTTTGCCTGCAGCGCCGCCACCAGCGCCTGTTCACGATCGATGATGTCGTCGCCATAGCCCATGCGTCATCTGGTTGTAGGCGTCGACATACAGGCGCCACAACAACTCTTCCTTCCACGGCGTCAGCGTGTCGGGGCTGACGGCGCCGACGTCGGCGAGGGTCAGCAGCACCAGCATCTTCAGATGCTCTTCGGTGCCGAACAACGAGGCAAACTGCCGGACCACTTCGGGTTCTTCGGTGTCGCGGCGGAACGCGATACGCGACATCTTCAAGTGATTCCTGATCAGAAAATCGATCGTCTGCCGGGCCTCCGTCGTCCAGCTCGAGCCGCGCCGCCATGCCAGCCGCCATTTCCGCGCCGACGATCGAGTGGTCGCCGTCGCGGGCTTTCCCGACGTCGTGATACAGGAGCGCCAGCACGAGCAGCTCGGGCTCGCGCAGCTCGCGCAGCACGGGACCGAACCGGCGGGTTGCTCAGCAGCCGCTCCACGTTTCGAACCGTCAGCAGCGTGTGCTCGTCGATCGTGTATTTATGGTAGAAGTCGCGCGTCACCCGGCAGGAAATTTCGTTCAGCTCGGGAAAAATCGCGCCGAGCAGGCCGCAGTCGCGCATCTCGCTCAGACCGCGCCGCCAACCCGGGACGCGGGCGCAGAAACTGCACGATCCGCCGTCGATGCTCCGCCGTCGGATGAAACACCTCCGGCGGATGATGGTTCAGCTGCTGTTCGCGCTCGATCAATGCGAGCGCATCATCGGCGACAGGAACGTTGCGTGAGACCGCGGCTTCGAATGCGCGCAGCCACTCGCTGGCGAGGCGCGGCGGCTCGCGGCATCGGCAAACGTCATGCCTTCGACGACCCACATGAGGTTTTCGCCAATCAGTCGGATCGGCGTCGGCGCCGGCGGCAGCGCCGCGCGGCGTACGCGCCCGAGCGCCCGCGTCACGCTTCGCGCGTCCCTGAAGTAATCGGTCATCAGCGCTTCCACACGGCGTCGTATGTCGGGCCCGGCGTAGCGCAGCCGCTCGGCGGCCTTTTCCTGAAGTTCGTAGCTCAGGACGTTCGCGTTGCGGCCGGTATCGAGATGAAGGCCCGATCGGATGCGCATCAGAAACTCTTCGGCGTCGCGCAAGCGATCCTTGCGCCGCGTTGCGAGCCGCACGGCGTCGGTCGCCGCCGAGGCGAAGCATCATCCGGGTGGCCCACACGTCGCGAAGCCCTCCCGGGCCATCTTTCACGTCCGGCTCGAGCTGATACAGCGTGTCGAACCCGCTGTGCCGCTGATCGGTCAACGCGACGAGCGCCTCGAGAACGTGCGGACGCCATTCGCGCGCGAGGCGTCTGGTCGCCGCATCGACTCGATCGAGGAGATCGCGGTCGCCGGCGACCGGCCGAAGGTCCATCAGCGCCAGCAGGTACTCCGGGTTTCCAGCTGTCAAGACGATCGAAATCCGCCGCCTCGCGAACGTGGTGGCCGACCTGGAACCGCAGGTCCCACAACGGGTGCAGCAGCGGCTTGACGAAGCGCTCCTGCGGCCGTGCCGATAGCCCCGCCAAAGACGATCAGCAGATCGATGTCCGAGTGACAGAAACTGCGATCGACGCCCGTAGCCGCCGATCGCGCAGACAGCAACCGTCGTATCGGTCTGCGCCCGCGCGCTTTCGACCAGCTCGCGGACGATTCGCGTCGATGCGCTCTGAGAAGCGGGCGACCGCCGCCCGCCCGCCTTCGCCGCGCTCGGTGGCGTCGATCAGCTCGCCGCCGCGCCTCGTCGAGCGACGCAGACAGGCGGAGCCGCAGATCGGCTTGATCGGCGTCACGGCCTTTAACGGGACCCATGGTCAACCATGACGCCATAGGATACTTCGCTGGAGGGATTTGGGACTGGGAGCGGGATTAGGGATTGGGGATTACGGGATTAGCGCGAATCCCGAATCCCTGATCCCTGATCCCTGATCCCTCATCCCTAGTGCGTCAGTACGACATGCCGATCCCGACTGACACAGATGACCTGGCCTGCCTTCGGGTTCCCCGTCCTTGACGTTGAAGCTCTTGGTCCCGTCGCCCAGCCCGAGGAAGTTGACGCCGCCGTGGAGGTTCCACAGATCCGAATCGGCTCGGAGCACCGGTGAACGGAACGGTGAACAGCACTCCCAGATCGACGTATCCGAACCCGTTGTCTTCGCCTTCGGCCTCGTAGTAGTCCCTCAAGCTGAGACCGAGTTTGACCGGAACGGCCACCGTCACCTTGCCGCCCGCGAGCGGCCAGCTCGGTCCGGCGCCGAGCTCGAGCATATGTGCCTTCTTCCGCTTCCGCCATCGGCCTGTCCGCTGAGCTCAAACGCGACGAGCCCATATGGCGCGTATCTGCTGGCGTGCGCGAACTTGATGGCAAGCTCGTTGACCGTGCCGAAGGAGCCGTTGGGACTCGTGTATGCAGTGAACATCGGCGAAATCGTCATGCCGCTGCCGAAGTCCGAGAGACAGCAGGCGTAGAAGTCCTGCTCGTAGTGACTGGGTTTCTTCGGATCGGCGCCCGAGCCCGACGAGCCGGTATTCAGACTGTTCCAGATGCCGAAATTGAGCTGGCGTCTTGACCCCCGCCCGAGTCAAGCGATGCCCACGTCTCCGGCGGCAAACATCGTGAAATACGGATCGGCTTCCTGACGGATTCCCCGGAAGAAATAGACAGACGGAAAGTCGATGGCGGTCGTGAGCGTCACCGCGCCGGGGTTGGGATCGGCCGACTGAGCGCTGAGTGTCACGGTGGGCGCCTGGGCGCTGGCTGTTCCGGACAAGAAGGTCAACAGGATTGCGGCAGAACACGCAAAGCGGGTCACTCGAGGCACACGCAACGAACATCGTTTCATGATGTCCTCCAGGACGAAAGCACTACACGAAGGCGGTCAGCAGTCGATCCGATCACATCTACCTCCAGAGTACGAGTGGCAGGCGGCTATTCGGGGCCGCCTGCCAGCGTTGAAAACGGTCAGGCAACCCCGGCTCTCGCGCTGACCGCGGTGACCGGTGGGGTAAATCCCACGTACGCCTCCTGGCCGTGCTCACCGATGTCCAGACCCTCGATCTCCTCTTCCTTGGGGACCCGCAGCCCGATCGTGTATTTGATGAGCAGCCAGAAGGCCGCCGACACTGCGAGCGTGTAAACCCCGACCGACACGATGCCCTTGAGCTGAGCCATGAGCAGAGTCATGCCGCCGCCGTTGAACAGGCCGTTGCCAGTCGCAGTGCCGGTGATCTTGTCCACGGCGAACAGACCGACGCAGATGGTGCCGAACACGCCGTTGAAGAGATGGACGGGGACCGCTCCAACCGGATCATCGATCTTGACGCGTGTCGAGCAGCTTCACGGCGAACACGACGAGGATTCCGGCAGAGAAGCCGATGATGAGCGACGCCGGGACCGTCACAAACGCACATGGGGCCGTGATGGCCACGAGCCCGGCAAGCACGCCGTTGACCGACATGCTGAGATCGGGCTTGCCCGCCCAGATCCAATTCAGGGCCGTCGCGGAAAGCATCCCCATGAATGCGGCCGTATTGGTCGTCATGAAGATGTGGGCAATCGCATTGGCGTCGACCGCCATCGTCGATCCCGGGTTGAACCCGAACCAGCCGAGCCACAACACGAAACAGCCAATCACACCGGAGGTGAAGCTATGTGGCGGAATCGCGTTCACTCTTCCGTCCGGTCCGTACTTGCCCAGCCGCGGTCCCAGAATCAGGATGCCGGCAAGAGCCGCCCAACCGCCCACGCTGTGCACCACCGTCGAGCCCGCGAAATCCCAGAAGCCCCCCGTCGCCAGCCATCCGCCACCCCAGATCCAGTGACCGGTGATCGGATAGACAAACGCCACGAGCAGGAACGAGAAGACGATGAACGAGAGATATTTGATGCGCTCGGCGACCGCGCCGGACACGATGGTCGCTGCCGTGCCCGCGAAGACGAGCTGGAAGAAGAACTTCGCGTTCAGCGGTACGCCCGTCCAGGCGATCGCCGAATAGGCGCCGGCGTACGCGGTGCCGGTCGCGGGGCTGTTGTCGGCGCCGCCGAGCATGAAGAGCCCCTCCAGGCCCATGAAGCCTGTGCCATTTCCAAACATCAACCCCCAACCGAACACGTAGAACGCCAGACAGGAGATGGCAAAGACGATGAAGTTCTTCGACAGAATGTTGACGGTGTTCTTGGCGCGGCAGAATCCCGATTCGACCAGCGCGAAGCCGAGGTTCATGAAGAACACGAGGGATGCCGTGATCAGGACCCAGACCGTGTCCATACCGACCTTGAGGTCGGCCGGCGTCTGAGCGATCACGGGTGTCGCAGACGCCAAGGACAACACCGTTCCTACAGCAACTATCCCCGGCAGTTTCTTCGTCATCGTTCCTCCTTGGACGAAAATGAATCGCGGGCGTTGCCGATGTGCCGCCCGCGCGTAGGACGAAATTGCACGAGCGGTGCCACTCGGGCGGCGGCCCGACTTTGCAATTTTGTTGAGAAATTCGCTCATTCCAGACTTTTGGTGATCTCACAAATGCGTTACTCAGAACTCATACAGCTACATTCGTGTAGGTTTCGAAAGGGTGCTGCGGAGCGCATGCACGCGGGGCGCTGAGAAGGTGGCGTCCGGGCGGAGAGGACCCGGACAAGATTGTCGGAGAGACAGCACGGGCTGGCGTTTTTGTTACTTCTTGAATCGGCGCCAGTCGATGCCCAGCTGGCGGACCTTGTAGTTCATGATGCGGCCGGTGGTGTTGAGCAGGCGCGCCGCCTTCGCGCGGTTGCCGCGCGAGGTTTTCAGCGCGTCCTGGATCAGATCTTTCTCGTAGGCGGCAATGGCGTCTTTCAGCGACAGGCTCATGGACAGCGCCCGATGACGCGGCCGTCTGCAGCGTCGGCGGCAGATGATGCGCGTGCACGACCTGGCCGTCGCAGACCACCACGGCGCGCTCGATCGGCGTTCTCGAGCTCGCGCACGTTGCCTGGCCAGTGATAGGCCATCAGCATGTCGATGGCCGGCGTCGAGATCCGCTTGATGTGCTTGCCGTGCGCGACCGACGCCTTCTCGAGAAAGTGATCCGCCAGGAGCAGCAGATCGGGTTTTCGCTCCCGCAGCGGCGGGATGAAAATCGCGAACACATTCAGGCGGTAATACAGGTCCTCGCGAAAGCTGCCGTCGGCGATCGCCTTCTCGATGTCCTTGTTGGTGGCGGCGATGAGCCGGACGTTCGCGCGAATGGTTTTCGTGCCGCCAAGCCGCTCGTACTCGCGCGCCTGCAGGACGCGCAGAAGCTTGATCTGCGTCGACAGGTTGAGCTCGCCGATTTCGTCCAGAAACAGCGTACCGCCTTCGGCGAGCTCGAAACGCCCTCTCTTGGGCGCATGCGCGCCGGTAAACGCGCCCTTCTCGTAGCCGAAGAGCTCAGACTCGATCAGGCTGTCGGGCAGCGCCGCACAGCTCACTTTGATGAAAGGGCCGCTTCGCCCGGAGCGAGTTGTAGTGAAGCGCCTGCGCGATGAGCTCCTTGCCCGTGCCTGATTCGCCCCGCACGAGCACCGTCGTGTCGGTGCGCGCGACCTGCGCGACCTGCTCGTAGACGATCCGCATCGGGCCGCTCGTGCCCAGGATGTTCGAGAAATCGTATCGCTCCCGCAGCTCCAGCTTGAGGTGCGTGTTCTCCTGCCGCAGCCGGTCGCGCTCATCGTCGATGACCCGCTGGATGCGGATCGCCTGGGCGATCGAGAGACGCGACGACCCCAAGGAACTTCACCGTTCGATCGAAGTCGCGATCCGGTTTGAAGCGGAAATCGGCGCCCAGGGCGCCGATGGCTTTGCGGTTGAGAACGAATCGGCACGCACACGTAGCTGATTTCTTCGCGTGCAAGCTCGGGGCGCTCCGACGTCCGCCGCAGGAACATCGGCTCGCGCGAGACGCGGCGGAACGACGATCGGCTTGCCGCTCTCGACGACACGGCCGGTAATCCCCTCGCCCACGGCTGAACGTCGCCTCGACCTTCCCGCCCGGCGGCCCCTCGACCGCCACAACCTCGATTTCTCCGCCTCCATTGAGGAGCGCGACCGAGCTGCGCACGACGCTGTGATGACGCTCGAGCACGCCGAGCACCTGGTGCAGCGCGCTCTTGTGATTCGAGGCGGCAGCCAGCGTCTGACTGATTTCGAGGAACGTCGACAGGCGCCGAAGCTCACTGGTGTGGCTGCTGGTCTTCGCCTCGGCAAGCTTCAGTCCGGCGCTGCATTCGACATCATGCGGTCGTCGGCAAAGGCTACGCCGAGGAGCAAAGGTGGTTCCAGATCGGGACGCGATGATTTTGCGAAAGACATTCGATATTCGAACGATTCGAATCGCCGCCGCGATTCGACAGGCCACAATATTGGAGAGAAATCAGATGCTGACCGGACATTCGTGTAGGGATTGACGGATCGAGGACGCGGCGTTACGGGACGGCGACGTGGGTGCGATCGCCCGCCACCTGCACGGTTCGTTTGAGCTCGTGTGCTCCGGAAAATCCGATCAACGTGTAGGAGCCCGGGACGACGTCGTCAAAGCTGAAGCGACCCTTGTCGTCGGCGATGGTGACGTAAGGCGTCGCCGCAACGAGAATCGTCGCGCGCATCGCGGTGTGGATGTCGCACGTGACTTCGTAGGTCCCGGACTCGTCAAATGTGTGACTGTAGGCGCCCCACGGCGGCGTTGCCACGTTGAAGATGGGCGTCTTGTCGTCGGATCGGATCACGCGGACGTTATGGAGGACATCTTCGCTGCTTCGAAACTGGATGGTCTGTCCCGTCTGGGCCACCAGGGCTCCGGGTATGAACATCTGCCCTGACTGATCGATGAACGATTCACCGGTGGGCAGCCGATGCTCGAACGCAAAGGTCGGCTCCAGTCTGACGAACGCTCCGGAGGGCGCGTCACCCGTCACCAGCGTTCGGCCGCTCCCGACGGTAACGGGCCGGTCTTCGCCTTCCGCAGCCGGCGGCAGAGCAGGTGCGGTCGAACACGCCCATAACGACAAGCACACGGCGAGCAGGCCGCAGATCGGCCGGCCGCGGGTTCATCGTGCCGACGCGGGCCCCAGGCTGCGGATGTAGTTGACGAGGTCCCACATCTGGCGATCGGAGAGCGCGCCGCGAAAGGCCTTCATGCCGGCGTTCTTCGCGCCATCGCGAATGAGGGTGAAGATTTCGCCGTCGGTCGGACCGTGCGTCCATTCCGCATCGGTCAGGTCCGAAGGCTTCGACTTCAATTTTGCCGCCATCGCGCCGTCCCCCTTTCCGCCCGCGCCGTGGCACGACGCGCACTGCTTGGCAAACAGCGCGGCACCGTTCGACACCGACTCGGGAGTCGATGAAACAGGATTCTTGATGGCTGCCGCGTCGGCGTGCGTATGCGTATGCGGGCGATGCTGGGACGCTGCGGCGCCCTGAGGTTTCGCGCTGCCCGCTCCTTCCGCGAGAGCGGTGACAGTGGACGTGGTCTGGCCGACAGGCTTGCCGTTCTGTGACGCAGTCACCGTGATGTTCCAGCGGCCCGCCATGGTGACCATGGCAATACCGCTGTATTTTCCGCCGCCGGCATTGTTCAGCTTCCCCTCAGTGCGCATTTCGGGATGCTTGGTCTTCGGGTCGGCGGGCATCACAAGGGACAGTGCCACGTCGGCATTGGCGACCGGCTGTCCATTGGCATCCTTGATGGTCACGTCGAAGCGATTCTGGCCAAGCCCGAGCGGGTTTGGCGTGGTCGTCAGAGTGAGCGTCGCCTGGGCTTGGGCGAACGCCGCGTGCGTGAACAGCAGCAGGAGAAGTAGCGATTTGCAGCTTTTCATAGGACGATCTTATCAGAGCGCGATTCGTCGCAGTCGGAGAGCGTTCGCGATGACCGAGACAGAGCTGAATGTCATCGCCGCACTTGCGATCATCGGGCTCAGCAGCAGCCCGAACACGGGATACAACACTCCTGCCGCGATCGGGACCCCGAGCACGTTGTAAAGGAAGGCAAAGAACAAATTCTGACGGATGTTCTTCATCGTCGCGCGACTGAGACGCCGCGCTCGCGCGATTCCGCGGAGATCGCCCTTGACGAGCGTCACGCCCGCGCTTTCCATCGCGATGTCCGTGCCGGTGCCCATCGCGATTCCGACATCCGCCCGGGCGAGCGCGGGAGCGTCGTTGATGCCATCGCCGGCCGCCGCCACACGTTCACCGTCCTCTTGCAGCCGCCTGACGACATCCGCCTTCTGATCCGGCAGAACCTCCGCCTTGACCGTGTCGATGCCGACCGATTTTGCGACCGCATCGGCGGTTGCCTGATTGTCGCCGGTCAGCATGACGAGCTTCAGTCGCTCGCGGTGCAACAGCTCGACGGCTTCCCGTGTGGTGGGCTTGACGGGATCGGTCACCCCGAACAGCCCGGCAGCCTTTCCATCGATCGCCGCATACATGACGGTCTGTCCCGATCGACGCAGCTCGTCGGCACGTGCCCGCCATGGACCGGGATCGACTCCGAGCTCTTCCAGATATCGAAGGGTTCCGATCGTCACCAGGCGCCCATCTACGGTGCCCGTCACGCCCTTGCCGGTGACGGATTGAAACTCGACGCACTGGCGACAACGCGACGTTTCGCTCGCGAGCGCCAGAGACAATCGCCTGCGCAAGCGGATGCTCGCTCACGCTCTCGAGGCTTGCGACCAGGCGTAAGAACGTTCGCTCGTCCAAGCCATGCTGCGGGGCGACCGTGACAAGGCGAGGCCTGCCCTCGGTGAGCGTCCCGGTCTTGTCGACGACGAGCGTGGTGACCTGTTCCATCATTTCGAGCGTCTCGGCGTTCCGAAACAGAATTCCCGCCTCCGCGCCGCGACCGGTTCCGACCATGATCGACATCGGCGTCGCAAGGCCAAGGGCGCACGGGCACGCGATGATCAGCACCGCGACGGCATTCACCAGCGCGTGCACGAGACGCGGTTCGGGGCCCGCAAGCGTCCAGACCAGGAAAGTGAGCACCGCAACCAGGATGACGACCGGCACGAACCACGCCGAAACCGTGTCTGCCAGACGCTGAACAGGCGCCCGCGATCGCTGAGCCTCGCTCACCATTCGGACGATCTGGGCCAGCAGCGTGTCCGATCCGACTCGCAGAGCCTCCATGACGAGCGTCCCCGTTCCGTTGACCGTGCCACCAGTCAGCCTGCTGTCCGCGATCTTCTCGACGGGAATCGGCTCGCCAGTCACCATCGACTCGTCCACGCTGCTCGTGCCCTCGCGAACGATGCCGTCCACGGGAATGCGCTCTCCTGGCCGGATTCGCAGTCGATCGCCGACCTGGACGTGCTCCAGCGGGATGTCGCGCTCGACTCCATCCGGGTCGGCACGGCGAGCTGTCTTTGGCGCAAGTCCGAGGAGCGCGCGTATCGCCGCGCCCGTCCGGCTGCGAGCGCGCAGCTCCAGCACCTGCCCGAGCAGGACGAGCACGGTAATCACCGCCGCCGGCTCGAAGTAGACAGGAACTGCGCCCTCCATGCGAAACGAATGAGGCAGAGCGTCGGGAAAGAGCGTCGCCACCACGCTGAACGCGTAGGCGGCGCCGATGCCGAGCGCGATGAGCGTGAACATGTTGAGATGCCGGCTCACAATCGACGCCCACCCGCGGACGAAAAACGGCCAGCCGCCCCAAAGGACGACCGGCGTCGCCAAACCGAGCTCGATCCAATTGAGAGCGCCCCTGTCGATCTGGTCCGGCAGCAGATCGAAGACCATGAACGCAAGAATCGGCAGTGTCAGGACAAGCGACCACCGAAACCGCCGCGTCATGTCCGCGAGCTCTTCGTTGGGAGCATCCTCGAGAGAGACGCGCACCGGTTCGAGTGCCATCCCACAGACAGGACAAGAGCCCGGGCCCTTCTGCCTGATTTCCGGGTGCATCGGGCACGTGTAGTCGGCCTCGAGGTCCGCCGGGGCGATCGGTTCTGGCGCCGCCGCTGGCGCTCCTACGAACTGCTCCGGGTTCGATTTGAACTGTTCCAGGCAGCTTTCACTGCAGAAGTAATAAGTCTGACCGCGATACTCGACGGACCCGACTGCGTCTTCGGGACTGATCGTCATCCCGCAGATGGGATCCAGCACTTCGGTTGGAGTTGTGGGCACGCCCTACCTCATGAGGTTGAGACGCCTCAATCGGATCATGGATCCATCGGACGGCGACCGACCTGTGGACGGTCTGCCGGTCCAGGCGACGAGCAGGTCGTTGGCGCCCGAATGGACGACTACAGGATGCGATCCGGGCTCATTCCCACTCAGACTTTGAGGCGCTCGAAAACCACTACCAGACACCTGGGTCAGCGCAATTCGACGGACGCCATTGACCGTCTCATCCCAGACGATGGCAGGGCTACTCTGCGGAGTCAGCGTCAAGTGCGGATGTCCGGGATTGGTCACCCCGGCGGTCGGAATGCGCGCGCGCGGCGAAAATGTCTTTCCGTCGCGTGAGGTCGCGTAAAAGAGGGCTTTTTGAGACTCCCCGTCGCTGATGAGCGTCGCCCAGACGATGTGGATCACCCCGGATTGGTCGACTGCTATCGAAGGCCCATCTTCCGGGCAGCCGTTCAGCTCCCACTTGTCTTCGCTGACCCTGACGAGCGGTTCGAACCGGCGACCGTCGGCGGATTTGGCGAACGCGATATCACGCATGCTTCCGGGAAAGATGTGGCGCCACGCGGCGTACACCGCGCCGCGACTGTCAACGGCCACTGCGGTCTTGCAGCAGAAACAGACGCCGGTCGCTATCAGACTCTCGAAGACACGCCCATCGGGCGCGATCGTTCCATGGTACACATCCTGCGGCGGCTGTCCCTTTGTGAGCCATCCCGGTCGTGCGCCGCTGCTTCTGCCATCTTCTTCTCAGCATCCCGTCCGTCGAGCCACACCGCATGCACGACGCCGTCGGGCCCCGTCGCCAGCGATTCCCATCCGCGCGCACCGGAGAGCGCAGAATCGTGAGTCGTCCGCGCCGCAGAAAACGTCCGCCCGCCGTCTATGGACCTCGCCATGCTGATCACATCGCGCCGCGTCCGTTGTGCCCCTTCAACTCGCTTAGACCAGAAAATGTTGACGGAACGATTGCTCCCCGAAACCGATAGCGCCACGCGCGGCGGCTGCTCGTTGTTGGCACTGGCATCGCCGGGGTGGTCATTGACACGCCGCGGTTCGGAAAACGTCGCACCGCCGTCGTTGCTCATCGCGAGATACACGTCGGTGACCGCGTCTTTCGAAGCGGTCCAGACGACAGCCACGGTCCGGCCCTGGGCGGCCAGAGACGGCGTCGCGTTCGCAAATCCAGCGAGGCCTAATGTGGTCTGCGCTGTTGACTCGACGTTGCGCGAAGATTGGCCGCTGCTGGCAACGGCACCAAGGGCCGCACAAAGCCCCAAGGCCACCAGCGGGCGCCGGCTGCTATTTAGCATATTGGGTCGGATTCGCATCGAACTTCGTTTTACACCCGCTCGAGCAAAAATAGTACGTCTTGCCGTTGTACTCGCTCTTTCCCGCTGCTTTATCGGGATCGACCTGCATCCCGCAAACGACGTCACGTTCCATATGTTCCTCCTCTCTAAGTATAGATTCGCGGCGTTCTTGTCGCGGGATGCTCTGAAACGTGGTTGAGCAGCATGACCGACTCGGCTAATATCCACTTCCTGGAGGGCCTATGAAGAAACTGTCACTGATCGCAGCAATCGTGTTCGGCATTACCACGTCCGCGTTCGCGGCAGAGGTGACCGGTGTGCTCGTCGACCTCGCGTGCTACACGAAGGACAAGGCGAACACCACCAACGCGCATAAAGGGATGGGCGAGACGTGCGCGCAGGCATGCGCCAAAAAAGGAGCCCCGGTGGCGCTGGTGACGGAAAAAGGCGAGGTGTACGAGGTGATGACGATGGGTGGCCTCGCTGGCGAAAACAACGCCAAGCTCGTACCGCACATGTCCCACACCGTGACGCTGACGGGCGACGTCGTCGATGTGAAGGGCAAGAAGTCGATTCACGCGACAGCATTGAAGATGGTGTCGAAGTAGCGAACGTGAGGAAGGCATGTATCGTAACGCAGTGATCGCGCTCGCAGTTGCCGCGGCCACGGCCTTCGGAATCGTGGCCGCACAGCAACAGCGCCCCGGTGCTCCACTCCTCGAGGTCTTCAAAACGCCGACGTGCGGCTGCTGCTCGCAGTGGGTCGAGCACATGCGCGCGAACGGATTCACCGTGCGCACGACTGATTTGAACGATCTCACCGAGATCAAAAGGTCTCGAGGCGTGCCCGATCAGGTGCAGTCGTGTCACACGGCGGTCGTGAACGGCTACGTCGTGGAAGGGCACGTTCCGGCTGCCGATGTCCATCGGCTGCTGAAAGAAAAACCCGCGGTTGCCGGAATCGCCGTGGGCGGCATGCCTGTGGGATCGCCGGGAATGGAGGTTCCCGGGACGAAGGCTCAGCCGTTCAACGTGATGTCGTTCGACAAGTCGGGCGCCATTCGCGTGTTCGCGAAGCATTGATGGCATTTTGTTCGAGCTCGCCGTCTTCTTCGCGGGACTGTTCGGAGGCGCGATCGCCTCTGTGGCCGGCTTCGGCATAGGAAGCCTGCTCACGCCCGCGATTGCTATCGTCAGCGGGGCCAAGCTCGCCGTCGCCGCCGTCTCGATTCCGCACATCGTCGGCACGTCGATCCGATTCTGGCGCTTCAGACGAACCATAGATTGGCAGATTGTCCGCTCCTTCGGTGCGACGAGCGCCGCTGGAGGAATCGCCGGCGCGCTGCTGAACACATACGCGACGAGTCGAGCGCTCGCCACTGTGTTCGGCGCGTTGCTCGTGGTCGCGGGCGCTACTCAAGTAAGCGGACGTGCGAAGCGCTGGCGGCTGCGCGGAAGACTCGCGTGGGTCGGCGGTGCGCTATCGGGGTTCTTCGGGGGCCTCGTCGGCAATCAGGGCGGCATCCGAACCGCAGCGATGCTCGGCTTCGAGGTCGACAAACGTCAGTTCGTGGCCACGACGACGGCGGTTGCGCTGGCGATCGACGCTGCGCGTGTGCCGATCTACCTTGCTTTTGAAGCGCAGCAACTCTCGAATCTCTCGACGATGATCATGATTGCAACAGGCGGCGTAGTAATTGGCACACTCTTCGGCGAGCGATTCCTGACAAGGGTGCCCGAGCAGCGGTTCCGAACAGTCGTCGGAACGCTCCTCCTGCTGCTTGGACTGTCGATTCTCATTCGCGGGCATGCGTAGTTACTTCCTGGCCATTAATGACAGGCCGGCAACGATCATCGCCGTAGAAAAGAGCTGAGCGAGCGTGAACGGGCCGACGATGTGCGCATTGATCCGAATGAACTCGATGCCAAATCGCAGCGCACCGGCGAGCACGAGGTACCGCCCGAAGACAAAACGATCTGAAACCCCTGACCGCCGCCACTTGATGAGCGCCCAGGCGATGACGGCAAGGCCGGCCGCCTCATAGAGCTGGGTCGGATGGACCGGGATCGAAGTTGGCGGCAATCCCTGAGGAAACGCAACTCCCCACGACAGGTCAGTCGGGCGCCCGTAGTCATCGCCGACGAGAAAACATCCGATGCGGCCGATCGCGTGACCAATGGCAAGCGCGGGCGCAGCGGCGGCCAGCGCGGGTAGAAGCGGGATTTTCCGCCGGCGTAGTGCCCACAAGCCTGCACTCACACCGCCGAGAAATCCGCCGAACCAGCTCAGGCCGCTTCGACTCAGCAGCAGTGCCAAAAACGGCGCTTGATCGCGAAACTCGATCGCCCATACTACCTTTGCACCGACGAGCCCCCCGATGACGCCAATCATCGCAGCGTCGACGCCGTTGGCCGGAAGACGGCTGCGCTTCAGCTCCGCGCCGAACACCCAGAGTCCTGCAAGCGCTCCCAGAGCCACGAGCACGCCGAATGAGGTCACCTCAAAAGCACCGAAACGGAAGAGTGTTGGATACACCTTAATGTATTGATTATGGGCCGGACAGAACATTGGAATCACGTCTACGACACGAGAGCCTCTCACGAGGTCAGCTGGTTTGAGGCGGCGCCACTGAACTCCCTGCGGCTTTTCGACCAGGTTGGGCTCACTCCAAGCTCCTGCGTGATCGACGTCGGCGGCGGAGACTCCTTGCTTGTCGATGCGCTGCTCGACTATGGCCTTCAAGGCGTGACGATTCTGGACATCTCACCGATCGCAATCGCCCGGGCACAACAGCGGCTTGGTGCGCGAGCAACTGCTGTTAACTGGGTGGTGTCTGACATCACGCACGAGTGGCAGATCAGCCCGGTCGATATCTGGCACGACCGGGCTGTTTTTCACTTCCTGGTGGACGCTGCCGATCGCGCGAGATACGTTGCGCATCTTCGAAAGGCCGTCAAACCAGGCGGTCACGCGATCATCGCAACGTTTGCTCCCGATGGCCCCGCCACATGCAGTGGTCTGCCAGTCATGCGGTACTCAGCAGAGTCACTGGCGGCCGAGTTGGGCGCCGGCTTCGAGCTCGTGCACTCGTTTGTCGATCCTCATCAGACGCCGAAGGGCACAACGCAGTCATTCCTCTATGCGGCGTTTCGGGTCTAGACTGTTTCGCCAAATGGGCACACGCCGCGGCTTCCGTCGTGAGGCTCCGGGCTTCTGGGGTCCGACGTGGCTGCTGCTGGGCGCCTGTCTCGTGCTGTCGGGAACGCTGGCCGCGCAGGGGGGCCGCGCCATCGCCTCGCTGCGTGGCGTCGCCGTGCCGCAGCCGACCGGGCTCGACCGCTACGTCGCGGACCAGCGGGCGCTCGTCGCCCTCGGCAAGGCGCTCTTCTGGGATGTGCAGGTAGGCAGCGACGGTCGCACCGCTTGCGCCACGTGCCACTTCCACGCCGGCGCCGACCATCGCATCCGTAACCAGTTGGCGAGCCCGCAGAATGCGGCGGTCGCCGTGCGCGCAAACCTGCCGCTCGACGCCAGCGACTTCCCATTCCACGCCTTCGAGAACGCCCTCGACAACCGCTCCGCAGCGATTCGGGCTCGCCGGGAGGTCGTCGGCTCCGCCGGCATCGTGCAGCGCGCGTTCGTGGATGTCAGTCGACGGAAGCGCCGTCGACTCCGGCGCCGACCTGGGAGACCCAGGCGTGTTCTCGTTGGGCGGCTTGAAGGTGCAGGCAGGTCACCTCGCGCAACACTCCGAGCGTGATCAATGCCGTGTTCTACGTGCGCAACTTCTGGGACGGGCGCGCCAGCAATCTGTTCACCGGTGCGACGCCCTTTGGCGACTCCGATCGGCGGGCCACCGTGCTCGTGGCGCGCGGCACCGGGCTCGAGCCCGAGTTCGTCCGTCTGGACAACGCAAGTCTTGCGTCACAGGCCGTGGGCCCGCCGCTCAACGCGGTGGAGATGTCGTTTGACGGTCGATCGTGGGCGCGACTGGGCCGCAAGATGCTCGCGCTGACGCCGTTGGGCCGCCAGCAGGTTGCGCAGGATGACAGCGTGCTCGGCGCCATGGCGAGCGTCGATGGCCCAGGACTCGCGCCCGAGTTCAGCTATGCGGCGTTGGTGCGGTCCGCGTTCCGGCGCGACTACTGGGGCAGCGTGGTGGTCGTCGATGCCAACGGTCGACGCGTTGCCGGCGCCGCCGAGCCGAGGGGTCCGAACGAGTTCACGCAGATGGCGTTCAACTTCGCGCTCTTCTTCGGGCTCGCCGTCCAGGCCTACGAGGCCACGCTCGTCGCCGACGACACCCGCGTCGATCGGTTTCTCGATGGGCAGAGCGACGCGCTATCAGTGCTCGAAGAGCAGGGGCTCAACGAGTTCCGCAGCGGCGGCTCGCAGTGCACGCGCTGTCATCAGGGCCCGGAGCTCTCGGCTGCGGGATTCACGACCGCGCGGAACGGCAATCCCTTGGATCCGAGGGATCTCGGCTTCTTTCGCACCGGCGTCAGCGCCGTCGAAGACGACGTCGGCGCCGCGGGAACCGACGGCTTCGGGCTGCCGATCTTTCCGGCGGCACCCGCGAGCCGAGGCGATGGCGCCTTCAAGTCGCCCGGCCTTCGGAACGTCGAGCTGACCGGCCCCTACTTCCATACCGGCGGCTCGGCGACGCTGGAGCAGGTCATCGAGTTCTACGCGAGGAACGGCGATGTACCGGCCGGCGGCAACCTGGGCCCCGGCATGGGCAACATTCGACTGAACGCGCAGGATCGGGCCGAGCTGGTGGCGTTCCTCAAGGCGCTGACCGACGACCGCGTGCGCTTCGAGCAGGCCCCGTTCGATCACCCCGCGCTCTGCGTCCCAGTCGGCTACCGGAAACGGCGCCAGGCGTGCTGACTCCGGATGCGTCGGAACAGGGGAGCCGATCGGCCGCGGATCAGTGGGCGCTGGTGCCGGCCGTGGGCCGCGGGGGTCACGTCGTGCCGCTCCAGACCTTCGAGGAGCAGCTGGCGGGAATCGGCCGCAACGGCTCCCGTGCTCATGCGCTCGAGCGTCCCTGCTCGCCGTGAATTCACCGATTCTTTCGCAGATGCCGGACAAACGCCGCCAATGTCTCGCGGCTGACGTGATGCTCGATCCCTTCGGCATCCGACTCGGCAACGGCGGCGGGTACTCCGAGCGCTGTTAGAAACCTCACGACTGTCTCATGTCGATCGCGGGACTCCTTCGCGAGGCTTCGTCCGTCAGTGGTCAGAAAAATCGATCGATAGGGCTGGCTCGTGACGAGGCCCTTCCGCTGCAGCCGCTTGATCGTGCGATTGGCCGTCACATGTGTGACGCTGAGCCCCCGCGCCAGATCGGTCAGCCTCGCCTCGCCCGTTTTGTCGATCAGCTCGGCGATCATCTCGACATAGTCCTGGGCCAGCTCCTGGGAGTGATCCTTCCGCCGGCGTGCGGAATCCCCTCTCACTGGAACGCGGCGCTGCGCTTTGGCTCGATGACGCGGCACGGCATCACTAGACCAGAATGCGAGATGATTGACAAGTCCGAAGCAACGAAATGTAGTATGTGCTACATTCTGGACCCATGACGAAACATCGCGCCGCGTGTCTCGCCCTCCTTCTGTGCGTGGCCCTGCTCCAGCCTGAACACGCCGGCGGACAGACGACACCGACCGCATCGACGCCCGCACCGAGCGACCGCGATCTCCGGCTACATGGACTTTCACTTCAACAAGCATGAGTTCGAGGATGGACGCCTCGACTTCCATCGCTTCGTGCTGCTCATCACACACCGCTTCAGCGATCGCATCCGTTTTGTCAGCGAGCTGGAGCTCGAGCACGCGCTGGTCGAAGGGCTGGAAGAGGCGGGCGAGCTCGAACTGGAACAAGCCTACGTCGATTTCCTGCTGTCCCGCGGCTTCAACCTGCGGGCCGGCATGATGCTGGTCCCTGTGGGCATCATCAACGAGCGTCATGAGCCACCTGTCTACTACGGCGTGGAGCGGCCATTCGTCGATACGGTGATCGTGCCGACGACGTGGTTCGAGGTCGGAGCCGGTGTTCACGGCGAGGTCGGACGCGGCTGGCGCTATCGGGCATTTGTCATGTCGCCGCTGAACGCCCGTGAGTTCTCTGCCGAGGAAGGCCTTCGCGGCGGCCGCCAGAAAGGATCGGACACCAACATCGGCCGCCCCGCGCTCACCGGGCGTCTGGAGTACGTCGGCCGACCCGGCCTGACCGTCGGCGCCAGCTTCTGGACCGGGCCGATCAGGGTTCGAGTTCCGTCCCCGATTCGACGTGCCCGGTCACGCTGGGCGAGGCCGACGTCCGCTATTCCCGCGATCGGCTCGAGCTGCGCGGGCAGTTTGCCTACGTCGCCATCAGAGAATGCCGGCCTGTTGAACGACGCCATGGGGCGGGCGGTCGGTGTGGATCCGAACGTGGCGAGCGCCCTGCGCGGGTTTTACGCCGAAGGCGGGCTATCGCGTGATTTCGGGCGCCTCTTTTGGCGACGTCGGGCTTTTCGCGCGCTATGAGAACTTCGATACGCAATTCAGGATGCCGACCGGGTATCTGCCGCTGCGCGAATTCGACCGCGACGCTCTGGTGTTCGGGCGCCACATACTGGCCTGACCCCGACATCGCTCTGAAAGCTGGACTACTCCGCGGTGAGAAGCCAGGAACTCAACGATTATCGCGCCGAACTCGTTCAACATCGGCCTTGGATGGTGGTTCTGATGACACCCACGATGACACGCCGCTCGCTGCTTTTGACATTGACTGGGAATCGTCGCCGGATCGGCCGGCGGCCTCAACCCGCGCACGCTCGCAAACAGAATGCGCAGGTGATCGACATCACCGTGGAGCGCTTCAGCTTCACGCCGTCCGAATTTCGCGTGAAGGCCGGTGCTCCGGTGGAGATCCGGCTGCGAAGCGACGATACGGATCATGGATTTCGGATCCTCGGAACCGACATCAACATCACGATTCCGAAGCGCGGCAAGGGAGTCGCCACGGTGACGTTTCAGCCGCCGAGCGCCGGACGGTATGTGTTCGAATGTTCGAAGCTGTGCGGCGCCGGCCATTCGTTCATGCGCGGCACACTTGATCGCTGAATGAGGGAAGGATGAAGGCCGACCCATCTCGCTTTGTGCGTGGCGATTGCGGCGCTGGCTGCCGCCGTGTCCACCGCGCAAACGCGGAACGCGCTGGGAACCCCGCTTGCCGGCATCACGCCGGTCGAGTTCGAGGAGTTCCGTCTCGGACTCGACGACTTCCTCGAGGTCGAAGCCTCCGAGGAAGGCCTGGGGCCGGCGTTCAACGGCACCAGCTGCGCGGTCTGCCATAACATCCCGACCATCGGCGGAGCCGGAACGATGGCCGAGCTGCGAGCCGGACGCCGGAACGCCAGCGGCGAGTTCGAGACGCTCGACGCCTCGGGCGACACCCTCTTTCACATGTTCTCCGTTCCGGGCCACGGATGTCAGCCGGTATTGCCGGCCGACACGAACGTGTTCGCGCGCCGAGTGCCCATCCCGCTTTTCGGCGCCGGGCTCGTCGAGGCCATTCCTGATGAGACGCTGCGGAGTCTCGAAGATCCCAGCGATCGCAACGGCGACGGCGTCAGCGGCCGCGCCGCGCTCGATCATCGACGTCGAAACCGGCGAACGCCGCGTCGGGCGGTTCGGGTGGAAGGCTCAGCACGCGACGCTCATGACCTTTGGCGCCGACGCGTATCGCAACGAGATGGGGATCACCAACGACCTGTTCCCGCACGAAAGCGCGTTCGGGATCACGGCCGACCAGATGCGCCTGTGCGATCCGTTTTCGGATCCCGAGGATATTCGGGATCCCGCGATCGACGCCGGCGCGGAATCGACAATTTCGCGAGCTTCATGCGCTTCCTGGCCCCGGCCGGGCGTGGAGACGTGAACGATCAGGTTCGGGCGGGCGAGCAGGTCTTCGCCGCAATCGGCTGCACGGCGTGTCACGTTCCGATCGCTCGAAACCGGACCGAATTCCAATCCGCTCTTCAACCGGAAGCCGGTTGCGCTGTTTTCAGACCTTCTGCTCCATGACATCGGAACCGGCGACGGCATCAAGCAGGGAGCGGCCGAACCGAACGAAATCCGAACGCCTGCTCTGTGGGGACTGCGGCTCCGGCGCCCGCTTCTGCACGATGGAACCGCGACGCTGGAAGAAGCCATTCGCAGGCATGCTCGAGAGGCAGAACTGGCAAGACGCGGGTTCGAGCGGCTGAGCGATGCCGATAGAGCGGCCTTGCTGGCGTTTCTCGGATCGCTTTAGGCAGGCTTGAGGCAGGCCTGAAAGGCCTGCGCTACCCCTCAGGAAGTCCTACCTGGAAGTCCTGGCGCACCCGCCTCCGGCGATGACCATGCCGATGAAGCTGAGGAACGCGCCCCCGAGGCAGAGCGCCACCACGACGATGTCCCAGAGCGGCCGCCGACTGGTAGAGAAACGGAAAATCCAGGCTGTGCAGGCCGTTGTACAAGCCAGCGCTGAAGCCGTTCGCGCCTGGTGAATCGCGCGACCAGCCGGCTCGTCACGGGATCGATGTACAGCCACGTCTGTCGTCGATCATCGAGCTTCACCCGCAGCACCGGAAGCGGCAACAACAGTGCGCGAGTAGTAATAGGCGTCGTATTGATCGAGTCAGACCTGCTGTCGGCAATCGCAGTTCCTGGAGCTCGCGTTCTTCACGCGCGCGATCAGAGAATCGACGGAAAAGGGTCACGGCGCTCCTCCACCCGTGCTCCGGCGCGAAACATGCGCACACGGGCGGCCGAGCTCTGCACGGCGAGATGCGGCTCTCCCTGGATCCGAAGAAACTCGACCTCCTTTACTGGCCATCTCTGAGCACGTGGCTCCAGTCGCAACGCGTCCATCGCTGCGAACTCCGAGAGATCCAGCTCTCCCTCCTGCGAGCGCCGCTGCCACTGTTCGCCGGGACGCTCTGCGCCGCGCGCGCCCAGAACCACGGCTCCATCGACAAGAGGCCGCTGAACGCCCACGTCAGCGCAAAGACACCAAACGCGACACCTGCCCGATAGTGCCAGCGAAGCCATCCCCGGTACGCGAACAGAGAATTGCGCGAACGCGAGAACGAGCCCAAGCAACGCACTCAGACTGGCAAGACCCGCCAACCCACAGAATCAACTGCCGCCAGAGGCGATCGTTCACGCGCAGCGGTGCGAAGTACAGCCAGTGCGGGATCGCCGATATCCATGCGAGCGCGCGCGTGCGTCTGGTCGTCAGCACGACTACCTCGCCAAGCCTCGGCGAGATGTACATCTCCGTGCCGCAACGAATCGTCTGCCACCAACTTTATGAAGTGGGAGATGCCGCCGCTGCGTAAGCGTCCACTGATCCGGCATCTGTGACAAACCTGCGCGTAGCGGACGTCTGGGTTGTCCGGCGTGTCGAGGAACCGGCGGGCGATGGCGATCGCTTCGGATTCCCCGATGCTGTCGAGCCGCTCACCGGTATCGGCAAATATCGTGACTGGGTTCGTGCCGACTCGATACGCCGGCCGATCGAGAACCGTCGTGAGGAGCAATCGCTCGGGGTGATCGCCGAACCCGGCGCAGCCGGCTTGCCTCGGACGGCCGGATGCCGAATCGCCGCCGGCATCCAGGGCCGGCATGCGCGCCAGACGCGTGGCTGCGTTCACTCCGGGCATGCCTCTGGCGTAACACCATCGCGATGCCTGAGAGGAACCAGACCGAGGAAAAGCGGACTCAGAGCGATGCCCAAGTAGCGATGGACCCGAATCAGCCATCTTCGGGCTCCTGCCACTTGAGGCTACCTGAACAGCAGCGACGTCGAAACGAGGATCTGCCGTGGCCGGCCGGGATCTGCGGTCTCGCCGTCACCGTTCCAGTAGTACTGCTCGTTCAGCAGATTGTGCGCAGCCACGTCACTCCGATTCGCGGAAAACGTTATCGCGTGTATCCGCGCCCGAACAGCGGACGTCCCGGGCGGGCGCCCGTGTGCTTGCCGTTATCGATCACGACGACGCCATTCACGATCGTGTAGGGAATGCCCTCGGGATACGATTTCGTTTTCTCAAAAGTCGTCGTCTCGCGGATCGTCGCCGGATTGAAGATGACGAGATCGGCGGCAAAGCCTCTCGCGGATCTGTCCGCGATCTCGGAGCCCGAGCACCTGCGCGGGCAACGTCGTCATTTTCCGCACGGCGTCTTCGAGGGTCAGGACCTTCTCGTCACGGACGTAGTGGCCGAGCACGCGCGGGTTGGTCGAAAAACTTCGCGGATGCGGAACGCCGTCCTCCTGCAGATTATCGCCGATCCGTCGCTCGCGATGGCCACCCACGGCTGCTTCATCACAAGCCGCACGTCTGCCTCCGACATCGTGTGGAACATCCCCGAAATGGTGCCCGCCTTCCTCGGCCATCAATTCGAGGCAGGTGTCGGCCGGATCGGTGTCGCCGCGGAGTTTCGCGATCTGCGGAATTCGCATGCCCTCGTACTTCTTGTTGTGCGGCTGACGCGCACGGCCCATCACCACCCCATCCCATCCGCCATGCTCCGACGACCCAGGTCTGAAAATCCTTGTCGGTCTTGATTTTCGCGCGCATCGCCGGATCCTTCAGGATCGCGGCGAATTTCTGTGGCCCTGCTTCGCGCGCCCAGACCGGGAAGAATGCGCTCCAGCCATGCTGCATCGCCGTGTACGGATACTGGTTGGCGGTGATGTCGAGCCCGCGCGAGCGGGCGGCTTCGATTTTCGCGAGGTATTTGCCGACCGTTCCCCAGTTTTCCTCGCCCCGGATCTTCAAATGGAAGATGTGGACGGGAATCTTCGCCTCCTGCGCCACGCGAATGGCAAAGTCGATTTCGCGGTCCTGTTCGGCGCCCTCACTGCCGATGTGGGTGACATAGATTCCGTCGTACTTCGCCACGACTTTTGCGACCTCGACGACTTCCTCGGGATGCTCCGGTCCACCACTTTCGAATCTCGCCACGAGGCCCCACGCGCCTTCCTCCATCGAGCGGGCCGCAAGCTGCTTCATCCGCTCGAGTTGTGCGACCGTGGCAGGCGCCGGGTTGTATCCAGCGGCGACCAGACGAATCTGCTGGAAGGACACCTCCGAGATGACGTTCATGGAGATTCCCTTCTGGCCGAGCGCCTTCCAGTAGCCCGTGAAGTCGGTCCAGGTGCCGGTGGCCTCCGGGAGGCCATCCCTGTGGCGCGACCGAAGTACTTTCACCGATGACGTCGAGGGTGACCCCCTGCCGCACTTTGCTCTCGGCGTTGCCGTCGTTGAGCAGCGTCAGGTCGGAATGCGTATGGAGGTCGATGAATCCCGGCGCGACAATGAGTCCCCGGGCATCAATCTCGCGCGTGGCCTTCGCCCCCGTCGAGACGGCCGATCGCCACGATACGATCGCCCCGGATACCGACATCGGCCGCGAACCAGGGATTACCAGTGCCGTCGATGATGTGGCCGTTGCGTATCACCAGGTCGTAGGTCTGCTGCTGCGCACCGGCAATTGACCCTTGCACTACGGCAGATGCCGTAAACACCGCCGCCACTGCCAGCCGAGTCATCTTGCTCATGCTGCTGTTATAAGGCCACTGTCAATGGATCGCTGCGTGGATGTCAAGGGTTGGGCGATATGAACGAGAGGGTGTGTGAATGTGCGGTGTTGGGTGCTGGTCCTAGATGCTGGGTTCTCGGGGACTCGCCCGCCGACTCAGAACCCGGAACCAAGAACTAGAACCCAGCACCCCGGAACCCAGCACCCAGCACCGCACCGCACAACACCAGCTTACCGTCGCCGACGGGACCCGCGGTTGGCGCGACGTTCCGGATACGCGGACGGCCAATCCGGGTGCCGACGATATTCGAGTGACGACGACCCGTTAGAATCCTATGGAAGGGGAGCCGGCAGGTCGGACTTGCCCATCAGATAGAGATCGACGCCTCGCGCCGCGCTGCGACCCTCCGCAATCGCCCAGACGATGAGCGATTGGCCGCGCTGCATGTCGCCGGCCGCGAAGACACCCGGCACGCTCGTCATCCAGTTGCTGTCGCGCCAGACGTTGCCGCGATCGGTCAGCTTCACGCCGAAGTTTTCGAGCAGACCTTTGCGCGCCGGGCCGAGAAATCCCATCGCCAGCAGCACGAGATCGACATCCATCTCGAACTCGCTCTCCGGTACCGTCTCGAAAGACATTCGTCCGCCTTGCCGGACCAACTCGACCTTCGATCCGTGCAGCTTCTGCACGTGCCCCTCCGCATCGCCGGTGAAACGGTGGGTAGACACTGAATAGACGCGGTCGCCCCCTTCTTCGTGGGCGGACGAGACGCGAAAGACATTCGGCCATTGCGGCCACGGATTATCAGCCGCGCGCTCGTCAGGTGGCCGTGGCAGCAGCTCGAACTGGTGCACCGACACCGCTCCCTGGCGATGAACCGTGCCGAGACAGTCGGCGCCGGTATCTCCGCCGCCGATGATGACGACGCGCTTGCCCCGTGCGCTGATGAACTGATCGTCGGGAATCTGGTCACCTTCGGTCCGGCGGTTCGACAGGGTCAGGTACTCCATCGCAAAGTGGATCCCTTTGAGCTCCCGGCCCGGCACGGGAAGATCGCGCGGGTGTTCTGCGCCTCCGGCGAGGACGACCGCATCGAACTCCGCCTTCATCTGATCGATCGGCAAGTCCACGCCGACGTTGACGCCCGTCCGGAATGCCACACTTTCCTGCTCCATCAAGGACAATCGGCGGTTCAGGAAGCGCTTCTCCATCTTGAATTCGGGAATGCCGTATCTGAGCAGCCCTCCGATCCGATCTGACTTTTCGAACACCGTCACATAGTGTCCTGCGCGGTTCAACTGCTCAGCCGCTGCCAGACCGGCCGGACCGGACCCGACAACCGCCACTTTCTTTCCCGTGCGAACCAGCGGTGGTACCGGAACCACCCAGCCCTCGGCAAAGCCGCGGTCGATGATCGATACCTCGATCGATTTGATCGTGACGGGATCGTCGTTGATGCTCAGCACGCACGAGCCTTCGCAAGGCGCCGGGCAGAGCCGGCCAGTGAACTCGGGAAAGTTGTTCGTCGCGTGCAGCCGCTCGAGGGCAATCTCCCAGCGGTCCCGATAGACGAGATCGTTCCAGTCGGGAATCAGATTGCCGAGAGGACATCCCTGATGACAGAAGGGAATGCCGCAGTCCATGCACCGCGCCCCCTGACTGCTTGAGCTCTTCCTGCTGGTACGGCAGGTAGACTTCCTTCCAGTCCTGGAGGCGCTCGGCCACGGGGCGGGTCTGCGGCTTCTTGCGATGGATTTCGATAAAACCGGTTGGCTTTCCCATCTTTTTGCCGGCCTCAACGCAGAGGACGCGTAGCTATTCTCGGCGATCTCCGCGACCTCGGCGTTGAGGTCGTCACCCGGCAACAGCTCCAACCAGCTCGGCGAAGTCCGGCTCGCGGAACTCTGCTCTCGCCCTGGCTTCGGCCGTCAGCACGCGCTTGTAGTCGCGCGGCATGATCTTGACGAACGGCCGGCCGGTCAGTTCGGCCAGAATGCTCGCCGCATAGGTGCTTCCGGTAAAGGCGATGTGACGCGTGATCAATGTCCGCAGAGTGTCCCAATCGTCTTCGTCCAGCGGCTCCAGATCGACCATGCCCGGGTTGCAGCACCGGGCGAACTGTCGCTGCGAGGTCGAGCACGTAGGCGACGCCACCGCTCATGCCCGCCGCGAAATTGCGTCCCGTCTTTCCGAGCACCACCACACGGCCGCCGGTCATGTATTCGCAGCCGTGATCGCCGACTCCCTCGACCACCGCGCGAGCGCCGCTGTTGCGCACGGCGAACCGCTCGCCTGCGACCCCGCGCAGGTAAGCCTCTCCGCTCGTCGCGCCATATAACGTCACGTTGCCGACCACGATGTTCTCTTCGGGAACGAACGTCGCCCTGGAAGAGGGAAAGACCGCGAGAGTGCCCCCCGACAATCCTTTACCGAAGTAGTCGTTGGCATCGCCTTCGAGCGTCAGCGTGATGCCCGGCGGAAGGAATGCACCGAAACTCTGGCCGGCAGATCCGCTGAAGTGAATCTTGATCGTGCCCTCAGGCAGCCCGGCAGCCCCGAAGGCCCTGGTCACTTCCGACCCGAGGATCGTCCCGACCGTCCGGTTCACGTTGCGAATCGGCAGGCTGAACTCGACCGGCTTGCGCCGCAGAAGCGCGTCGCTGCAGCGGCGAATCAGTTCGTTGTCGAGCGCTTTCTCGAGACCATGATCCTGACGGCGTACGCAGCGCTGGGCAACGGTGGGGGCGACGACCGGCTTGTAGAGGATTTGTGACAGGTCGAGCCCGGCGGCCTTCCAGTGATCCACAGCCCTGGTCACATCGATCTTGTCGACGCGCCCGATCATCTCGTCCATCGTCCGGAACCCGAGCTGCGCCATCAGCTCGCGGACATCCTCGGCGATGAACCGGAAGAAGTTCTCGACGAACTCGGGAGTGCCGGTGAAGCGCTTCCGAAGCTCCGGATCCTGCGTGGCCACGCCAACGGGGCACGTGTTCAGATGGCACACGCGCATCATCACGCAGCCCATCGCCACGAGCGGCGCGGTGGCGAATCCAAATTCCTCGGCGCCGAGCAGCGCGGCGATCACCACGTCTCGCCCGGTCTTCATCTGCCCGTCCACCTGCACGACGATGCGGTCGCGGAGGTTGTTGAGCACGAGGACCTGCTGGGTCTCGGCAAGGCCGAGCTCCCACGGCACACCCGCGTGCTTGAGGCTGGTCAGCGGCGACGCGCCGGTTCCCCCATCATGACCGGAGATGAGCACGACATCGGAGTGCGCTTTTGCGACGCCCGCAGCGACCGTGCCCACGCCGACTTCCGCAACGAGCTTGACGTGGATGCGCGCCCGCGAGTTGGCGTTCTTCAGGTCGTATATCAGTTGCGCCAGGTCTTCGATCGAATAGATATCGTGGTGCGGCGGCGGCGAAATCAGCCCGACGCCTGGCGTCGCGTAGCGCACCTTGGCGATCCACGGATACACCTTGTGACCGGGCAGCTGTCCACCCTCGCCGGGCTTGGCGCCCTGCGCCATCTTGATCTGAAGATCGTCGGCGTTCACGAGATACTCGCTGGTCACGCCGAAGCGCGCCGACGCCACCTGCTTGATGGCGCTCTTGCGTGAATCGCCGTTCGGATCGGGAATGTAGCGCTCCGGATCTTCGCCGCCTTCGCCGGTGTTCGACTTCCCTCCCAGCCGGTTCATCGCAATGGCCAGCGTCTCGTGCGCTTCCTTGCTGATCGAGCCGTACGACATGGCGCCCGTCGCGAACCGTTTGAGGATGTTCTCGACCGGCTCGACTTCCTCGAGCGGGATGGGCCTGGGAGCGAGCTTCAGCTCGAACAGCCCGCGCAACGTCGCTCGCCTCAGCGTCTGCTCGTTCACTGCAGCCGTGTAGTCCTTGTAGAGCGCGTACTGACCACTCCGGGTGGCGTGCTGCAGCTTGAAGACGGTGTCGGGGTTGAACAGATGGTATTCGCCGTCGCGTCTCCACTGGTACTCGCCACCTTCGTCGAGATCGCGTTCGGCGACGGGTCGCTCCGGAAAGGCCAGCTCATGACGCTTCCGCACTTCGTCCGCCATCGCCTCGATCCCGATGCCGCCTATCCGCGATGCCGTCCACGTGAAGTAGCGATCCACGAAATCCTTGTCGAGCCCCACCGCCTCGAAAATCTGGGCGCCGCGATAGCTCTGAAGCGTGGAAATGCCCATCTTGGACATCACCTTCAGCACGCCCTTGTTCAGCGCTTTGATGTAGTTCTTGACGGCCTTGTCGTGGTCCAGGCCCGGCAGCATCCGGCTGCGAATCATGTCGTCGAGCGTCTCGAACGCGAGGTAGGGATTCACCGCCCCGGCGCCATACCCGATGAGCAATGCCAGATGATGCACTTCACGCGCGTCGCCGCTCTCGATTACCAGCGCCGCACGGTTGCGCAGTCCCTCGCGAACGAGGTGATGATGCACACCGGCCGTCGCGAGCAGGCTCGGAATCGGCGCCAGCTTCATGTTCACGCCCCGGTCCGAGAGGATGACAATCGTGTACCCCTCTTCAACCGCTTCGCTGGTGCGCTGCTGAAGATCTTCCAGCGCGCGTGCCAGGCCGGTTCCGCCCGATTCGGCCTCGTAGAGCATGGGGAGCGTGATCGACTTGAATCCACGCTCGTCGATGTGGAGCAGCCGGGCCAGCTCCTCGTTGTTCACGATCGCCGACTTCACGCGGATCTGCCGGCAGGCCTCGGGACCGGGCTTCAACAGATTCGACTCCGGGCCGATGGTCGAGCCCATCGACGTCACCAGCTCTTCGCGAATCGCGTCGAGCGGCGGATTGGTGACCTGTGCGAACAACTGCGTGAAATAGTCGTAGAGCAGGCGCGGTTTGTCGGACAGCACGGCGAGCGCCGTGTCGGTGCCCATCGACCCGATCGCCTCTTCGCCGTTGATGGCCATGGGCGCCAGCAGGATTCTCAGATCCTCCTGCGTGTAGCCGAACGTCCGTTGCCGGTTCACCATCGTGTAGTGATCGGGCAGCGGCAGCAACGGCGCGGGCTTCAGGTCCTCGAGCGCCACCATGTTCTCGTTGAGCCACGTCGCGTACGGGCGTTCGGACGCCAGCTCGCGCTTGATCTCTTCGTCGGCAATGATGCGGCCCTTTTCGGTGTCGACCAGGAAGATCCGGCCCGGGTGCAGCCGCTCCTTCAACAGGACGTTCTCCTCGGGAACGTCGAGGACGCCCACTTCCGACGCCATGATGACGAGGTCGTCCTTGGTGACGTAGTACCGCGAGGGGCGCAAGCCGTTGCGATCGAGCACGGCGCCGATGACCTTGCCGTCCGTGAACGCGATCGACGCCGGACCGTCCCACGGCTCCATCATCGTCGCGTGATACTCGTAGAACGCTTTCCGCTCCGGGCTCATGCTCTCGTGTCCGGCCCACGGCTCCGGAATCATCATCAGGACCGCGTGCGGCAATGACCTGCCCGTCATGACGAGGAACTCGAGCACGTTGTCGAAGGTCGCCGTGTCGCTGCCGCCTTCGCGAATCACGGGCAGAATCTTCTCGAGATCGTCCCCGAGAAGCTCCGACTCGCACATGGCCTCTCGCGCGTGCATCCAGTTGATGTTGCCGCGCAGCGTGTTGATCTCTCCGTTGTGCGCAATGTACCGGTAGGGATGCGCGAGCGGCCAGGATGGAAACGTGTTGGTGCTGAACCGCTGATGCACGAGCGCGAGCGCCGACTCCACGGCCGGATCCATCAGGTCGGGGAACATCGTCTCGATCTGATCGGAAATCAGCATGCCCTTGTAGATCAGCGTGTTCGACGACAGGCTCGGAATGTAGAAGTACTTCTTGTCGACGGGCGACACGGGCAGTTTGTCGACGGCGTGCTCGATTCGCTTGCGGATGACGTAGAGCTTGCGTTCGAACGCGAAAGGTTCCGCGTTCCGGTTCCGCGTTCCTGGAACCGGAACTGGAACCTGGAACCTCGATTCGCCAGCACCGATGAACATCTGCTTGAAATAGGGCTCCACGGCTGCTGCCGACGCACCGATAAGGCGATCGTCGGTGGGCACATCGCGCCAGCCGAGAAGCATCTGCCCCTCCTCCTGGACGATCTGCTCGATCAACGCTTCGATCGTGGCGCGCGCCGAGGGATCGCGCGGCAGGAAGACGCAACCGGCGCCGTACTCGCCTGCCGGAGGCAGCGCGATGCCCAGGTTGTGCGTTTCCTTGCGAAGAAATGCGTCCGGCATCTGGATCAGGATGCCGGCGCCGTCACCGGTGTTTACCTCGCAGCCACAGGCGCCGCGATGCAGCAGGTTGACCAGGAGCTTGAGCGACTGCCTGACGATCGCGTGAGAGCGTACGCCCTTGACGTGCACGACGAATCCGACGCCGCACGCGTCTTTCTCGTGGCTCGGATCGTAGAGCCCCTGAGGGGCCGGACACCCTGGTGCGCGCTGCATAGAAGAAGCTTAGTTATCGGGTACACCGGTCCATAAGTAAAATACAATTTGTGAATTGGACCCATGCGGAAATGAGATAGGGGCGGGCGGCTGTAGCTGGTCGTCTGTAGGCTACGAGTTACCGGCCAGCTAGGCCGAGCACTCGCCTTCCTGGATTTCGGGATTGAACTCCGTGCTTTCCCCGAGGTCGACGAAATCTTCGGAGCTGGCGGTCGCAGGCGTCATCTGTTCGAGGTCGGCGAGGACGCTCTTGACGCGGTCGACGTCCACTCGCATGAAGAACGAGGTCGCCGACTCCCCTGCGCGCCGATCCTCAGCGTAGAGCGCCAGCAATCGTTCGAGCGCCGTCGTCAAACGACGCGCCGGGACCTTGGCGGCAAGCCTGCCGAACCTCACGGCGTCCCCGTCCGGTCCACCGCCGACCATCACGAAGTACCTGCGGGATCGCCTTTCCGCCGACTTTTCGAACGCTTCCCTGAAATCCGAGGCCGGCAATATGATGGCGGCCGCACCCGTTGGGACAGCCGCTGATCTTGATCTGGAGATCGGGCGCCGCCGCGATAAGCTCGGGATGCTCGCGCAAGTGATCGCCCAGGAACTTTCCGAGGCCGCGCGACTGCGTCACGGCGAGCTTGCACGACTCCGCACCTGGACAACTTGTCACATCCGCGATCGTGCCGGCATCCGGCAAACCCATCCCGGCTGCGGCGAGTTGCCGGTACAGCTCCGAAACTGATGTGCTGGGAACCCACCGGAACACCAGGTTCTGTTCCGCGGTGATGCGAATCATGCCGTCGGCGAACGCCGTGGCGAGATCGCCGAGGATGCGCATCTGCTGGCTCGTAACATCACCCAGCGGAATCGTGGCGGCGACCAGGCAATAGCCCGCCTGCTTCTGTCTGCTCACGTTGGTCGACAACCAGTGCGCGTAATCGCCGTTCATCGTCGGCAGGATCGGACGCACTTGCGGAAGGATGCCGGGCCCAATCACCTTCGAGCTCGTCGCACGGGATACGGTTTCCAGAATGGGCGGCGCGAGCTCGCTTGGAGTCTTGCGCCACGCGGGCGCTTCTTCGACGGGCGGATTCTCCGGATCGAACGGCAAAGAGGCGCCGCCCTCCGCCCTGAACCCGGCAAGCTTCCTGTGATATTCGGCCAGGAAACCGTCCCACCCAAGCTTCTTGATCAGGAACTTGAGCCGGTTGGCCTGTTTGTGCTTGTAGTCGCCGAACTCGTGAAAGACCCGGATGACGGCCTCTGCGACGTTGAAGATTTCACCGGCCGGCACGAATTCATGCACAGGCTCAGCCGATTTCACCATGATCGACGTGCCGCCACCCACGACCACGCGGAACCCGCGTTTGCCATCACGGACCGCCGCGCGATAGCCCAGATCGTGCATCCCGAGCAGCGCATGGTCCTCGTCGACACAGCCTTCAAATGCGATTTTGAACTTGCGCGGCAGCGATGAGCTGAGAGGGTGCCTCAGCAGATACCTCGTCGTCGCCTCGGAGTACGGCGTGACGTCGAACAGCTCGCTGGGCGAGACGCCGGCCTGCGGACAGCATGTGATGTTTCGAACAGAATTGCCGCACGCTTCGCGCGTCGTCAATCCGACATCGGCGAGCATCCGCATCGCGGTTTCGACGTCGTGCAGCTTGACGAAATGGAACTGGATGTTCTGTCGCGTGGTGATGTGACCGAAGCCGCGCGAGAACTGCTCACCCACTTGCGCCAGCGCCTCGAGCTGCGGCGCCGTGAGCACGCCCTGCGGTATCTTGATACGCAACATCTGCACGTCGCCGGGCTGGCGCTGCCCGTAGGTGCCTCTGACGAGGCGGAACATCCGCCACTGATCGGGAGTGAGCTCGCCCCGCTCGAACCGGTCGAGCGTGGCAACAAACTCATCGATATCCGCTTCACTCGCAAAGGAAAGGCGAGTCCTGCCCAGGGTCTTGGGGTCGTCTACTGCTGCCATTTGACGGGATCTCCCAGCCCGAAAGTACAGAGCCGGTGAAGTGTCAATTATGGCACTACTTGCCTCCCGTCACCAATTTCAGGGCAATGCGACAGACGGTCAAACGATCCGGGCACCTTCGCGACTTACCTGGCCGGCAAACAGGTCGCTCTCGAGCCCCGCCGCGTTCCGGAACGCGTCCTGCATCGCCGCACCAACTTGCCGGGCCGCGTTCAGGCTTGCCGCAAAGGCGAACACCGAAGGCCCGGATCCGGCAATAGAGCACCCAAGCCCGCCCGCCTCGATCGCTGCCCTCTTCACCTGGTCGAAACCGGGTATCAACGGAGCGCGCAGCGGTTCGACCAATCGATCTTCGACGCTGCGTCCGAGCAGCTCGAGATCGCCGCGACCGAGCGCAGCCACCAGTGCGGCGATGTTTCCCAGATTCGTCACGATTTGATCGAGCGAGTAGGTGTGCTCTTTCACGAGCCGTCGCGCTTTGGAAGTGGAAACGGTGCAATGAGGATGAACCACGCTGATGTGCAGACTTGCAGGAACGGGCAGCTCGATCACTTCGAACGGCTGGTAACTTCGCACCAGCACCACACCGCCCATGACGCTCGGAGCAACGTTGTCTGCATGCGGCGTCCCCGATGCCGCCCGCTCGCCTTCCATCGCACTCAATACCACCTCATGCTGACCGAGCGGTTTTCCGAGAAGCTCGTTGACGGCAACCGCACCGGCCGCGCTGCTCGCTCCAGAGCTCCCCAAACCACTTGCGAACGGCATCTTTTTGTGCAACCACAAACGTACGCCGCTCTTCGCCTCGGTCCGCCGGAGCACGTCGCCCGCCGCAAGGCTGGCGACATTGCTCCCGGGGTCGCGGCTGAGCGCGCCGCCATCCCCCGTGATCTCGACGATTTCTACTCCAGGGCCGTCCGACAGCTCAGCCTCGACTTCGTCTCCGGGAGTACCAAGCGCCAGCCCCAGCACGTCGAACCCTGGCCCAAGATTCGCAACGGTGGCCGGTGCGAACACACGAATACGTCCGTTCATTCGGAGTTTCGGAAGATTAACACGTGTCGGATTTCGTTCCTGAAACGCGATGGTGCGCAGAAGACCCGCGTCAAGTCATGTGTCTTCGATGCCAACGTCCCGACGCCAAGGAGGGTTAATCGATTGCAAAATAAGGGGTTAGTAAGGTAGTCTGGAAGCGACTCGCTGGCACGGGGGCTTGGCGGAACTGGCAGACGCGCAAGACTTAGGATCTTGTGTCCAAAAGACGTGTGGGTTCAAGTCCCTCAGCCCCCATTTTGGTTTCGGCATCGTCGATCGTCCATCGTCCATCGTCCATCGTCCATCGTCCATCGTCCATCGTCCATCGTCTAGAATCAAAAGGTGAAAACCGAATTCGCCGACCTCAGCGAAACCAGAAAGAGCGTCGCGGTCGAAATTCCCAGCGACATCGTCGATGCCGAGATAGACCGGGTCGCGCGCAGCTACAGCCGGCAGGCGCGCATCCCGGGGTTTCGACAGGGAAAAGTTCCTCCCACCTTGATCAAGAAGCGCTTCCGCGAGCAGATTCTTCACGACGTTGCGCACGATCTCATCCCGCGCGCGATCGAGGAGGCGCTGCGCGAGCGCGGTCTCGAGCCGGTCGACACGCCTGACGTGAAGGACGTCTCGATCGACGAAGGACAGGCGCTGACGTTTACCGCCACGTTCGAAACCCTGCCGCCCATCGATCCAGGGCCGCTGGAAACCATTTCGCTGCGCCGTCCGGCGGTGACGCTGGAGGATGATGCCATCGAAAAGACGATCGCGCAGTTGCAGGCGCGGGCCGCACGGTACGAGCCCGTGGAAGGACGCGGCATCGAGGATGGCGACACGGTTACGCTCGATATCGACCGCAAAGCTGCGGCGGCCGGCGAGAAAGACGACCATCATCATGATGTCGTTGTCGATATCGGAGGCAAGGCCAACCCGCCTGGCTTCGATGCGCAGCTCGAGGGGCTCGAGTCGGGAGCGGAAAAGCAGTTCACGATTCACTATCCCGACGACTACGCGGTCCAGGAAATGGCGGGCAAGAGCGTGGACTACGCCGTCAAAGTGAAGGACATCAGGAAGCGCGTTCTGCCCACGCTGGACGATGAATTCGCGAAGGATGTGGGAGAGTTCAGCACTCTCGAAGGGCTGCGCGACCGGATTCAGCAGGATCTCGAGCGCGAGGCGGAAGGCGAAGCCGATCGACAGCTGAAGAGCGACCTGCTCAAGCACCTCGCCGCGCGAGTTGCGGTCGACGTCCCCGACTCGCTCGTGGAACGAGAGCTGGATCGGCGTACCGAGGAGTTCGCGCGTCGCCTGATGGATCAGCAAATCGATCCGCGGCGAGCCAATATCGACTGGGATCAGTTCCGTGACAGCCAGCGCGAGGCGAGCCGAGAGTCGGTCAAGAGCGCGCTCGTGCTCGACGAGATAGCCCACCGCGAAGACATCACGGTCACCCACGCGGAGATCGACCAGGACGTCGCCCGGTTTGCCGAAAGGAACGGCCGGACGCCGGCCTCGGTGCGGGCACGCCTCGAGAAGGAAGGAGCGCTGCCGGGGGTGGCGGCGGGGCTCCGGCGTGAAAAGACGATCGACTACGTCCTGTCAAAAGCGCAGGTCGTGCGCGAGTAGCTTTGCGGGCGCCGGCTCGAAAGCGCCGCCCGATCTCCGCAGCGGTCGGAACCGATCCTCCTCGGAGCCATCAAGACTCGCCAGAGGCCGCAACCCACGCGATGGCGTGGCGCGTCGTGATTGTTCGCCGTGACCAGCTCGGGCGTCTCGCCGCACAATCCGGCGCAGCAGCGCCGGCGCTGAGCGCAGCGGCAACAGGCGCGCGGCCACAGCCAACACGGTCATCCTTGGAACGCATCGTGCTTTGGAAGCTCCGCGGGTTTTCGGGCCACTCAAAACCATACACTCATGCAAGGGGCCGCACGGACCGATAATCTGAGCATGCTAGAATCGAAAAAAGCTCCTTCATAAAGGTAACTGTCGGCCTATGCCAGATTCGCGCATGCAGCTCGTTCCAATGGTTGTCGAACAGACCAATCGCGGGGAGCGGGCCTACGACATCTTCTCGCGCCTCCTGAAGGACAGCATCATCTTCATCGGCACGCCTATCGACGATACGGTGGCCAATCTCGTCATCGCGCAGATGCTCTTTCTGGAAGCCGAAGACCCGGACAAGGACATCATGCTCTACATCAACAGCCCGGGCGGATCGATCACCGCGGGGCTGGCGATCTACGACACGATGCAGTTCATCCGCCCCGACGTTCAGACGACCTGCATCGGGCAGGCGGCATCGATGGCCGCGGTGCTGCTCGCGTCGGGCGCCAAGGGCAAGCGGTTCTCCCTGCCCGAACTCGCGAATCGTCATCCACCAGCCCCTGATGTCGGGACTCGGCGGTCAGGCGACCGACATCGACATCGCCGCGCGCGAAATTCTGCGCATGCGCGAGCGGCTGAACGACATCCTCGTGCACCACACCGGACAGCCTCTCAAGCGGATTCAGGAGGACACCGAGCGGGACTACATCATGAATGCCGAGCAGGGCAAGGAATACGGTATTATTGATGATGTAATCCGGAAACGGCCGTAGCTCTCAAATATATGGTCAAAGCAAAAGGCGAAAACGAAGTCTTGCGGTGCTCGTTCTGCAACAAGGATCAGAACGACGTCCGCAAGCTCATTGCGGGCCCGACGGTCTTCATCTGCGACGAGTGCGTCGAGGTCTGCAACGACATCATCGCCGACGACAACCGGTTCGATAACCGGGGTGTCCGATCCTCTCTGCCCGTTCCGCAGGAGATCAAGAAGTTCCTCGACGAGTACGTGGTCGGCCAGGAGCAGACGAAGAAGAAGCTCGCCGTCGCCGTCTACAACCACTACAAGCGCATCGAGATCCAGAAGCAGCCCCGCAGCCGCAACGACGTCGAGCTGACGAAGTCGAACATCATGCTCATCGGCCCGACCGGTACGGGCAAGACGCTGCTCGCGCAGACGCTCGCCAAACTGCTGTCGGTCCCCTTCACCATCGTCGATGCCACGACGCTGACCGAGGCCGGCTACGTCGGGGAGGATGTCGAGAACATCATCCTCAAGCTGCTCCAGGCCGCCGGCGGCGACATCGAGAAGTGCCAGCAGGGCATCATCTATATCGACGAAGTCGACAAGATCTGCCGCAAGGACGAGAACCCCTCGATCACGCGCGACGTGTCGGGCGAGGGAGTCCAGCAGGCACTTCTGAAGATCCTGGAAGGCACGGTTGCCAACGTTCCGCCCCAGGGGGGGCGAAAGCACCCCCATCAGGAGTTCTTCCAGATCGACACGACCAACATCCTCTTCATCTGCGGGGGCGCGTTCGTCGGCCTCGAGAAGATCATCGAGCGCCGCAGCGGCAAGAAGACACTCGGCTTCAAGGCGGACGTCAAGTCCACGCGCAACCGCGATCTGGGCACGACGCTCGAGCGCGTCGAGCCGCAGGACCTCATCAAGTACGGGCTGATCCCCGAGTTCGTCGGCCGCCTGCCCGTGGTCGGCACGCTGCACGAGCTCGACAAGGCCGCCCTGGTGCAGATCCTGACGCAACCCCGCAACGCGATTACGCGTCAATACCAGAAGCTGTTCGAATACGAGAACGTGAAGCTTCGCTTCGCAGACGATGCCCTCGAGGCGATCGCGGAGTCGGCGCTGGAGCGCAAGATTGGCGCCCGCGGCCTGCGGATGATCATCGAGGATCTCATGCTCGATCTCATGTATTCGCTGCCCAACCAGAAGAAGGTGCGCGAATGCGTGATTACCAGAGAGGTCGTCGAGGCGAAGGACAAGCCGATCACGTTGGTGGAAAAAGCTGGATAACGTCATGTGATCGATGGGATCGACTGACGATGGCCGATTGACAATCACTTGACGAATCGAACCATTGGAAGTTTACGAAACCCTCCCCATCGTTCCGCTGCGCGACGTCGTCGTGTTTCCGCACATGATGATGCCGTTTGTCATCGGGCGCCCCTCGTCTACCCGTGCGCTCGAACACGCGCTCGGCAAGGACAAGCGCATCTTTCTGGCGGCGCAGCACGATGCGTCCACCGACGATCCGAGGCCGGACGATATCTACACGATGGGCTGCGTGGCCAATGTCGTGCAGAGCCTCAAGCTTCCCGACGGCAACATCAAGGTGCTCGTCGAGGGCGTCGAGCGCGCGCGCGCGGTCGAGTGGAAGGAAGACAAGGGTTTCTTCCGTGTCGTCGTCAAGGTGCTGCCGCGCCAGAAGGAAATGCCCGCCGACATCGAGGAAACGATGACCCGCGTCGTTTCCCTGTTCGAGCAGTACGTGAAGCTCTCGAACAACCTCCACTACGACGCCATGATTGCCGCCGTCCGCGTCGACGATCCGGGCAGACTGGCCGATACCATCGCCGCTCACCTGCTGGTGGGCGTCGACGAGAAGCAGAACCTGCTCGAGATCGTGTCGCCGGTCGAGCGTCTCAACCGCATCGCCGGCATTCTCGAAATCGAGGTCGACAAGCTGCAGGTGGACCGCCGCATCCAGTCTCGCGTGAAGAAGCAGATGGAGAAGGCGCAGAAGGAGTACTACCTCAACGAGAAGATGAAGGCGATCCAGAAGGAGCTGGGCCGCAAGGACGACAAGGGCAACGAGATCGACGACCTGAAGAAGAAGATCGAACAGTCGAAGATGCCGAAGGACGTCGAGGAGAAGGCCATCCAGGAGCTCAAACGGCTGGAAGCCATGCCTCCGATGTCGGCCGAAGCCACTGTGTCACGCAACTACCTTGACTGGCTGATTGCGGTCCCCTGGTTCAAGAAATCGCGCGAGAGCCGCGACCTGAAGCGGGCGGAAGAGATTCTGCACGCCGACCACTACGGCCTGGAGAAAATCAAGGATCGGATTCTCGAGTTCCTCGCCGTCCGCGCGCTCGTCAAGAAGCCGAAGGCGACGATTCTGACGCTCTCCGGGCCTCCCGGAGTCGGCAAGACGTCGCTCGCCAAGTCGGTGGCCAGAGCGATGAACCGCAAGTTCGTCCGCCTGTCGCTCGGCGGCGTACGCGACGAGGCGGAGATCCGCGGCCACCGGCGCACCTATATCGGCGCGTTCCCCGGCCAGGTCATCCAGATGATGAAGAAGGCCGGCACGATGAATCCGGTCTTCCTGCTCGACGAAGTCGACAAGATGTCGATGGACTTCCGCGGCGACCCGTCGGCCGCGCTGCTCGAGGTGCTGGACCCGGAACAGAACCACACGTTCCTCGATCACTACCTCGACGTCGAGTACGACCTGTCTTCGGTGATGTTCATCTGCACGGCGAACGTGCTGCACACGATTCCACAGGCGCTGCGCGACCGCATGGAAGTCCTTCAGCTCGCCGGCTACACCGAGCAGGAGAAGACGGAGATCGCGAAGCGCTTCCTCGCGCCCAAGGCGATTGACGGCTGCGGTCTCGACGAGAAGAACATCGCCTTCACCGACGAAGCGATTCAGACCATCATTCAGCGCTACACGCGCGAGGCCGGTGTTCGCAACCTCGAGCGCGAGCTGAGCTCAATCTGCCGCAAGGTCGCGCGCAAGGTCGTGGCCGAAGGCAAGACGTTCCAGGAAAACGTGACAGCTGAGAAAGTCACCGAGTACCTCGGCGTGCCGCGCTTCCGCCCATCGATGGCCGAAGAGAAGGAAGAGATCGGCGTCGCGACCGGGTCTGGCGTGGACCGAAGTGGGCGGCGAAATCCTCGTGACCGAAGCGACGCTGATGCCCGGCCGCGGCCATCTGACGCTCACAGGCAAGCTCGGCGACGTCATGCAGGAGTCGGCGCAGGCCGCCATGAGCTGGGTGCGCTCGAAGGCCGACGAGTTCGGCATTCGCGAAGGACTTCAACAAGAGGACAGACGTACACATCCATGTGCCGGAAGGGTGCCATTCCGAAGGACGGCCCGTCCGCCGGCATCACGCTCGCCACGGCCCTGGTCTCGGCGCTCGCAAGGGTGCCGACCCGCACCGATGTCGCGATGACCGGTGAGATCACCCTGCGCGGCAAGGTGCTGCCGATCGGCGGCGTCAAGGAAAAGGTGCTGGCGGCGCACCGAGCGGGCATCAAGAACATCATCGTCCCGAAGGACAACGAGAAGGATCTCGCCGACATCCCGAAGAACGTGCTCGACACGCTGAACATGTATCTGGTGAGCACGATGGATGAAGTGCTGAAGATTGCGGTGTCCGGCCCGATGCCGGCGGCGCTGCCGGCCGAAGTCGCCGCGCCGGAAGTCGAAGTCGAGACGGACGACACGATCACCCACTAACGCAGTCTCCTGGGATTAGGACTTGGCCGAACGCGCGTATTGCGCTGGCAGGCCCGGTAGCCTGAAGGCGGAGAGCCGCCGTGCAGGCCAGCTTCATTCTCTCCGCTGCATCAGCTGCTGACATTCCCGCGAACAGGCTTGCCCGAAATTGCCTTGGTGGGCCGGTCCAACGTTGGCAAATCGAGTCTCATCAACGCCCTGATCAAACAGAAGATTGCGCGAACCAGCGCAGCCCCGGGAAGACGCGGCTGGCCAATTACTATCTGATCCAGATCCGGGCTTCACGTCAGCTCCAGATCCCGGCTCCAGCCGGGGCTGTATCTCGTTGACCTGCCGGGTTACGGCTACGCCCGCGGCGGCGCCGATTCGGCGGAAGCGTTCGAACAACTCACCAGGCGTATTTCGATGCGTGCAGACCCTCGGCGCCGCATCGCGGGCGTGCTCCAACTGATTGACGCGCGCCATCCCGAGCTCCCCCAGGACGCCGCGGCCTTCGAGTGGCTGATGCGGACGCATCTGCCGATCGCAGTCGTGGCAACGAAAATCGATAAACTGAACCGTGCCGATCAGTCGAAAGCGGTGAAGGCGCTGGAAGAAAAGTACGGCGTGACCGTGCTTGCCCGAATCGGCAACGAATGGCGCCGGACTCGACGAGATCTGGAAGACTCTGCGCCAGTGGACGGGAAGCTTGAATCTGATTTCAGATTATAGATTTCAGATGAAGTATCGCAGATTCGGCCGTCTCGGCTGGCAGGTCTCCGAGATCGGTTACGGCATGTGGGGCATGGGCGGCTGGACCGGCTCGGACGATGCAGAGTCGCAGCGCTCGCTCGACCGTGCGGTCGAGCTCGGATGTAACTTTTTCGATACCGCGTTCGCCTATGGCATGGGCCGCAGCGAGCAACTGCTCGGCGCGTTGATCAAGCGGCACACCGGCGTCAAGCTGTTCGTCGCAACGAAGGTTCCGCCGAAGAACTGGAAGTGGCCCGGACAGCGCGTCCACGCCGATTGCCGAGTCTTTCCCGCATCGCACATTCGCGAGCTCACCGAGAAGAGCCTCGAGAACATCGGCGTCGACAGCCTCGACCTTCAGCAGCTTCACGTGTGGAGCGACGCGTGGGTGCGCGACCAAGGGTGGCAGCGCGCCGTGGACGACCTGAAGCGTGAAAAGCTGATTCGCGGGTTCGGCATCAGCGTCAATCGCTGGGAGCCGGGCAACGTCATTCGCGCGCTCGAGACGGGCCTGGTCGACGCCGTGCAGGTCGTCTACAACATCTTCGACCAGAGTCCGGAGGACGAGCTGTTTCCTGTTTGTCGCCGGCTCGACGTCGCCGTGATCGCGCGCGTGCCCTTCGATGAAGGCAGCCTCACCGGTACTCTTGAGCTCCGACAGCACATGGCCTGAAGGCGACTGGCGAAACATCTACTTCACCCGGAGCATCTCGCCGAGCACGCTCGCTCGCGTCGAACGCCTCGGAACGCTCGTTCCAACCGGCATGGATCTGTCCGAGCTGGCGCTGCGCTTCGTCCTCGCCGAATCCGCGACGTCTCGTCTGTCATTCCCGGGATGCGCAAGACGGCCGCACGTCGAGCGCAATCTCGCCGCTGCAGCGACGGACCGCGCGTTTCCTCCAAGCCTGCTCGAAGAGCGCTGCGGGTCGCATCGCTGGGATCGCACGCACGTCATCGCCGTATAACTGGCTCGAGAGCCCTGCGTCAGTGTATAATCAGTGTTTCCTCGAAGGGAGTCAGTCGTGAAGGAAGGTATTCATCCGAAATATCACGAGGTCGAGGCCCGGTGTGCCTGTGGCGCGACGTGGAAGACCCGGTCGACCAAGAAAGAGCTGCACCTGGAAATCTGCTCGAACTGCCATCCGTTCTTTACCGGACGGCAGAAGCTGATCGACACCGAAGGCCGCGTCGAGCGGTTCACCAAGAAGTTCGGCGCACAGACGGTCGCGAGCCGTAAGAAACCGGCAACGGCCAAAACCGGATCGAAGACTTCCAAGCAGACCGCCACGGCTTGACACGGTTCAAGTTCCGGGCTCCAGGGCATCGGTCCTGAGAGTCCCCATCCATTTCCACGCCGACTCGATAATTACATCCAACCGCTCGCGTCTGGGTTTCCAACCGAGCGTCACGCGTGGCTTTCACCGAGCGACGCGACCAGCACCGGTGGATCTCCGTCGCGACGAGGGCCGACTTCCACCGGAATGTCCCGGCCGGTCACGCGACGGGCGCACTCGATGACCTCGCGAATCGTGTGTCCGTCGCCGCCACAGCCCAGGTTGAAGACTTCCATCCTCGCCTCGTTCCGCGCCAGAAACGTCGAGCGCCAGCATGTGCGCGTCGGCAAGATCCAGCACGTGGATGTAATCGCGCACGCAGGTGCCATCGCGCGTTGGATAGTCGTCGCCGAAGATGGTGACCCGCGCTCGCGTCCCTGCTGCGGCATCCGAGCACAATCGGAATCAGATGTGTCTCCGGGTCGTGCCGCTCGCCCGATCGTGAGCTGGCGCCGGCCGCGTTGAAGTAGCGCAGTGGCACGGCCTTCAGGCCGTGCGCCGCCTGGAACCAGTCGAGCGCGCGCTCGAACGCCAGTTTCGACTCGCCATACGGATTGATCGGGCCGGGTCGGCATCGCCCTCGTCGAGCGGCGTCCGATCGGGGACGCCGTAGACGGCACACGTCGAGGAAAAGACGATGGGTTTCACGCCGGCGTCGCGCATCGCTTCGAGCAGCGACAGGCCCGCGACCAGGTTCGTCCGATAGTACCTGCCAGGATCTGGCCATCGACTCGCCGACGAGCGCGTCGCCGGCCATGTGGATCACGGCGTCGATGCGCGTGCTCTTTGAGCGTGGCGAGGACGAAGGCGGTGTCCGCGAGGTCGCCGTGAACGAACGACGGCGTGCGGCGAGACGGCGTCGCGATAGCCTCGAGAGAGATTGTCGAACACGGTCACGTCGTGCCCGTTCTCGACCAGCACATCGGTCATCACGCTGCCGATGTACCCGGCGCCGCCGGTCACGAGGATCCGCATCCGAAAAGTCTAGACGATTCGTGTTACCATGCGCACTGTGCGACGCGATCGTTGCGCCGATAGGATTGCGCGTCGCAACAATTGTCGAGCGACCAAAGGTCGCGAGATGACAGGTCGCGCGAGGGTCGGGTCGCGACAAGCTGAACAAGGGAGAAACGATGGATGAAGGCGAGCCGCGGTCGCGGCGAAGAGGCATGTTCGTCCACGTCGAGACACCCGAGCTCGACCAGGTCGAATACGAAAGCGCGGAGGGCATCTCCCTCAGGCGCGTGCCAACCAGAAAGCCTACTCACGCAATTCGAACGATTTCCGAATCACACCCTCGAGGGACTCGAATGGCATCGTACGGCGCTGGCGCGCCGGAGCGCCGACGCGCGATCGCGACTTGGGCGCCGCAGCGCGAAGCGCGAAGGTCGCCGCTCAGATCTGAGAGCGTGACTGGCACCCATCGACAGGCACCGATGAGCCGCTGATCCAGCTCGCCCGCGGCGACGCCAGAAACGCGACTGCGGCGCCAACTTCTTCCGGACGTCCAAAGCGCCCGAACGGCAACTCTCTGCGGACGAACTCGGCGATCCCGGCGGGATCGGCCTGCTGGCGTCTGTCCCACGATCCGCCCGGGAAAAAGAATCGATCCCGGCGCGACGCTGTTTACCCGAATGCCGTCCTTCGCGAGCTGCTGCGCCATCGACTTGGCCAGGCTGATTTCCGCGGCTTTCACCGCGTTGTAGGTCATCCGTCCGCCCGATTCGCGGCCCCAAATCGAGGCAATCATCACAATCGAGCCGCCTCCCTGCTTGCGCATGTGCGGCACGACCAGACGCGACATCCGCATCGCCGGAAACAGGGTATGGTCGAACGCCTCGTGCCACTCCGCTGTCGGCTGTGTTGACGATGTCGCTGCCCTTGGCGGTGCCGACGTTGTTGACGAGGATGTCTATGGCGCCAAATGCCTCGAGCGCCGCATGGACGACCTTCTCGGCGCCCGCCGGCGTGGACAAATCGGCCGCAACCGCGACGACCTGCGATCTGGCCGCCGGTAGCGGTCTCAGGCCCGCGCAGTGTACGCACTTCACGGCGGCCTGCTCCAGTGCTTCCGGCGCCCCTCGCACAAAGGCACACACGGCAGCCTTCGGCGGCGAGCGCCTTTGCGCTCGCCAACCCCAATCCCCGACTCGACCCTGTCACGATTGCCGCTTTTCCAGCGAGCTCGAAGATCCATCAGTCGGGCCGGCCGCCGGTGAGATCGTTGAGACGCCAGTCGAACGGCTCGTAGGTCAAGCTGGAACGAGTTCTTCCTGATGAACTCTTCTTCGGCATCCAGGAGGTGCGGCCGCAGGAAGCCGATCACCGCACGCTCGATCGGTTCGCGCTTGGGCAGGTCGAACGAGTCGTCTGCGTACTCCTCAATGAAGTGCCGCCGAACGCCAGCTGAGGATCGGGCTGATGCTCACCTTCCCGCCAGCGCATCAACCTTGGCGTATCTGCGGGCTCGTGGCGAACTGTGCCTTCGACTGCTCGAGCTGGCGGTCGACCATCTTGGCGCCGAATGCTTCGCTCCGGAGCCGGCCGCTGCCGACTGCTCCCCGGCCCAGCGCCACGAACACGCGCGGATCCTTGAACTCGGCGAGGACGGTGGTCTCGATCTGGTCGAGCGTGAGCGCTCTTTCCCGCCGCCATGTGAGGCGTCTTCTCAAACGCACCGGGAATCTGACGGATGCTGTTCGAAGGGTAATCGGTGCCCGGCCGCGAATCGGGTATTGGCTCACGACCGTCTGCAGCACGAACGCGTTGTAGGCGTTGATCCAGAACGCCTTCTGACGGTCTCTGTCCCAGGAACGCATATCCCGACACGACCGCCGGCGCATTCAACGAGGCGATATAGCCGCTCAATCGCCCGCGATCGGCCTGAAGCGCACTGATAGTACACGAGGCCGTCGCGCACGTGCATATCGAGCAGCGCATCGAGCGGAACATGAAGCGCGCTCGAGATCGGGCGACGGCTGGTAGTCCTGGGCCCGAAGAGCAAGTGCTGCAAAGACGATGACGAGGCTGGTCGCAAATGGTGCGTCTGATACTCATAACTTCCGAAGGAATTCAGAAAGAAGCCCGTCAAAGGTGGCGGACTGCTCAAGGTTCGGCAGGTGGCCCACAGAAGGCATGACCTGATATTTTGCCGCTGGAAGCGCGCGGCTCATTGCCTCGCCTTCAACCGGGGGAATCAGCGCGTCTTCGGCGCCGGAAAGGACGAGCGCGGGAACTTTGATGGAGCCAAGCACTTGCGTCGAATCCGCTCGTTCCATCATCGCGTTGACTGCGGCTTTGATCCCCTGAGGCGTGTTCGGCAGAATCAAATTCCGGACGCGCTTGGCCAGGTCGGGTCGCTCGCGCTGGCTGGTAGCGCCGAGCAGCTTCGGCACCATCTGGTCGGCAATCGCGGCTACCCCTTCGCGCTCGACCTGCTCGACCATTCTCTGCCGATTCTTCCTTCCCTCCTCGCTGTCGGCTCCCGGGCGCGTCGAAACCAGCGCCAGCGCTGACGCATAGCCCGGTGCGTTCTTCAGCAGTTCGAACAGCACATACCCGCCCATCGAGCAGCCGACGAAGGCTGCGCTGGTCACTTCCAGCCGGTCGAGGAGATCCACCACGTCTCCTGCGAGATCGCTCATGTGGTGTGGCGTTGTATCGAGCAACGGACTCTGGCCAAAACCGCGAAGGTCCGGCGCAACAGCGCGCCAGCCATCCGGTACCGCAGCGAGATTGGGTTCCCACATACTCGCTTGCAGCGGGAACGCGTGCAGAAAGACGACAGTGCTCAGGGGGCGCTGGCGCGAAGCGGGCGTGGCGGGATCCGAGGCGAGGTAGCTGATCTGTTTGCGGCCAATGGTGACACGCTCGCGGCGCATGACGTCATGATAGCGCTACTTCCTCGCGTCAGCGGCTGCGGCGCTCGAAAAAATCTCGCCGAGCAGTCGCGCGTCAGACTCACGCGGAAAGTCGATTCCCAGCAGGCGCCCGAGCGTAGGCGCGATATCCTCCGGCCCGCTCGGCGCCACGATCGAGCAGCATCCGCAGACCGCCCGTGTAGAGCGGATCGAATCGAGTCAGGTAGTCGAAGCGCATCTGCTCATGGACATCAGCACGACCAGCCAGATATCTACGCATTTTGTCCTCCGATGGCCGGAATCGTAGCAGAAGCCTGCGATAATTTCCTATGCGCCTCATCGCGCCTTTCCTGCTCGCTGCTGGCAACGGCCACCGCGCAGGAGCGTCCACTTCCCGACTACGACACCTTTGCGGCCCAGGTGAAGAAGCACCTGGCGACCGATGAAGAGCGCCAGAGCGGATACATGTTCATCGAACGCCGTCTCGAGCAGAAAGTCGACGGCGCCGGCCGCGTCACGAGCCAACGGTGAAGGTGTTCGAGGTGTATCCCGGATTGCCGGGCGAAAACCGCTATCGGCGTCTCATCGAAGAAGACGGTCGTCCTCTTTCCGCCGACAAGCTGTCGGGGCAGGATCGTGAGCGCCAGGAGGAGGTCGAAGTCGTTCGTCAAAGAACAGAGCTCGGAATCGCGGCGCCAGAAAGCGGCACTCGAACAGGAGAAAGCACGGCGCCGTTACTCGGCGGCCATCGACGATCTGTTTCGCATTTATGACATCCGCCTGATTCGCCGTGAGCGCATCGACGGCCACGACACGATTTTGGCGACTCTGAACCCGAAGGAAGGCGTGAAACCGCAGACCGACGACGGCAAGATCATGCGCAATTTCACGGCTCGTGCATGGGTCAGCGAATCGGACTACGAGCTGGTGCGGGTAGAGGTCGAAGCGATTCGTGATTTGTCTTTCGGACTGGGATTGCTGGCCCGCGTGCACAAAGGGACCGTCGCGAGCTACGAGCGCCGCAAGGTGAACACCGAGGTGTGGCTGCCGGCCAAGGTCACATGGACGGCAGCGGCCGGGTGCTGTTGCTCCGACGTTTGCGCCTTCGCGGCATCTCCGAGTTCTCCGGCTATCGGAAGTTCACTGTCGATACGTCAACAACCTACGGCAAGCCGACGGAGTAGGCGTTGGGCGCCAGCGTCCTACTTCAATCCGATACGCTTCTCCAACAGCGGACGTGCAATGTCCCAGCGCATATCACCGTAATACTGCTCTGCACGACCGGCTGTCCCGTATTCGTAGCTCTTGATGTCTTTGGAATCGTGGATCGGTGCGGAGCCAAGGAATTGGTGGGCGAACTCATGCGCGGCCGCGCGGCCGATGCCCCTGCCGATGGCTTCGACCATTGCTCGCCGATCGGTATCAGGCGGCGCGAACATGATGGCGCTGTGTGCGATGAGCCTGAAATTCACCGCGCCCTGTCCGCCAAGGCCGGGTATCGATCGCGATTCTGCCGACGGAGCCGGCATGCGTGGTGAAGATCGGATAACGCAGACTGTCGACGACCCGGACGCGATATGTGGCGTCCGCCGGTCAGAGAGCCCAACCTTGAAGTCTCGAAATGCGTGGGAGATCTCCTCGGACCGCGACTGACTCGATCGTCTCCATCTCTGCAGCCGTGGTCCGCCACCAAGTCTCTCCGGCAAGGTTGAAAGGGTGTCGGCAGTGATGGTGTCGAACCAGAATCCGATGTCGGCGCCGCGCGGCTTCGACAACAGAACGACCAGAGTTCCCGCCACTGCCAGCAGAACGACGCCGCTTAGAACGATCGCCTGTCGAGATGGCCGAAGCATGCGGACATTCTAGCTGGTAGCTGGATAGGTGGCAGCAGTCGCAGACCAGGGTCTGGCAGGGTCATCTCTAAGGCGCAACCTGCCTGTCACGACAATCGAACACGCCTGGAAAGCTGCCACCAGATCGCCAGTCCCAACGGCGCCAGCGAGACCATGGCCGAGATCACGCCCATCGTGCCGTAACCGACGGCGGCGAACACATGCCCGCTGAGAAAACTGCCAGACGCGGCGACCAGCCCCATCAGAAGATCGTTGAAGCCCTGCGTGCGGGCACGCTCGTCGGGCGACAACTGATCTGCCAGTAACGACGAGCCTCCGACGAAGCAGAAGTTCCATCCCAGCCCGAGCAGAAACAGTCCGAGGGTAATCGGCATGAATGCCGGCGAGAGCGGCGCAATCACGCACGCGAGCATCAGGACCAGGGAGCCTGACATGATCACCGGCGTGCGGCCGAATGTGTCGGCCAGCCTTCCGGACAGGATCGAGAAGCCGAACATCCCGAGAACATGAGCCGAAGTCGTCAGCGAAATCGCCGTGACTCCATGTTGGTGATTTCTCATGTGCAATGAGGTAATGACCATCACCATGACCATCACCGCATGGGCGACGACCATCGACACCATCGCCACAACAGCGCCAGGGCGCTGAAGAATGCCGGAAAGAGACGCGGCGGGGATGCCTTGGCCGGCCGCGACGGTCCGCGCCGATCTTCGGCGAGCGCACGAGCGATATCGCGCGGATCGGGCCGCAGAAACACGAAGATCACGACGAGCGAGCCACGCCCAGAAGCGTAAAGCTGACCAGGTACGGCCAGACGAGATCGCTGAAGTCCCCGGCCGTCAGCCATGGTCCGAGCGTGACAGAAAGCAACGGCCAGATGAGCGTGCCGGCCGTTCCGCCAATCACGACGTTCGCAATCGCTCGGCCACGTTGATGCTGTGGATGGACTTCGGCGGCGACAAACCGTGAAAGGGCCTGGCGGCGGCATTGCCGGCCCCATCAACGCGAGGCCGAACAGGAACCCGGGAAACGTGCCCGTCACGATGGCCCAAGCGGCAATCGCGGCACCAACTGACGCCGATGGCGAAGCCCGTCCCGAGCGCGCCGCGGCGGCCGAAGCGATCCATCCCGTACCCGAGCACAAACGAAGCGCCGGCGACACCGAGGTTGAAGACGGTAGCTGGAACGCCCGCCCACTCGGCACGGCCGCTCAGATCGGCCCCAACGATCGACGTAATCGTGGCCGATGCCAGAAACCCGGTCGAGCTCAGCGCCTGCGCGACAAACAGCGTCCAGGTGATCTTTCGCGCGACGTGCACGATGGAGAGTATATCCGCGACTGCGCTTGGGCCTCCATGTCTCAACGCAAGGACGTGGAGGCGCAGAGCGGATGGTACTTTGCGTCCAAAAAATTTGCGACCGCTCCGTAAAAACACAAGGGCCGACGCTTTCGCGTCGGCCCCTGTCTTAACCCTAATTTCTCTGCGTCTTTGCGTCCTCTGCGTTGAGACCTGAATATTAGGCGCAGCCTGACGTCGATCCGCAGTTCGCGCACTTATAGCAGCTGCCGCTGCGCACCATGATCGACCCGCACACGCTGCAGGGCGGTGCGTCTTCCTGGTTCTGGATCGCGGCGGCCGCATAGGTGGCCGAACTGACCGCCGGCTTGGCAGGCGCCTTGGACGCCTCGTCCGCGCGATCGTCCGCGCGGCGCTCTTCTCGATTGTTCACGCCGGCGTGGAACTGCGCTTCCTGCGAGAGGAACTTCGTCGCCAGCCACCGGAAGATGTAGTCCACAATCGACTTCGCGAAACGGACGTCCGGATTTCTCGTCATGCCAGACGGCTCGAACCGGGCGTGGCTGAACTTGTCCACCAGCACCTGCAGCGGAACGCCGAACTGCAGCGCATAGGAAATCGCCTGCGCGAAGGCGTCGGCGAAACCCGAGATCGTCGAGCCTTCCTTCGCCATCACCAGGAACAGCTCGCCCGGCGTGCCGTCCTCGAAGAGCCCGACGGTGATGTACCCTTCATGCCCGGCAATGTCGAACTTGTGCGTGATCGACTGCCGCTCATCGGGCAGCCTGCGCCGGACCGGCTGACCCATACTGGCGACCACTTTCTCGACCTCCGCCTGCGCTTTGTCCTTCGACGTGTTGAGCGGCTGCGTCCGCTTGCTGCCGTCGCGGTAGATCGAGATCGCCTTCGCGCCGAGCCTCCACGACTCGATGTAGGCTTCCATGATCTCCTCGACGGTCGCTTCCTTCGGCACGTTGACGGTCTTGGAGATCGCGCCTGAGATGAACGGCTGCGTCGCGCCCATCATCTTGATGTGCCCAAGATAGTGAATCGACCGTTCGCCTTTCCTCGCCTTGAACGCGCAGTCGAACACCGGCAGGTGCTCGGCCTTCAGCTCTGGAGCGCCTTCGATCGTTTCCTGCTCGTCGATGTACTGAACGATGGCTTTGATCTGCTGCTCGCTGTAGCCGAGCTTGGCGAGCGCCATCGGAACTGTCTGGTTGACGATTTTCATCAGACCGCCGCCAACCAGCTTCTTGTACTTCACGAGCGCGATGTCCGGCTCCACGCCGGTAGTGTCGCAGTCCATCATGAACCCGATGGTACCGGTCGGCGCGAGGACCGTGGCTTGCGCGTTGCGATAGCCGTAGAGCTCGCCGAGCCGGACAGCCTCGTCCCAGGTCTGCTTCGCCGCGCTGTAGAGCTCGCCCGGCACGTTCTTCGCGTTGATGTCCTTGACGGCATCGCGATGCTTCCGCATGACGCGAAGGAAGGGCTCGCGGTTGATTTCGTAGCCGGCAAACGGCCCGCCTTGATCGCGTGCGATCCGCGCCGACTGCGCGTACGCTTCGCCGGTCATGATGGCCGTGAGCGACGCCGCGTAATCACGCCCGCCATCGCTGTCGTACGGCAGGCCGCGCGACATCAACAGCGCGCCCAGGTTCGCATAGCCGAGACCCAGCGGACGAAACGCGTGGCTGTTCTTCGCGATCGCCGGCGTGGGATAGCTCGCGTTGTCCACCATGATTTCCTGCGCTGTGATCAACGTGCGAACCGCCGCCTTGTAGCCCGCGACGTCGAACTCGCCGTCCGGGCGCACGAATTTCATCAGATTGATCGACGCCAGGTTGCACGCCGAGTCGTCCAGAAACATGTATTCCGAGCACGGATTCGAGGCGTTGATCCGCGCCGTGTTCGGGCACGGATGCCACTCGTTGACCGTGGTGTCGAACTGCATGCCGGGATCGCCGCAGATGTAGGTGCCCTCGGCAATCAGCTTCATCAGGTCGCGTGCCTTGTAGGTATCCATCACCTGACCGGTCGTCACCGCGCGCGTCGACCAGTTCCCGTCGTCCAGCACCGCGCGCATGAAGTCGTCGGTCACGCGCACGCTGTTGTTCGAGTTCTGGAAGAACACCGACGCGTACGCCGGTCCGGTGAAGGAACCGTCGTACCCGGCGTCGATCAGCGCCCACGCCTTCTTTTCTTCTTCGACCTTGCAGTTGATGAAATCGACGATGTCCGGGTGGTCGGCGTTGAGAATGACCATTTTCGCGGCGCGGCGCGTCTTGCCGCCCGATTTGATGACGCCGGCAAATGCGTCGTAGCCCTTCATGAACGAGACGGGGCCAGATGCAGTGCCGCCGCCTGCAGAGGATCTCTCGTGAGGACCGGATCGCCGACAGATTCGACCCCGTGCCCGATCCGAACTTGAAGAGCATCCCCTCGGTGCGCGCGAGCGTCAGGATCGAATCCATGGTGTCCTGAACGGAATTGATGAAGCACGCCGAGCACTGCGGGTTGGGCTCGAAGCCGCAGTTGAACCAGACGGGACTGTTGAACGAGGCTTTCTGATACACGAGGATGTGCTTCAGATCCGCAGCTGAAGCTCTCGACATCGGCCTCCGAGGCGAAGTAGCCGTCCTTCCGGCCCCACTTGGTAAGCGTGTCCACGACGCGCCCGATGAGCTGCTTGATGCTGTGTTCGCGGCCGGGTGTCCCGATCTGCCCGCGGAAATACTTCGAGACGACGATGTTGGTCGCCTGCTGCGACCAGAACGAGGGAATCTCCACGTCGCGCTGCTCGAACACCACTTCGCCGCGCTCGTTGCCGATGACGGCCGAGCGTTGCTCCCAGGTGATCTCGTCGAACGGGTCGACTCCTGGAAGCGTGAAAAAGCGGGCAAACTCCAGTCCCGGTGAGGTCGGCCTTGCCGGTCGTCAGACGGTCGTCGACGCCGGGGTCCTGGGCCTGGTTGGTGTGGCTCGCTTTCTCAATGCTGGTAGTGTCCTGGCCGGCGCCTTGTTCCATTCTCACCCTCCGAATTGATTGGAAATGGAGAACCGTTGCAGGCGGACAAATATGCGCTCCCCTCAGGGGGTTGTCAAGTGAAATACACCATATATTGTGGCAATTTTTTAGGTCGAACGCAATACCGGGTGGTCTGCCTACGACCCGCAACATTCGGGTTACGCCGCCAAACGGCAGATCCGGGCAGCGCGACCAGCTAGAATCATCCGTCTGGATTCCACCGACTTACACCCACCCGAATCGTCGCCGCCCTCGGTGGCAAGCGCGCGTGTCTCGGCGATCCTGGAAATTCTGCTGTGTTCGGGCATCCCGTCTCAGTTGGCGCTGGCGTACATGTTCGCCCTGGCGGGATTTACGCCGCTGGTCGGAGGCCGGCTGTCGTTCGGCTACATCACGACGCTGCTGCTGGTCGATGCGACAGTGCTGATTGCCGTGGTGTTCTGGCTCCTGCGGCGCCAGGGCGAGCGCCCGCGCGAGGTGTTTCTTGGACCTCGACCGATTGGCCATGAGATCTATCTGGGCATTCCCATGACCGCCGTGGTGTTCATGCTCGCGGTTGTGGTGCTCTCGACCACGCGGTTGGTCTTCCCATCACTGCAAAACGTGGAGCGAAACCCGCTTCAGGATCTGATTCAGACGCCCACGCAGGCGCTGATCCTCGCCATCGTCGCCACTATTGGCGGCGGCCTGCGCGAAGAAATTCAGCGGGCGTTCATCCTGCATCGTTTCGAGCAACATCTGGGCGGCGCGCAGGTCGGGTTGATTCTGTACAGCATCGTTTTCGGCATCGGTCACAGCCTTCAGGGCTGGGATGCCGTTCTCACGACCGCAATGCTCGGAGCCTTCTGGGGCTATGTCTACATCGCCCGTGGCAGCATCGTCGCGCCAGTCGTCAGCCACTCAGGATTCAACGCGGCGGAGATATTTGTGATTCTTGCAAGTGCGGGTAGGACGCTGTAGCTACTGCACAAGGGTAATGTCTGCCCTGCGGCGCAGCTCCGACACCCACGCGAGGATGAGCGAGCGGCGGCGCTCATCCGTCAAACGCTGGCGAGAGCCTTCGCCAGCCTGCCTGACTTCCTCGTCAGTCGGTTGGGATGCCGCAGAAAACCGTTCGTCAAGATAGGACGCGAGGCGCAGATCATCGGCCGCGTACACGCCGAGCATGGTTTCGTCTATGCCGCTCGCGTCAAGGACGCCCGCGAGACTGGCGGGAGAATCGAAACGCTCGCGGATTCTGGCTACGCGTGCTTCAATCGCGGCCCGGGATGGCTCCGGAGGGACCACGCGCCGCACCTCGTTCAGCATCAGCATGCGATCGATCACGGCGGACACCCCGGCGACCATCCGATCGTCGCTGTCGGACACCTCGACCAACCCCAGGTCGAGCGCGGCGCGCACATCGGATTGAGTGATTATCTGTCCTGGCAGGATAGCGAGCACTCTGTCGATAATCTCGCCCGATGCTGTGGAGCCAGGAATCGTGAAAGAGCCAAGAGCAAAGAGCAGAGAGACAAACGCCGTGCGCCGCACGCGTGACACTCGTCTCTTAGCCCTTATCTCTTGTCTCTTTCGACGATCCATCAGAAGGCCTGTCCCAGCGAGATGTGAAGCGCCGTCAACCGCTCCTGCTGACCGTTTGGCAGTACCTTCGGATCCAGTTTGATTCCCAGGTCGACTCGAATAGGACCGACAGGCGATCGATAGCGCAGGCCGAAGCCAACGGAGGTGCGAATCTCGGTGAGATCCATTTCGCTGACCGTGCGATAGACATTCCCCGCGTCGACGAACATGACGGCTCCCAGGACACCATGTAGGGGAAAACGGAGCTCGCTGTTCAGCACGACCAGGCCGTTGCCCCCTTTGGGAAAGCCGGAAGGATCGATCGTTTCAGGAGTGCCCAGACGTTCGTACACGAATCCCCGAACGGTTGTATCACCTCCTGCATAAAAGCGCTCGCTCGCCGGAATGTCGTCGACGATGATCGTCTGTCCTGCGCGGGGCACGGGACGCGGAAATCCTGTCGAGAGCCCCACGCGCGCGCCCAGCGCCAGAACAGCAGGAGAACCGGGCAGTCGCCGAAAGCTGAATCCCTGCAGGAAGGTCTTGAAAAAACCCACCTCCGAGCCAATGCGGCGTGCCGCAAGCTCGACATCCAGGCCGCTCAACGTCCCTCTCGTCGGCTCGATGGAGTCATCGCGGGTGTCTCGAATCAACGTAGACGCCACACTGGAGAGGCGGACCTGCGGGAACAACCGGTCGATCTCGGGCTGCGACGCGAAATTCGACTTGATGTTCAACAACCGCGTGTGGTCGAGGGCGTAGTACGCACTGACCGCGACCGTGCGGGTCAAGCGGCGCGAGAGAGAAGCAATGGCGCTGCGCCTGTTGAAGTCGAAGCTCGATCGAACGCCCTGCTCGACCGCCGCTGTCAATGTGGCGTCGGCATCGGTGCCGAAAACGCGGCGCTCGCCGAGTGTCAGTCGGGCGAGATATTCGTTGAAGCCGTAGCCGCTTCCTTCGGTCGATTGGCCCGCCAGGGAGGCCAGACTGCTCACACCTTTCGGCCGGAAGCTCACGCGCGTGAAGAGGTTCAACGATCGGTCCCTGCCGAAGAGATTGCGACGGCTTACCTGGAAAAACCCGCGCGGAGCGATCTGGAACTCCTCGATGGCTTCCCTTGTCTCGGAAGATCGGACCAGGCGCTTACCTCCTTCGAGACCGCCCCCATAGCCGATGGTCGTGACCGGTGCTTCTTCGACGGTAATGACGACATCCCGATGACCCCGCTCGCCAGGAAGCTGCAGATAGGAGATATCGATGCGCCGGAACAGCCCCAACGCAGCCAATCGGGTCCGCGTCGTATCCTCTTGTTCCTGGGACAGCGGCTGCCCGCTCTTCAGCTGTACTTCCCGGAGGATCGTGTCGCGTTGGGTCCGCCGGTTGCCGACGACCAGCACGTGATCGACCAGAATCTGCGGCCCCTCGTGGACGACGAACCTCAGCTCCACTTTCGAGCCGTCACCAATTGGTCTGGGTTCGGGCCGGACCGTGATTTCCTGATAACCGCGATTCAAATACAGCAGAGCGAGACTGTCTGCATCAGCCGAGATTTGCGGCTCGAAATACGCCTCGCCGGGGACAGCCGTGATCGCTTTGCGCAGCGCGTCGCTGTCGATGGCGGCGTTCCCCTGGAACGTCACCGAGTCGATGACCGATCGCACACCTTCGGCGACGTTGAGGCGGACGCGTACTGGCGCCACGCCGGCCTGCGCCTCGCGTCGATCGACCTGCGACGAGACTTTGACCGCCGAGAATCCGCGCTGGCGGTACAAGCTCTGGATTCTCGCGATGTCGGACCCGACGGTCGATTCGTTGAACGGCTGTCCGGCACGCGTCTGGACGAGCGGTGCGAGCTCGATCGATGCAATCGACGTGTTGCCCGCGACCTCGGCCTGTTCCACCACGCACTGCGGGCCCCGGGCTATCGTGAAGGTGATGCGGAGGACCTCGGCGGGCGCTCCCGGCTTGGGTGACTGCGCCTCGCCCCGCTGATAGTCTGCCCGGGGGATACAGTACCCACGCTCTCGAAAATGCCGCTCGATTCCAAACTTCGAATCCTCGAGAAGGTCTTCGTCGACCGAATGCTCGCGAGCAATCGGGACGAGCTGCTCGCGCTCTGCGGCGCTGAGCGGGTCGCCAAGGAAGCTGATCTCGACCATCGGTCCCGGATCGATGACGAGCACGAGGTTGACCGCCGCATCCGCATCACTGTAACGAGGAAGCTGCGAAGCCCGTGCTTCGTAGTACCCTGCGGCGCGCAGCCGGTCGGCATAGGCGGCCATTCGCTGATCGAGCGAAATGCCGTCGTATTGGTCGCCAGCCCGGAGGTTGAGAGAGTCGAGCAGCTGCGGAACGGTCTCGCGAGGCGTCCCTTGAACCTCTATCAGCGCGATGCGAGCGCGCGGACCCGGGCGGACTGTGAACACCATCGCCGCGTTTGCGGGGTCGCGAGCCACATCGGCGCGCACATCGATCTCCGCGCGGGGGTATCCCCGGTCTCGATACAGCGTCTGAAGTGTCGCGGCGGCCTGACTCGCGCGCGCCGGCGACGGTGAGCTCCCGTGGCGTTCGATGATCAGTCGCCGGAGCTCGCTCTCGGAAATCTCCGTCGAGCCCTCGAAGAGGATCCGGCGCACCCGCGGCGCGGGGACGACGTTGTAGACGAGCACCACCCCGTCGCTGCGCAGTGATGCATCGACCTGCACGTCCTGGTAGAGGCCGAGACCGAACAGGTGGGCCATGCTCTCGCGAACGTCAATCATCGCGAGCGGCGCTCCCGTCCGTGTCTCGATCATTTCCAGCAGGGCGGGATCGCGCAGCTCGACGCCGCCGGCCTGCAATCGAATCTCAACGACCGGTTTTCCGACGTAGTCGCTGACGGCCCCTTCCGCGGCGCCGGCGATCAGACAGAGGACCACGACCGATACGGTCCACTTCAAAATTCCTTCCTCACTCTGATGTCCAGCGCGTAGCTGTCGTCCTCGTTGCGGGTGAGGATCCACGAAAGGCGATCGGTCTGATCGTACTCGAGCAGGACGATCTGATCGTTGGTGGAGCTGATGCTTCTCGAAAAGGTCAGGTAGGCGCGGTTCGAAATTCGTTTGCCGATCGTCAGCCTCGCCGACGGATTGAAGCGAGAGGACTGCTGAGAGGGATCGGTCACCAGCGGCGTCAACTGAAAGGTGTCGACCCCGAAGGTCTGCTCCACGACGTCGCCGATTTGCCCTGATATCGGGCTGACGAGCATCCGGGCGACACGAGCCTGAACCAGTTGCTGCTCAGTCAGGTCCGGGCGCTGCAGCGCGCGTAAATCGGCGTCCTGCGTCGTCCCCAGATCGCCGAGGAGGAGAGACGCCACCTCGACCTGGGAAGGCAAGGGGGGATCCGATTCGAATACGGGCCGCAGCCGCTGCCTCGTGCCCGACGCGCTCAGGGTGACGCGGTAGGTTTGCCCGGGGACGCGTACTTGTGTTTCGGCGGCGATGTCGAAGGTCGGATCGAGCCGCACGGGGTTTGTGAAATCGAGCGTCCCGCGTGTGACGAGATACCTGCGGCCTTCGAAGATGAACTCGCCGCGGGTGATCTCCGCGCGCCCGAACACTATCGGCCTTTCGTGGGTGCCCCGGACGGTGAGGTCTGCGCTGGAGACGATATGCGCATCGTTATTTTCGATGCGGAGCGTGCCAGGCGCGACCACACGAACATCGAGGCGGATGGAGGGCATCGTGCTGTCGGATGCCGGCGCAGCCACAACCGGCGCACCGCCGCCCGGAACCGCCGAAATCGAACAGATTCCCGCTCGTATCGAGTCGCGTAGTCCAGATCGCGTTCTGCACCATCACCGTGCCGGCGAGGACGGGCGCCGTGACACGTCCTGTCAGCGAGAGATCGACATCAACCTCCGAGCGCACGCCTTCGGGATAGCGCAGGCGCATGCTCCGGCCGGTGGCCGTCAGCGCCAGATCTGTCGGTGTGTAGCCATCGAGTCCGATCCGCCCGTCGAAGTTGACCTGGCCGTCCGCCACACGCGCGGTGAGCCCATCTACTCTGATATTCCGTGAATCGAACAGGATGCTGCCGTTCAGCGCGTCGAGCGAGTGCGGCAGCGAAAAGTGACGCAGGCGTCCGTCGGTCACGCGTGCCTGTCCCAGGATGATGGGGGCATCGAAGGATCCACTCAGCTGCGCGGTCAGCTCGGCAGTGCCGGAGCTGCGGATGTTGCGATAAAAGCCCTGAAGAATGCCGAGGTTCGCGTTGCCGCGGGCCAGCCCGGCCATGCGTCTGGCGTTCATGTCGACCGTCCCGGAGAGATCCAGCTCGGTACCCTCGCCGATGAGGCGCATGTCGTCGATGCGGAAGACGTTGTTGTTCATCAGGATCCGAATCGGCTTCGCGTTGCGCAGCCCGTAGTCGAAGGTGCGAAGCTGCACCTGCTCGAACATCGCATCAACGATAAGACGCTCAGGGTTGGCAAGCTCGCCCATGATGCGCAGCGTGCCGCTGCCTACCGCGGTAGTAAACGGGGACAGGCGCGGCTCGAAGGCGCGCGCATACGGATCGAGCGAGGTGTCGGTAAAGCGAAGGGAAAGATCGGCATCCCGCGCTTCGGTCAGCGCGATGCGCCCTGTTCCGGACACCGCGAGACGCGGGGACGCCGCCTCCACCTCGAGCGTCATCACGTCTCCTCGCACCTCGAGACGTCCGGTCACCTCCCCGACGCCTTCATCGAGCACGAACAGATCGCGTATCCGGCCACGGAACTGATAGCGAGGGTCGTCGAATGTGCCGCTGCCGTCGGCGTTGAATTCCAGAAGACCTGTCAGCCGCATCTCCGGATAAGCCGTTGCCTTCACGCCCTCCATGGGGATGCGGCGGCCGGTGGCGTTGAACGAATATGTTCCGTTCCAACCGATAAATGCAGCGCCCTCGGCTGTGCCGCCGCTCTTTTGCAGCTGGATGCCGTCGATCCGGACGCCGTTTCCCTCGAAGCGAAGGGACCCTGACGCGGTCTCGAACGGCTCACCGTACGCGACGCCACGATCGATCGTCAGCGTACCGAAGCCGTATGGACCGCGGTAGGGCCCATAGAGGTGATACTCGCCCGACAGGATGCCTTCGACCGAGTAGTCGTCGATGTCGAACGCATGCTTGAAGTCGGCGGCCGTCCACCCGGTGACGCGCACGCGGCCATTGATCTCCTCACCTTTATCGCGTCGGGAAAAACCAAGCGAGAATCGACCGTTGACCAGGATCTCGCCGTCATTCTTTTGCACGCGGCCGTCTGTCACATCCGCATAGGCGTTCTGGATCACCAGAGCCGCCTCACCCTTTCCCCAATTGACATCGAACGCTCGCAGGCCCTCGGCGACAAACGTGCCCTCGACGCGCGGACGGCCCAAGGCTTCGGTGAGGACGCCCGAGAATTCCGCCGTGCCGCCAACCGTAATCGCATTGGTCGGCGCACCGAACGCGGTCATCATTCCGGCCAGGACGCGATCGCTCTCCTGCAGATCGGCGCTGGTCACATGGAAGGGGATCCGGGAGTTATCGCCCCATGCCGTTCGTCCGCCGAACGTCACGTCAGTCGAAGGCGTGGAGAAGCGGCCATCGGCGAAATCGATCCAGTCGCGGTCGTAGCGGTACGTCACCTGCCCGGCCACAGGCAGGTGGCCGATCGGAGGATGCGACCCTCCCTGGTCGGGACTGCCGGCCAGCGCGCTCGCCGGTGCGCCTGACAGAACCTGTGACCCGGCGGGCGGCGAGACCTCCGAGTAGCCATCGCCGGAGTGCTCGCGGAAACGGCCAAGCTGCCATTCGAGCAGGTTGCGTCCGCTCCATCTTCCGGCTAAACGCACCCCGTTCAGCCGGAGGAAATCACTGTAGTCCGCGAGATCGATATCCTCCCACTCGGCGTCGAACGTCGCTCGCGCAGGCTGTGGACTTCCAAGTGGCGCGATCGAATACTTCAGCCGGGCAGTGCCGCCATAAAAACGCGTCGTGGTATCGGTCACATCGAACCGATTCGGCAGCCAGGAGAGGTTTCCCGTCAATTCTGGAAATCGGTACTCGTGGCCGCCGGCGTTGAGGCCGGCGACATCACTTTCGAAACTTCCAGTCAGCGAGCGTCCCCCTTTGTAGAGGTGGAAGACGCCATTGAACCGTCCCTCGCCCGAGAGCGTGTAGCTCTCTTTGGCGAAAAACAGCTCCCGCATCCGTTTGAAATCGACGATCGACTTCACCTGGTAGGTTTGCTCGGGCCATTGCGCGATGTCCGCATTTCCGGTGATCTCGGACCTCGCGCCATCGGTGATCAAATCCATCCGCTCGAACTGGACGACCCCGCCGTCGACGCGAAACAGCGCCTTCATCGACGCGCTCATCGGCAGGTAATTCTGGATTCTGATCGTGCCGCCGTGGAATGTCGCCTCTCCGCGGTAGATGCCGAACTTCGTGACCGTGATTTCCAGATTGCGGGCAACTGCGCTCCACGGTGTCCCGTGATCATCGAAGGTCACTTCGCCATTTCGTCGTCCTCACGTACGGCATCGTGGTGACGAGCGGGCGGCGCTGCCCGCCGCCCGTATTGAACTTCGGGAAGTTGTGGCGGCCGCCTGGCCATTGTTCGATCACCATCTGCCAGTCCGACATCTCGATCGAATCGAGCAGCACCTCGCGCCGAAGGAGGGCGTCCCACGTCAAAGAGACGTCGATGCGTTTCGCCTTGAGAAATGGGCGATCGGCCGGCGCGAGGCCTTCGATGACGAAGTCCTCGAGGACGAACCTGCCATTGAACAGACGGATGCCCAGCTTGCCGATGCGCTAACGTTCGGCCGATGCGCTTCGACCCCTCGCGCTGGGCAATCCCGCGCAGCCCTGGGCCGAGATCGATCGTGAGAGTCGTCACGATGGCGACGGCAAGCAACGTTGCCAGCACGGCGACCCCCAACCGTGTGGCGCGGAACGCCATGTGCGCCCGAATGCGCTCGAAACGCTTGAACCGTAAAGGCATCTATTCGATGACGACCAATACAGCGCCAGCTTCTATGGCGGCGCCCTGAAAGACCTTGACCTCCGTGACGACGCCGTCCCTTGGGGCTCGTAGCTCGTTTTCCATTTTCATGGCCTCGACGACGACCACTCCCTGGCGTGCCGCGACACGATCGCCCACGCCGACAAGGACTCGCGCGACACGACCGGGCATGGGCGATTTGACAGCGTGACTAAGCTCACGCCCCGTTGGAACGTTGCCCGCCGAAACGTCGCCGACCGGAGCGCCGATTCCTGAATCGGTAGGGCGCGGCTTCAGTCGCGCCTGGCGTAACACCGCCTCGAAGCGCCTTCGGTCGAATACGACGCCGAGCACGCCGTCGCCGCGCACCTCGAAGCGCACCTCATGAGACGACGAACCTTCAATCAGTGACAGGGTATCGGCGTCAATCCACGACGCGCTGACCATCCTCGTCGCGCCACCCACGACCACGGCAAACTCCCCTGCCTGCGTTCCTGGCTCGATCGGCCACTCTCCAAAGGCGGCCGTTGACGGCGACGTCGACGTTCATCGGAGCCCCTCGATCCGCGCCTGTTGGACCCAGAGGGAAGCAGAGATCGGATGCGCCAACCCCTTCTTGGCCTCCTTCATCTCCCACAGCGCTGCGGCGATCGCCGCGATCTGTGCTCTCCCATCCTCTTGGGGCCGCGACTGCCGAGAGCGCTGCCCGATCATTCGATCGACCGACGTCGTGTCGAACTCTGCGGCTGCAAACGACTGCGATTCAATCAGTTCCTGGCAAAACCCTATCGTAGTCGCGATGCCCCGGAGGTCGTATTCCGTTAATGCGCGAACCATGCGCGCAAGGGCTCCCTGCCGATCAGGCGCCCAGGCAATGACCTTCGAAACCAGGGGATCGTACGCCGTTGGAACGATCCATCCTTCAAACACCCCGCTATCGTCCCGAATGCCGGGTCCTGCCGGCGGTCGCAAATAGCGTGATCAATCCAGGTGACGGGAGAAATCCGTTCTCAGGATCCTCCGCATAGACGCGCACTTCTATGGCGTGCCCGTTGGCCGGCTTGAAGGCCGGCACTCCTTCTGTCCCGCCCGGCGGCTCGTCAATTCCGGCCAAAATCGCGCCTATCCTTCTGCCCTGCGCGATTTCGATCTGCGCGCGGACCAAATCCAGACCGGTCACCGCTTCGGTGATCGGGTGCTCCACCTGGAGCCGAGTGTTCATCTCCAGGAAATAGAACCCACCGGATCGGTCCACGAGGAATTCGATCGTTCCGGCACTCGTATATCCCGCCGCACGCCCTATCGCCCTGGCGGCCGCGGTCAGCTGCGCGCGTAACTCCGGTCCGACTGCCGGCGAGGGCGTTTCCTCAATCAGCTTCTGGTGACGCCGCTGGATCGAGCATTCGCGCTCGGTGAACGCCACAACGTCCCGTGCCGATCGCCGAGCAACTGCACTTCAATGTGCCTCGGCCGCTCGAGTTGCCGCTCGAAATACACCCGGCCATCGCCAAACGACGACAGAGACTCCGAGCGCGCCAGTCTGACGGCTTCACCGAGATCGTCGGGCGTAGCGCACAGACGCGCATCCCCTTTCCTCCACCGCCCGCCACCGCTTTGACAAGAAGCGGATAGCCGACCGCTTGCGCTACCCTGGACAGTTCCCCGTCGGTCGCTGTCACCTCGAACGGGACATCGCTCCCAGGCACGACCGGAACCCCGGCGCGGCGTGCAATCTCGCGGGCGCTGGTCTTGCTGCCCATCGCGCGCATTTGCCGGCGCCATCGGCCCGATGAACGTGAGCCCCGCATCCGAACACGCCTCCGCAAACTCGGGGTTCTCGGCCAGAAAGCCATAACCCGGATGCACGGCGCTCGCGCCAGAACGTTTCGCAGCGTCGATCAGCTTATCGACGCGAAGATAGCTCTCCGAGGCCTCGTCCGGCCCGATGGCGTATGCCTCGTCGGCCAGCCGCACGTGAAGCGCGTTCCGGTCGCATGCCGAATAGACGGCAACCGTGGCGAGCTCCAAATCGCGGCATGTCCGGATGACCCGCACGGCAATTTCGCCGCGGTTAGCGATGAGAACTTTTTGCAAGTGGGTCGAACGGAGCGGCAGCGCGTCTGTAATTCTATCATTTCCGAGCACTTAGACGCGCCTTCGTGACGACCAATCCCTAATCCCCAATCCCTAATGCCCAGTAGCGTCTAGAGAGGAATGTTCCCGTGCTTTCCTGGGCGGATGCTGCTCGCGCTTGGTCGTCAGCGTGCCGAGCGCCAGGATCAGCTTCCGGCGGGTCGTTCTCGGCTGGATCACCTCGTCCACGAAGCCGCGGGCGGCCACGACGAACGGGTTCGCGAACTTCTCGCGGAAATCGGCGACGCGTCTGGCTCGCTCCGCGGCCGGATCGGCGGCGCTCTCGAGCTCTTTCTTGTAGAGCACGTTGACGGCGCCTTCGGGCCCCATGACCGCGACCTCCGCCGTCGGCCACGCGTAATTGAAATCCGTGCGAAGGTGCTTGCTCGCCATGACGCAATACGCGCCGCCGTACGCTTTCCGCGTGATGACCGTGATCTTCGGTACGGTCGCCTCGGCAAATGCGTAGAGCAGCTTCGCGCCGTGCCTGATGATGCCGCCGAACTCCTGCGCGGTTCCCGGCAGAAAACCCGGAACATCCTCGAAAGTGATCAGCGGAATGTTGAACGCATCGCAGAAGCGGACGAACCGTGCGCCCTTGACCGACGCGTCGATATCGAGCACGCCTGCAAGATGCGCCGGCTGGTTCGCGACGATGCCGACCGACCGGCCGCCGATCCGCGCAAACCCGACGATGAGGTTGCGCGCAAAATGCTGATGGACCTCGAGGAACTCTCCCTCGTCTGCGACCGAGTGAATCAGGTCGAGCATGTCGTATGGTTGATTCGGCGCGGCTGGCACGAGCCGATCGAGCGCCTGCATCTTCGCGATCGAGGGAATCTGCGCTGCCGGACGTCCGGCGGGCCATCCAGGTTGTTGCTCGGAAGAAACCCCAGGAGATCGCGGATCAGGGCAAGGCACGCGCGGTCGTCTTCCACGGCAAAATGCGCGACGCCGCTCCGCTCGTTGTGCGTCATCGCGCCGCCGAGCGCTTCTTTCGACACTTCCTCATGCGTCACCGTCCTGATGACATCGGGACCCGTCACGAACATATAGCTCGAGTTGCGCACCATGATCGTGAAGTCGGTGATCGCCGGCGAGTACACGGCGCCGCCCGCGCACGGGCCCATGACGGCGGAGATCTGCGGCACCACGCCTGACGCCAGCGTATTGCGAAGGAAAATCTCGGCGTAGCCCGGCCAGCGACAGGACGCCTTCCTGAATGCGCGCGCCGCCCGAGTCGTTCAAGCCGACGATCGGCGCTCCCATCTTCACCGCGAGATCCATGATCTTCACGATTTTGGCGGCGTTGGTCTCCGACAGCGAGCCGCCGAACACGGTGAAATCCTGAGCGAACGCGTAGACGGGACGTCCGTCGATGCGTCCGTGGCCGGCGATGACGCCGTCGCCCGGGATGACCTGATCGGCCATCCCGAAATCGAGGCAACGGTGCGTGACGAGCTTGTCGACCTCTTCGAAGGTGCCCGCATCGAACAGCAGCTCGATGCGCTCGCGCGCGCGTCAGCTTGCCGGCCGCGCGCTGGCGTTGGAGACGCTCCTCGCCTCCGCCAAGCTCGGCTCTTCTCTCGAGCTCGTCGAGCGTGCGTTGAGGATCCACTACACGCGGGCGGCTGCTTGAGACTTTTCCCAGTCCTTGAGGAAATTCGCCAGGCCGATGTCGGTCAGCGGGTGTTTGAACAGTTGATCGATGACCTTCGCCGGACACGTGCAGATGTCGGCGCCCATCTTCGCCGCCTCGACGATGTGGATCGGGTGGCGCGTGCTGGCGACGAGCACCTCGGTCTTGAAAGGATAGTTCCGGTACATCTCGATGATTTCCTGGATGAGATTCATGCCGGTCTGGCCGATGTCGTCCAGCCGCCCGACGAACGGACTGACCATCGCCGCGCCAACCTTCGCCGCGAGCAGCGCCTGCGCCGCCGAGAACACGAGCGTGACGTTGACCTTCAGACCTTCGCGCTCAGCGTCCTGCAGGCACGCACGCCGTCTCTCGTGAAGGGCACCTTCACGACGATGTGCTCGTCGATCGTCGCGAGGTCGCGCCCTTCGCGAATCATTCCTTCGAAGTCGGTCGCGAGCACTTCGGCGCTGACCGGTCCCTGCACGATCTGGCAGATTTCCTTCATCGTCTTCCGGTAATCGCCGGTCTCTTTCGCCATGAGCGACGGGTTGGTCGTCACGCCGTCGATAATGCCAAGAAGGGCGAGCTGCTCGATCTCCTTGACGTTGCCGGTATCCACAAACAGTTTCATTGCCATTACCTCCTAAATCGTTACCGCATTGCTGAGCTCACCGATTCCCGCAATCTTCACCGTGACCTGGTCGCCCGGGCCAAGGGGTCCGACGCCCGACGGGGTGCCCGTCGCGATGACGTCGCCGGGAAGCAGCGTCATGACGCTCGAGACAAAGGCGATAATCTGCTCGACCGAGAAAATCAGCTGCCGCGTGTTCGACGATTGCCGCTTCTCTCCATTGACGCGTCCTTCGATATCCAGCGCCGAGGCGTCGAGGCCGATCGCGATGCACGGGCCGATCGGGGCGAACGTGTCGAAGCCCTTGCCGCGCGTGTATTGCACGTCCTTCCGCTGCAGCTCGCGCGCGGTCACATCGTTCAGACAGGTGAACCCGAGCACGTAGCTCGAGCGCGTGTTCCGGCCGGCACGCGCGACGCACGGCTTCCAATCACGACGCCGAGCTCGGCCTCGTGATCGATCCGCCCCGCGTCCGGCGGGATCCGAATCGCATCGCCGGGGCCGATGACCGCGGTCGAGGGCTTCAGAAACATCAGCGGCTCGGCCGGCAGCGGCTTGTTCATTTCAGCCGCGTGGTCCTTGTAGTTCAGGCCGATCGCGACGACCTTGGACGGCATCACGGGCGCAAGAATGCGCGAGGGCACGATCCGGGTCCCGCCGCTCGCAGCCGCTTCGGCGCGCTCCTTCAACGACGCCAGCCCGTCGCCGGAAACGTCCCCGTCTACGAGCCGATACGCGCCGCCGGACTCGACAGCGTAGCGAACCGAGCCGTCGTGGTCGATGCGGAACGCGCGAATCACGCGTCACCGGATGGACTCCTCCACGCGGTTCGACGGCGCGCTCTCGATTGCCGACCTTGTCGACGGCGATGACCTCGTACACGTACGTCCGGTTCCTGCGGATAGAAGTATCCACGTAAGCGGCATCGGCGATTGGGGCCGGCGTCAGAGGGGCAAGTTTGTCACCAGGGGCCTCGCCGCGCAAGACCACGTATCCGGCAAGGTCAGCCTCGGTGTTCGGTTCCCAGATGAGACTGACGGCGCTGGCCGTCGCGACCAGATTGACGGTTTTCGGCGCGGCCGGCGGAAACTTGTCGATCGGCGTGACGCAGGCGGGAGGCGATGGCGCGCTTTCGATTGCGACCGCACCCGCCATTTCGACGCGCCGCACGATGTAGCAACGCTCGACGCCGAACTCGACTCTCGGATCGCTGAATGCCGGCGTCGTCAGAAGCGCAGCGTTCAAGGGCAGAACAGGTGCCGAGGCAGCCACGTTGGGCATGTCCGCGGTTTTGTCCGCCGTCGCGGATGCGGACGAGGCAGTTACCTCAGGCGCGGGGACGGGTGCGGCATCATACACGTTGTAGCCGAAACGGGGAGCCGTACGCGGCAGCAGGCTTCGAGGCGGCGGACTGCCGGATCTTGGTGCGTCCTGCGTCCCCTCCGTCTCGACATCCGCGTAGATTTCGTAAGTCCCCGGGGTCTCCTGATTGGGATCTTCAGCGGCGGTGGGCCGACAACGGGTTTGACCGGTGCCGCGGCTGGCGTCGCAGGCGCCGCGTCTTCCGGTTGTGCCAGCCCATGACAGAGAAATCGCATCGGCCGTGTAGGCCGTCTCGACTTTCTCCGGCGCCTGAAGCGGAGAAATGAGCGGAACGCGGATCGGTCCCGCATAGGGTCCCCTTCGGTGTCGGCTCTTGCTGACGCCGACGATTGTGTAGTAACGCGCCACCGGCATCGCAAAATTCACTGTGCCGGGCGTCTCGAGGGTCTCGACCGTCGTCACCGTCGTCGCCGTCGTCGCTGTCGTCGCCGTTGCCACGGGCGCGGTGGCCGTGTCGGTGGCATGGGCCCGATTTCCATGTGCTTCTCGGTCAGCGTCTCGCGCACGCTCGTCGACCAGCCCTGTTCGATCGAGTCCCGGCTTCGCATCCGCTTTCTTCCCCTGGGTGGTGCGGCAGGCGGCGTCGCCCCGGCCGCATCCGGCGCGCCTGACACACCCTCCGCACCTGCTTCACCTTGCTCCTGGCTCTCTGCTCTCTGCTCTTCTCGGCTCGCGGTGGCTGCTTGATCTCGATTCGATGCACGAGCGTTCCGTACTTCAGAAAGTCCGCAGTCGCCGGCAGCGGACCCGTGTGGGCGTACACCTCGAGGCGATCGAGATCCGCGGGGCTCGAGTTGTCGGTATTGGCGGTCGGTACTTTGAACTGAAGCACGACCTCGTCCTCGACACGTTTGGCCACGAGCTCGGTCACCGGCCGCGGCAGATACACGATCGGCGCAAGCGGCGGTCCCTTACGGCCGCACGCATGCCTAACCGCAGAGCGACCCACAGAGGAATGCAAACAGGAAACGGAGAAGCCTCGGTGTCCTCTGTGGTGAAACTTCACAGGATATAGCGCGATAGATCTTCGTTCTTGACGATGGCTGCGAGCATCCGTTCGACGTACGCCGCATCGATCGTGATGATCTTATCGCGCAGGTCCGGGCCTTCGAACGAGATTTCGTCGAGGAGCCGCTCCATCACCGTGTGCAGCCGCCGGGCGCCGATGTTTTCCGTGCGCTCGTTCACGAGCGTCGCGAAGTCGGCGATGCGATCGATCGCGTCTTCGAGGAATCGCAGCGTGATGCCCTTCGGTCTCCATCAGCGCGACGTACTGCTTGACGAGCGCGTTCTTCGGCTCGGTGAGGATCCGCACGAAGTCATCTTTGCCGAGCGGCTCGAGCTCGACTCTGATCGGGAACCGGCCCTGCAGCTCGGGAATCAGATCCGACGGCTTCGACACGTGAAACGCGCCGGCGGCGATGAACAGGATGTGATCGGTGCGCACCATCCCGTACTTCGAGTTGACCGTCGTGCCTTCGATGATCGGCAGAATGTCGCGCTGCACGCCTTCGCGGCTGACGTCGGGGCCCTGCCCGCCGCCTTCGCGACCGGCGATCTTGTCGATCTCGTCGACGAAGATGATGCCGCTCTGCTCCACCTTCTCCACCGCGACGCGCGCGACGCTGTCCATGTCGACCAGCTTGCCTTCTTCCTCCTGCACCAGATAGTCGAACGCCTCGGGTACCTTCATGCGGCGCTTGCGCGTTCGGCCCTGAATCAGGCCCGGCAGCATGTCCTTGATGTTGATGTCGATTTCCTCGATCGACGAGCCGGTGATCACCTCGAACGACGGGAACGCACGCTCGCGCACGTCGAGATCGACCGACCGATGGTCGAGCCGCCCGTCGCGCAGCTGCTCGCGGAACTTCTCGCGCGTGTGTTGCCAGGATTCCTGCGCCGGGTGTCCGCGATGACAGCTGGCCGTCGTCTGTGAGAGGCGGAATCCAGCGTCGGCGCGCGGAGGCGGCAGCAACAAATCGAGGAGCCGCTCTTCGGCATTCTGCTCGGCCTTGCCGCGGACTTCTTCGAGCCGCTCTTCGCGCACCATGTCGACGGCGAGCTCGACCAGGTCGCGCACCATCGACTCGACGTCGCGGCCGACGTAGCCGACCTCGGTGAACTTCGAAGCCTCGACCTTGATGAAGGGCGACTGCGCGAGGCGCGCGAGACGGCGCGCGATCTCGGTCTTGCCGACGCCGGTCGGCCCGATCATCAGGATGTTCTTCGGAACGATATCCTCGGCCAGCTCCGGCGGAAGCTTCTGCCGGCGCATCCGGTTGCGCAGCGCAATCGCGACGGCGCGCTTGGCGTCCTTCTGGCCGATGACGTACTTGTCGAGCTCGGCGACGATCTGCCGCGGCGTCAGAGTATCGGTCGGCGGTGCGAGTGTCTCAGGTAGGGAAATGGCCATTAGAGCTCTTCGATTGCCAGGATGCCGTTGGTGTAAATGCAGATCGACGCCGCCACGTCCATCGCACGCTCCGCGATCGCGCGCGCGTCGAGGTCGGTGTGGCGTGCCAGCGCTTTCGCCGCCGCCAGCGCGTACGGCCCGCCCGATCCGATGCCGATGACGTTCTCGTCAGGCTCGATCAAATCGCCGGTGCCCGACAACAGGAACATCGACGACTTGTCGACGACGACAAGCATCGCTTCGAGCCGCCGCAGCGCACGATCGGTGCGCCAGTCTTTCGCCAGCTCCACAGAGGCGCGCTCGAGGTTGCCTCGATACTGCTCGAGCTTGGATTCGAACCGCGAAAACAGCGCGAACGAGTCCGCCGCGGATCCCGCGAACCCCGCGAGAATCTTGTCGTTGTACAGCCGCCGGATTTTCTTCGCGCTCTGCTTGACGATGGTCTCGCCCAGCGTCACCTGGCCGTCGCCCGCCAGCACGGCCCGGTCGCGATGGCGGATGGCCAGAATGGTCGTGGAATGGATCACCAGTTCGCAGTCTAACCACGCACGAAAGAGGGGTCAACTCGCGCGACGCCGGGTCAGCCACAGGTAGAGCGGAATCCCCGACAAGATGACGAGCAAACCAACCCCGGTCGGACCCGGATTGCGGTACACGGCATTGACACGATGGCGAGGCTCGCCAGCACGAAAATCGCCGGCGCAATCGGATAGCCGAGCGCCTTGTACGGCCGGGGCGCGTCCGGCTCCCTCGTGCGAAGAACGAAGACGGCCGCGACCGCGATGCCGGCGAACAGCGTAATCGCAAATCCCACGTAGTTCGTGAGCGAATCCAGGCTGCCGGTCAGAATCAGCAGACTCGCCCAGAACGCCTGCGCGGTGATGGACACGTGCGGCGTCTTGAAGCGCGGGTGCACGGCCGACGCCGCCGGAAAGAACACGCCATCGCGCGCCATCGCGTAGTACACGCGTGGCCCGGCGAACGTCCAGGCGTTGATGCCCGCCGCAAGACTGACAAGCGCGACGACAGCCAGGATGTCGCCCGCGCGGACGCCGAGCAGGCGCTCGCCGATGACATCGAGGACGCTGCCCCTTGACGCGCCGCAAATTCGCCGATCGGCATGACGTAAAGACAGAGCATGTTGAACAGGAGATAGACCACGACGACCACGACCGTTCCGAGCGTGAGCGCGAGCGGGACGTTCCGGCCCGGATTCCGGATCTCCTCGGCCATGTAGGACGCCGCGTTCCACCCCGAGTAGGTGAACATCACGGGAACGAGCGCCAGCAGCCAGCTTGTCGGAGCGACAGGGCCGCCGACCTGCTGCAGATTCGCACTCGAACCGGCCCCGATCGAAAACCCCAGAGCGATGAACACGATGAGCGCCGTCACTTTCAGCGTGGCCAGCACGTTGGTGACGACGCGGCCCGGTCCGACGCCGCGAATGTGCACCAACGCGAACAACCAGATCACCACAAGCGCGAGCAGCGTGTGACGCGAGAAGGTCAGGGGCGACGAACGGCAGCGGGATGACCAGGAAAGGCGCCGGATCGGCGGCCCCCGGCACAAAGCGGTTGAGAGTCACGATGAGGAAGATGGCGCTCGCGGCCATCGCTCCCGCGAAACCGGCCACGAACGAGGTCCATCCCGTCATGAAACCGGCGAGCGGGCCGTATGCCTCACGCAGGTAGACGTACTCGCCGCCGGCGCGCGGGCGAAGCGCCGCAAGCTCGGCGTAGGCCATCGCGCCCGCGAAAGCGAGCGCGCCGCCCGCAAGCCACGTCACAAGAAACCAGAGGGGATTGGGAACAGCGGCCGCGACCTGTGGCGGCGTAAAGAGGATGCCGCCGCCAATGACGTTGGCGACGATGATGGCGGCCGCATCAAGCGGACCGAGGCGGCGATCGAGAGTCGATTGAGCCATGAAGCTCCAGCTGGCAGCGAATCGTCGTGTCCGGATTCAGCCGGACCACGGTCCGCGTCAATGCGGACACTACATCCTAAATTAGTAACTGAAAGCTTTACTGCGTGAGCAACTCGCGCGCGATCGGCCACTCGCCCAGCTTTACCCACTGGTTGCCGCCATGCTTGGCGAACACCTGGACTTGAGCGTCGACGAACAGCCGGTTCTTCAGCATCTGCGCCCGCGGTTCGACGCCAGTGTATCCGAGGGTGGACCGAAGCACGATAGGTTTTGTCGTCGCCCCCGGCGCGATGCCCTCAGTGCCGATGACCTTCTGGAATGCGCCACCCCACTCTTCGGTCTCGCCTACCCGCCGGATGACGGCGTTCAGCTGGACGTTCGCGACCGGCTCGCTGCTCACGTTCTTGAGCGTGAGCATGACGGTCGGCACGAGCTTGTTCTTGCCGTCTTCGACGCCCGCGTCGAACCAGCCGGTCTTGACGTCAACCGGGCTCGACCAGCTTGGTGATGGGCTGGCTGGCGCCGCCGCCGCAGGCGGCCAGCGAGAAGAGGGTCAGGAAAGTCAGCAGAGATTTCGACTGTCCGTAGCATGCCCTTATTAGACACCGACTCTCGGGATTGGGGATCTGATGGGATCTGGGATTAGGGATTTGGAGTCCCTTTGTCACGCCGAATCCCTAATCCCAGACCCTAATCCCAAAGTGCGTCAGGTACTGTTTAACCTCCACACGCTTTCGCGCCTCTTCGCTCGAAAGCTGACGATCCCGCACCGCGTTCAAGTCGCGTCCCTTGATTCGGAGGATGATGGTAATGGCCGTATCGCCGGGATCGCCCGGCATCACGCGTCGATTGACGACGCTTTCCCGAGCCGCGACGGTGAGCCACTCGTCGTCGGCGACGCCGACCGGGCTCGTGTAATCGAGAATGGCAGTCGACCAGCGCGTTGGTGATTTCGGACTGATAGATTTCACGCGGCTGGACGGTGGAGGCTGACCTCGTTGACCTGCCTCGCCTTGCCGCTCGTCGCACGTTCAAGCTCCTGCATGCTCCACACCATGCTGCGCCGCATCGACGGGAACTCCACGTCGAACAGGACGCCGTAATCGTCGAGACGGAAACCGCGCGCCCTGGTCAGGCCTGCGACCATGACCATGTTCGCGGCGCTCGACGCCTGAAGCCGCCGCTCGAACATCTGCGCACCCATGCGCACGGCATTCTCCAGCGCGCCCTCGAACGCCGAGATCTGCTGCCGAGCCTGTATCTGCGGAGTCGACGGGGCCGTGTCGGTGGACGCCGTCTGAGCTGAGACCGCGAGCGTTGCCAGGACCGTGCCCGCAATCGCTGCGGCGCAAACCACCTGTTTCACTTCACTCCCCCCGACGTCCTGACCAGATATTCCATGAGGTTCTGCTGGTCTCCGAAGTCCTGCTGAATGCGGAGCAGGTCCGCCTGATGTTGCGTATCGACTTCGCGAGCCACCTGCGACAGCCGAAGCGCAAGCTCCCGCTGCTGCCGGATTTCGCTTTGCTCGATCATCGAGCGAACGCGCTGAAGCAATTGCTCGACATCAGCCGGCTTGCTTGTCGACGAGTTGGCCGGGTCAGCACGGCTTCGACCCTGGGCAGACCCTCCGGCGGCAAATCAATGGATGCGTTCCTGACCGCCGAGCATATCCGGCTCGGGCAGATCGCGTGCTTACAGTCAGCGCACCGTCACCATACTCGAAAGTTGAGCTGAGACACGGCCATGCCGGCCACAAACAACAGCACAGCAGCGGCAGCCTGCGCCCACACGCCCGGGGCGCCAGCGTGGGAACCCACGATGCGCAGTTTCGCCGGCGGCGGCTCGCCTGTCGGCGTCCTGCACGATTCGAAAGCCGAGCTGCGAGGCCGGCGGCCTCCACTCGCTCAACATCCCGCGCACCGTTTGAAATTCGAGCACCGCGACCGAGCAGGTGGCGCACGTCTGCAGGTGTCTGCGCAATTTTCAAGCGCTCATCAGGATCCCCCTCTTCATAGAGATAATCCAGGAGCGCCTCGTGGTTGTCCGCAATATGCATCATTTCTGCTCCCCGAGCTGCTTGCGTAGAGTTGATAACCCTTGGTACACCCGCGTCTTGACGGTGCTGAGCGGGCACTTCATCAGATCGGCAATCTCCTGGAACGTGAGGCCATGATATTCCTTCAGGATGATCGCCTGCCGTTGTTCTGGCGGCAGCTTTTCCATCGCGGCGGCCACACCACGAGTCAGCTCGGCGCGGGCGGCCAGATCTTCGACGGTTTCGGTCGGCTGCGCGTTCGGCGGCCAGCTGCTCTACTTCTACGCCTTCGGGCACCGGAACGACAGGCGCTGCGCCGATCCTTCCGCATCCAGTCACGGCAGAGATTGAGCGCGATCCGATAGAGCCACGAGGAGAACTTCGCGTCGCCTTTGAACCCGCCCAGCGCCCGAAACGCACGCAGGAATGTTTCCTGAGTGACGTCGCGCGCGTCTTCTTCGCGGCCGAGCGTGCGGTATGCAAGCGCGAAAATCGGCCGCTCCCAGCGCTTTACGAGCTGGTTGAAGCTCTCCGTATCGCCGGTCTTCGATCGCGCGACCAGCTCTTCGTCGGTCCACGTCATTGTTTGCAGACGGGATGGCCACTGCTATCGCCGTCATCAATATTTAGACGATCCACCGTGCTCTCCGGCTTGCACTGCGGTATTTACGAGGAGACGTGGCGGGCCCGGCCCGTCGCTCCGAGGGGAGCCTTTCCCCATCATACCGCCAAGCAAACCGCACGCGGACTTGGACTTATCGCCTAAACTTACGCCGTGCCACGCGAGGCTGGACTCCTTCAAGCGCTGCCGGCGACCGGCCGGCTCGAGCGAGCTGCTCCCGGTGCTTCACCAACATGCAGTCTCCGCCGTTCAAGGGACCGGGTCCGTCTTCTTTCAGCTCAGCCGGACAGGCGAAGCCCTTCGAGCGACCTCGGCGTTCGGGCTCGACCACTTGCCGCCGGATCCCTGGCCGATCCGCCAGGTGCCCGAATCGCTGCTCCATGACAGCCGCCCACTGTTTGCGGCGGACTTGCGCCGGGTCATTCGCGGCGTCACCCAGTATCTTCATTCCGCGTCCGCGGTCCTCGTACCCGTGAGGCACATCTGGGGAGCCTCTGGGCATCCTTGTCGTCGGGTCGAAGACCGCACGCCGTCGCCCGACCAGCTGCGCGATCTGGCTGCGGTGGGACGGCGTTCGCGATCGTCCTCGAGCGGACGCGCGTCGCGGGCGAAGCGGACTTGCAGTTCCAGCTCGAGAACCTGCTTCAGGAGTTCTCGCGGACGGTCTCGTCAAGGACAATGTCAGCAGGACTGGATGCGTTATGTGCCGGCGCAAATCGGCTGTTCGCCGCCGATCGCACTTCGGTCTGGCTGCACGATCGGCGCGCTCGGATGGTCGTGCTGTCGGCATCTTCCGACGTCGTCTATCTGGCGCGGGAGCAGCGGATTGCCGCGTCCGATCCGCTCGAGCCGGCGGCCGTTGGCCTGCGACGCGATCGGGCCGAGATTGCCGTGAGCGTCGGGCAGGAGGCGATGGTCACCGTTCCGCTCAAGGGCCAGCGGCGTGCGCTCGGAACGCTCATCATGGAAGGACTGCGGCTCGAATCCGGATCCCAGATGGATCTGCTGGATCGCGTCGACGAGCTTGGCCGCCAGATCTCGGCGGCCGATCGAAAACGTCCTGTTGCTCGACGCCGTCCTGCGATCGCGGCGCGAGCTGGAAAAGACGTTCAATGCGCTGGCTGATCTCGTCGCAGTGTCCGACCAGGAGGGCCGGCTCGATCTACGCCAACCGCGCGTTTCTCGAGCGCAGCGCACAAACCCGCGCACGAATTGATGAACCGCCCGCTGGCGGATGCCATCGGTCCGGCGACGCAGCGTCTGATCGAAAAGCGGGGACGAGAATCGTCCATTCCCCTTCTCGCGGAAGTCGAGGACTCCGTCCTGCGCGGGACGTTTCTCGTCACCGTCGACGCCTCTGGCTGGCGAGGAAGGCGAGCCGATGGGGTTCGTGCTCGTCGCGCGCGACATCACGCCGCACGCCCGCCTCGAGGCGGAGCGCGCCGATCTGCGGAATCGGCTGGCGCAGTCCGAAAAGCTCGCAGCCCTCGGGCCAGTTCGTCGCCGGCATCGCGCACGAGCTGAACAACCCGCTCCAGGGCGTCCTGGGTCACTCGAGCTGCTGCGCGCGACCGGCGCCTTTCCGAACGAACTGCGGCGCGACATGCAGCGCATCTACCGCGAAGCCGATCGCGCGGCGAAGATTGTGCGCAACCTGCTTGTATTCGCCGGGCTCGCGACGGCTCGTCAGGAAGCGCACGAGCATCAACGCGACGTTGTCGCGCGTGCTCGCGCTGCGCGCGCCCGCCTTCGCGCCTCGAACATCGAGGTTGTCCGGCAAGTCTCGAAGACGGCGCTGCCTCGCGTCAAGGGCGATCCGCTGCTTTTCAGCAGGCGCTGCTCAATATCGTGCTCAACGCCGAGCAGGCGATCGGCGCAGCCGGGGGCCGAATCGAGACCCAGACATCCTTGCGACAAGCCAGACGGCGATCGCCATGTCGTCGTGGAGATTCGTGATACCGGCCCGGGCATGTCACGGTCGTGATGCCGCACCTCTTCGAGCCGTTTTACACGACAAAGGAAGTGGGAAAGGGGACCGGGCTCGGCCTGGCAATTACGTATGGCATCATTCAGGAGCACGGAGGGCAGATCGGGGCGTCGAATCATCCGGATGGCGGTGCGGTCTTCACCGTACGCCTCCCGGTGGAACCGGGGTAGAGTGAAGCGGTAGAGGGCGGCGAGGAGCGGGGCGTGGGGCCCGCAGCTAAAAATGGAAGAGACATTCTTAACCACCGAAGAGGTACTTGCCTACCTCCAGGTGAATCTGCGGACCGTCTACCGGCTGATCAAGGCGGGCAAGATACCCGCCGTCCGCGTCGGGCGGCAATGGAGATTCCGCAAGCGCGACATCGACGCCTGGCTCGACAGCCAGCGGCCGCGGGGCGCGCCAAGACCGCTACGGCTGCTGCCCGCCGGCGCGCCGCCGCGGCGCCACGGGCGGCTAACGAGCGCCCGCGCATCCTGGTCGTCGATGACGAATCGAGCATTCGGGACCTGTTGGCCAAGACCCTGTCGCTGTCGGACTACGATGTTGATACCGCAGCGGACGGCCGCGCGGCGCTCGAGCGTCTCCGGCTGTATGTCTACGATCTGCTGATCGTCGATCTGAAAATGCCGGGCATCGACGGACTCACCGTCATCCGCGAAGCCAAGCGATTGAAGGCGGACATCCCGGTTATCGTGATCACCGGTTTTTCGACCGAATCAGCCGCAATTGAAGCCCTCAATCTGGGAGTGACGAGCTATCTGACGAAGCCATTTCGCGTTCCGCAAGTGCTCGCTGCCGCTGCGAAGGCGATCGGAGACGCCCCTAGTCCCTAGATCCTAGTGTTACAGCTCTCCAGCGGTCACCAAGTCCTTCGGCGAACGCGTGCTGCTCGAAGACGTCACCTGGCAGATTTCAACAGGCGAACGCGTGGGTCTCTGCGGCCCCAACGGCGCGGGGAAAACGACGCTGCTGAAGATGCTTGCCGGCCTCGACGAGCCGGACATCGGCACCATCATCAAACCCTCATGCGCTAGACCGTCGGATACCTGCCCCAGGACGGCCTGGCGCACGCGGGGCGCTCGATCCTCGACGAAGCGAGCGCCGCATTCGCCGATCTGCTGAGCGTCAAGTTCGAGATGCACGAGATCGAGGAGCGCCTCGGTGACGCGTCGATGGCCCGTGAGGAACACGATGCGCTCCTCGAGCGCTACAGCGCGCTACAGGATCGCTTTCGCCTTCAGGACGGCTACAACATCGATTTGAGGGTCGCCACGGTTCTGCGGGGTCTGGGGTTCAGCGACGAGATGTTCGATCAGAGCACCGATTCGCTCTCGGGCGGCTGGCAGATGCGGCTGGCGCTCGCAAAGCTGCTCCTCGGGCGGCCGACGCTGCTCCTGCTCGACGAGCCGACGAACCATCTCGACCTCGAAGCGCGCAACTGGCTCGAAGAGTACCTGGCTGCCTATCCGCACGCAGTGATTCTTGTGTCCCACGATCGCTTTTTCCTCGACACCGTCGTCACGCGCATCAGCGATCTGAACCTCCGGAAGCTGACCGACTATCCAGGGAACTACACTCACTACATTGCCGAGCGCGACGCGCGCATGGATCAGCTCCGTAAAGCCAAGCACGAGCAGGAAGAGGAAATCGCGCGGGTCAAGATGTTCATCGATCGGTTCCGCTATCAGGCGACCAAGGCCGCCCAGGTGCAGAGCCGCATCAAGATGCTCGAAAAAGTCGTGCTCATCGAGGCGTCACCGGAACGCAAGCGGATCCACTTCTCGTTTCCTGCCTGCACGAAGAGCGGTCGCGCCGTGCTCGAGATGCACGATGTCCGCAAGGCGTACGGCGAGAAGGTCGTCTTCTCGAAGCTTAACCTCCTGGTCGAGCGCGGCGATCGAATCGCGCTGGTCGGACCGAACGGCGCCGGAAAATCGACCTTGATGCGAATGCTGTCTGGCGTCGAGGCGCCCGACAGGGGAACCCGGCGCGAAGGACATCAGGTCGTCATGCAGTATTTCGCGCAGGACGAATCGGTGAGGCTCGACCCGAAACTCACCGTGTACGAAACGCTGTCGTCTGGGTCCCCTACCGACATGGTGCCGGCGATCCGCAATATTCTGGGCGGTTTCCTGTTCTCCGGAGACGACGTCTACAAGAAAGCCGGTGTGCTGTCCGGTGGAGAGCGTACCCGCCTTGCGGTCGCGCGCATGCTGTTGCGGCGCTCGAACACGCTGCTGCTCGATGAGCCGACCAATCACCTCGATCTCGATTCGAAGGACATCCTGCTCGAAGCGCTCGAAGACTACGGCGGCACGCTCATCTTCGTCTCTCACGATCGGTACTTCGTCGAGAAGCTCGCAACCAGGATTGTCGAAGTCGGCCACGGCGAAGCGCTGATGTTCCCGGGAACCTACACGGAGTTCCTTTGGAGTAAAGAGCACAGGTCGGGTTCGTCAGGTTCGTTGGGTTCGTCAGGTTCGTCAAGTTCGTCGGGTTCGGCCGCGTCGAAGAAGCCCGCGGCAGGACGCGACTTCAGTGCCGCCAAGCCCGCTTTGGAGCGCGTCGCCAGTCGTGCCAAGCACACACCCGATGCAGCGGCCCAACACGCCGATCGCAAGCGCCACGCGGCCGAACAGCGCAAGCGTGAGCAGGCGGCAAGGCAGCGTCAGTCGCAGATTTCCGAGCTCGAAACGAGAATCGCCGAGCGCGAGCAGGCCATGAGGGAGATCGAGGCTGCGATGTCAGCTCCCGGGTTCTACGAAGACCGCGATCGGTCACAGCCGCTCATCGAGCGGCACCAGGCATTGATGTGGGAATTGGGCGACTTGATGCATGAGTGGGAGGACCTTCAAAAGTAGCATGGCGGCCGGATCGTTCGTTCAGCCGTCACGCTCGAGGATGAGATTTCTTGTAGACCTCAATCAGCTGCGCGGCGTTGACATGCGTATATCGCTGCGTCGTGCTGAGCCGCGCGTGGCCGAGCAGCTCCTGGATCGCGCGCAGATCGGCGCCGTTGGCCAGCAGGTGTGTCGCGAACGAATGCCTCAGCGCGTGCGGGCTGATGCCGAACTTCGCGCCGCATTGCGCGACATAGCGTCGGACGAGCCGATCGACGCTTCGCGCCGACAGGCGCTCGCCGCGATAGTTCAGGAACATGGGTGCGGCGGCCGCCCGACTGCGCTTGCTCTGCCCTCTGTCCTCGGCTCGCTGGCGCACGGTGCGATCTTTCAAATACGTCCTGATCGCATCAGCAGTGCTCGTGTTGAACGGAACCAGCCGCTGTTTTCTCCCCTTGCCGAGAACCCGCACCATCCGTCCTGACAGATTCATGTCTTCGAGATCCAAGCCGACCAGCTCGCTCAATCGCAGTCCCGACGCGTAAAACAGCTCGAGGATCGCGCGATCGCGCCTGCCCAGCGGCGTGGATGAATCAGGCATCTCGAGCAGCCGGTTCATTTCGGCGACCGTCAAGTGAGCGGGAATCGTCTCCGGCCGCTTGGGAGCGGCAACCAGCGCCGCGGGATCGTCACCGACCAGATCCTCACGCCGGAGAAACCGCACAAAAGTTCGAATGGCCGACAGCTTGCGCGCCGAAGACGCGGCCGAGATGCGCTGCTTGTGGAGCTCGCCGAGAAAGGCGCGGATGGCAAAGGCGTCGATCTCTGCGAGGCTCAGCGCGTCGAGCGGTTTCTGCCTGAGCGACGCCGTGAACTCGAGAAACGTCGCAATGTCGTTCTCATACGCGGTCAACGTGTGGGGCGAGACGTTGCGATTGCGCAGGAATTGCAGGAAGTTCGTGAGGAGATCTCTCATGCGCCTTTGGCAGGGCTAAAGCCCTGCGCTACCGTGTTGTCGGCAGCAGGGCTAAAGCCCTGCGCTACCGTATTGCCGGCAGCGCTCAGGCCCCGCGCTGCTGGAGGCACGTCAGCAGCCCAGACCGCGAGGTCTCGAAGTGCTCGATCAGATATGGCGAGCTTACGTTTCGCCTTGTCGCGGATGCCTGCGGGCGGCGGCTCCATGATCCCAAAGGTGATATTGGTCGGTTGGTAGTCGTGCGGGCTGGCATGCGAGACGTAGAACGCCAGGGCCCCGATGGCCGTGGTTCTGGGCGGCACGCGCACCTCTTCGCCGCGCACGAGCGCGGCCGCGTTGCGGCCCGCCATCAGACCGGACGCCGCCGATTCGACGTACCCCTCGACGCCCGACACCTGCCCGGCGAACAACAGAGCGGGATTCGAGCGCGTCTGCCACGTGGGATCGAGCAGGGTGGGCGCGTTGATGTACGTGTTTCTGTGGACCATCCCCAACCGCACGAACTCGGCGTGGTCGAGCCCGGGAATCATCCGGAGAACACGCAATTGTTCGCCCCATTTGAGCTGAGTCTGAAATCCCACCAGGCTGTAGTGATCGCCCGCCAGGCTGTCCTGCCTCAGTTGAACGGCTGCATAGGGCTGCCTGCCCGTTCGTGGATCCACCAGACCAACAGGCTTCATCGGCCCAAAGCGCAGCGTGTCTTCGCCACGATGCGCCATCACCTCGATCGGCAGGCATCCCTCAAAGAACTTTTCGCGATCGAACTCATGCACCGTCGCCCCTTCGGCCGTCGTCAACGCCGCATAAAACGCACGATATTCGACGGCATTCATCGGGCAATTCAGGTAGTCCCCCTCGCCATCATCTACCCCGCATGTTTTTTGACTGCCGGCCACCGACTGGGACTGACGGCTCTCGACTGACGACAGACGACTATGGCGATTCCATCGCGAAGCTCGGAACACCTTCGACATGTCGATCGTTTCGGCCAGGACGATCGGGCTGATCGCGTCGTAAAAATACAGATGATCACTGCCGACGAGCCGAACGATCGCCGCGGATAGCGCCGGCGACGTCAGCGGACCGGTGGCGACAATCACCGGCGACACGACGGTGGCGTCCGGAATGGACGTGACTTCTTCGCGCGCCAGCGTGATGAGGGGATGCTCGTGAATCGCCTGAGTGACGGCTTTCGCGAACAGCTCGCGATCGACCGCGAGAGCCGCTCCGGCCGGCACTCGCGAAACCTCCGCGGCCCGCATGACGAGGGAGTCGAGCCGCCGCATTTCTTCCTTGAGCAGGCCGACGGCATTATCCAGCTTGTCGCCCCGGAAGGAATTGCTGCAGACCAGCTCCGCGAGACGATCCGTCTTGTGGATTTCGGTCGGACGCGCCGGCCGCATCTCGTAAATGGTGACCGGCACACCGCGGGCAGCAGCCTGCCAGGCAGCCTCACATCCAGCAAGACCGCCGCCAATGATCTGAATCATGTCAGGGCTGTGGGCTCGGGGCTGAGGGCAACGGCATTGGTACCAACTAGGCCGGCACCGGTTCCTCTTCGAGCGGTGCATCGCGGACATACGCGCACTCTTCGTTGCTGCAGATCAGCTGCCGGCCTGCCTTCTTCGTAATCTTCTCGAGCAGGAATGGAGTCTTGCACTCGGGACAGGCTTCAGCGACGGGCCGCTTCCAGAGCGTGAACTCGCAATCGGGGTAATTGCTGCAACCGTAAAAGGCTTTGCCGCGCCGCGACTTGCGTTCGACAATCTCGCCTTCGTCGTTATTGGGACACTTCACGCCGGTGCTCTTGAGCTTGACGTACTTGCAGTTGGGGTAGTTGGTGCAGGCCGTGAACTCGCCGAAGCGGCCCTGCTTGATGACGAGATTCGACTCACACCGGGGGCATTTCTCGTCAAGGATTTGATCCGGTTTCGCGGCCTTCATCCCGCCCTGTGTCGCGATGATCTTCCGCGTGGTCTTGCAGTCGGGATAGCCGGTGCAGGCGAGGAACTGGCCGAACCGGCCGCGCTTGACGACCATCGGTTTGCCGCAGTTCTCGCAGGTCTCATCCTGAGTGTCGTCCACGTCCGCGTTGGGCTCGCTCTCGAGCTCGCGCGTATTGGTGCAGTCCGGGTAGCCGCTGCACGCCACGAACGGGCCGAACTTCCCGACTTTAATCACCATACCCTTGCCGCACCGATCGCAGACTTCCTCGGTCTTGATGCCTTCTTTGAGGTTCTGCATCTCCCTGCCGGCCTTGGCGAGGTCTTTCTTGAACTTCTTGTAGAAGCTGCTGAGGGTCCCTTTGTAGTCGGCCTTCCCCTGCTCGATCCGATCGAGATCCTCCTCGAGGTTTCGCGTGTATTCGACATCGAGGATGTCGTCGAAGCTCTTGATCAGCAGGTCGGTGATGATCATCCCGAGGGCGGTCGGCTTGAAGCGGCCGCCGATCTTGTTGGCGTAGTCGCGGTCCTGCAGCACCCCGATGATCGACGCGTACGTGCTCGGTCGGCCGATGCCGTTTTCTTCGAGCTCCTTCACGAGCGTCGCTTCGGTGAATCGAGGCGGCGGCTGCGTGAATTTCTGCTCGGGACGGAGCGCCTTCAGCTCGAGCCGGTCGCCCTCGGCCAGCGGCGGAAGCACACCCGTGGGACTATCATCGTCTTCCTTGTCCTTCTCGGCCTCGGGGTTGTCTTCCGCCGACGCCTGAAGACCGTATGCGGCCTGCCATCCAGGAAACTTTGGAACGGTCCCCTTCACGCGGAAGAGATAATCACCTGCGGTGATGTCGACGGTCGTCTCATCGAAGGTTGCCGGCGGCATCTGGGACGCCACGAAGCGATTCCAGATAAGGCGATAGAGCGAGTACTGCTCCGGCGTCAGGTAGGGACGGACCTTCTCCGGCTCGTACTCCATTGACGTCGGCCGGATCGCTTCGTGTGCGTCCTGCGCGTCGGCCTTCGCGCGGAAGAAATTCGGCTTCTCCGGCACGTACTCCGTCCCGAACGCCGTCCCGATATGCTGGCGAACCGCAGCGAGCGCATCGTCGGCCACCCGCGTCGAATCGGTTCGCATGTAGGTAATGAGCCCGATCGGTCCTTCCGCTCCGAGTTCCGGCAGCTCGATCCCTTCGTAAAGCTGCTGCGCGATCTGCATCGTCCGCTTCACCGGAAAACGCGACGCCTGCTGGAGCTTGCTCGTGATGAACGGCGGGGCCGCGTTGCGCTTGCGTTCCTTGGTCGCGACCGAGGACACCACGTAGGATGCGCCCTCCAGGTCGCGAACCACCTGCTTGGCCTGCTCCTCGTTCGAAACCTTGATGGTTTCGTCGTTGTGCTTGATGAGCTTCGCGTCGAATTCCGGCGGCACCTCACCGGCCAGTGTCGCGAACAGATGCCAGTACTCCTCCGTGACGAACGTCGCGATCTCGCGCTCGCGGTCGCAAATCAGTTTGAGGGCGACCGACTGGACGCGGCCGGCGCTGAGACCCCGGCGGACCTTGTCCCACAACAGCGGGCTGATCTTGTAGCCGACCAGCCGATCGAGCACGCGCCGTGCCTGCTGCGCGTCGACCATCTTCAGATTGATCGTGCCCGGATGCTTGAGCGCCTCCTGCACCGCCTTCTTGGTGATCTCGTTGAACATCAGGCGGTGGATCTTCTTTTTCTTCGTGCCGAGCTCTTCGGCGAGGTGCCAGCCGATCGCTTCGCCTTCGCGATCGGGGTCCGTTGCGATGTAGATGTCGGTCGCATCCTTCGCCGCGCTCTTCAGTTCGGCGATCACCTTCCGGCGCGCGGCAATCGGCTCGTACTCCGGAGCGAAGTCTTCATCGATATCGACTCCGAGCTTGCTCTTGGGCAGATCACGGACGTGTCCCATCGACGCGAGCACCTTGTAATCGCGTCCCAGGTACTTGTTGATCGTCCTTGCCTTCGCCGGTGATTCGACGACGACGAGCGCTTTTGCCATGAGCCCTTTTTCGAATACCTTAGCACGGTCTGTTGAATCGTACGAATCGGGCGCCCTCAACGCGTCGCACCGCGCCGGCAAGCTCGAGCTCGAGCAGTCGGGGCAGCAGCTTCACGCGATCGACGCCCGATGCATGTGAAAGCTCATCCAAATCGTAGGCCTCACCCTCAGTCATGCACCCGAGCACTGGATCCTGAGACGCACGATTCATCGCTTTGGATTCCCGCCTCTGCGCATCTGCATCCGGCGCGCTGCGGCCGGGCTCACCAATCCCTGGAGGCAGTTCCTCCAGGATATCGTCGGCACACTCCACTAACTTTGCGCCGTCGCGCAAAAGGGCGTGGGCTCCGTAGTTGCGGCCGCCCAGGATGTTGCCCGGCACCGCGAGCACAGCACGCCCCTGCTCGAGCGCGAAATCCGCGGTAATCAGCGATCCGCTTCCTTCCGCCGCCTCGACTACGACGACCGCGAGAGACAGTCCGCTGATGATTCGATTGCGCTGCGGAAAATTCTGTTTCAGCGGCGGCATGCCCGGCGGAAACTCGCTCACGAGCGCGCCGCGTTCGCGAATACGCTCCGCGAGGACCTTGTGTTCGCGCGGGTAGACGATGTCGACGCCGCACCCGAGCACCGCAACCGTCACGCCGCCGGCTTCGAGCGCGCCGCGGTGCGCCGCAGAGTCGACGCCCCGGGCCATGCCGCTCACGACGGTCATGCCACGCCGGGCGAGGTCGGCGCCAAGACGCCTCGACACTTCGAGCGCATAGGGTGACGCCGCGCGCGAACCGACTACCGCGACCGACGGCGCGCACAAGGCGTTGACGTGCCCATGGACCCAGAGTTCCGGCGGAGGATCGTGGATGGATGCGAGGGTCGCGGGATATCTGACGTCGCCCGCGCGAAGGGTGAGAACGGCGAGGCTCACGGCTCCTCCAGATCCGCACCGCGCGGTTCCGATGCCTGACCCTCTCACCGCATGATACCCTGACGGGCAGGAAAGGACGGACCGGCCAAAAGTTCTGTGTGCACCTTAGGTCCTACGCCTTCCAGGTTCTGCCCTCTTTCCCGCTGCCCCTCTGCCCTGTCTCCTGCTATAGTGTGGTATCCCTATGCCAAAACGCCTGTTAACTCTCGTTGCGCTGCTGACGGTCTTTTCCGGCGTGGCCTACGCCGACGCGCGCACCGACGCCAAGACGCAGGTGGAGTTCGGCATCGCCGTTGCCCAACGCGGCCTCTGGAAGGAAGCGCTTTATAGATGGGAGCGCGCGACGCAGATCGATCCTACCTATGCGGCTGCGTTCAACAACCTGGCGGTCGGGTACGAGCACGAGGGAATGCTCGACAAGGCGGCCGAAGCCTACGAGCGGGCACTGAAGCTGGACCCGAACAATACGCTGGTGCGGCAGAATTTCGAGCTCTTCAAGGAAATCCATGATCGGACGACTCAATCTCAAAATCCTTAGTTGCACCCTCGCGGCCGGTCTGGCGGGATGCGCCAGCTTCTACGAGATCCCGATTGAAACGCCGATCGCCGCCAAGCTTGACGTGTCGGCCTTTCAGCGCGTCTTCATCGCCGGTTTCCTCTCCGGCGGCACCGACGACGTGGACGGCAACCTCGAAACGGTCCGGTTGTTGAGAAGCCAGCTGCGCATGAAATCGAGCTTGCGCGTGATCGACGCCGACGTCCTGCCCCTGATGGACGTCGCCTCGAACAGCCTGCCGCAGGCACAGGCGGCGGGCCCGGCCGCCGAGGGGCGCGAAGCTCCCGAAGCCGAACAGATCAAGAACGAAAAGGATCTGCAGCCTTACGAGCACATCTTCGCCGACGCGGACTATTGGAAGCGCATCGGCGAGGAATATCAGAATCCGTTGATCGTCACCGGCACCGTGTTGTTCACGCCGCACTCGCAGTCGGGCATGGTGCAGCGGGAGCGCGAGGTCATCGATGCGCTCGGACGCCGCCGCGTCGAGCCGGTGCGCGAATACATGGAACGCAAAGGATTCATCCTCCAGGAGAAGTTCATCTTCATCGACGGTCGATCGGGTGCGCAAATCCACTCCGAAGCGCTGCGCGAGGAGCGGCTCTACAACCAGAACGACAACACGCCCGCCTTATCGTCCTACTTCGAGTTGATGGACGAGATCATCCCCCGCTTCCTGAGCACGCTGAGCACGCAGCGCGTGCGGGGATCGCGAGTGCTCATCAAGTAAGCCGCGGTTCTGGGTGCTGGGTTCTGCGGTGCCGGGTTCCATGGTTCCAGGTTCACGGTTCCGGGTTCTACGCTCCTGAACCCAGAACCCATAACCCCAGAACCAAGCACCTGGAACGGTGTGATATACTTTCATGTTCACTAACTTGCGAGGTGTCTCCGTGTACGCGATTATTCAGGCCGGCGGTCGTCAGGTAAAGGTCGCACCGGGCTTGACCGTCGAGCTCGACGGACGGGCTGCCGAGCCCGGCAAAGCGGTCACGTTCGATCAGGTCCTGTTTCTGGCGAAAGATGGTGGAGAGTTGAAAGCCGGCTCGCCGTTCGTGAGCGGCGCCAAGGTACTCGGCGTGGTCGATGGCGAAGCTCGAGGTCCCAAGGTCCGAGTCTTCAAGAAGAAGCGCCGCAAGGGGTTCCGCAAACAGGCGGGTCACCGCGCGTTCTACACGCGCGTGCGCATCACGGAAATCAGCGGGTAGCCTTACTTTTACTTTTTACACATCGACCTCCCATGGCTCATAAAAAAGGACAGGGCAGCTCTCGAAACGGCCGAGACAGCAACTCACAGCGTCTCGGCGTCAAGCGCCACGACGGCAACATCGTCACGGGCGGATCGATCCTCGTGCGCCAGCGCGGGCGACGGTTCCAGCCCGGCCTGAATGTCGGCCTCGGCAAGGACGACACGCTGTTCGCCAAAATAGCGGGTCGCGTGCGATTCGAGGATCACGGCGCCCGCGGCCGCAAGATCAGCATCCTGCCGGTAGAATAAGGTAGTCGATAGTCGGTAGTCCCGGTCGAAAGTCGCTGGTCCCGATCCCGTGCTCCCGAGGCTGAGGCCCGTGGCGTTGAGCGAGACTCCAGATCGAGACTTCCGACAACAGACTGAGACTATCGACTACTGACTGAGATCAACGACTACCGACTATCGACCACCGACTATCCAAAATGTTCGTCGACGAAGTCGACATCCTCGTAGAGGCCGGGGCCGGTGGCGCCGGCTGTATGAGCTTCCGACGCGAGAAGTTCGTTCCTCGCGGCGGCCCGGACGGCGGTGACGGCGGGAAGGGCGGCTCGGTGTACGTGGTCGCCAGCCCCCACGTCAACACGCTTGTTTCCTACCGGTTCACCCGCGAGTTTCACGCCAGACGCGGCGGCCACGGACAGGGATCCAACCGCACCGGAAAGGATGCGCCCGACATCGAGCTCGAGGTTCCGGTCGGCACTCTCGTCTATGAGAAGTCTGCGGATCCCGGCGGCCCAAGACTGATCGGAGATCTTGTGGAGCCAGGCCAGCGTCTCCTCGTCGCGCAAGGTGGAATCGGGGGGCGCGGCAACGCACGCTTCGTCAGCTCGACCAATCGCGCGCCCAGGCGCTGTGAAGACGGCATACCCGGCGAGACCAGGCAGCTGCAGCTTCACTTGAAACTGCTCGCCGACGTCGGACTCGTGGGATTTCCCAACGCGGGCAAGTCGACGCTGATTTCGCGCATCTCCGCCGCGCGGCCGAAAATTGCCGACTATCCGTTTACGACGCTCACGCCGAATCTCGGCGTCGTGTCGCTCGAAGGCAACCGCAGCTTCGTCGTTGCCGATGTCCCCGGGCTCATCGAAGGCGCCCACGAAGGCAAGGGGCTGGGCGATCGTTTTCTCAAACACCTCGAGCGTACCAAGGTGCTCGTGCACCTGGTCGACGTGTCCGGAGCATCGGGCCGCGATCCCGTAGAAGATTTCGAGACGATTCAGCGAGAGCTCGTGCTTTTCAGCCCCGAGCTCGCAGCCAAGCCGCAGATCGTCGCGGCGACGAAGGTGGACGCCGTCGGCGATGCGGCAGCCGTGGAAACGCTCGACGCTCGCGTCCGCTCGAAGCGCGTTCCTTTCGTGCGAATCTCGGCCGTCAGAGGCGACGGTCTGAGCACGCTGCTGGAAATGATCTGGAAGCACTTCGCCCGGCACGAGTCGGGCGATAGAGATTACGCCCTTCGGCAGGCTCAGGAAGAGGTCAACCGCGAAGCATGAACAGCGTTACGCGCGTCGCCATTCTGGGAGGCACGTTCGATCCCGTTCATCTTGGCCATCTCGAAGCGGCCAGTGCGGCGCGAACGCTGCTTTCGCTCGATCGCGTGATGCTCCTGCCGTCACGCACGCCACCTCACCGCAATATCGAGCCGCGCGCATCGGTCTATCACCGATTCGCAATGACCGCGCTTGCGGCAAACAGCCGCGATGGCCTGGAGGTTTCCGATCTCGAGGTGCAGCGCGAGGGCCCATCGTATACGGCATTGACCCTGGAAGGCCTTCACGAAGAGGGCATCCATCCCTCTCAACTGTTTTTCATCATCGGCGCCGATGCCTTTGCGGAGATCGAGGCCTGGTACGACTATCCGCGTGTTCTGAGTCTTGCGAACTTTCTGGTGGTGCCGCGACCGGGCGCGCCGTTCACTCGGCCAGAACCAATCCCTAATCCCAAATCCCTAATCACTGGAGCATCGACGTCCGTATCCTTCCTCGACGCACGAACACCCGACATCTCGTCCACCGAGGTCCGGCGCCGCGTCGCGGGCGGCCAGGCGATCGACGGGCTCGTCCCTCCAGGCGTTGCCGAACATATCCGGCGGCACCGGCTTTATATTCCGGCTCCTGTCGCAGCAGTCCGGTGACGCCTCCACGCAAGCGCCCCGCTCGAAAATTTCCCGCTCAGGTACAGCGTGCGATCGACGCTGCCCAGGATCGGAAAGGCTCCGACGTCGTCGTGCTCGACCTGCGTCCAGCCGATGGTTTCACCGATTATTTCGTAGTCGTGACAGGTCAGAATGTGAGGCAGATTCAGGCAATATCGGACGCGGTGCAGGAATCGCTCGCCACGAAGGGCGCCAGGCCGGCTCACATCGAAGGGGGTCACCACGCGGGTTGGATTCTGCTCGACTATTTCGACTTCATCGTCCATATCTTCAGCCCCGATACCCGCACGTTCTATTCGCTCGAAAGACTTTGGGGCTCCGCGGACCGGATCGAAGTACCAGATCCTGCTTCGCCCCAACCCAAGGGATTGGGGGTTGCGGACTAGGGATTAGGGATTGGGGATTGGGGATTAGGGATTGGGGATTAGGGATTAGTCTCAGCGGGCGGGCGCCAAGCGTCGAACCGGCGTTGCAGTTTCTGGCAACCTTCGTTGCTCCTCCGGGCGGCACTTTCTGCACTAATCCCCAATCCTAATCACAAATCCCTGATTTCTGGTAGGCATGCGGCTTGCGTCTCAGAGCCGCATGACACAAATAAACTCCTTCAGAGATCTCACCGTCTGGCAGACCAGCATGGACCTGGCGGATGTATGTTTCGATATTGTCGAAGCCATCCAGCACCCGTATCGATTCGTCTTCACGGACCAGGTGATCCCTGCAGCTATTTCGATCCCTTCGAACATCGCAGAAGGAAGCCGTCGGCCGACGAAGGCGTACATCAATCACCTGTCGTATTCCCTCGGCTCGCATGGGGAACTCGAAACTCTCTTCGAGCTCATTCACAGGCGAAAGCTTGTGCCTGAACCCCTGCTGACAAAAGGAATACACCTCGCCGAACCCGTCGGAAAAATGCTGCACGGTCTTGCCAACTCACTCGAAGCGCGCCTTGACACGAATGCGCACGACTGACATCGTGACTTTCCTAATCCCTAATCCCCGATCCCTAATCCCCAGATTCGCCAACGGATTGGCCGCCGGCCTTTTAGCGCCGGCATGTGCTGCGTGCGATGCGTTGTTAGACGAGCCTCTGTCCGGATGTGTGTGCACGAACTGCTGGGCAGCCTTCCGATTTATCACACCGCCGCTATGTGATGGGTGCGGCGATCCCCTTCCCCGGGCGAGCGGGCTGTGCCCGGAGTGTTCGTGTCTGAAGCGAATCGTCGTGAGATCCCGTGCAGCCGGCGAGTACAGACGGAACGCTTCGCGAAGTCATCCATGCGCTCAAGTACGGAAAACGACGTTCGCTGGCGGCCCCACTCGCGGCTCTCATGCGCACGCGAGGCACCGAGCTGCTCGAGCAGGCCGACTACATCGTGCCCGTTCCTCTTCATTGGCGTCGCGCCTATCGCCGTGGCTTCAATCAGGCGCGCGAGCTGGCCCGGCACCTTGGCCTGCCCACGGTTGATGCGCTTGTACGAATTCGCAACACGCGCGCGCAGGTCGAGTTGGCAGCCGAGCGTCGGCGAGCGAATGTGCAGGCGGCCTTCGGATTGCGCAGTCAGGGATTTCGGTCGTCACCTTCGATCGCAGGCTCGAAGGTGCTCCTGGTCGATGACGTGAGAACGACAGGCGCAACGCTCGAGGCATGCGCCGAGGGTACTGAAGGATGCGGGGGCGGCGGAAATCTACGCGCTCACAGCGGCGCGCGTCAACACCAGGCGCTCATCCTAATCCCTAGTCTTTCTGCAGTCGCGCAGCCACACGCGCGAACACGTCATCGGCAATCTCGTCTTTCGTTCGTTCGCCATCGATGACGACCCAGTTGGACTGCTGAGACTGCCGCTTGTAACTGGCGCGCACTCGATCGAGCAGGGCAAGATCCCGCTCAAAGCGATCGCGATTTTGAGCCTTGCGCTTGACGGCGGTCTCGGGAGCGATATCGAGATAAATCGTGAGATCCGGAAGCGGCAGAAGACGTTGAATGTCGTCGAGCCACCCGCCGTCGAGCCCCTGGGCTTCGCCGTACGCAATGCTCGAGGCCCTGTAGCGATCGCACAACAGAATCAGGCCGCCGGCGATCCACTCCACAATGGCTTCGCGCCGTTCGTGGCGGTTTGCCACGAAGAGCAACTGCATCACGTCGGGCCCGTATTCCCGCTCGCCCTGCAGCGCGCGCGCGATTTCTTCGCCGATGGAAGTGCCGTAATCGGGAAACGACAGCAGCCGAACCTTGTGGCCCGCCTCGCGAAGCCGCTCGCGCAGGTAGTGCGTCTGGGTCTCCTTGCCGCTCTGATCAACCCCTTCCACCGCGATCAGCATCCCCGCCATGCCGCGTCAACTCCTCGCCTTCAGCTCCGACTCCAGCTCGAGCGCGAGCTGGTCGTCGATGCTTTGTCTGCGCCGTATGAGCCTCGCCTCTCCCGAGTCCACCAGCACCTCAGGGGGAAGCGAGCGCCGATTGTAGTTCGATGCCATCGCCGCTCCATACGCGCCAGCGTCGAGGATGGCTACCAGGTCCCCGAGCTCGAGGGCTGTCAGCTGGCGATCGCGTGCAAAGGCGTCGGTGCTCTCGCAGATCGGGCCGACGATGTCATAGTGAAGGACTCGATCCGGGCGCGGCGTGACTGGTTCGATCCGATGGAAGGATCCGTATAACGCCGGCCGCATCAGCTCGGTCATTCCCGCATCGAGCACGGCGAAATGATGACCGCCGGGCGCGTCCTTCAGGTCGATCACACGCGCGAGCAGCGCGCCTGCCGCCCCTACCAGAGATCGCCCCGGCTCGAGCACGAGTGCCAGGCCCGACGACTGCACGACCGACAACACTGCGGCGGCATACTCCGAGACCGTGGGCACCCGGGAGCCGTCATAGGAGATACCGAGCCCGCCGCCGACGTCGATATGGTCGAGCTCGATCCCGGAGTCGCGCAGCTCCCGGGCAAGCCCGACGACGGTCGCAGCAGCCCGCAGCAACGGTTCGACGGTGACAATCTGTGAGCCGAGATGGACGTGGATGCCGACTGGCTGGAGCCCCGGCTGCGCCTTCATCCTGTGATAGAGGGTGCCCGCCATTTCGAGCGGCACGCCGAACTTGTTGATGTGAAGACCCGTGGAGATGTGCGGATGGGTGCCGGCATCGATGTTCGGGTTCACGCGCACCGCGACTCGTGCGCGGACTCCCCTCGCCTGCGCGGCGCGATCGATCCGCTCCAACTCGCCTGCCGATTCGGCGTTCATCGCCTTGAGCCCGAGCGCGACGGCGCGTTCGATCTCGTCGGTCGACTTGCCCACGCCGCTGAACACGATGTCGGACGGTCCGAAACCCGCACGGATTGCGAGATCCACTTCGCCGATCGAATTGGCGTCGACGCCGCTTCCCAGCCGGCGCAGGAGCGCGACAATCGCGAACGACGAGTTCGCTTTCAGCGCATAGTGAATGCGGTGCGGATGGGCAGCGAACGCCCCGTCGAGATCGCGATACGATCGTCGAATCGACTCTGCGCTGTACACATAGAGGGGCGTTCCGTACCTCGCGCGCGATCCCTTCGAGCAGTACACCATCGCAAACGAGCGCATTTCCCTCGCGAAAAAAGCCGGCCACGCGCGTCAATCTTACATCAGCTATTATTCAGCACGCCGGTGTCCAACGAAGAGATCATCCAACGCGCGACCGGTGGCGATCAGGCGGCGTGGGATGCGATCGTCCGGACGTACTGGCGGAAGGTCTTCAACCTCGCGTATCGTTTCGTAGGGACATATGAAGAGGCGGAGGACCTGACTCAGGAGATCTTCTTCAAGGTCTTTCGATCGCTGAGCACGTTCGACCGCCGCGCGAATTTCCAGACCTGGCTCATCAGCGTGAGCCGGAATTACTGCATCGACCGGTATCGCAGCGGCCGCCGCGATCGAGAGGTGTTCGCCCGCGAAGTCGATGCTGCGACCGTTCAGGCCGAGGCGCGCGGCATGAGCCCGCATGCGCGCGTCGAGCTGCAGGATCGTGTCGCACTCCTGCGCGAAGCCCTGCGCGCCCTGTCACCGGCGCTGCGCGGTGCGGTGCTGCTGCGGGATGTTCATGAGCTTTCGTATCAGGAGATCGCCGATCGGCTCGGCATCGCCGAAGGCACCGTGAAGTCGCGGATCAACAGGGGGCGGGCCGAGCTGGCAAGGCAGATCGAAAGGGTTCGAGCGGAGACGGAAGGGGTCAGACCCCGTTTCTTTCCGAATTCGACCGATCCGGAAAAAAATGGGGTCTGACCCGGTTTTGGAGAACGAACATGAACGTGACGAGCGAACGGTCGGGAGACGTGGTGGTCGTGCATGCAGGACCTGCGCGATTGATGCATCCGTCGTTGTCCGAGTTCGCAACGCTGGTGACCGGTGAGCTCGCGCAAGGATCGCGCAAGATCGTGATCGACTTCGGGAAGGTGGAATACCTCGACAGCGCGGCCATCGGCTGCCTGATGGATCTCTACCGGCGGGCGACAGCAGCCGGGGCGACGTTGAAGCTCGCCGGCCTCCAGCGCCGGGTCGAAACGATGCTGACGCTGACCGGGGCGGACCAGTTCATGGAGATCCATCCAGACGCGGCCGCAGCGGTCAAGAGCTTCTAGAGCCCGCCATGCGAACCATCAAAACATCGACCGGCGCCCTCATCACCCTCGACGGCGACCTGCTGGCGATTCTCGAGACGCTGTATCGCGAGATTACGGTCAAGCGCAACTTCGAGCGGTCGTTCGAGGACATGATTCAGGAGATCCACCAGCTCATCGGGCAGATGACTGACGAGGAGCGGCGCGCCTACCTGGCGGAGAGCCTCTTTCTGAACAGCGTCAAGTACGAGAACGACCGTGCCGAGGCGCTTATGCGAAAATTGACCAAGAAATGACCCGAAGCCCCGAGCCCTGAGCCTTGTCTCTGAACTATCTGGCGACTCGTTTCACCTGCAGCTGGCCCTGGAGCACGCTCGTCATGCTGTGTGACGGCCGGATTGTGTGCGGGTGCGCCGACCCGTACGGGCGGCGCGTGCTCGGCGACGCGAAGGTGGCCCGCATCTCGGAGATCTGGACAGACACGACCATCTCCGCGCTGCGCGCCGACCTCAACGCCGGGGGCTCGAAGTTCTGCGGCGACTGCCCTCTCAAACTGCCGCTTCGAGGCGATGAGCCTCCTGTGCGGCCGCTCGATGTCGGCCGGCTGCCCAGCCGCCTGTATATCGAATGCACCGCGGCGTGCAATATCTCATGCACCGAAGCGTGCTGCGCGCCCGAAACCGGCATCACCAGAACACGCAATGCCGGCATGCTCGACTTCGATCTCTTCAGGAACGTCGTCGACGAAACGGGTCCCGGCCTCGTGCGGATCGATTTCTTCAACTACGGCGAGGCCTTCCTCCACAAACGCGCGATCGAGATGTGCGAGTACATCAAGAAGCGCTTTCCGCACATCTATCTCTATACCAGTACCAACGGCCTGATGTTCACCGAGGACTCTGCCAGGAGGCTGGTGCACTCGGGGATCGACGAGGTGACGTTTTCGATCGACGGCGCGTCACAGGAGAGCTACGTTCAATATCGTCAACGCGGCAAGTTCGATCTGGCGATCCGGAACCTGCGCGTGATGGCCGGGGAAAAGCGGCGGGCGCGGCGCGACGTTCCGCACCTGAACTGGCGCTACATCCTCTTCAAGTGGAATGACAGCGACGAGGAGATGGAGCGGGCGCGCCGGCTGGCCGCCGAGATTGGCGCGGATCGACTGTCGTGGGAAATTACCGATCATCCCGAAAGCTCGTTCTCGCGCCGTTTCGTGCCCGGCTCCCCGGATTACGAGGCGATCAGGAACGAGATCTGGGATAACACGGGGCTGGGCAACGCCATCCCCGGCGCGACGCCGAAAGCGAAGATCGACGTTCGACAGTTTCTGCCGCGGTTCGTGCGCCCTCTCAAGGCGCGAGCGTCGAAGAAGCTCAGGATCCGGACGCAGATCGAGAACGTCTGTCAGCGGCCGTTTCCCGCCAAAGCCAGCTACGGCCGCCGCCTGGTCCGCCTCGGCGCACAACTGTGCGACGAGCACGGTGTGCTGCTGGACCGCGACTACGCTCGCGCCTGGCTGCCGGAAACCGTGAAGCCCGGCGATCGCGTGAATGTGCCAATCGAAATCGTTGCACCCAAGACGCCGGGCAATTATCTATTGAAGTTCGATCTCGTGAGCGAGGGTATCGACTGGTTCGAAAACAACGGCTCGCCGACGACATTCAAGCCATTAGTCGTGCGGTGACACGGGCCGGCTCTTCGCCCACTCGAGAATCCTTTCGGTCGGCCAGCAATTGACCACGCGGTCCTTTGAGATCCCGGCAAGCCGCGCGTGAGCGATCGCGTAATCGGGCATCCACAACTGATCTGCAGCGTGCGCATCGCTGTCCAGCGCGAAGAGGCATCCGGCCTTTCTCGCTGCGGTCGCCACTCGAAAATCGAGATCCTGACGCGACACATCGCCGTCGATCTCTATCGCGACATCTCTTTCTGCAGCGCGTGCGAACACAGCCCGGTTCAAGATGCTGGTTCCCGAGCTGCGCGAATGCAGAAATCGCCCCGGTTCAAGGTCCTGGTTCCCGAGCTTCGCGAACCCAGAAATCAGGACCCCGGAACCTAGAACCAGGAACCAGAACCCAGCACCCAGCACCCAGAACCTAGAACCGCACCGTTCAGAAGATGTACTTCAACCCGAACTGGAGCGTTCTCGCGCTGTTGGATGTGGCGGTGACCCGTCCGCCTGTCGCCGTGTCGATGGCCGTGCTCGGCAGGTCGAAGTAGACCGAATTCAGCAGATTGAACGCCTCTGTCCTGAATTCCAGCGACGAGGAACCCGTCACTTCAAATCTCTTGAAGATCGAAAAGTCCACGTTCCATTGATCATCCCCGCGCAGAATACCTCTGCCCGAGTTGCCGAACGTGAAGTCTGCGCGGCACCACGAACGCGGTCGTGTCGAACCAGCGATCGACCGTCGGGTTGTCGAGCTCGCCGTCACCGACGCGATTGGGCCGCTGTCCTCCCGCGCCCGTGTTCGCCACGTCGCGCGACACACTTGGCGTGAAGGGCAAACCGCTCCGGTAGTTCACGATGCTCTGCGCCTGCCACCCGCCGATGAAACCGTTTGCGAGCAGTGCCAGCTCCACCGAAGAATCGCTTTCCCCGGCCGAAGGGCAGTTCCGCACCGAAGCTCGCGGCCAGGAGATGCGGCGTGTCGAATCCGGCCGGTCCCGTGTCGTAAGTGAAGTTACCGCCGATGCCTGGCGCCGGCACTGTCGTCGTCGTCTTCGACCAGGTATGCGAGACGAGGTACCAGATAGCCGCTCGACGTTCTCTTCTGGAGCTTGGTCTGCAGCGCGTGATACTCGGTCGACCTCGCCTGGCTGTGAATGTTCATGTTCCCGAAGCGCGGATAGGGGCGGCGTTGCTGAATGGCGCCTGGACCCGGCGCCGGAATGTTGATCGGCTCGGCCTCCTGCTGGTTCGTGCCCTTCGTCCCGACATAGTTCACTTCGAGGCTTATGCGGCTGGCGACTTCCTGCTGCACGCCGACGTTCCATCGTTGGTCGAACCCGAACTCCGCATCAAGCGTCAAAGGGTTCCAGCCCACAGTGCCAACCGACGCGCCAAACGGCACACCCAGAAAGTAGTTCGCCATCGTCCGCGTCGGCACGACGTTGGTCGTCGCGTTCACCGCTTCGCTCATGCTGAACGGCAGGAAGTGGAAGTTCAACCGGCCGCTCGTGCCTTCGGCTTCGTAGAACATGCCGTAACCACCGCGAACCACCGTTCGATCGCCGATGCGGTACACCAAGCCCGACACGGGGCGCCCACTGTTTCGTGTCGTTCTCCGTCAGCTGAAGAGGTACGCCGGCCTGGCTGCTGGTCTGAATGAGGTCTCCGAACAGCTGCATACCCACATCGGCCAGCTGCTGCGCTCCAAGATCGATCTGATCGGTCTCGCTCGAAACGATGATGGACTTGGCGCGTGTCGGATCGAAGACCGCCGCCTGATTGCGGTAGCCGGTCAGCCACGGCGTGTATTCGTACCGCAGCCCGAGATTGAGGGTCAGGTTGTTCGTCAACCGGAAATCGTCCTGGATGAATCCGTGCCAGTAGGTCCCGGATCCGCCCCACCAGGTCGCCGGGTTCGATCGCGTCACGCTGGCGGGATACCCGAGCAGGAAATCGGCAAATGAGATGCCTGTGCCGGCGGATGTGACCGGACGCTGCGTCATCACACCGGTAAAGTTGAACGCGCCGTTGTGGCTTCGCGCATCCGTAAACAGGATATTCCGGTGATACATCCTGCCTCCGAACTTCAGGATGTGCCTCCCTTTGATCCATGTCAGGTTGTCGGTCAGCTCGTATTCGCCCCGGTCCTGCCATTTCGGGCGCCCGTCGCCGGCGTTGCCTGACCATCCCTGATAGCCGGACATCGTGAACGCAGGCAGACTGGCGATGATCGGGATCTTGAGTGGCCTCGAGGCCTCTGACGCCAGCATCCTGCTGCACCAACTGGACCCCCTGACCCTGGAAGTACGCCGTCGATCGGGTACTCGCCGTACATACGGCTGAACCGAACCTCGTGGACCAGGGACGCTCCGAAGTTCGACGTCAACGAAAGGGCCACGTTGTACGCCGGGCCCTCGAGCCGCGTCGATCCCAGCGTATCCCATCGATCCTGCCGGTCTTCCGCGTTCACGTGTCTGCTGTAGCGTGCAAAGAAGCGGTTGCGCGAGTTGATTTCCTGATCTAAACGCAGGGTCAGCTGATCGGCATTGAACGAGGTCAGCGGATTCGACACGTACGTGTTACCGGGCGCGTTGGGCAGCGGCATGTACCGCATGAAGTACAACGCCTGGGGCGAGATGCGATTCTGCGGAATCATGTTATCGGCAAACTGTGTTCGCGTCGCAACGCCTCCGACCGTCGCCGTGGTCAGCGGGTCGAAAATCGGCGCAAGCCCCCGAAAGTCCCCCTGCCGCTGGGCCGCCGACGGAACGACGCTGACATCGGTCACCCCCTGCGTTCGCCGGTGCCCTTCGTAGCTCGCGAAGAAGAAACTCTTGTTCCGGCCGTCGTACAGCCCGGGAATGGTGACCGGGCCGCCAAGCGTGCCCCCGAACTGATTGCGCTCGAGCTTCTCTTTGGTCGCGGCGAAGAAGTTCTTCGAATCGAACGCGTCATTCCGCATGAACTCGAACAAGCTGCCGTGAAAGGTGTTCCCCCCCGACTTGGTCGTGACGTTGAACGTCGCACCCGCGCCATGAAACTCGGCCGAGTAGGCGTTCTGCTGGACACTGAACTCCTGAAGCGCGTCCACCGACGTCTGAATCCACGTGCCGCCCTGATGCTCTTCGGTGATGTCCACGCCATCGAGGAGAAATCGCGTCTGCGCTCCGGCGACGCCGCCGATGACGTTGCCGTTGACCACCTCGGGGCGAACGGGCTGCGTGTTGCCGGTGGGCGGCAGTAACGCCACGCCCGACGTCAGCCGCGCGAGCTCGTGAAAGCCGCGTCCGTTGAGCGGCAGATCGACGATCTGCTCGTTGGTGATGACCTGGCTCAGCGTCGCCGACTCGGTATTGAGCAGCGGAACTTCAGCCACGACCTGCACCTCGGTCGTGAGAGCGCCGAGATTGAGCGATAACTCCACTCGCGCCGACTGACCGACGGTCAGCACCAGGCCTTCGCGCACGGCCTTCTGGAAGCCGGGCACTTCGGCGCTGACACTGTAGGTGCCGGGATCGAGAGGCGTGATGACGTAGTTGCCTTCCGAATCGGTGACGGCGGTTCTGGCGATGTTGGTCGCGAGGTTCGTCACCGTCACGGTGGCGCCGGGAATACCCGCCTTCTGTGGATCGAAGATGGTTCCCAGAATGCGTCCCGCCTGAAGCTGCGCGTAGATCGTCGCGCCGCTGATGACGAAGAGAAAGGTGAGAAGGGCAACGGGTGCAAGCTTCCCCGGTTTCATGTGTCCTCCTTGCAGGATCTGGCGGTACTTCGGTCCAGGAAATTTCGTCGAAGGCTGGAATGTTATCAGGACTTGCCCTGATTCATCTGAAATGTGGGGAACGTCGGAGCGTGCACGGTCAGGCTCCGGGCGGACGCCCGAAGCCTCGACCGCAACGCCGAAACATCAGAATAGATACTTCACACCGAACTGCATCTGCCGCGGAATCGAGTTCCCCGTGCTCGAGATGCTGCCGAACCCGGGGCTCCCGAAATTGAAATCGGGCAACCAGAAGCTCGGCGTGTTCGTCACGTTGTACATCTCGGCGCGGAGCTGCAACCTTCGAGTGCCACCAAGCGACAGGTCCTTGAAGATCGACATGTCCAGCCGCCGCTGCGAGGGCCCATGCATCAGGGACAGCCCGACGTTGCCCGACGTGTACAGGTCCGCGGCCGAGAAGACGCTCGTATCGAACCAGCGTTGCACCGTCTGCTCACTCGCTGGAAGATTCGGGTTGCCGTTGACGTTGGGACGATCGCCGCCGTTGATCGTCCCGGCGTTGTTGCCGGTATTCGTCCGCGAGGCAGAGTTGACGACGGTGTACGCCACGCCGGATTGCAGGTACCCGGTGGCATTGACTTGCCAGTCGGCCAGGAACCCGTGCGCGACACCGGTGAGATCTTTGCCCCACGGCAGCTCGTAGCTGACCGTCAACACAAAGCGGTGCCGCACGTCGAACTGCTGCGTATCGCCCCACTCGAGCTTCTTGAAGTTCCACGGTTCGAGCGTCCCCTGCTGAGAATGGGCCAGGGTGTAGTGAGAGGTCATCGTCAGGCCGTCGCGATAGCGGCGGTTGAACACGAACTGCGCGGCGTCGTAGTGGGACTCGGCGACGTTCTCCAGGATATTGACATTCGCCATCCGCGGATACTGCGCGTAGTAGGGCCGTCGCGGGTCCACGGGGCCAGCTCCGGCGGGCGCGATGTTGTAGTTCTTCGCAACACCTAAGATCAAGTTGTCGGCGCGGAAGCCGATGTAGCCGGCCGTCACGACGTTCCCCTTGAACTCCTTCTCGAGCATGATGTTGAATTGCTGCGAGCGATCGGACTTGAAGTCCAGGGCGGTGCCGATCACGTTTCCCGTCGGCTGGCTGGGATCGGCAAACACCGGGAGCGGCAGGCCGTCCTTCAGAAACATATTGGGCACGCCGCCGGAAGCGGCGGTGCTCGTAACGGGCCCGTAGTTCGCCGTGAACGGCGGGTTCTTCATGTAGGCGCCGGCGTTCTTGTTGTTCGGGTAGAAGGCCAGCCCGTACCCGCCGCGCATCACCATCTGATGCGGCAGACTCCACGAGAAGCCCAACCGCGGTCCGATGTTCGAGTAGTCCGTCTTGACGCCCGCGTGGCGGTCCACGCCGTTCTGGCCGGCGACGAGCAGCTTCCCCTGCACCGGATCGAAGTTCGACAGATGATCGTCCTCCTCGGTGAACGGCGTAAAGACGTCGTACCGGACGCCCAGATTGACCGTCAGGTTCGAGGTGGCGCGCCAGTCGTCCTGCACGTACACGCTTGGCTCGTTGGTGTGATAGTGCGGCATGCCCGGCGTGTACAGCCGGCGCACGTCTGCCGGATAGCCCAGCAGGAACGACGCAAGCGCATAGCCGCCAGCGCCCGTGCCGCTGTTGGTCGGCGCCGAATCGAACCCCCAGAGCCCCTGGGCCGAATTCGACTGGAGGACGCCAAAGCTCCGCAGAATGACGCCCGCGCCCACCCTCAGGTTGTGCGCGCCGCGCGTCTGGGTGACGGAGCCGGCGACCTGCTTCGTCCGATTGTAAATCTGGAGCGGCACCCACTGCGTTTCGCCGAGCGCGGCGATCGTCGTCGGCCGCATCTCCATCAGGGGCAAGCCGCTCGTCTCCTGAGTACCCGTGTTGGCATTGGGCACGCCGAAGAGATCGCCGTAGAACTTGTTGTCGTTCGGTCCTGTCGACAGGATGTCGGGCTTCGAGTAGCTGCCCTTGACCTCCATGATCGTCGTGGCGTTCAGGATGCGGACCCAGCTGCCGGTCACGTTGTGCGCCGTGGTGTCGTTCGGTCCGGCGTAGTTCCCGGTGGCCGCGCCGCCGACGATGCAGGTTGGGTCGACGCTGTCCGAACCGACGACGGTCGGCGGGCACAGGCTCGGCGTGAGCGTGTAGGTCTTGTTATACGAATACCGACCGAACACGGTGTTCTGCTCGTTGAAGCGGTGGTCGATGCGCACGTCGGTCGCGTCATTGTCCTGGATGCGCTCGTTCGTATACGAGAAGTTGTTGGCCAACCCGGGACCGTTCGGCACCGGATAGAGCTGCATGTACTTGACCGCGATCGGATCGAATCGATTCGCCGGAATCTGGTTGTTCGCAAACGGAGTACGGGGAAGCGTGGTCGCGTCGTAAATCTGGACCGGCAGTTCCGAGAAATCGCCGGTCCGCATCTTGAGCGTCGGCACGGTCACCACGGTCGGTACACCCTGCGTGAGCCGATAGCCATCGTAGTCGACGAAGAAGAACGTCCTGTTCGACTTGATCGGCCCGCCAAGGCTGCCGCCGAACTGGTTCTGGCGGTTTTCGGGCTTGCCCTTGGCGAAAAAGAGGCGCGAATCGAACGTGTCATCGCGGAAGAACTCGAACGCGGAACCGTGAAACTCGTTGCCGCCCGACTTGGTGATGATGTTGATGACGCCGCCGAGCGTGCGCCCGGTCTCCGCCGTGTACATGTTGGTCTGGACGCGCACCTCGGCAATCGCATCGATCGCCGGCTTGATGGCCACCGTACCGATCGACCGTTCGTTGTTGTCCATGCCGTCAACCATCTGATTGTTCAGAACGTCGTTGACGCCGTTGATCGACACCGAAGAGGTCTGACGCCGTTCGTCAGGGCGCGTCCCGTTGGCCAGTGAGCTGAGCGCGCCTTCGTTCGCCCCGGGGATGAGCTGAACCATGCGGATGATGTTCCGCCCAGGAATGGGCGCGTCCTGCACCGTCTTCTGGTCGATCAGCGAGCTGACAGTCGCCGAATCGGTCTGCAGCAGCGGCGATTCGCCCGTCACGGTGAGGTTCTCCTGCACGGTCCCGACCTGCAGTCTGGCATCGACGCGCGCGCGATCGCCGGTGGCCAGTTCCACCTTTGCGTTCGCCACTTGAAAGCCTTGAAGCTCGATCCTCACCGTGTAGATGCCAATCGGCAGGAGGGTGAACACGTAGTCACCAGTGTCGGTCGTGACTGTCGTCCGCACGTTCTTGGTGGCGATGTTCTCGGCTGTGACGGTCACAGCGGGAAGCACGCCTCCGCTCTCGTCGGTGACCCGTCCCACGATGTCGGCTGTGCCTTGCGCAGATGAGAGAGTGGTAAACACGAGAAGAATCGCGAACACGCCGCCCAGAGATCGGAGAGAGTTCATAGGTGCCTCCAGGATGGGAGAACCAGCTCAAGTCCTGATCCGCAGTACGCGGGTCGAATGCCAGATGTGTGAGTGTGGATCGTAGAAGAACTCCGGAGAAAAGCAAAGGATTTCTCCGGCCAGGACCGGAGTTCTGTATCCAAAATGTTGGACCCGGCCAGGCGCCCAACGCCCAAGGCCCGGGTCGCTGGCGTGGCCGACCGGGATTGACGATAATTCCAGGCAACCTAACAATTCGACGCTACAGCGGCCAGATCGGCCAGACCTTGATAGCGATTGCAGGTTGAGGTGTTGCATGACGTACGTGGTGTCCGGCTTCCGCCTTCGCGGAAGGCTTCGGCGGCGGACCGCGATCCTCACGATTCTTGCGCTTTACTTTGGGTCAACCGGTGTCGAGGGCCAGCGTGGCCGGGGAGCGGCCACTCCCCCGCCGAACATGCTCGACGACAGCGAGGTCGTCCTGCGGCCGCCTTTCTCGAACTCCCTCGATCTCGTTCCCAACCCGAAGGCTCCGCAGGGCGTCATCCATCGGTTCACGATGAAGTCGGAAGACAGCAAGATCTACAAAGGGATTTCCCGCGATAAGCCCGGCGAGGTCGTGCCCTACGAGCGATCGGTGGCCGTCTATATCCCGGCGCAGTATGTCGCCGGGACGCCGGCCCCGTTCATCGTCGTGCAGGACGGATTCAATCCGAAGTACCATTACTCGGTTCCGACGGCGCTGGACAACCTGATCCATCAGAAAAAATTACCGGTAATGCTCGCCGTGCTCGTTCACAACGGCGGCAGCGACGGGCCTGGCAGTCAGCGAGGGCTCGAATACGATACGGTTTCGGACACCTACACGATGTTCATCGAAACCGAGGTGCTGCCGCGCATCGAGCGCGATTACAAGGTGCGATTCACGAAAGACCCGGAGGGTCGCGCCACAATGGGGGGAAGCTCTGGCGCCGCTTGCGCCTTGACGATGGCGTGGTTTCATCCGGAGCTGTATCGGCGCGTGTTGAGCTACTCGGGGACATTCGTGAATCAACAATCGCCCGTGAATGCGCAGTATCCTCGGGGGGCCTGGGAGTATCACGCTACGCTTCTCCCCGGCTCCGAACGAAAGCCGCTCCGCATCTGGATGCATGTCAGCGAGTTGGACAACGGCGCGGACCGCGACGAGTCCTCGTTTCGGAACTGGGTGCTGGCGAATCAGCGCATGGCGGCGGTGCTGAAGGCGAAGGGCTATCCTTATAAGTACGTGTACGCAGAGGGCGCACGCCACACCGACGCCAACGTCGTCTTTCAAACGCTGCCCGATGCGCTCGTCTGGCTCTGGCAGGGATATAAATAGCTGGTAGCTTGTAGCCGGTAGGACACCCTTGACAGGAGTTTCGATGATGAAGCGATCCGTGGTCTTGTCGCTGGTCGGCCTGTTCTTCGCGGTCTCGGCCCTGGTTTTCGCCCAGACCGGGGCGACAAACGGTGAATGGCCGCACTGGGGCGCGGACCTCGGGAGCACCAAGTATTCGCCGCTCGATCAAATCAATCGCGACAACGTCAAGAACCTTCGAATCGCCTGGCGCTGGAAGACGGACAATTTCGGTCCCCGGCCCCAGAACAATATGGAGGGGACGCCCCTGATGATCGGAGGCGTCCTCTACACGACAGCCGGCTTCAGGCCGAACGTGGCGGCAATCGACGGAGCCACCGGCGAAACGCTCTGGGTATATCGACTCGACGAGGGCGAGCGCGGCGACCGGGCGCCACGCAGCGTCTCTCGCGGCGTCGAGTACTGGACCGACGGGAAACAGGCACGCATCATCCTGATTACACGCGGCTATCAACTCGTGTCGCTGGATGCCAGGACCGGCATCCCCGATCCGGCGTTCGGCAAGAACGGCATCATCGATCTATATCAGGACTTCGACCAACCGCCGCCGGGGGACGGCGTCATCAGCTCGACTTCGCCCGCCGTTGTCGTCAGGAACGTCATCGTCATCGGCGCAGCGATGGTCAGCGGCACAGCACCACGATCGAAGGAGAACACCAAGGGTTACATTCGCGGATTCGACGTGCGCACCGGCAAGCGCCTCTGGACCTTCCACACCATTCCGCAGCCCGGGGAGTTCGGCAACGATACATGGCTGAATGACTCATGGTCCTATACAGGAAACGCGACCGTGTGGTCGCCATTCTCGGCCGATGAAGAACTTGGATATGTGTATCTGCCTGTCGAATCGGCGACCGGTGACTACTACGGCGGTCATCGCCCCGGCAACAATCTGTTTGCCGGCAGTCTGGTGTGCGTCGATGCGAGAACCGGCAAGCGCGTCTGGCACCACCAGCTCGTGCATCACGACATCTGGGACTACGACCTGGCCTCGCCGCCAACCCTCATCAACGTGACGGTCAATGGCAAACCGATTCGTGCCGTCGCGCAAGTCAGCAAATGGGGCTACCTTTTCGTGTTCGATCGCGTGAACGGGACTCCGGTGTGGCCGATCGAAGAGCGCAAAGTGGAAGCTGGCAATGTTCCTGGGGAGTGGTATTCACCTACCCAGCCGCATCCGACAAAGCCGGTCCCCTACGACAGACAAGGTGTCAGTGAAGCGGATCTGATCGACTTCACGCCGGAGCTCAATGCCGAAGCGCGAGCGATGTTGAAGGAATACAAGATTGGACCGCTCTACACACCGCCGATTGTCGCGGGCACCGGCGGACTGCGCGGAACGTTGCAGATTCCGGCGGCGCAGGGCGCGGCGCTCTGGCAGGGAGCTGCGTGGGATCCCGAAACGAACATGCTCTACGTGCCGTCGGTCACCAACATCTCGATAAACGCTTTGCAGCCGGGCGGCGATCGCTCCGACATGACCTTCATCGGCGGCGGAGGTGGCGGCGGACGCGGTGCGGCTCCTGCGGCCGGGGGCCGAGGGGCAGGACCTGCCCGCGCGGGTGGTCCGACCGCGGCCGGTCCGGCTCCCGTTGACCCCGAGGCTGCGGGCGGAGGGGGGAGACGGGGTGGGGGTGTCCCTGGTACTGGGTCCTGGTGTGAGCCGGGGACCATGGGGGATCGGGCCGCAAGGGCTTCCGCTGATCAAGCCGCCGTACGGCCGAATCACCGCTTACAACATGACGACCGGGGACATCGTGTGGCAGGTGGCGAACGGCGACACCTACGAATGGATCAAGAATCACCCCGCCCTCAAGGGGGTAACGATCCCGAAAACCGGACGGGCGGATGAGGGCGGCATCGTCGTCACGAAAACCCTTGCCTTCGCCGGACAGGGATGCGGATTGTTCAGAGGCGGCGGCGGGGGCGGCCCGATGTTCTATGCCTACGACAAGATGACCGGCGCGGTTGTGCACGAGTTGCAACTGCCGGCAAGCACGTGCGGGAATCCGATGACCTACATGGTCAACGGCAAGCAGTACATCGCCGTCGCCGTCGGAGCACAGAACTTCCCCGCCGAGTTGGTGGCGCTGGCGCTGCCATAGCTGCTAGCCGGTAGCTGGTGGCCGGTAGCCGGTAGCGTTTGATCCAGAGCTGGTTGAGCGTATCCGCTGATTCGGGACCACTGCAGCGCAGGTCTTCAGACCTGCCCCAGCCCGCTTCGCCATGCAGGACTGAAGTCCTGCGCTACCATGAGCGGGCCCATGCATCGCCCCATCGGCACCTGGGACTACGTCATCGTTGGCGCGGGCAGCGCCGGTTGCGTGCTGGCAAACAGGCTGTCCGCCGATCCCTCCGTGCGGGTGTTGCTGCTGGAAGCCGGAGGTCAGGACGACTGGTTCTGGATCGACATTCCGGTCGGCTACCTTTACACCATCGCCAATCCACGCACCGACTGGTGCTACAAGACCCATCCCGACGAGCACCTTGCCGGGCGATCCATCCATTACGCCCGCGGCCGCGTGCTGGGCGGATGCTCCTCCATCAACGCCATGATCTACATGCGCGGCCAGAAGGGGGACTACGACCACTGGGCGTCGCTCGGTAACGCCGGCTGGTCTTGGAACGACGTGCTGCCGCTCTTCAAGAAGGTCGAGGATTATCAGCACGGCGCGGACGAGATGCATGGCATCGGCGGCGAGCTGCGGGTCGAAGAAGGGCGAGTCCGGTGGGAAATCCTCGAGGCCTGGCGGGACGCCGCGGAAGAATGCGGCATTCCAAAGATCGGCGAGTTCAATCGCGGCGACAACTTTGGGAGCGCGTACTTCCAGATGAACCAGAAACGCGGCGTGCGGTGGAGCGCAACGAAAGCGTTTCTGCGTCCTGCGCTTTCCCGCTCTAATCTGACGGTGATCACGAATGCGCTCGTGGAGCGTGTATCGATCGAAGACCGCGACGGACACCGCCGCGCTGACGGAGTGGAGTTCGCTCATCCGCGCGACGGCCGCTGCGTCGCCAGGGCGGCAGGCGAGACGATTCTGGCTGCCGGCAGCATCGGCTCCCCGCAGATCCTGCAGCTCTCAGGCGTGGGCCCGGCGGCGACTCTCGCCGCGTGCGGCATCAACACGGTCCATGAGCTCGCCGGCGTCGGCGAGAACCTTCACGATCATCTGCAGATTCGGATGCAGTACAAGGTCAGGAATACGAGGACGCTGAACGAGCGGGCGAGCAGTCTGCTCGGAAAGGCCGCAATGGCCGTGGAGTACGCGCTGTTCAGGACGGGGCCTCTTACGATGCCGCCATCCCAGCTCGGCGCCTTCGCCAGAAGCGATGCCCATCAGCCGACGGCCAACATCGAATGGCACGTGCAGCCGCTTTCGCTCGACAAATTCGGCGACCCGCTTCACACGTTTCCGGCCATTACACCGAGCGTCTGCAATCTCCAGCCGCGATCGCGAGGGTGGGTCAGGGCGACGTCGCCAGATCCCGCTGCGTATCCCCAGATCAAACTCAACTATCTGCACGAGGCCGAAGACCGGCGCATCGCAGTCGACGCCATGAGATTCACTCGCCGCATCATGTCCGCGAGGGCACTGGCACGATTCGAGCCGGAAGAGTTTCGCCCCGGCCCGCATGCCGAATCCGACGACGACCTTGCGAAGGCTGCCGGGGAGCTCGGGACGACGATCTTTCACCCGGTGGGAACGTGCAAGATGGGTCGCGACGCCGCGGCCGTGGTGGACGACCGGCTGCGTGTCCGGGGGGTGGAACATCTGAGGGTCGTCGACGCGTCGATCATGCCGAGGATCACGTCGGGCAACACCAACGCACCGGCTTATATGATCGCAGAGAAAGGAAGTGAGATGATCCTGGAGGATCGGCGCGTTTCTGTGCCATAGTCGAAACGGAGGACGGTATGAAGCTCTCGCTGTCAACGGTGTGCGTCGCATTTCTGGCGTGCGCCGGGTTGAGCGCACAGACCCGACCCGACTTTTCCGGCACCTGGACCATGGACCTCACGCGGAGCGAAGCAGCTGCCCAAGGGACCCCGATCGGACCAATCACCATCACGATTCGTCAGATACCTGAAGAGATAACGATCGAAACCACGCGCGACGACAGTACGCAGATCGTGAGATACCTCCCCGCTGCGGCGAAGGTCTCGGGTGGAGGGGAGCGGATCGGATCATTCCGCTGGAACGGATCTCAGTTAATCACCAGTCTCGTCACCGACATCAGTAAGCAGGCGGTAACGGTGGACGAAGTTCGAAGCCTCAATCCCGCAGGCACCGAGATGACCGTGGATGTCACTGTCAACGTGCAGCACGGATATCCGACCGGCAGCAGCGGCACCGTCAAGTCTCGGAACTATCCGAACTCGTCAACGGGTCGCAACGTCTTCCTGAAAGCCCAGTGACCGGGGGCTCAGGCCTCAGCGATCGTGGGACAGAGATTCGGTGAGCGCCTGGTAGATCAGCGTCGGAAATACCGTTCGAATGTCGGTTCGATTCGGCATGAGCTGAATCATCAGCACCAGGGTCACCCGCGATCGGGGATCCACGCGATACAACGTTCCATACGCGCCACCCCATCCGAAGGCTCCCTGCGAATCAAGGCCGTTTGCGCCGAACCGGTCCGTCGTCTCGAATCCGAAGCCAAAGCCGAGACCCGTGGCCGAGTGCAGCGACCCGACCTGGTTGGTCGTCATCAACGCGACGGTCCGAGGGGCGAGGATGCGGACCGATCCCAGCGCGCCACCATTCCGGATCATCTCCAGAAACTTCGCGTAATCGCGCGCGGTCGACAGCAATCCCGCTCCGCCCGCGAAACTGCGGCGCGGACCGTCGATGTAGTGCCCCTGCCCTTTGCTCCCTTCCGGCGCGCGAACGATGCGACCGTCGCTCCCGCTCGAATAGACCGCCGCCAGGCGATCGCGCTCCTCGGCCGGCAGGAAGAACCGCGTGTCTTTCATCCCCAGCGGCTGAGTAATGCGGGTTCGGATGAATTCGTCGAGCGGGATCCCCGAGGCCCGCTCAACGATGCAGCCAAGCACGTCGGTGTTGTAGCCGTAGACAAATTCCTCGCCGGGCTGTGCCACGAACGGAAGGCTCGCGAGCCGCTCCATCGTGTCGCATACGGGTTCATTCTTGTCCGCGGTGTACCAACCGTTGCCGGCGGCCGGTCCGAGCCCCTTCGCCTCATAGCGATCGGCCACGCTACGCTCGGTGCCGTAGGAAATTCCCGCTGTGTGCGTGAGCAGGTGCCGGATGGTAATCGGGCGCTCCGCAGGCACCGACTTGGCGTCCACGCCGTCGCGCGCAACGACGGTGGTCTGGGCGAAAGCCGGGATGAAGCGGCTCGTGGGATCGTTGATGCCCAGTTTGCCCTCTTCGAAGAGCGAGAGTACAGGCCGCACTGGTGATGGCCTTCGTTTGAGAGGCGATGCGGAAGATGGTATCGACGGTCATCCGCCTGCCAGCTTCCTTGTCGCTCCACCCGAACGCGCGTTCGTAAACCGTCTGCCCGTCTCGAAGGACCAGCGCTACGGCGCCGGCGATGCGGCTGTCATCGACGTATTGCTGTAGCGCCAGGTCGATGCGCTGCAGACGCGCCGGGTCGAGAGGAACTTGCTGCGCGCTTTGCCCCGGTCGGGTCGATTGAGCAGTCAGCACACCAGCTGGCGGCAATACGAGGCTGAGCGTTGTCACCATCGCGGCAATCGGGACAATCGCCATTCGTGCAGTTCTGGTCATGTTCGTGTCGCTTTCCGGTTTCAGGCAGGCCTGAAGGCCTGCGCTGAGCCTACTGTTCGATGTTCACCGCATAGTAGCCGACCGAGCCTGTCGCCGACGTATCTTTCCACCAATGCGGTGTGCCCGCGGGAACGGTGATCACGTCGCCCCTCGTCAGGTGGTGGGTCTCGCCACCTTCAATCCCGTCCGCCCGCGTCTGGTCCGGTGCGGTCTGTCTGGGATTGGTCAACCTCCCGCCAGTGACAAAGGTCCCTTCCCCATCGACGATGATGAAGACGTGGTTCGTTTTCCCGTGCAGCTCGGCCCCGCGCGCCACCGCGCGGTTGGCGAGAACAATCAAGCCGTTGTCGTTGATGATTTGCCCGCCCTTGACCATGGTGGCCGAGACTTTGTCGTGATGGACATAGTGGACTCTCATGGGAACCCCCGCGGCGATGGTGACCAGAACGCCAAGTGTGAACGCAACTGCCAGGGCGAGCAGCAACCTCATGGATAGATCCTCCTACTGGGCTCTCATCGTAACGCCGAAGCGTCCCGGCCGCACGGCGCGAGCGACAAAATGCTAAGCTGGCTGCGTGCAGTATCGACGTCTTCTTCCTTCCGTGTCTGGCGTGGCCGGGGTCGGCATTCTGTCGATAGGTCTTTGCCTGGCCGCCCAGCAGCCGACGTTCCGTTCCGGCTCGCGAGTCGTCCCGTCCTACGTCACGGTGACCGACGGCAACAACCGTCTTGTCACCGATCTGGCGCGGGACGAATTCGAGATCCTCGACAACGGACGCCCCCAGGAGCTGACGATCTTCGACAACGAGGTGCGCCCCATCAGCGTGGTCGTAATGCTCGACACCAGCATCAGCATGACGCACCGCCTCAAGGATCTGTATGCGGGCGCCGAGCAATTTCTGCTTCGCCTCTTGCCCGCCGACAAGGCCACTGTAGGTGCATTCAACGACAAAATCGAGTTCGTATCAGGGTTCACGAGCGATCGACAAAGCCTGATCAGCGCGTTGAATCATCTCGACTTCGGCAACCAGACGCGCCTTTACGACTCGGTGTACGCAAGCCTGGATCAGCTGGAGAAGGTCGAAGGCCGCAAGGTGATTCTCCTGTTCACCGATGGAGCGGATTTCGGCAGCCGCCAGGGGCCTGGGCGCGCTCTGGAGCGGGCGCGTGACCGCGAGGTGATGATCTACGGAATCGGCCTTGAAACGGAGTTCTTCAACGGGCAGAACTTCGTGAGAAGCAAGCCGGACTCGATCCTGAACCGCTTCGCGAACGAAACCGGCGGCGGCTTCTTCGATCTCAAGAAGAACTCAGACCTGGGCGCCTCGTTCACCCGCATCGCCCAGGAGCTCCGCAGCCAGTACCTGCTCGGCTTCAGCCCGGCCGCGCTCGACGGCAAGGTCCATCGGCTCGAGGTGCGGGTCAAGAGGCTCGGCCTGAAAGCGAGAAGCCGCCGAAGCTACCTGGCGTCGGCCGAAGGCACGACCAACTAGCTGGTAGGTGGGAGCTGGTAGGTGGTAGCCGGTAGTAGGTGGTAGCGCAGGTCTTCAGACCTGCCCAGCCCGCTCGGCATGCAGGACTAAAGTCCTGCGCTACCTTGAGCGACCCCACACAGCGAGTTAGCGCTTCAGGGCCCGCAGTGCCTCGATCGCGGCCTGCGCGCGCCTCCGGATCGGAGCTCGTTGGGATCGCACGCTCGTACTCACGCGCCGCTTCCTCGCTGCGGCCCATCGCCGCCAGCACGTCTCCCAGATCGGTGTGCGCCGACGCCTGGGCATGTGGCAATCAAGGCAGGTCGCGCGGGCTCCGGCGTGTTGCGCCTGAGGAACCTGCTTATGCACACCCTGGTGACAGCTCTGGCAAACCGTGACGTAGTGCTGCACCGCCTGGGCGCCCACGACAATCCCGGCCAAGCCAGCCCCAGCACCGCCACCACGAGCAGCACGTGTTTTCGTACTGACCGCACGTCGTTATTCGCCGCCTGGCGTCCGACTCAGTGAATCGTCCAGCCGCCGTCGACCATCAGCACATGGCCGACGACCATATCGGACAAGTGACTCGAAAGGAAAAGGACGGCGCCCACGAGGTCTTCGGGCTGATTCCAGCGACCGATTGGCAGCATGGTACTGGTGGCCCATTCCTTGTAGCCGGGCCGCTCGAGAATGATCTTGCGGGATTCGGTCTCGGTAATGCACGGCGCCACCACGTTGACGGTCACACCCGCTTTCGCCCACTCGAGCGAGAGCGCGCGTGACAGGTGATGGACGGCGGCTTTCGCTCCGGCGTAGACCGCACGGCCGCTGAAGGCGATGACGCCGAAATTCGATCCGATGTTGATAATCTTTCCGCGGCCCTGCGGAATCATGACCCTGGCTGCCGCCTGACACGCGAAGAACACGCTCTTGACCGACGCGTCCATCGTGTTGTCGTATTCCTCTTCGCTGACATCGAGGGCAGGCCCGGTTCCCGTCCAACCGGCGTTGTTCACGAGAATGTCGATGCGGCCGAACATCTCGTTTGCCGACGCAATCATCGTGCGGACCTGATCCACGTTGCCGACATCCACGAGAATGATGGGGGCCTTCCTGCCCATCGCTTCGATTTCGGCCTGCACCTTCTTGACCTCGTCGTGTCGCCCCTCGGGATGCTTCGCGAGCACGACATGCGCGCCGGCCTGCGCCAGTCCGAGCGCAATCGCTTTGCCGATACCCTGGGAAGCGCCTGTGACGATGGAGATCTTGTCTTTCAAACCGAAACTCGAGTAGTCGGGCACCATCTATGTAACCCTCATTGGTGTGACTGCTGCGGAGCGATGGCTTACGCCAGCGCCTGGTCGAGCAATTGATTCAGATCGACTGGTTGATGTGACTCTACACCGCGAGCGACCGAAGGCGAAATGACCAGCGCCTCGCCGTGATCCTCGAACCAGACGAGGAACGACGATTTGTCCGAGCCCGGCAGTCGCATCTGGTTCAGCCAGGTGTAATAGGCTCCCATGTCTGCGTCGACCAGCGCACCCTCCGGATCGAGCACAGGGGCTGTTGACGCGCCCCTGAGCGCTTCGTTCATCGAACGTTCGGTCATGCGCGGAGCGAAGCGGGCCACGAGCGTCACCGGTTGGGCCCGGCGCAAGACCTCCCGCGCCGCCCACTGCACGAACGTCGTGCTGAAAAACTGCACGCCCGACCCTTCCGACATCACGCTGACCTTGAAATGATTGAGGACCCGCTCCGGTCCCTCGCCTTTGAGGCCGACGTCCTCTGGCGTCAGTTGCATCAGTGCGCTCCGGCGGGCTTCGGTTCCCGCGCCCGCCAGCAGCATGCTTCGCAGTTTCGCGACTACTGCGTCGCGGACACCATCGAGGTGGCGATACGACAGCAGCTCCAATCCGGCAGGTGAAGAGCTCGGCGCGCCGCCGTCGATGTACCAGTGCGCGAAGGGAATTGGCTGCCTGCCTCGGCCTGGTGGATTGGGTCGGCTTGTCATCGATTATCGATTAGCGGATGGTGCCAGCACGCGGCGACGCTGTCAAGCGTCAGTCCCTTGGCTCCGCTTTTTCGCATCCACCCTCGGTTGGTCCTGAACTGGGACCCGTTGCAGAAATACCACATCGCCATCATGCTCATGGCAAGTCGAATCTGGAGGTCGTCATGCATCTGCCGCCTGGAAATGTCTGCATCCGACGGTTCGCCCGCACGTTCGACGGCATCATCGAGGGAATCGACGCGCTGGCCTACAAGTGTCGCGGCACGGCGACCGAACGGATGAAGACGACGGTCACCTTCCGCATCAGCGCCAAAGCGGAATGCGACGACACTGGCACGCTGATAGGGGCCACTGGACTGCACGCGAAGGGGACCACCATTCGGCGGGCTGACGGTTTGGCCCACTTTGCCGGACGCGCGCGGATCATCAACGCCCGTCAGGACCCGGACATCGTGCTCTTCAACGGCACGCTCGACCTGATCGCTCGCATCGGCTCGCATCCCGCACTCGAAGAGCCTTGCGCGCCCGAGGATCATGTCGAAGGCTGGTTTACCGGTCGCGGCAAAGGCCGGTACTCCAGGATGACGCTGAATCTCATCCTGAGCGGAGGCGGAGAATTGGCGACGGGCACGCACGCATTCTCCGACACGAGCCAGAACCGCATCATCGGCACGCTGATCATGGCGAATCCCGCTGGTCAATAGGGACGTCGATCAGTCGATTCGGATTGGCGGCTCTACGAAAAGCGGATCAGCCGTACCTCGCGGAGGCGCACTCGAAAGGCTCCGCTCCTTGCCGCCGTAACGGCCGAAATAACTGTCGACGACAGGTTCACAACAATCGATTATCGAGCGCAAAAGTGCAATAAATCGGGACGAAAATCGACGCGTGGGTGGATGAGGAAGGTGCATGTTGAACCGACATTCGCTGTGGACTTGGGCCGCGCTGTTGTCGCTCACTCTGCTGCTTGCGGGTCCGGCGATGGGCCAGAGCTTCCACGGGCCTCTCGTCAGCGTCGTCAAAGACGCGCAGGATGCCCTCATTCCAGGGGCCACAGTCGAGTAGCCGGTAGGGCGCAACTTAAGTAAGCGCCCTACGAATGCCGCTACCAGCTACCGGCTATCTCCCAAGCGCCTTTCGAATCCGCGCGAGATGGTGATAGCTGTGTCGCACCGCGTGATCTTCCAGCATGAACTGGCACGTGAGCGGAGCATCCGAACAGAGCGATACCGGAAGACCCCGGTCGAGTTCCTCGTCGCTCAGCGCGCGGATTGCGGCTGCGGCTTCCGTGCTGTTGCGCCGGAGCAGATCCAGTGCCGCCTCTTTTGTGACACCGTCAAACTCCTCCGCATGCGCGGCGTTCATTTGATGGATGTCATCCATGGTGACGCCGGTCACCGGCCTGCCTGAGGCCAGCTTCTGAGCCAGACCGATCTCCACAGGATAGACGCTTGCGACATGGTGCACGACGACGCCGACCGTTCGGCCGTCCCCGGGAATAGCCGTTCCCCATTCGTCGTCTGTCAAGACACTCGCGAGCGCCGCAAGCGCGCGGGCTCCCTGTTCGAGACGATCGGCCAGCGCGTTGGCGCGTTGGCTGGATTGCGTTGATGTGGCCGTCGAACGCTCCGAAACGACACTCGTCATAGATTTATCCCTTCGATATGTGCCGGTCGATTGCCGGTCTTCTGATCTAAGACGCGTCAACCGCGTTCAAACCCCGCAGTTCGCCGTTACGGTTGAGTTGAGGCAGGAAGAGTGCTTGATGGGAGGACTGGCAGGGCTGACCACTCCGCCAAGGCTGCCAACTACCAGCTACCGGCTACGGCTCATCTACGCGACATCATCAGCGTGTCGCGAGATAGATTCCGCCGACCATGACGAGCGCGCCGACGATGTTCATCAATGACACCGGCTGCACCGGAGAACCGAGCCAGCCGAAATGGGACAGTGCCATCCCACTCAGGATTTGCCCTCCCAGGAGCATCATCGTCATCGGTCCGGCGCCGATCTGGGGAATGATCCAGGCGATTCCGAAGACGAGCGTCGCCCCCATCGCTCCGGCGGTCAGCAGCACCGGATTGACCTGGCGGAGACCGCTCAAGGCGCCCGCCTGCCAGCCGCTGAGCCCAATCGCAACGGCCGTCACCGCTCCGATGCACCAGAAAAACGCATTGCCCACTCGGGGATTGTTGATCACGGCACCCACTTTGCCGTTCATCGCAAGGTGCACCGTCAGCACCACGCCGAGAAACATGGTCAGGCCGTAGAGGTACGCTCTCATCTTCGCCTCCGATTCTGTCACTTCCGGAAAATCGACCCCTGGGTGCATTTGATAGTTCTCCAGGCTGGTAGCCGGTGCGAAGAAGCACACGACCTTCATTTCTTCGCTGCCGCTGTTGTGCAACATGTGCACCGCGCCTCGAGGAAAAAGGACCGCCATTCCCTCTCGCACCGGTCGCACTTCGCCACTGACCAGAACCCGTCCAGACCCGCTGATGATGTAAATCACTTCTTCTCCATTGGGATGCGAATGGGCCGGCCGTACTCGCTCGCCCGGGAGCCACGCGAATCACGCAGGCAGAACAGTTGTCTGCCTTCACCGCGTCGTTCGAGACAAGCCAGCGAAGGTGACGCCCGGGAAGTCCGAGCTCCTCCGCGTCGTCTTCGTGTATCGCAAGCACGGTCATGGCATCCTCATCGATCCAGGGCGCTGGAAATGGAGTTCGCGATGTGGCGCGGTGTCAGGCCAAATGCCTCAATCAGCTCTTCGTATGTCCCTGAGTGAATGAAATGAGGGCGGCCATCGTGGTCGAGCGTGTTGATGGTCATCACGCGTTCGAGCATGCCCGGCCGCTTGTGGAGCATCTGTCGGTAGTGAATCTTCATCAAATTCTGGAGGATGTATCCGTTGTTCTGTTCTGCCACGCAAACAACCCTGCCCGTCGCGCACAAATCGATCAGCAAATCTTCGTCGATCGAGGGCATGTCGACGACGGCAGTCCGGATGCCTCGCCCCTCGCAGTCGCGCGCTGCGGCTATCGCCTCGTGTACTCCCCGTCCGCTGGTGACGACAATCACGTCGCTGTCGACAGTGCCGTGGACAAACGACCCCTTGCCGAACTCGAACTCGTAGTCTGGACCGTACAGGACAGCCGAGGGTGTTCGCATCACACGCACGTACACCAGTCCGCGATTGCCTTCCATCACCCATTTCATGACGGCAAGCATCTGCTGAGGACACGACACGTCGATGATCTTCAGGTGTGCGACCGCATCGAAGGTCGTCGAATCGTCGTTCCCCATGTGCGTGGCGCCGTTGGTTCGCGTTTCGAAGTTGGCTGCCGTTGCGAGCATCGTCAAGTCGAGGCCATGGCCATCGCTCAGCCATCCATCGGCGGCGGCCATCGCCTCCATCCGTTCCTGATGACCGACCGCGATGCGGCGAAGGACTTTCCAGTCGTAGAAGGGACAGAACGTGCTGATCCACGTGTTGTATCCGAGCGCGGCAAAGGCCTCGCCAATGCCCATCATGTTGGCTTCGGCCACTCCGACATTCAGCGCGCGCCGCTGGTCCACCGCCGCCACCCCCGCTTCGAGACCGCTGGTGGTCGCCAGATCCGCATCAATCGAGACTACGCGCGAATCTCTCGCGAACACTTTCATCGCGAGCGTGACAACATCCGCTGCGGCATATTCCTTCGCGGGATCCAGCTTCGGCAGCGCGGCGGTCTCGTAACGTATGCGCTTGTTCCGTGGTGGCACCCGGGACGTCACGACAGGGCCCATCGTTTGCAACATGACAACCGAGCCCGACGCCGTTCGCTGGATCTCGAGGCGCATATCGCGAGCGATCTCTGACAGCGTTTCCTGCAGCAGGCCGCCATCCGGATAGTCGCGAAGCTTGTCGTGAAAGCGGGTGAACTCTTCGACGCGATCGCTGCCGCTGCTCGGCCTGCAGCCCCATCTCCTGTTCGAGCAGACGATCCGGCACGGTGACTTTGTGCTTGTTCAGAAAGTCGGAGAGCGCGCCGTGCCCCTTCGTGGCATGACACAAGAATCGCGGTCGGCCGTCCGTTCCGGGATCCGAACCGGAAACGCTCCAGCGCCGAATAGAGGCCGTCGTATTCGGTCGCATCAACACTCTGCACTTCCCAGTTGAAGGCGGCAAATACCGCCTCCAGGTCCGGCATCGGGAAGATCATGCGATTGGCCAGATCGAGCTGGCCGTTGTTGCGATCGATCATCAGGCAGAGGTTGTCGAGATGCTTCTGTCCGGCGAACATGACGGCTTCCCAAATCGGCCCTTCCTGCATCTCGCCGTCACCGCACAGCACATAGGTATCGAAGCGCGGCGAGGTTCGACCGGCGATCGCAAATCCCTGCGCAACCGACAAGCCCTGCCCCATGGGTCCGGTGGCGATCTGAATTCCGGGGAGAATCGGTCCGGGATGGCCGTTCAGAATGCTGGCATACGAACGGGAGTTACCGAGAACCGATCGATCGAAATACCCGAGCTCGGCGTAGATCGAGGCGAGCGCCGCCACGGCGTGCCCCTTGCTCAGCACGAAGAGATCCTGCCCCGGACGCGTCGGATCCGCCACGTCGAGCTCGATGAAGCCGCCGTAGAACAGCGTGACCAGGGGAATCGTCGCGGAGAACGCACCACCCGCATGAAGGCTCTTGTCGACCGCGTCACGACACTGCTCGAGCGTCAAGAGCCGGATGTCCGAGTCCTTGATCGCCAGCAGCTTGTGGATGCCCTGACGCAGAAAATACTCCTGGTCTGCGGCAGGAGCCCGGACACGCGAGCGGCGAGGAGTCAGAACTTTCGGGTCCACTGCTGCGGCCAGCGTTCGATGACGACTTTTTCCTGCGTAAAGAATTCGACAGCGTCCCGCCCCTGTCCGTGCAGGTCGCCGAAGAAACTTTCGCGCGCGCCGCTGAAGGGAAAGAACGCCATCGGGGCGGCCACCGCGATGTTGACGCCGATGTTGCCGACTTCGGCTTCGTGGCGGAACTTTCGGGCATTCGCTCCGCTTGTGGTGAATACACACGCCTGATTGCCGTACGATCCAGTGTTCACCAGAGCGATCGCCTCGTCTATGGTCTCTACATGATGCATGGACAACACCGGTCCGAAAATCTCCGTTCTCGTGAGCTCGCTCGAGAACGGCAGGCTGTCGATAATCGTCGGCCGGACGAAGTTGCCCCGTCGATACTTCGGAATATCCGGATTCCGCCCGTCGACCAACGCTGCAGCTCCTTCTGCTACGGCTTTTTCGATCAGTCCCACGATGCGCGCCCGGCTTTCGGGAGAGATGACAGGCCCCATCTGGACGCCATCTTCCAGGCCATACCCGGTGACTCGGGTGCGCGCCCTCTCCTGAATCGCTTCGGCAAACGGCGCGTCCGGCTTCTCCGACGGTAATCGCAAGCGATGTCGCGAGGCACCGCTGGCCGGCGCAGCCGAACGCGCTGTCGGCGATCACCTCCGAGGCGGCAGACAGATCGGCATCGGGCAGCACGACGACAGGATTTTTGGCGCCGCCCTGACACTGCGCGCGCTTGCCGGCTGCCGCGGCCCGCGAGTACACGTGCTTCGCCACAGTCGTGGAACCGACGAAGCTGACCGATCGGATCGTTGGATGATCGAGAATCGCGTTCACGACATCCCGGCCGCCGTTCACCAGGTTGACCACTCCAGCCGGCAGGCCGATCGTGTCTATCAGCTGCATCACTCTCTGCATCGTCAGCGGCACGCGCTCCGATGGTTTCAGAATGACGGTGTTGCCACAGGCGATCGCGTACGGCAGGAACCAGAACGGAATCATGCCGGGAAAATTGAACGGGCAGATGATCGCGCACACGCCGAGCGGCTGACGGATCATGACCTCGTCGATGCCTGCGGCGATGTCCTCGGAGTTGTAGCCCTGAATCAGCGCCGGCGTTCCGCAAGCCACCTCGACATTTTCGATCGCCCGCCGCAGCTCGCCGCGCGACTCGGCCAGCGTCTTGCCGCATTCGGTCGTGATGATCCGTGAGATTTCCTCGAAATGTTCTTCGAGCAGGCCTTTGAGCTTGAAGAGGTACTGGACGCGTTCGGTTACCGGCGTGCGCCGCCAGGGTTGAAACGCCTGGGACGCCGCGACTGCAGCCTGACCAACCTCAGCGGCCGGCGAGAGCGGCGTCCTGCCGAGCTCCTCTCCGGTTGCCGGATTGATAATCGGAATTCGCTCGGTCGCGGCCGACTCCCGCCACGAACCTTGTATGTAATTGAGCAACGTTCCTCCCCCGCTCGCGGTTTTACGGTAATGCAAAGACATGAAGGCGGCCACCGATCTGACCCTCGTCCACTTTTCTCGCAACCGGCCGCCCGCCGCCCGCCATGATGGCCACATACTGTTTCCCGGTCTTGCCTTGATAGGTGATTGGCACGGCGCGGCCATTTTCGCTCAGGTCCGTCGTCCACAGGACCTTTCCCGTTCGCGCATCAAAGGCGCGAAACCGTGCATCCTGCGATGCCGCGATAAACACGAGCCCGCCAGCGGTCGCAATGGGACCACCGCGATTGAGCGTGCCGGTCGACGGAACGCCAAGCGCGTCCAGCTCTTCGTACGAGCCAAGCGGAACTCTCCAGGCGACGTGCCCGTATTGACATTCACCGCCAGCAGCTCGCCCCACGGTGGCTGCTGGCACGGCCAGCTCTTTCGTCCATCCCAGAAGTTCGTTCCGAGCATCGGCGGCGCGTTGTCCGGCCCGTTCCGAACATACATGTTCTCGTATGTCGTGCTCTTGATCATCTTGTTGAGCATGCCGATGTCCTGAGTCGGCATGTAGAGATAACCGAGACCTGGATTGAACGCGGACCCGTTCCAGTTGCCGCCTCCGGTCCATCCCGGAAAGATCACACGCAGCTTCGGGCCATACTGGGCGTACGGACCGCCGGTCATGACGCCACCTTCGAGCTCGAGCAGACCACGGCAGTATTTCTCGTGTTCGGCGGTCACCGTCGCGACCTCATCGGGCGCAAAGGTCATCCGCGCCAGCGGCGGCGGCTTCACCGGAAAGGGCTGAGTCGGCCGAATATTCGTCTCCTGGCAGAGGATTATCGGAAACGACAGAGCGCTCCTCGACGCCGTAAATCGGCGTGCCCGTCACGCGGTCGAAGATGAACAGGAGACCTTGTTTGGTGTACTGGGCAACGGCCGGAATCGTCTGACCATTGCGCCTGACGTCAATGAGCGTGGGCGGGGCCGAGAGATCGTAATCCCAGTTATCGTGATGTGTCGTCTGAAAAACCATTTCAATTTCCCTGTCTCGGCATCCAGCGCAAGCAGCGAAGAGCCATACAGATTCGACCCGAGGCGATCGCCTCCATAGAAATCGGTCGCAGGCGTTCCGGTCGGCACATACGCGATTCCGCGCTCTTGGTCGACCGTGATGAATCCCCACGCATTCGCGCCGGCGCGATCGACCCACTGATCGTGTTTCCACGCGTCATGATTCGGCTCGCCCGGCCTGGGAATCGTATGAAACGATCCACGCGAGCTTTCCATTTCTCAGATCCCAGGCGCGCACGTCGCCGGACGGCCCGAGGCTTGGGCTTTCCTGCGAGTGATTGCCCGTGATCGCGAGATGCTTGTAAATGGCCGGAGGCGACGAGAGCGCGACGCGAAGCTTCGGAAATTTTTCGCCGACGCCTTGTCTCAGATCGACCTTGCCTCCGTCGCCGAAACCGCGCACGTACTCGCCGGTCTTCGCGTTCAACGCGATGAGCAGCGACGATCCGTCGGAGGTCCCAAACACGAATCTGAGCCGGCAGGTCGCGCGTGCCCGGCCAATAGGCGATGCCACGCGTCGACGGCGTGTGCCCGATGTCCTTCACCCAGATTTCTTTCCCGGTATCGGCGTCGAGCGCAACGATCCGGTTGTAGGCCGTTGCGATGTACATCACGCCATCGACGACAAGCGGCGTTGATTCGGATTGCCGCGGCGTCGGGCGTGACGGCTGCCGGCCGGTGACTGGCCGCCGCTGGATTGATCGTTTTCTGCCTGATTTTCCTGCCCTGCTCCGCCGCGGGATGGGGATGGAGGAACGGCGGCAGGCGTTTCGTAGGTCCAGGCCAATTGCAGCCTCGACACGTTGTCGGTGTTGATCTGTTTGAGCGGCGAATATCGTCTCGCCCCATCGTCGTGCCCGTGCGCAGGCCAGTCTCGGGCGAGCTTCGGCGTTTGAGCGCCGAGCGCCGCGGCACCCGCAAATCCAAGCGCGGCGAGATGTAGAAAACGCATCAGCGCGCAGTCCGCTTGGCCGGTGCCTTCCAGCTATTCCAGAAAATAAACGTGCCTCGCTTGGTCGAGGTGATGATCTCGGGACTTCCGTCCCGATTCAGATCGACCACGGCAACATGAGAACCTACCCCGGAACGGTTATGGACCATCTCGGGCACGAACTCCGCCCCGCCGGGCGCCTTCGGATTGCGCACCGTCCGATAGACATACAGCACCGGAGCCCCATGCGGATCCGGATCGATGAACGTGTCGAGATGCGACCAGAAGCGCTTGCCGGTAATGAAGTCCTGCAGACCGTCGCCGTCCACGTCGGCGTAGGTCGCGCCGTGAAGTTGTGAGAAGGTGACCCCACCGGCATTCTTCGTCGAGAAATCTCCCATGATCGAATGCTCGACGAACGACCTCGTCCCATCCGCCGCCTTTTTCTGCTCGAACCAGGAGAGACCCCAGCCGTGCGCCTGAAGACTGGTGACGACATCGTTGAGACCATCGCCGTTCACGTCGTACACCGCCATTTCCGCGCCGCCAGGGCTCGAGCGAGTCCAACGGCCGAACGCCGCCGGATGGTAGTCCATCGTCCATCGTCCATCGTCGATCGTCCATCGTCGGTGGTCGCGGGCCCAGACGATGGACGATTGACGATCGACGATCGACGATCCGGCTGCTCCCACCAGCCATACGCGTTCAGGAAATCGACGCGCCCGTCGCCGTTGACATCACCGACGCCCATGCCATGGTTGGCCCACGGCCCGCTCTCACTGATGGCGTGCTTGGTCCAGGGCTTCGTGGGATTCGAGGGATCCGGTTTCGCGTACACGAACGTGTTCTCGCTGTCCTTGAACAGGAACTCGGGTTTTCCGTCGGCGTCGACATCCTTCAGCAGCATGAACTCGCACGACATTCTGTCGGTCACTTCGTAGGTATCCCAGCGGCGCGACTCTCCTTTCGGGTTCACGTAGAGGACCGCCGGCCGCTGAAATATCGAATTCAGCACATCGGGCCATCCGTCACCCGTAAAGTCGTAGGCGTACTGCAGGCCATTGAAGTACTGAGAGCCCGGATCGATCGTCGGGCCGACATAGATCTGTCGGGCCACGTTGTAGTCGGGACCGAGGTAATAGTAGGAACCGGCCACGATGTCGAGCGCTCCGTCCCGATTGAAGTCGGCGACGGCGGGTCCCCACGAGTAGTAGAACTCGTTCAGCGTCTGCATGCGAAAACGGGTCGACACCTCTTCTGGCTGTGCGACTCTGGGCTGCAGATCCTTGTAAGACACATCTTTGAGCCGCAACCTCGCCGGTTCCGCCGACGTAAAACGCAAATGGCCCGTAGGCTCCGTATTCCGGGTCGGCGACGCCATCGCTGATTCCCGTGGCATCGTTCAGGAATGCGCGCACGATGTTGGCGTCCAGCACGAGCTCGATCTCATTCCAGTCGCCGGCGCGCAATCCCGCAGCGGGACGAGCGATCGGCGACACGATTCCTCGCGGCATCTGCGGCGGCCCGGCCGGACCGGCCCCTCGAGCCGGCGCTGCAGCGGCCGGCGCGCTCGACGGAGCAGGCGGGGCCACGCGCAACTGGCCACCGCCGGGCGATCGGAGTCGCTCTTTGGAAAGTTGAAGACCCTCGGCATTGAGCGTGACGCGATAGGAAGCGAGATCGCCTTCGTTCAGCGACACGAAGATCCCCTTGATTCCACCTTCCGGCGTTTTCTCAGCCCGAAGCAACACGCCTGTTTGACAACCTGAAGCGCAACGGAACATCGCGGAGACCGCGACATCCTCATATGAACGGTCCAGCATCAGCCACCCGTCGCCGGACTTGGCCGTTCCGACGATCTCGCCGTTCTGAGCGCGCCATTCGGCCTTTCCCAAGGTGCGCCAGCCGGTCAGATTCGATCCGCTGAAGACGACGTCGGGAGCAAAATTTTTGGATATCGCCGGTGACCGACGACGTCAACATCAGCAGTGAGAGCGTCACAGCCGCGCAGTAACAGACAAACCGTCGAGTCATACATAGCCTTCTTTTCTTAATTGTCGCGGGGCCCCACCCCCGCGACCTGTACCTCGCAGCCTTCGGCTGCTCGCACTGTATGCTGCATTCGGATGCTTCGTGCCATCACGTCAGCTTGGCTGCGCCGCTGGTTCTCTCCGGAAGCGCATATGCGACATACGCCCGAGTCAATGTCACCGAGTCGTCTGCGATGCCGACCCTTGTCCGCTGGCAGCGGCAACCGTCGACGTCGCGTTCACAACAAAAAACTGCCGCCCGTTGACCTCGTACATCGCAGGGATACCACGAGACCCGGCGGGCTGTTCAACGGTCCGCAGAATCCGGCCTGTCTCGGAATCGTAGACCCGAAGCTTGCCGTCTCCGCCCGCGTGGAACAACAGGCCGGCGGACGTCGTGATGATGCCCGTTCTCTGGCTGATGAACCCTGTGTCTTTGGCGCCCTGAGCGACAGCGCGCGCGTCGTCGCCACCGGCTGGGACCTGCCATTTGATCGTGCCGGCATTGAGATCGTAGGCGGTCAGGGTTGAATATGGCGGCTTGACGATCGTGCCGTTCATGCCGTAGCCGGTATACATGCGCACCTCTGGCACATCGATGCCGGTCGGGTAATCCGGCCCGACCATGCCTCCCGCGCGGCCCGGTGGGAACGACCCGCCCGGCGGCTGCGCCGCCCGACGCGACGACAGGACCACCGCGCGCAGGCTGAGCCGGGCCCGGACCGCCGCCTCTCCCGCTCGGACCCGCTGCGTTTGGATTCCCGAGAAACGCGAGCAGCGCCGCGATTTCGGGTTGGCCCAAATCGTTGTTGGGCGGCATGCCCGGACCACCACCCGTGATGACTTCTCGAAGCGGCTCCGGCCCCATCCGCGCCGTAATGTCGACCAGCGACGGATAGTTTCCGCTGCCTCTGCAGGTCGGCGCCATGGCACGTCTGGCACTTCTGCGTATAGAGCGTGCGCCCCTGCGCCACGGCCGCGGGTCCGCCGGCTCTTCCGCCGCCGCCCGGAGCCGGCGCTTCGGTGCTCAACTTGTAAATCGAGGGCACGTTGATGCTCAACACATACACGATCCCCTTCGACGGATCGCTGGCGGTGCAGCCCCAGTTGGCTCCACCCTGAGCGCCTGGCATCGAAACCGTGTCCTGCAAGGAAGGTGGCGTAAACAGCCCCTGATTGCGCGCATCGGCGATGCGCGTCTTCCACGTCGCGCGCTCTTCGTCGGTGAGGATGTACGGATTGATGTCGTCCGCAGTCAGACGTCTGAGGCGCGAACGGTGGCGGTGCGGTCGGAAAAGGCTGGGTCGGCCACGCGCGCTCACCGGGAATTTCACTCGGCGGGACCGGTCGCTCTTCGATCGGCCACAGCGGCTCGCCAGTGACACGATCGAATACGTAGAGGAACCCGGTTTTGCCCGCCTGCGCCACGACATCGATCGTCTTGCCGTTGCTTCGAACGGTCGTCAGCTGCGGCGCTGCGGTGTTGTCGTAGTCCCAGAGATCGTGATGCACCATCTGAAAATGCCACAGACGTTTCCCCGTCCGCGCATTCAGGGCCAGCAATGAAGTACCGAACAGGTTGGCGCCGTGACGATCGGCGCCGTAGAAATCGTAGGTTGGAGATCCGAGTGGGAAATACGCGATCCCTCTTACCGGATCGACGGTGATCTCGCCCCAGGTATTGACGCCGCCGATGTACTTCCACGCATCCTTCGGCCACGTTTCGTAGCCGAATTCGCCGGGGTGAGGAACCGTGTGGAACTGCCATACGAGGGCGCCCGACACCACATCGAACGCGCGAAGATCACCTGGCGGCGCCATGTAGTTTTCGCCGGCGGCCGATCCAAGAATGATGAGGTTCTCGAACACCTTTCCTGGCGTCGAGGACTGCGTTTTGACGATGGTCGCCGGATCGCGTCCAAGGCCGTCGCGAAGATTGACGACCCCGTCTTTGCCGAATGTCGTGATGGACTTGCCCGTGCGCGCATCGATCGCCTGAAGGTAGCTGTTCATCTGAAACAGCAGACGGCGATCGGTGCGATCTTTGCTCTCCCAGTAGTTGATGCCGCGCGGAGCGATGCCCTGCAGCCCTTCGTGAATCCAGATTTCCTTGCCGGTCGTCGCGTCGAGGGCGACCAGCGAATTGTTTCGGGCCAGCACGTACATCACGTTGTCGACGACGATCGGGTTGAACACATAAGAGATGTTGTCGGAGGTCGGATACGTCCACGCCATCGCGAGCTGATCGAGGTTGGATTTGTTGATCTGGTCGAGCGTGAAATAGCGGGCGTTGTCGGGCCCGCCACCGTAATCGGTCCACGTGCGCCGGCCGCCCTGCGCGTGACCAAGTTGTGCGGCAGCCGCGAACACACACAGAATCAGCGTCGCTTTCAGTCTCCACATAACACAGCTCCTGACGTTATCGATTGAGGGTCGCCGTCCGGTCGTTCCAATGCACCATCGGAAGCCCGGCGACCGGCGCTCTGAAGTAAGGGATGCGTTCCCCTTTCAGCGATCCGATGTACACCGTCTGCAGATCCGGTCCGCCGAACGTCACGCTCGCCATCCAGGGCGCGACGCCACGGCCGGTCGCAAACAACACGTCCTCGGTCACCTCGCTCCGGAGAAATGCCTGTTCCAGCGCCTCGACCTTCTGCGGGTCGCCTTCGTCGAGAAGGATGCGCAGATCGCCCTGCGGCGTCAGCACGAACAGCTTGTCCGAATACACCAGCGTGCCCCACAGGTTTCCGTAGCTGTCGAACGCGATGCCGTCGGGCCACGCCCCTTTTCCCAGATTCGCGGGCCCGAACACCTCGCGCTCTCGAACAGCGCCCCTGTCGTCGATTCTCAGCGCGCGTGATACGGCCGCCTGTCGTTTCGGCGACATACAGCCATTCTTCGGCGGCATCGAAGCGAATCTCGTTCGTGAAATGGAATCCGTCGGCCACGATCCGAATCGTCCCCGCCTCGTAGCGCGCCAGAAATCCATCGGCCAGGTCGGTGCGCAGCGCGTGCATCCAGTTGGTGATTCGTCGAGACCGTTATCCAGATGCGATCGCGGGAATCGCGCAGGACGAAGTTCACTTTGCCGATCGGCACGCCATCGATGGTGTCGGCCAGCACCCGGGTCGCCCCATCGCGCCGCATCAGCTCGAGGCGATCGGTGCCGAAATTCGCAACGAGCAAATCGCCGTTTCGATCGAACGCGAGGCCGTTGGGCAGCGTGCCTTGCAGAAATCTGCGACGCGTCGCTCGACGCCGCCTGGAACTGGCTGGAGATTTTCTGCGTGACGATTTTCTGGCTGCCGTCCTGCGCCAAGACGCACGACCCCGCCGCGCGCGTCGGCGACCCAGAGCGCGCCATCCGGCTCGGCCAGGATGCACTCGGGACGCTGCAGGCCGCAGCCGAGGTAGTTCAGTCGATTTCTGTCAATCCCGAAGTCGAGAATGGGATTGGAACGGGCTGTCGTCGCCATATCACGCTTTCGCTGGATGGCAGCATGGCTGCTCGATTATCGATAATCTGCCGCGAGCGGCAGCCAATATAGCAGTCCCCGGAATGAACGCAAAGCGCAAATCTCCTGCGCCCAGGGGCGGTCATGTTACGATGCCGACGGTGCCCCCTCGATCGAATCGCAGAGACAACGAAGCCAACAATGAAGCGGGCGAAGCCCTTTCGCGGCCGGTCGCTGGAGCGGCGCGTGCTCCGCGAGGAAATTCGCGACCACCTCATGCGGGACATTCTCGAGGGGCGGCTGACGCCAGGCGAGCGCATCATCGAAACCCGGGTGGCGCGACAGTTCGACGTCAGTCAGGCGCCCGTGCGAGAAGCGCTCCGCGACCTCGAGATGTTCGGGTTTATCGTCTCCTCACCCGTTTCGCGGCGCCGTCGTCCGGCAAATGTCGCCCGAAGACCTCGTGCAGGTCTATCCGATTCGAGCGGTGCTCGAGGGGTTGGCTGCGCGGGACGCCGCGACGCGCCTCGACGAGCGCGGCCTCGCCGGACTGGAAAAACTGATCGACACGATGCGCAAGGCCGCTGCGCGCGGAGACCATCGCGCCCAGATCGACGCCGATTTCCGCTTCCATCTGGCGATCGTCGAAGGCTCCGGAAACTGGCTGTTGAGGCAGTTCTGGGAACGGATGCGCCTGGCCAACACCACGCTCCTGACCGTTGCCCGTTCGCGGCACTCGATGATGGAAATCGCCGATCGTCACATTCCCGTTCTCGAGGCCCTGCGCGCTCGCGATCCCGAAGCCGCCGAGCGCGCCATGCGTCAGCACATCGAGGAGCCGGGCCATTGGCTGCGCGCCTCGCTTGAAGACGAACAGACGCAGACAGGGCCGGCGGCGAAGCCACCGCCGATGAGGCGCCGTGTAAGGGCAAAGTAACCCCGGCGCGCCATGCCGCGGATCATGATTGTTCGTTTGTGGACGGAGGGAGTGACGCCTATGAAACGCAGGTACGGGCTGACTGTCTTGGCCGGGCTGCTGTGGCTCGCGCCGGTTCTTGCTGTTGGTCCGAGCTTCCGCCCGGACGCCACGGTCACGGGTTCGAGCCTGAACGGATGGCATGCGCTTGGGACAGGCCGACTGGAAGGCGCAAAACGGCGAGATCGTCGGTACGCCGAAGCCGGGTGGAAGCGGTGGTTGGCTCGTGCTCGACCGTTCCTATCAGGATGTCGGGTTCTACGCGTCGTTCCGCTGCACCGGCGGCTGCAAGACGGGCGTCCTGCTGCGCGCCGAAAAAACACCGCAAGGAATGAAAGGCATCTACTTCGCTCTGGCGGGCGAAGAGGTCGCGGGCTATCGCGTCACACTCGACGCCGAGGGCAAGGAGCTTCAGCGGGAGCCGCTGCGGCGTGGCGGCGGGCAGATGCGAATTGCGCCTCCGGTCGATCCCAACGCTCCGGCTCGCGGAGCGGGCGGCCGCGGCGGCGGTGCCGCACGTGGCGCCGCGCCGGCCGTCAATCTGCCGATCCCGCGCCCTTCCGGTGACCTGCGCCCGAACGAATGGAACACTGTCGAGCTGCTTCTGGACGCGAACATCATCCGTGCGTTTCTGAACGAGGGCGGCGAACTCGGAGCCGTGGCCGAGGATGACGCCGGGAAGTTTGGCCCGCTCGCGCTGTACGTGGGCGGAACCGGCGAGGTGCGCTTCAAGGACGTCGCCTACAAGGACCTGGGCCTGCACGAAATCGCGGCCGAGCAGGTCTCGAACAATTTCCGGATGCAGAAGATCGACGACTTTTACTACTCGTGGGGCGCAGCCGCGGGTGACTTCAACCACGACGGCGTGCTCGATGTGGTGGCCGGTCCCTACTACTATCTGGGACCGGACTACTCAAAACGGCGTGAGATCTTCCTCGGTTATGTCTCGAACCCCGGTACCGAGTACTCGTTCGACACCTGGATGCAATTCGCGGCGGATTTCACCGGCGACGGATGGGATGACGTGATCACCGCGAGCTTCTCGCCAAGTAATCGGGTTCCGGAGACGGGGCGTCGTCGGCGTGTGGCTGTACGTCAACCCGAAGGGCGAACCGCGGCGCTGGGACAGACACCGGGTCGTTCCCACGTTCCAGAGCGAAATCGCGGTGCTGAGGGACGTCGACGGCGACGGCAAGCCGGAACTCGTGTACGCCGCCGAAGGAGCGCTTCGCTATGCCAAGCCGGATCCGGCAAACCCGACCGGGCCCTGGATCGTGACGTTCCGTTTCAGAGCCCGGATACACGGTCGCCCACGGCATCGGCGTCGGCGACATCAACGGCGACAAGCGCATGGACATCGTCAACGCATACGGCTGGTGGGAACAACCGACGATGGGCGATCGACGATGGACGATCGACGATGGGCCTATCATCCTGAGGCGTTTGCCCGCTACACGCGAAATGTCGTGGGTGGGAGCGTGATGGCGGTGTATGACGCGAACGGAGACGGCCTCAACGACGTCGTCACTTCGCTCTCGGCGCATGGCTGGGGGCTCGCGTGGTACGAGCAGAAACGCGACGCGTCCGGGAACGATCTCGTTCGTTCAGCACATGATCATGGACGACTTCTCGACGAAGAACGCCGGTGGCGTCACGTTCTCTCAGCCGCACGGATCGACGTTCGCCGACATCGATGGCGACCGCATTCCGGATTTCATCGTCGGCAAGCGCTATTGGGCGCACAGGGACGATTTTCTCGATCCCGATCCGTACGGGCCGGCCGTTCTTTACGTGTACAAGACGGTTCGGAACTCAAAGGCGCCGGGCGGAGCGGAGTTCGTCCCCGAGCTCGTTCACAATCGCTCCGGCGTCGGTTCCGACGCGCTCGCCGTCGGATCTCAACAAGGACTCGGTTGTCGACATCGTGACGGCCACAAAGACCGGGACGTTCATTTTCTGGGGCAAGCCGCGGACCACGAAAGGGGCACAGCGATGACCATCGTGAGGCGGATATCGGCGACGTTCTTCTGTGGGGTTCTCGTGTGCGTGCTCGGCGGGGTTCTGCTCGCCGGTCAGGCGCGTCCCGGGTCGGCGTACACGCTCGCGGCCACCGCGTTCGGCATGCAGCTCAAGACACCGGACGGCCGCGTCGTCCTGGAGTATCTGACGAAGAAACCGGACGGCAGCAAGCTCACATCGCCGAGCGTCGGCGTGTTTTCATCCCGTGAACACGCCAACCGGGGAGACTGTCACTGCTCTGGCGCCCGACGATCATCCGCATCATCGCGGGATCTTCTTTGGCTGGCACGACTCCGAATTCCGGTCGCCGGTCAACCTCGACAACTACGGACCGAACAAGCCTCTCCGCGCGCTGAATATCACCAAGGCAGATTTCTGGGGCTGGGGATCGTTTGCCACCCGCGAGGATCGCGTGGTCGAGACCCGCGACGTCAAGCTGGTACGCGCCGATGCCGCGCACGCGGCCATCGAGATTCGCAACGACTGGACGGTTCGCAGCCGCAAGATGCTCGACGAGGTGAACACCGCCAGCGTGACAGAGCGGGACGGCGTCTACGTGCTCGATCTCGAATATCGCCTCACACCGACGGTTGAGTACGTGCTGAACCGGGCGTCGTTCGGGGGCTTCGATGTCCAGGGCCGAAAAGATGGAGAATCCTGGTTCTCGAGCGCGAAGGGCAGGCTCGACCTGCCCGACGCACACTACTCGCTACCGGATCTGAACTGGCCTCCTGAGCCTTGGTACGACTTCAGCATCCGGCTGAAAGCGTCCGGCAAGATCGTCGGCTTCGCCGTGATCGATCATCCGAGCAACCCTTATACGACCTGGCACAACTCGAGCCATCTCTGGATGCTCAACCCGGTGATCACCGCGGGTGGGCCGATTTCGATCGCCGGCGGGCATACGATGCGTCTGCGCTATCGAGTCGTTGTACACGATGGAGACGCGCCGATACAGCTGCTCGAGAAGCTTTCGGCGGAGTGGCAGAAGATGTAGCGTCAGCGCAAGCCAAAAATAGACAATGAGTTTCCCGCCGCTACCGCAACATACTGCTTCCCGCTTCACCGCGTAGCTCATGGGACCCATGATGATGTTGCCACCAAGGGAAACCTTCCAGAGCAGCGCTCCGGAGCGCGCGTCCAGTGCCAGGAAATACCCTTCGCTGACGCCCGTGAAGAGCAGGTCGGACGCGGTCGTGAGAATTCCGCTGTAGGACGCATCGCTGAGCTTGAATTCCCACTTCCGTTCTCCCGTTCGCGGATCGATCGCCCGCACGGCGGCGTACACCTCCTCCTCCATCCGGTAGTTGAACGGTTGTCGCCCGCCTGGCATCCCGAAGCCAATGCCCGGCGGCACGACGCCCGCGGTTGGCTCCGCCCGTATAGAAGCGGCCTTCCAGAAACTCGACGTCGCGCTTCGCAAAGATGGTCGCTGTGTTTTCCCACGCGTTGACGTAGAAGAGTCCCGTGCGCGGGCTGAATGACGGACTGAACCAGTTCGTGCCGCCCTGGTTGCCGGGATAGATGAGCGTGCCCTCCCGTGCTCGAGAGCGCATTGGGCGTCATGACCGGCCGGCCGCCGTCGAACCCCGCGTTCCAGTTCTGTCTGACGAACGGCTTTCCCATGAGGAACTCGCCCGTCAACCGGTCGAGCACGTAGAAAAAGCCATTCCTCTGGGCCGTCAGAATCACTTTTCGAGGTTTGCCCTGCCACGGTATTTCGGCGAGGAGGGGAATCTGCACGGCATCCCAGTCGAACTCGTTGTGCGGGTTGAACTGGTAATACCATTTCAGCCGGCCTGTATCCGCGTCGAGAGCCACGACCGAACAACTGTAAAGGTTGTCTCCCGGCCGAACGTCGCCGTTGTAGTCGGGCCCGGGATTGCCGATCCCCCAATAAGTGAGGTTGGACTCCGGATCGTAGGACCCCGTCACCCAGACAGACGCGCCTCCCCGCATCCACGAGTCGCCACCCCAGGTGTCGCCACCAGGCTCGCCCGGCCCTGCGACGGTATTGAAGCGCCAGACTTCCTTGCCGGTCGCCGCCTCGTATGCCCCGATGAACCCGCGAATCCCGTACTCGCCGCCGTGCATGCCGACGATCACCTTGTCCTTGATGACGAGCGGCGCGTGCTTGATCGAATAGCCGGCCGATGCTTTGGCGAGCGTCACGTCCCAAAGAGGTTTGCCGGTCTTCGCGTCAAGCGCCACCAGACGGGCGTCGCCCGCGCCGAGGAAGATCGTTTCGTTCAGGATAGCCACTCCGCGGCTGATGAGCCCGCAGCACGACACCGCGCCGGGTGTCGGCTGGTGGCGGTACATCCAGAAGCGTTGACCGGTGGCCGCGTCAAGCGCGACGACGTCGTTCCCCTGCACGGTGTAGAGAATGCCGTCGACGACGAGCGGCGTCGTTTCGAACGGATCGAGAAGCCGCGACTGGAATACCCACTTCAATTCGAGCTGCGCGACGTTCGACGGCGTAATTTGATCGAGCGTCGTATAGCGCTGGCTGCTGTAGGTGCCGCCATAGGTGAGCCAGTTGTGTGGCTCCTTCACCGCCCCGAGCAGGCGTTCGAAGGTCACCTGCGCCGACACATGAGCCGTCAGCGCGCCGGCCAGGAGCGCGAGCACCACGAAATGACGAGCGCTCATTTGTTGATTCCTTTCAGCGAGAGCAGATAGGCGATGAGGTCGGCGATCTCCTCAGGCGTGAGCTTGCCGCGATAGGACGGCATTGGACGAGCTCTTGATCCAGGCGAACTCGCGCAATTCAGACTTCGGGATGGAAAAGACGCGTTCCTTGGTATCGATCAGCTGCAGACTGAACGTGTCCTGGTTGAGAACGCGCGCGGTGATCGGTTCGCCGTCACGGGTCACCAGCCTGACCGTGCGGTTCGAGGGCAGGATATCCGCGCCGGGGTCGAGTAGCGCACGCTCCAACTCTGTCCGGGCGCGCCCGGGAGCGGCAGGGTCGAGGCGCCGCCAATTCCCGGCTCGCCCGCGGCGGTCTGTGGGCCGCGGCCACCGCGCCCTGAAGACGCGATTCCCGCGCGCGCGCCGATATCGGAGAGATCCGGTCCGAAACGCGAGCCGCGTGTCCCGACGCGATGGCAGCCCAGGCACGCGCCTTTCGACTGCGAACAGCGCCTGCGCCGCGCGCAACATCGCCATCAATCCGCGCGGGGGCATCGGCTTGTCTCGCGGCGGTCGTATTTGGCGCGTCCGCCAGCGACGAAGATGCCACGCTCCGAAGCGCGGCCGGACCAGAGGGTGGTGGCAAGCAAGCAGGCGACCGCCGTTGATTTGGTCATCATCGTCCATCGTCCATCGTCCATCGTCGCTCGTCGATGGAAGGACCTATGGTGAGGTCAAAGCAGGCCGCGTGTCAAAGCACGTGAGCAGACGAAACCGAACGTGTAGATGCGCTTCAATAAAATTTGCGGGAAATGCTGAACCCGATGTACCAGTCGTCGTTGTTGCTCGCGCCGCGGGCGATCTGGCCCATCGTCGTGCCGAATCCGTTGGTGAACGTCAATTGAAACATGTGCCCGCCCGATCGCTTTTCCAGGCCGAACCCAATCTGAGTCACACCCGGATCGTCGCCCGACACGCGCGGGGCGCCTTCAAGAACCAGGTAGACCGTCGGGCGTATGCGAAGACGGGTTCCGAGGCCGATGAAGAACGAGTCGTTGTGATCGACCACCTCAGACGGCTGGAGATTCGCGTTGTTCACCCACAGCGGGTGCGCGTAGAAGGCCACATGCTCGGCGAAGGTCGTGGAAATCACCGCTCCGAGCGCGGGCGTGTAGCTGTCGCGGAAGTTGTTGGTGCCGTCGATGCTGGCCAGCGCGTCGATCGTAAACGGAAACGACTCGGTCTGCGCCTTGATCTGGTGCTGCCCGAAGAACTCGATCGTCCGATCCGAGGTCCGATGGATGCCGACCTGCGTGCCTCTGAAAAGTCCGAAGCGAAACTCCAGCCCGATTTGCGCGCCGCTGTCCAGACCGAACAAGTCTTCGAGCAAGACTTCCGAAGTCGCCATCACCAAGCGGGCGCGTGAACCGGTGCGTCACGCGGAAGGCGCTTTTGTGCCGCGGCACGCGCAGCGTCGTCGGCAGCGCCACCAGGGTGAAGTCGGGCTGGGCGAAGCTGATGTCCAGATCCGGATCGTCCTGCGGTGCGGGCCTGCGCGGCACGGGCACCGCGACGGCCAGAATCAGAGCGAAGATGGCGAACGCGCGTCGTAGTCTCGGTTTCACAGTCACCTCAGTTGTTTTGGGCGCCGTCCTGGATCCACTTCCGAATGACCGTCATCTGCCCTTCAATCAAGAACGGGCCGTTGCCGCGAGGCATGCGCTGGCCGGCGATATCGGCAGATCCCTCGAGCTTCTTGACGAGGTAGCTGTTGTCCGGGTCGCCGGGGATGACCAGCGTGGCGCCCGGCTCGCCCGGTGCTCGCACGGCTGACGAGCTGCTGGTGGGAGCGCCCCTCGAGCAGCACGAGGTTGCTCGTTCGGCGGCGCGGCCCTGATCGGTGTGGCACCCGATACACATGAGCCGGCCGCTGGAGTCAGTGACGTTGAAGATTTCGCGCTGAATGCTGCTCAGAGTTGGCGTCAGATTCGGCGTCGGTCCGGTGATGCTGCTCAGCTCCTCGTCGCAGCTCGCACTCGCCAGCACGACAAGCATGGCGGCGGCGCCATAACAGAATCGCTTCATGGGGCTCCTTCTTTAGGTTTTGCTTGAACCACGAGCGTGCCGGTCATGTCCTCGTGCCCTTTGCCGCAATATTCGGAGCAGAGAATCGGAAAGCTGCCCGGCGTGGACGCGACAAACTCGATGATGACCGGCGAATCGCCTGGTTTCGCTCGAGGGACCGCTTTCTTGACCTTGAACTGCTTGATCTCGACGCCGTGCGGGCCGTCGGCCGAGCGGACAACCAGGCGAACCCGGTCCCCTTCAATCACTTCGATGGTGGCGGGCTCGAACGCAAACCGTTTCGCGACAACCTCGAACGTTTTCGGTTCTCCCGCGGCGGGTTCCTGACGCCGTGCGGAGATCGGTCCGGATGTGGTGAAAACGAGCAGGAAGAGAGCTGCCGGCACGGCAAAGGAAGACGCAGATGGCACGAGTGTCACCTCCGAACCAGCAACACGCGTACCACGCGCGCGCTCGGTTGAGTTACCCGAGATTCTAGCCAAATTCCAACCGAGAGGGCAGTTATCGATTACGCTGTCCGTAAGCGGTTACGATCTCCGTCCGGAGCACCAGACAAGCATCAGTCTTATATTATGGTGCCGCGATGAAGAACACGTTATGGGTGGCTTCGGTTTCGATCGCTCTGGCGGTCCAGGCCGCAAGCGGCCAGCAGGACCACAAAACCTGGAGGGATTACGGCGGCGGGCCCGATTCGTCCCACTTCGTCGCCCTGAATCAGATCAACAAGTCCAATGTGAGCCAGCTCGAGGTCGCCTGGATCTATCCCACTGGCGACAATCGTTCTTACATCTTCAATCCGATCGTGGTCGACAACGTGATGTACGTGCTGGCGAGAAACAGCTCGCTCGTCGCGCTCGACGCCGCGACCGGAAAGGAAATCTGGATCCACGAGAACCTTCCGGGCCTGACGAGCCGCGGCATCGCGTATTGGGAGAGCAAGGATCGGAAAGATCGACGGCTCATCTTCACGATCAACAACCATCTCCAGGAAATCGACGCCCGAACCGGAAAATCGATTCTGACCTTCGGCAACAACGGGCTCGTCGATTTGAGGGAAGGCCTCGGCCGCGATCCCAATACCATCACTCGCATTCAGCCCGAATCCCCGGGACGCGTCTTTGAAGACCTGATCATGCTCGGGTCGGCAACCGGCGAAGCGTATCTGTCGCCTCCCGGGCACATCCGCGCCTACAACGTCGTCACCGGCAAGCTCGTGTGGACCTTTCACACCATTCCGCATCCCGGCGAGTTCGGGTACGACACCTGGCCGAAAGATGCGTGGAGGTATTCGGGCGGCGCCAACACGTGGGGCGAGATTACTGTCGATGAGAAACGGGGCATCGCGTACTTCCCCACCGGCTCGCCGACCTACGACTACTACGGCGCCGATCGAATCGGGAGCAACCTGTTCGCGAATTGTCTGCTGGCGCTCGATGCCCGCACCGGAAAACGGTTGTGGCATTTCCAGATGGTCCACCACGACCTGTGGGATTACGACATCACAGCAGCGCCGCAGCTGATCACGGTCCGGCATGGCGGAAAGCTGATTGATGCGGTGTCGCAGTCCACCAAGCAGGGATTCCTGTTCGTGTTCGATCGCGTGACAGGCAAACCGCTGTGGCCCATCGAAGAGCGGCCCGTTCCGAAGAGTGACATGCCGGGCGAGCAGGCATGGCCGACGCAGCCTTACCCGACTGTCCCGCCGCCGTTCGCCCGGCAGAGCATGACCGCCGACGATGTGAATCCGTTCATCCTGACGGCCGAAGAACGCGCAGCATGGAAGGAGCAGAATCTCGAAGATGCGCAACGAAGGGCTGTTTACTCCACCGGGCCTCGAGGAAACGCTCTCGCTGCCGGGCGCGCGCGGAGGATCGAACTGGGGAACGCAGGCCGCCAATCCTGCAAAGGGATTGGTGTATCTCACCACGCAGGACTGGCCGACCATTTACAAACTGAGCCTCGAAGATCCCCTCGCCGCGCGGCGCGCAAGTCGGGCCGCCTCAGCCGAAGCAGGGACGCGCGATCTACGAAGACCGATGCCAGTCGTGTCATGGCGTCAATGGCGCTGGCTCGGCAGGAGGACCTCCGCCGCTCGCCGGCGCGAACCGGATCGCGTTCGATGCGTTCCGCCAGGTGACCGTCTCGCCGGCAAAGGAAAGATGCCCGCATTCCCCGACCTGGATGACACAGCGTTGAACGCGCTCTATGCGTTTCTCGCGGCACCGGATGGAACACCGGAGTCGGCCGGCGCCAGCGAGGTCGAGCCTCGACCTTCTGCCGGGCCAGTCGTCGCGTCCGGAGGAGCGCCGGGTGGACTCACAGTCCGCCAGGTTGCGGGTCGCTACACCCCGCTCGGCGGTCCTCCCTATCCTGCGGGAGTCGACGCGCCGCCGAATCGTTACTACACCGACTGGGGGCTGTATCCGGATCAGCCTTACGTCATCGGTCCGCCCTGGTCGGCGATCGTGGCGTATCGACTTGAACCGCGGAACAATCAAATGGCGCGTGCCGCTCGGTGAAGATGCGAGGGCGGTCAAAGAAGGCGCCAAAGATGCCGGCGTATTCATGGCCGAGCGCCACGGAATGATCGTGACGTCGACCGGGCTGCTGTTTATCGCGACGACCGACGGCAAGGTTCGCGCGCACGACGAAGAAACCGGCAAGGTGCTCTGGACCGCCGACACTGCCAGCCGGCTCGGAAGGGTTGCCGGCGATGTACGAGGCGAACGGCCGCCAATTTCTCGTGGTTCCCGCCTCGTCGAGGATCAACACCGGCGGCGGTCACCGGATCCCCGGTACTGAGCCAGTGAACGAAGCCCGCAGTCCGCAAGCGGGCTACGTCGCCTTCGCGTTGCCGCTAGGCAGCCGGTAGCTGGTGGCGGTTCGTAGAGGTCGTCAATTCGTCGGTTCGTCGGTTCGTGGGTTCGTGGGTTCGAACTGGCGAACGTCGAACCTGCGAACTGACGAACTAATCCGTTAACTGACGACAAAATCCCAGCCGAACCCTGGTCGATCCGAAGGCCGAACGTAGATGCCCTCGGGTCCTCGCGTGATCATGTTGTCCTCTTCGTAACGGTCGTAGACCTCCTTGGGTCCGCCGGAGGCCGGCATGAACAATTCCGCCCATGGACTGTTCGGCGTGGCCATGATGAAGTGGACGCCATCTCTGCCGCCACCGCTGTGCGGGATCACGGAAATATCGTACGCCGCGGCGAGCGCCGCGATGCGCCGCATTTCGGTAAGACCGCCGCACCAATGGATGTCCGGTTGCCAGATCGTTCTCAGACCGTTGTCGAGGAGCTGACGGAAGCCGTATCGCGTGTATTCGTGTTCGCCCGTGACGATGCGGGTGCTCGTGATTTGAGCCGCAAGCCGCCCGAACCCTTCATAGTCGTGCGGCTGCAGGCATTCCTCCATCCAGTACACCCGATACGGCTCCATCATTTCGGCGATCTCGATCGTGTAACGTTCGGTCCAGGCCATCCAGCAGTCGAGCATGATGTCGCCATCGGGCCCCAGCGCCTTGCGCGCCCGCTCGACGAGCTCGACGTTCTTGCGCATGCCCTCGCGCCCATCGGCAGGACCGTGCGGAATCGCCAGCTTCAGCCGCTTGTATCCGAACTCGACGTGCTGCTCGATATCGTTACCCGTGCAGTAAGCGGGAAGCCGCGGCTTGGTTTCGCCGCCCAGCAGCTTGTAGACGGGCATGTTGAGCGCTTTTCCCACGATGTCCCACAACGCCAGATCGACGGCGCTGATCGCGTTGATCACCAGACCCATGCGCCCGTACGACATGGTCGATCGCCACATGATGTCCCAGAGGCGCTCGACGTTGAACGGATCCTCGTTCATCAGCAGCTTTGTGAGATGCTGCTCGATGACATAACCCGCGCCAGGCCCGCCGCTTCCGTAGCCCTTTGATTCCCTTGTCGGTGCTGATCTCGACGGTGGCGCCGGGCACTTTGCCCGGATCGGGCTGAAACAGCGATCGCGTGGCCTTGTATTCGGGATAGATGGACATGGGATTGGCGACTTCCACGCCGCCCGTGGACCAGGAGCCAGGCGTGGGCGTGTAGGTGGGCACCGGCTTGCTGCGGCCTCGTTTGCACCAGCCGCACGCCGGTGATTTTCAGCTTGCTCTTCTCGTCCGAAAAAGGCGCCTGCGCGTAAGCAGCCCCACTTGAATCGGCGTCGATGGCAGTCGCGATCATGCCGCCCGCAGTCAATGGGACCAGGTTCAGGAATGTTCGACGCTTCATACCGTCCTCCATGCTCTTACGTCCACGATTCACTCACTGGAGCCCGAAACGGCCACTGCCGCAGTCGAAGCGACCATATCAGAAAACTCACGACACCGAGGGCGAGAAGTCCGAGCCCGAAAAGGATAACGTGGACCGACGTCGTACTGAAGATGAACAGCCACCCGAGAAATGCGATCGCGGCCGGCACTGGATACAGCCACATACGAAACGGTCGCCGCATCGCCGGATTGCGCCGCCGAAGCAGCACGACGCCGCCGATCTGACCGATGAACTGCACCAGGATTCGCGTGGCGATCAGCGCATCGATGACCAGGCTCAGGGAAAAGAGACTGCTGACGATCGAAACCGCACCAAGCACGAGCAACGACACGTGCGGAAACCCCTGGGTGGGATGAAGACGCGCAAAGACCTTGAAGAAGTAGCCATCGCGTGCCGCGGCGTAGGGGATCCGCGAATAACCCAGAAGGATCGCGAAGACCGATCCGAAGGCGGTCCAGAGAATCATCAAAGTGAAAACGCTCGCAATGGTGGAACCGTAGATCCGTTCCATGAAGATCGAGACCACGAACTGCGCGTGTGGGCTGGTGTCCGCAGGGACCACCTCTCGCCATGAAACGACGCCGATGATCGAAAGGTTCATGACCAGGTAGAGAGCCGCCACCGCCACGGTGCTGATCGCGATCGATCGCGGGATGACGCGGCCCGGATCCTTCACCTCGTCGCCGATGTAGCACACGTCGTAGTAGCCGAGGTAGTCGTAGACGGCCACCCGCGAGGCGGCGCCGAGGCCGAACAGAAAGCCGAGCGAGAACGAGAACGCATCCGGCGGAAAATCAAAGGCCACACGCGAGTCGAAATGCAGAATTCCGCTCACGACCACCGCAATCGTCGTGAGCAGCGTCCCTGCCCACAGCGTCACGGTAATCTTCGCGATCGATCCGATGCGGCGGTACAACAGCAGGATGTTGACGACCCCGACGGCCACACAGACGGCGAAGAGCCCCCGCGGGGTGAGTCCGGTCCAGATGTAGCCCAGATAGTTCGCAAACCCGATGTAGCCCGACGCGATCTCGAGCGGGCCGCTGAGGATGAACTGCCAGACGAAGAGAAACGCCATCAGGCGGCCGTACGTCTCGCGGCCGTACGCTTCGCGCAGGTAGCCGAACGATCCGCCCGACGCAGGCATCGCGGCGCCCAGCTCGCTCCACACCATGCCGTCGCAGAGCACGATGACGAGCGCGACGATCCAGCCGAGCATGGCCTGCGGCCCCCCCAGCGCGGTCATGAGCAGCGGGATCGTGATGAACGGACCGATCCCGATCATGTTGTTCATGTTGAGCGCCGTCGCCTGCACGAGGCCGAAGCGGCGATTGACGATCGTTTCCATACGTGCAGCCTGAGCGGAAGGCCGGACCAATCGGGCAGGTCATTCTAGTCCGTGCCGGCAAGCCGATCGCGGTATCATCCGGTGCCATCCAGGCCATAGCAGCGGTAGAGGAGGTCCCATGATCGAGACGCCTGCCCGCAGTGCTCCTTGCGTCTCTTCGTGTCCGGACCGGCAGTTCACGGTCGGACAGTCGGCCGCGAACACGCCGCTAAGTCGCATTGCGCTGCAGCCAAAGCCGCGGCCGGCGCCGAGCACGCGAACCTCTACGCCCGTTTTGTCGATATCTGCAGCGAAACGACTCCACCCGCGCGAGGGCAGGGTCGAGGGGGTGGCGGTGGCGCGGCTCAGGCACCGCCGCCGCGGGATTCCTGGTACCACCAACCAGCCAGGGTCTTCGACAACCTCTACTTCATCGGGACGAAAGTCCACAACGCGTGGGCTCTTCAGACTTCTGACGGGCTCATCATGATCGACTCGCTGTACGCCTACGCCGCCAGGGATGAGCAGATCGACGGCCTCCGGAAGATCGGCCTGAATCCCGCAACAATGAAGTACCTGATCGTCAGCCACGGGCACGGCGACCATCATGGCGGCGCGAAGTTGCTGCAGGACGAGTTCGGCCCGCGTGTCGTGATGGGCGGGCCCGATTGGGATCTGGTGGCGGGCAACCAGACCATCCCTCCGCCCAAAAAAGACATCGTCGCGACCAACGGGCAGAAGATCACCCTAGGGGATACGACGGTGACCGCCTACCTCACGCCGGGACACACCGCCGGCACGCTGTCGCTCGTCATTCCTGTGAAAGACAACGGACGGCCGCTCCTGATCGCCACATGGGGCGGAACCGCGCTCAGTCGTGCGACACCCCGGGCAAGCCTCCAGGCCTACGTCGATTCCGCGGTTCAGTACCGCGCGTTGTTGGCCAAGCTGGGCGTCGCGGGCATGATCTCGAACCATAGCGAGTTCGACGACGCGGTCGCGAAGATCGCCAGGCTCGCGACGCGCAAGCCGGGCGAGGCGCATCCGTTCCTGACGGGCGCAGACTCGGTCAGACGCTACATGACGGTGGTGGAGGAAGTAGGACGCGCCGGCCTCGCGATAGCGAAACAGTGAGGTTTCACAAGTGGATGACTTTGTGGCCGTTGGCCCAGACGATCTTGTGAAAGACGTTTTGTCGCAGATGCAGGTGGATATCCAGCACCGGTCCGCCCCAAAGACCGGCGCCGGGCTCCTGTGCCGCCAGAGACGAGCCCGCGGTCAGCGCGACGGCCTGACCGATGAATTCCCGCCGGTTCAAGGCTATGAGACTGCTCTCTTTCGTCCAGGTGCGACGCTGGAGTAGCCGAGGTCGACAGACAGGTCGTGAGCCGCCCTCATGACCGCACGCGACAACTCGGCGATTCGTCCCTTCTGAATGCGGAAGACGGGTCCGGCGATGCTGATAGAGGCGACGACTTCGCCGGTGAAATCGCGGACAGGAGCCCCGATACAACGCAGCCCTTCTTCGACTTCCTCGTTGTCCACGGCAAAGCCGCGGCGCCGGATGCGCGCGAGCTCGGCTCTCAGAGCCGGGGAGCTGGTGATCGTCCTGCGGGTGTTCGCTCTGAACTGTACCCGCCGCACCAGCGCGTCGAGGCGCTCCTCGGGCAAGAAGGCGAGGAACGCCTTGCCCACTGCGGTGCAGTAGATCTGCGTCCGGCGCCCGACGGTCGACGGGGTTCTCAACGTCCAGCGTCCGGAAACATTGGCGATCGACATCATCTCGGTTCCGCTCAGGACCGAGATGTGCGCCGTCTCACCGGTCTCCTCGACGAGGCGGCGCAGGAAGGGGAGCGCGTGCTCGCCGAGATCGAGCTGCTCCATCGCGCGGCTGCCCATCTCGATCAGCTTCGTGCCGAGACCGTACTTCCCGTCGGGCGTCCGGCGGATGAAGCGTTGACTTTCGAGGACCACCAGGAGCCTGTGAATCGTGCTCTTGTGCAGCTTCAGGCTGCTGGCGAGCTCTGTGGGGGTGAGCTCCTCGGTTGCTGCAGCCAGCGCGTCGAGAATGGAGAACGACCGATCGAGCACCTGCACGCGATATCGGGCGCGCAGCGGGTTTTCCTGAGGCAGGGAACGAGCCGCTGATTTAGGCGTCACAGATCGGAGAGTCCCTCCAGGCGGCCGTTGCTGTCTCCGATCTGCTCGACCGGCACGCCCATTCGATCGAGCATCGACAGGTACAGGTTGGTGATCGGCGTTTCGTCGGCATAGCGGACATGCCGTCCCGGACGAAGCGTGCCGTTGGCGCGGCCCGCCAGTACGGTCGGAAGGTTGTTGTGCTGATGCGCGTTGCCATCGGCCAGCGCGCTGCCGTAGACGATCATCGAATGATCGAGCAGCGTCCCGTCGCCGTCGGGCGTCGCCTTGAGCTTGTCGAGCAGATAGACGAACTGCTTGATGTGGTACTCGTTGATTTGCGCGACCTTCTCGATTTTTTCCTTGTCGCCCTGATGATGCGTGAGCCCATGGTGCCCCTCGGTGATACCGATCTCCGGATAGTTGCGGGGGCTCTGCTCGATGCCCATCAGCACGGTGATGATCCGGGTCATGTCGGTCTGGAATGCCAGCGAGACCAGATCCATCATGATCATCGAGTGCTCATGGAACTCGGTCGGAATGCTCGCTGAGGGGCCGTCACCGGCACCCTGAGATCGTTGCTCTTCTCGGCCTGCTGAATCCGCTTCTCGATATCGCGGATGGCGAACAGGTACTCGTCGAGCTTGCGGCGATCGCTCCCGTCCAGCGTGCTCTTCAGACTGTTGGCATCGCCGAGGACGACATCCAGAATGCTTTTCTGATAGCCCTGCAGCCGCTTCCGCCTTGCCGGATCCGTTCTCGTCTTCGGCGACGCCGAACATCCGCTCGAACACCGCGCGAGGGCGGATCTCCGGCGGATTCGGTGTGTTCTCGGTGCGCCACGAGAGGCTGTTGCTGTAGGCGCAGCTGTAGCCGTTGTCGCAGTTGCCGCCCTGAATGCCCTCCTCGCAGCCCAGCTCGAGCGACGCAAACCTCGTTTTGCCTTCGAGCTGGCGCGCGGCCACCTGATCCATGGACACGCCGGTCTTGATGTCCTTGCCGTAGGTCTTCTTCGGATGCACGCCGGTGAGATACGCGGCGCCGGCGCGGCCGTGATCGCCCGGACCGTCACCGAGCGCCCGGCCGCCGTTGGACGTCAGGCCGCTGAGCATCATCAAATCGTTCCTGTACGGTGCGAGCGCGCTCGAGACGCGAGGAAGGCTCTCGAGCGGCGTCGAGCCGACCTCACCGGGCGGCGTCCAGTAGTCCATGACGATCCCGTTGGGAACGTAGAGAAACGCCATACGCGTGGCCGACAGCGCCTTCCTGACTGTCTGTGCCGCGAACGCCGGAGACATCGCGTCGAGCAACGGCAGGGCGATGGTGGCGCCAAGGCCGCGCAGCGCGGCCCGTCGTGAGAGCTGGGTCATGGTTGTGCGTCTCCGCTACTCGTCGAACGCATCTGAAACGCCGGGCTGTTGACGATCGAGGTCACCAGTACCGAGAAGCGGTGGTTCTGACTGGCAAGGTTGCCGCTTATCTGACCAACCAGCGCGCGATCGGACCGCTCGAGCCCCCGGCCGAGCGCGTAGGTCAGCAGCTTCTCGGTGAAATTCTGCGTGAAGGCGTGGGATTGCGACAAGAGAATTTGTCTCAAACCCTTGGCGCCCGTGAACGACCGGCCGTCGGGCAGCGTGCCCGAGCTGTCGATGTCGAAATTCCCTTCCTTCACCCGCCACGCTCCGGCCGCATCGAAGTTCTCGAGTCCGAAGCCAATCGGGTCCATCGAGCTGTGGCAGGCCGAGCACGCCGGATCGGCGCGGTGCTGTTCGAGCCGCTGCCGCAGCGAGGCCTCGGTCCCGAGGTTGTCTTCCTTCAGCGCAGGGATGTCGTCGGGCGGAGGCGGGGGCGCCGCGCCGAGCAGATTCTCGAGCACCCATTTGCCGCGGATGACTGGAGACGTCCGTGTCGCGTACGACGAAATGCTCAGCACCGATCGCATGGGTCACGATGCCGCCGCGCTGATCGCCGTCCAGCTCGACGCGCTGGAACTGTTCGCCGTCGACACCGCTGATCCCGTAGAAGCGCGCGAGAGGACCGTTCACGAACGTGAAACGCCCGTCGATGAAGTCCAGAATGCTTCTGTCTTCGCGAATGACGGCATCGACAAACATCAGCGTCTCCCGCCGCATCGCATCGAGGAGCTCGTCATCCACCAGCGGGAATTTCGCGGCGTCCGGCTTCTTGCGATCCATCAGCCGCAGGTTGAGCCACTGCTCGCCGAAATTCTTCGCCAGCGCCTCGGCCTTCGGGTCCGCGAGCATGCGCTTCACCTGCGCGCCGAGCACCCCGGGGTCGCGCAGCTGCTTCTTCGCGGCGGCCTCGAACAGCTCGTCGTCCGGCATGCTGCTCCAGAGGAAGTAGGAGAGCCTCGACGCCAGCTCGTAGTCGTTGATGGGATACGCGTTCGCATGATCTGCGGGCTTGTCCGCCGTAGCCTTGGCGAAGGCTGGATCGCGCTCGATGCGGAACAGAAAGTTCGGCGACATCAGCACGGCCTGGATCGCCGATCCGGATGCCCTCTTCGAACGAATCGCGACGCAGCACCTCGTTTACGAGGTTCATCAACCGTTCGACTTCCTGTGGGGTGGCCGGACGCCGGTATGCACGCGTCGCAAGGTTGTCGACGATTCGTCGCGCGCACTCCGGTGAGTACTTCCCTGGCTCGCCACAGATGAAGATCTTTCTGAACCCTGGCGGCGGCGCCGTCGACGGATTGAACACGCCGAGTACGTCCATGTAATCGACATACAGCCGGCGGCGGCCGTCGGGATTGAAATTCGTCCGCACGTCGGACATGTTCGCCAGGCCGGGGAACGAGGCGCGGAGCACGTGATCGCCAGCCGTCAGCTTCATCCGCACTACGTTTTCGCCGCGGGAGTACTCGCAGTCGGTCGTGCCGCGGACGGCGTACGTGAACACCGTCGCGCCGTCGACCGTGAACACGAGCGTCTCGGGTGGTGCGCCCGCGCAGGCGCGCTCGTAGCGAGCGGAACGATCTTCGTCGGTCATCGGCCGTCGCACGAAACCTCCGCGCCCTCTGCCCGGACCCTGCGCACCTGCCGCACCCGTCGCAGGTGCCCCACCTGTCGCGCCCCCTGCGCCTGTCGCACCCGCGGCACCACGCGCCCCCTCTCGCGCCTGGTCCATCGGTCTGGATGACCGGCTCACCGCCTCGATAGTTCTGATGCCGGAACCGGAATTCGTATTCACCGTCGACCGGCGCATGAAACGTCGCGTACATCGCGCCGCGCGCGGAGAAAGGCGTGACGTTGCCGGTCGCCTGCAGATCGTCCTGAATCTTCTTGGGCATCAACCGGATGATCAGCGTGGGTTTTTCGGGATACGGCTCGCCGAACACCGCCGCGCGCGACACGGCGCGAGCCGCGTTCATGTATTTCTCCATCAGCATCGGCGACATGGACAGCACGTCGCCGATGTTGTCGAAGCCGTAGCCCGAGTCGTCCACCGGAAATTCGTCGGCCGGCCTGAGCGTGACGCCAAGGAGGTCGCGAATCGTGTTGTTGTACTCTGCGCGGTTCAGCCGCCGGGCCGTGACGCGTCCCGGATCGACGTTCATCACGGGATGAGCTGCCGCACTGGAATTGGACCGCTCGATCCACCCAGTGACCGCGGCAGCCTCCTCCGGCGCCAGCGGCGCCAGGGGACGTGGCGGCATCGTCCCCGCCTTGAGCTTGTCGATTACCTTTGACCAGACATCGGGCTTCAGGGAGACCAGTGTCAGGATCGTTGCGGAAACCTCGAGGCTCAGGCCACCGCTGTGCACACGATCGCTGTGGCAGCTGAAGCAATGCTTCGAAAGGACGGGCAGAACTGTCTGCCGGAATTCGTCGGCGGTCGGCGCGCGCGGGGTCCTGACCTCGCACCGAACCGCCGGCCAGAGCGGCGCCTGTCGCAGCACAGAAAACGAGCGCGACGAAAGGCTTACGCAGGAGACGGCGTATTGGTGCGCGTCGTCGACATGAATGAATTCAGTGTAGCACCTGGCGGAACGAGGTGCCAAGAGCGTGAGACGGCGGGCGCAACAGGCTAATTCGCGAGTCTCGGGGCGCTCTTGACGGGATCTGCACTGGAGCGCCCGCGCGCGACGGGATCGAACTGCCCCTCGACCACCCGCCACGCGTCGGTTTCGTCGAGAATTCTGCTGGCGAACGCCGTGTGCAGCGCGTGGCCGCCACGATGCGCGACCAGGTGGCCGATGATCGGGTACCCGACGAGCGCGAGGTCGCCAATCACGTCGAGAATCTTGTGGCGGACGAACTCGTCTTCGAATCGCAGCGCGTTCAGCGCGCCGGTCTCTCCGAGGACGATGGCGTTCTCCAGCGAGCCGCCGAGCGCGAGCCCGTTCTGGCGGAGCATTTCGACTTCCTTCAGAAAGCCGAACGTCCGCGCTGGCGCGATCTCCTCGATAAACGATTCCTCGGAAATCTGCATCGTTCGCGTCTGGTGCCGCAGCATCGGATGATCGAAGCTGATGCTGTAAGTCACCTTGAAGTGATCGGACGGATACAGCGCGATCCGCTTGTCCCCTCGCGAGAGGGCAATCGGGCGCACGACCTTGAGGAACCGCTTTGGCGCCTCGAGCCGTCTGAGGCCCGCTTCATGAATCAGGTAGATGAACGGCGCGGCGCTGCCGTCCATGATGGGCACTTCCGGGATGGTTCAACTCGACGATGACATTGTCCACGCCGAGGCTGACCAGCGCGGCGAGGAGATGTTCGACCGTTTCGACAGAGCCGTCGTTCAGCGAAAGGCCCGTCGCATACTGAATTCCACCCAGGTGAGTCACCACGGCCGGAATTTCGAGGCCGCCCAAATCCGATCGCCGAAACCGGATGCCGTGGTTGGCAGGTGCCGGCTTGAGCGACAGCGTCACCTTCTTCCCGGAGTGAAGCCCGATGCCGGCGCAGGAAACGGCCCGTCGAAGGGTGCGCTGTGCGTCCATTAACCGTTGGGAATCAGACTGTTAGACAATCTAAGCCGCGCGAGTCATAGCAATTACGGTGCCCGGATGAGGAAGCGATATTCTTCAGAGCCTAAGTTGTTACAGTACAGCATTATTTAGGTGAAACAGCTGAAGCAACGCCCAGGCGGGGCGGCACGGCCGTTTGTGGCATGCAGACCACACAGACACATCAGAAGACTGTGGCAATCCTACCACAGTGCGTCACGAAACCGTCACCAATAACGGTTTGAGGCATTCGCCGGTCGCCGATGCCGGCATTCGAGCCACTTCTTCCGGGGTGCCCTCAGCGATGATGCGCCCGCCTCCGCCCCCTCCCTCTGGCCCCAGGTCGATGATGTAATCGGCCGACTTGATGACGTCGAGGTTGTGCTCAATCACGACGACGGTATTGCCCTGGTCGACCAGCTTGTTGAGGACGTCGAGCAGCTTGCGCGTATCCTCGAAGTGCAACCCCGTCGTCGGTTCGTCCAGGATGTACAAGCGTGCGGCCCGTTCCCCGCCGCGACAGCTCCTTCGCCAGCTTGACCCGCTGTGCCTCTCCCCCGCTGAGGGTCGTCGCCGATTGTCCCAGCTCGATATATCCGAGCCCTACGCTCTCCAGCGTGCGCAGCTTGTTGGCGATCGGCGGAAAGTTCTCCAGGAGAGGCAGGGCCTGATCGACAGTGAGATCGAGCACGTCGGCGATCGACTTGCCCCGATACTGAATCTCGAGGGTCTCGCGGTTGTAGCGCCGGCCCTTGCACTGTTCGCACGTGACGTAGACGTCGGGCAGAAAATGCATCTCAATCGCAATCACGCCATCGCCCTGACATCCCTCGCATCTTCCCCCTTTGACATTGAACGAAAACCGGCCCGGCCGGAACCCGCGCGCCTTGGCTTCAGGGACCATCGCGAAGAGCTCGCGAATGAACGTAAACAGGCCGGTATAGGTCGCCGGATTCGACCGCGGTGTGCGACCGATGGGCGACTGATCGATTTCGATCACCTTGTCTATGAGCGCGATACCCTCGATGCGATCGTGCGCGCCCGGCTCGTCTCCGGCTCGGTACAACTGGCGCGCCAGCGCCCGGTAGAGGATGTCATTCACGAGCGTGGATTTGCCCGACCCGCTGACGCCCGTGATGGCCACGAGCGCGCCGAGCGGAATGCGGACGTCGATGTTCTTCAGGTTGTTCTCGCGCGCGCCGCGGATGACGATCTCCCCTTTCGTGCTGGAGCGCCTTCCCTTCGGCGTCGCAATCGCTTTCTCGCCACGGAGATACTGGCCGGTCAGCGGACTGGTGGCCATTGACCCCTGCCGCTCTTCCCTCTGCCCTAACAGTTCCTCGGGAGTCCCCTGGAAGATCACCGCCCCGCCGTGCTCGCCGGCGCCGGGCCCCAGGTCGATCAGATAGTCCGCGACCCGGATCGTCTCCTCATCGTGCTCCACCACGATGATCGTGTTGCCGAGGTCTCGAAGGTGATGCAGGGTGGCGAGGAGGGCGCGATTGTCGCGCTGATGGAGGCCGATCGACGGCTCGTCGAGCACGTAGAGCACGCCCGTGAGGTTCGCTCCAATCTGTGTCGCCAGACGGATGCGCTGCCCTTCGCCGCCCGAGAGCGTGGTCGCACTCCGGCCGAGCGTGAGGTAACCGACGCCAACTTCGTAGAGGAACGTCAAACGGTCCTGGATTTCCTTGAGCACGCGTCCGGCGATGAGTTGCTCGCGCTCGCTCGAGAGCGAGCCTGTTGAACACATCGTAGACTTCGCTGAGAGGAAGGTTCACGTACTCGGATATGGTCCGGCCCTTGACCTTCACGGCGAGACTCTGCGCCTTCAACCGCTCGCCGGCACAGACCGGACAGGGCCGCAGCGACCGGTAAACCTCGAGATCCTCCTGCTCGCTCCACGAGGCCTCGTCGAACCTCCTGCGGAGATTGGGGATGATGCCCTCGAATCCCTTGCCGTTTCCGCCATACAGGATCTGATCGCGAACCTTCCTGGGCAGGCTGACGCGAAGGGAGCTGCGGGATCGAAGCCGAGGTTCTTGCCGAGACCCAGGATGGCTTCTTTCACGAGCTTCCTGTCGCCTCTGACCCACGGCGCGATGGCGCCTTCGAGAAGCGATTTGGTCTGATCGGGCACGATGCGATTGGGATCGAAGTCATGCATCGCGCCGAGTCCCTGGCACTCGGCGCACGCGCCATGCGGAGAATTGAACGAGAAGGCACGAGGGGTCATTTCCGGCATGCTGATGCCGCATTCGATACAGGCGAGCCGTCGCGAGAACAGGCGGTCGCCGCCTTCCAGCGTGTTGATGACGACGATGTCGTCGGCGAGGTTCGAGCGCGATCTCGATCGATTCGGCGAGACGGCGCTCGATGCCGGACTTGACGATGAGCCGATCCACGACGATCTCGATGGAGTGGTTGCGGCGGCGGTCGAGCCTGATGTCATCGTCCAGGGAGCGGAACACGCCATCGACTCGAGCCTTGGTGAAGCCTTTCTTCTTGAAATCAGCAAGCTCCTTCTTGAACTCCCCTTTGCGCCCGCGGACGACCGGCGCCAGCACGTTGATGCGCGCATCCTGCGGATACAGCATCACCATGTCCATGATGCGCTCGAGCGATTGCGCCGAGATCTCGCGGCCGCATTGGGGACAATGGGGCACGCCGATATTGGCGAACAACAGGCGCAGGTAGTCGTAGATCTCGGTCACCGTCCCAACCGTCGAGCGGGGGTTGGATGCTGTCGTCTTCTGCTCGATCGAGATGGCCGGGGACAGCCCGTCGATCAGATCGACGTCGGGCTTTTCCATCTGCTCGAGGAACTGACGCGCGTAGGCCGAGAGCGATTCGACGTAACGCCGCTGCCCCTCGGCGTAAATCGTGTCGAAGGCGAGCGACGATTTGCCCGATCCCGACAGACCTGTAATGACCACGAGCTTGTCGCGCGGGATGTCGACGTCGATGTTGCGAAGATTATGAACGCGGGCGCCGCGTACGGCGATCCACCCCTGGCCCATCAGTGCGCTTTCTTTGGGATACCCCAAACCAGCAATTGTATATCACTGATGGCATCCGGCTTCAGCCGGATCATGGCGCGGGGAATCCGCCGTTCTTTGCGGCGATTGATGCATTCCTGTCAGAGGCGGCGCGGAGGCCCTCGGCCTCCTTGATTTCGGCGCGGAGGCTCGCGATCAGCGCATTCGACAGCCCTGTAATGTCTTGCTCGTACTCGAGAAGGTCGGATTTCATGCGTGCCAGCGCCCGGTCGTAGCACGCAACGGTGTCGGCGAAACGTGTGAAGGCACTCTTCCAGGCCCGGTCGGTCGAGTCGATCAGGCCGAGGTAGCGTTGCGAGTCGCAATCGGCGGCATTCATCGCAAGGGCATGCTGGAAGTACTCGCGTGATTCGTTCAGCCGGTTGAGACTGTAGGAAGCGATGCCCGCGAGGCGATACACCTCGTTGTTTCGCATCGCGTTCAGTGCGGCCATCGCGTCATCGTAGGCGAGCTGTGCCTCTGCCAGACGCAACCGGTTCCAGGCGCGCCAGTAATATTTCTCTCCAGGATTGTTCTGCAGATCCTGCAGCAGATCGTCGAGCACAGCGATGGCATCGTTGTGCCGCCCCAGGTAGCTGAGCGCTTTTGCGCGGCCGATCTGCGCGTCCGCATCCTCACGTAGGTAGTGTCCGGCCTTCGCGGAAAGAGCAAGCGCCTGCTCGAACAGGCCCAGGGCTTCCGTGTATCTCGCGTAAGCGAGCGTGACGTTCGCTAGAACCAGTGAGATGGCGGCGCTGTCCGGGAGCAGCTCACGGGCGCGAGTGAGCTCTCGATGCGCATTGGCGAGGTTCGCGTCCAGCACCGCCCGCTGGCCCAGAAGAAAGTGCACTTCGCCGAACCCGGTCTCCTGCCCGATCAGTGCCCGTGACTCGTCCACCGAGAAGGTCGGGAGAAACGCCTGCCTGCGGTACTTGAGCGAAAGATCGTGCGCATGAGTCTCGAGAATGCCATCGAGCTGCGGCTTGAGCTCCTTGATCGTGCCGGCGGCCAACGCCATCGCGACGTAGAAGTACGCCTTCATCGGACTGGCAGGCCACTCCTTTTCCAGTTCGGCTGCCAGCTGCACCCTGGCCTCGCGCCGCTGGCGGATATCCATCGAGGGGACGCCGCCAGCCAGGACTGGCGTGGCGAGAGAGTCGAGCGCCGCCAGGTAGAGCGCGTAATCTGCCGGGACGCGCAGCTGCAACTGCGCGGGCGTTGTCCAGCGCGCCGGAGTCCGGGATGCGGAGCTCGATTTCCCGCAGCGCGATCATGAGGTTGTTTTCCAGTGCCTTACGGAGGAGAACGGGGTCGTCAGAGACGTCCAGCAGAACCGCGTACGCGGACGCGGCTTCCTTGAGGCAGAGATAGCACCCGCGGGCGGCAAGCCGGTCGGCCTGCTCGAGACCCTCCGCAAGCGCGCTGGGAGAAATCCGAGGATCGACAGCCAGCGGCACCTGTGGCGCCGTGGCACAGCCGACGCCGCAGGCAATGAACCCGAGGGCGGCAACGAATCTCATCGGCTTCGGCAACTGACTCGCTTAGACACCGGCCTGGAATGGCGGCTCCGCTCGATTCATCTTGAACAATACCTCCCTTGGGACTTCCCGTCCCACGGTCGGACGACGACCCGGGAAAAAGACCCGATTTTCGTTGATCCAGGACGGCATCAGGCTTGATGATCCCGCCGCCATGCTGAAAGATCTCCGCCACGGAATCCGCGTGTTGTTGAGCGCCAAGGGGTGGTCGGCGGTCATCGTTCTGTCGCTGGCCGTCGGCATTGGCGCCAATGCCGCACTGTTCGGTGCGGTCAACACACTCCTGCTGAGGAAGCTCGAGGTCAGCGACCCCGACAGCCTGGTCCGGTTCAGGTGGACTGGCCAGAATGAGATGGCGAACGATACGAGCGACTACGGCTTCAACGCGCGCACGCCCACGGGCGATTCGACCCACTCGACCTTTTCCTACCCGATGTTCCAGCATTTTCGATCCGCCAACCAAACGCTGGTCGATCTGGCCGCCAGCCGCCCCATGAGCCGGATTACCGCAGTGGTGGACGGCCGTGCGGAGCTCGTGAATGCCCTGCTGGCGACCGGAAACTATCACGCGATGCTCGGCGTCAAGGCCCAACTGGGACGAACGATTGAAGTCGACGACGATCGCCGGACCGCTCCTCCGGTCGGAGTGCTCAGCGATCGGCACTGGCGCGCGCGCTACTCAACCGACCCCTCCGTCATCGGCAAAGTCGTCAAATTGGGCCCGGTGGCGGTCACCATCGTGGGAGTGCTCGAACCGGCATTCACGGGAACTCAGCGAACGACGGCACAGCCGCCGGACATCTCGATACCGCTGGTGCTGGAAGAGCAGATAGGCACCGAGACTTCGCGGTTATCGGACGCGACGAATTGGTGGGTGCAGATCATCGGACGGCTCAAACCGGGAATGACGGCGCCGCCAGGTGAGGGGCAATTTCGAAGGGGTGTTTCAAAGTCAGGCGCGGGCAGGAATGGACGCGCACCTGGCGTCTCTGGATCCCGCCGAGCGGAACCTTTCCCGGAATCGGCAACGCACAGCCATACCGGCGCTCCTTGTCGACTCGGGAAGCCGGGGCGTCTATGACGCGAACACGTCGCAGGTTCGCATGCTCGCCATCGTCGGCGCGATCGTCGCGCTGGTGCTGCTGCTGGTGTGCGCCAACGTCGCGAATCTCCTGCTTTCGAGGGGGGCCGCGCGCGCTCAGGAGATTTCCGTCAGGCTGTCGATGGGCGCGACACGCGGACGGCTCGTGCGTCAGCTGCTGACAGAAAGCGTTCTTCTGTCTGCTGTCGGCGGCGCGCTCGGCGTCCTGCTCGCATACTGGACGCAGGATCTTCTGCCGTCTCCTTTCGATGCCGGATCGCCCGACTGGCGCGTCGCTGTCTTCCTGCTGGCGACGATGGCGGCGACCAGCGTCGTGTTTGGCATTGCACCTGCCATTCGTGCAACCGGGAGAAACGCCGTCGAGCCCCTTCGAGAGAACAGCCGCAGCGTGGCAGGGTCGAGCTCACTGCTGTCGCGCTCGCTGCTCGTCGTGCAGGTGGCGATTTCACTGGCGCTGCTGGTTGGCGCCGGTCTCTTTCTGCGCACGCTCGACAATCTCCGGCGCGTGGATGTCGGGTTCGACCCCGAGAACCTGGTGTTCGTTCGCGTGAACCCCGACAGCAGACAATTCGACCAGGAATACAGGACACGATTTTTTCAGGAGGGCATGACACGGTTGCAGGCGGTGCCGGGCGTTCGCGCGGCCACGGTGTCGGTCCCAACCCTGCTCTCGGGAGCTGTCAACGGCACGGTCATGTATGTGCGCGGCCGAACAGTACCCGGCAGCAAATACGTCAGCGAGCGGGATGATATCAATCGCGTGGTCGTCGCACCCAACTACTTCGCAACCCTGGGTATTCCGCTCGCCGCCGGACGCAGTTTCACCGAACGCGATGACGCCAGGGCACCGAGTGTGGCCATCATCAACGAGGCTGCCGCCCGGAAGTTCTTCCCCAATGAGAATGCAGTGGGCCGGCGATTCGGGCATTCCGTTGACAACACGGATGCAATCGAAATCGTCGGCGTGTTGCGCGACGTGCGCTATAACAGCCTGCGCGAGCCTGCGCCGCCGACGATGTACACGCCCTATCTGCAGCATGGTTCCAACGACCTGGTTTTCACTATTCGGACCAGAACAGACGCGACGAATCTGCTCAGATCGATCCGGACAGTCATTACTCAGGTCGATCCCAACATTCCGATCGTGACCATCGAGACGCAGATGTCGCAGCTCGAGCTCCGGTACAGCCAGGAAAAGGTGCTGGCCCAGGCGTATTCCCTCTTCGGCGCCATCGCCCTCTTCGTGGCCGCCATCGGCCTGTTCGGGTTGATGTCCTACAGCGTCTCTCGTCGTACCAGGGAAATCGGCATCCGAATGGCCATGGGTGCCCGGCGGGAAGAAGTGCTGAGCCTGGTCTTGCGTGAATCGATGCTGCTCGTGATTCTCGGAATCGTCATCGGCATTGTGGTCGCGGCAGGCGCGGGCCGTCTCATCGAGTCGCAGCTTTTCGGTTTGGAGCCGACCGACATCGCCACGATGCTGTCGGCTGTCGCTCTGATGATCGCGGTCTCGGCCGCCGCGGGTTATCTCCCTGCGCGCCGGGCGACGCGCGTCGATCCGATGGTCGCCTTGAGATACGAGTAGGTGCGCGTGGTCCAGCGCGTCTTGAAGGCTTCGGACCCCGGCGCGACTGAGGCCGCGCTCGGCAGTCTGTCCAGGCGGCAAGTAAGTTTAGCCCCCTTGCTGTAGAGCGATCAGCGCTTCGTGAAGACCATCATGGTGCGCTCCGAATTGCACGAGTGGTAGTCCACAATCTGCTCGGCCGGCACTTGCGAGCAGTCGTTGTAGCCGCCTCGTGCGGACTTCAACTGACAGGACCCGGAACTCACCCAAGAAAGGGATCGAGACCGACGATCCGGTGGCGATCGCGGGTTCGCTCGTCGGGGCCGTGCCGCCGATCATCAGATACCGGAATCCGGGGAACTCCTCGGTGAGTGACTGATCCCACTCGAACCCGACGAAGGATCCCGTGACGGAGAACCCAAATAAACCAAACCGGTCGACCTCGAGCCGCACGTACCGGTTGTAAAGTTCCAGCGGCGAGAACTCCCGCTGCAGATCGTCACACGATGGGTGCGCGACGCAAGATTGACCGGAAACCCCGCGCACGGCGCTTGCGGAATCCCAGGGTGGCTGCTCGCAGTCGTGAGGTCGATCGTGAGGCTTAGCGTGTAGTCGCCCGCGTCAAGACCAGCGATTGGCGGCTGTGCAAACGTTGTTGTTGTCGAGGGCGACGTTGGCGTCGGTGAAGCATTGTCGCAGGCAGCAATGCAGACTCCAAGGGCAAAAACGAGGAGCACTCGGCTCATAAACACTCCCGTAACAACATGTGTCTCGGTTTCTCGTCGCCACCGGGATCGAGTTGGAGTCGTCGCGACACACGCTGGAGGCACCCGGATTCGGCCCTGTTCGGTTCAAGAAGGACGCTCGGTCGAAGAAGCGGCCGCCTAAACACGGTATGCAGCCGTCGGGCGCTCTTCGCGCCGGCATGTCCGAAATTCACACGACCGCGACCTTGACGTTGTGAATCGGGGGCAAGGAATCGAACAGGCAGTCCCACTTCTCACCTCCCTCCCTCCCGATCCAGAGCTGGCCGGTCGTCGTGCCGAAGTAAAGTGCGGGTACCGCGAGCCGGTCGATGTCCATCGCGTCGCGCAGAATGGTGAAGTAGCTCTGCTTCTTCGGCAGCCCACGCGCGAGACGGCTCCATGAGTCGCCAGCGTTCTCGCTGCGCCAAACAGCAGGCGCCGCGCCGGGACAGGAGCGGGTCGATGGCTCGAGGGGCACGATGTACACGGTGTCCGCATCGTGGGGGTGGACAACGATGGGAAATCCGAAGTCCGAAGGCAGCCCCTTGGCGATCGACCGCCACGAGCGGCCATGGTCGTCGCTGCGCAGCACGCCGATGCCGGGCCGCGGCCCGCCAGGCCCGGTCCAATCTGCCCATCCGCCGTGGTTCTGCATGTAGAGCCGGCCGGGCGCGTCCTCATGCCGCGCGATCTTGTGCACGCACTGACCGAATTCAGGATAGGGATCGGGCGCGAAGCCGGCGCCGATGCCTTGATTGGACGCCTTGAATGTGTCGCCACGGTCCTCGCTCAGGTAATGGCCGCCGGTCGAAATGCCGAGGTGCACGCGATTGCCGTCGCGAATGATAGTGTGCATGCAGAGCCCGCCGTTGCCGGGTTGCCACTTGCGCGCGTGCTCGTGGTTGCTGATGCCGGGCACCATCTCCCACGAATCGCCGCCGTCATGGCTCCTGAACAAGGACGCCGGCTCCACGCCGCACCACAGTTCCTTCTTGCCACCGCCGGGCTCGAGCGACCAGATGTTGACCAGCGCCCGTCCATCATCTTTGGGAAACGCCGGCCCCGACTTCGTCTCCTCGAAGCTCTTCCCGATGTTCGTCGAGCGCAACACCTTCATGCCGAAGAACGGATTGCAGCTCGAGGCATACAGGCGCGGTGTGCCGCGTGTGTCGATCAGCGTCGAATACACGGGGATGCCGGGACCAAAGGGCCCGCGCAGCGCGAAGCTGCGCCTCGTCTTCGCGGCATCGGCGACAAACACGCCCTTCTTGGTGCCAATGGTGAGAATGACTCGATCCGCCACCTTAACCTCCTGAGACCGCCGGAAGTATTGTGACCACGTCGCCCGGCGTCAGCGTCGTTTCGATCCCGTCAAGATCGCGCACATTGTCCGAGTTCACGAACACGTTGAGATGCTTGCGCACCCTGCCCGTCTCGTCACAGAGATTGCGATACAAAGCGGACTGGCTCCGCTCGAGGTCCTCGAGTACGGCGCGGACGGTGTGCGCCGAGACCAAAAGCTGCGATCTGCCCGCGCAGTACTCGCGCAGCTGACCGAAGACATGGATCGTGACGGTGGGAGCCGGGCCCATGGTCTGAGACGCAGCTTATCGCTGGCGATTAAGATGATGCAAGGCAGGCACGCAGCGCATCCTCGACCCCGAGATCGGCTTCGGTGGCAAGGCTACCTCGTCCTTCGCGGACATAGAGGCGTTGGAACTCTTTACCGAGTTGCGCCGGGCGTACGACGACGGACTCATCGATCCGCGGAGCGTCGGCCGGTCCGAGCTGGACGCGGTCGAAGCCATGCCACGAGGCGAGATGGTCCGGAAGACGCGGCAGCGCCATCCGCCGATCGACGACGTCGCCGCCGCAACCGCGTGGTGGGATCGCCGCTCGGGGGATACGAAGGCTGAAGACGACCTCCTGCTGGACGACGATGACGACCGGGACGAGCGTGCCGGTGGTTATGCCGAGATCGCCGAACCGTACCGCGCGCCGCCGAGGGTCAGCCGCAATGACTCCTGCCCCTGCGGCAGCGGGAAGAAACACAAGAAGTGCCGAGGGCGGTCACATGCGTCATCGTACTGGAACGCGTCGCCCCGTGCCAATGCTTCGCGCCCGCGCGCGCCGTAGGTGGCAGGGTCTTGTTTTCCAGACCCGGCCGCTGCATTGCTTAGTCACTATGCGCACGAAGATCTGTCTCCTCATTGCACTCTTCTGGATTGGCGCGCTCGCGACCACGCAGGGGCAGAATCCGGCGCGGCGCGAAGGAGCCGCCGGCGGTCCCGACCTTCAGCAGGGACGTCGCCCCGATTCTCTACAAGCACTGCGCCAGCTGCCATCGTGCCGGAGAAATCGCGCCGATGTCGCTCCTGACCTACGAAGAGGCGCGGCCGTGGGCCAAGGCGATTGCCAGAAAAGTGAGCGATCGCAGCATGCCTCCGTGGCATGCCGACGCGCCGGCCGGCACGTTTCACAACGAACGAATCCTCACCGATGCAGAGCGGCAGACGCTCATAGACTGGGGGAACGGCGACGCGGAGAGAGGCAACGTCGGCGAGCTGCCGGCCAGACCGCAGTTTGCAGAAGGGTGGTCGATCGGAAAGCCTGACGTCGTGCTCGAGATGCAGGAGGACTACAGGATTCCCGCACAGGGCACGATCGAGTACGAGTGGCTGTACATTCCAACAAATTTCACCGAGCCAAAATGGGTAAAGTCGATTGAAGTCCGTCCAGGCAACCGCGCCGCGGTTCACCATGTTCTGGTCTACTACAGGGCAAAGCCTGATGTGATGCGTCAGCCTGTGGTGCGGCCGAATCAGAAGGATCAGGTTACGCCCCGGAGGCGAACGTCGGGGGAGCGTCCACCGCGTACCGATCTCAAAGAAATTCCGCAGCGGCTCATCGCCACTTACGCTCCGGGCACCAATCCGCAGGTCGCTCCAGAGGGCGGAGCCTTCAGACTCGAGCCTGGCGGCATCCTCGAACTCCAGATGCACTATACGACCACCGGCGAAGCGACGACGGACCGGACCAAAGTCGGAATGATCTTTTCCAAGGATCCGTCACCGCAGGAGGTCCGCGCCACTCACTTCTTCAACGGGACATTTACACTGCCCGCCGGAGCTGCGGACGTGGCCGTCACCACGGATCTCGAGTTTCTGCAGAATGCGACGGTTTGGGGCATCTTCCCTCACACGCACCTGCGCGGCAAGAAGTGGGAGTACACGCTCGCGCTGCCCGGTGGGGAAACGAGAACGATTCTGGCGGTGCCGCGGTACGACTTCAACTGGCAGACCTACTACATGTTCAAGGAGCCGCTGCAGGTCCCCAGGGGCGCGAAACTCGTTTCCACTGCGTGGTACGACAACTCAGCCGCGAACAAGTTCAATCCGGATCCGAAGATCGATGTGAAATGGGGCGATCAGACGTGGGAGGAAATGCAGTACAGCGGGATACTATTCAGTCCAGATTGAATCACACCAAGCGGCCGGATCGGCACGTCCAACCGATAGGCCGTGTCGTTGGACGCCACGACCAGGCCGCCGTTCGGGTTGAAGGCCACTCCCACGAGCGATTGACCCGCAACCATCAGTTCCGCGGTACCGTCCGGCCTGACGCGATAGAGTCCATTCCAGCCGGCAAGCGCCTCGACGACATACAGCGCGCCCTGCGAATCGAACGCGATGCCCTGCGGGCGGCCGAACCCGGAATACACCTTGTCGATCGATCCCGATTGCGGATCGATGCGATAGATGTAATCGTACGGGCCGAGCGTCGGCGCCGTGACGTACACGCAATCGTCGGGGCCGATCGCCAGATGGAACGCCGCGATGCTTGGCGGCAGGGTCGCGATCGCGCTCACAGACCGATCCGACCGCACGGCAAAGACCGTCCCGGAACGATCGCCGACATAGAGCACGCCGCTGCGATCGAACGCGAGCCCGCACGCGATGCCAAGATCGCTCGCAAAGGTTTCATACGTGCCCTCCGAGTGCACGCGATAGACGGAGCCTTCGAACCGACTCGACACGTACAGCTGGCCCTTCGGCGTCGAACGTCATCGACGTGGGGTTCACGATGCCCGAGACGTAAGACTCGCGCCGCCCGCTCGGGCTCACCCGGAAAATCGACACCGGCACTTCCTGCCCACGGCCTCCGCTGTAGGTCACATAGAGATTGCCGTCGCGATCGAACACCGGATTGTCGACCTGATGCAGACCCGTCGCCAGGGGAGCGCCAACCTCGAGCAGCGCCGTTTCCCCGGAGACGTCGGCGATGCGAACCGCCGTTTGTCCTCCATCCAGACCGGGTGGAACGAGCACCGCAATCGTGGATGGCGACGCATAGACGGTCCGCGCCGGGGAATCGCCGATCGTGATGTCGGGAAGATTGAGCTTGTCGACGGGAAACCCGGTACCGTGGATGGTGACCCGGCCACCCTCCACGGCCCAATGGGGTTGAATCGATGTAAGCCGCGTCAGGATTCGTCCAATTCCGCGTTCCAGTACAGGAAGTCGCGCCAGCTGTCCGGCGCGTTTCGCAATCCGATCGTAATACGGATTGCGGGCACCGATTCCGGCCGCTTCGGGTACCTCACAAGGTGCATGCCCGCCTCAGCCGGCGTGCGCCCCCCTTTGCGGCGATTGCACGAGATGCAGCACGTGACGATGTTTTCCCAGTCTTTGCGGCCGCCGTGCGCGACGGGCACCACGTGGTCGAAGGTCAGCTCGCTTGTCGAAAAGGCCTCACCGCAGTACTGGCAGGCGTGGTTGTCGCGCGCGTAGATGTTGGCCCGCGAAAACGGGACGTAGTCGAATCGGCGTTTGATCTTGATGTAACGCAGCAGGCGGATGACCGAAGGCAGCTTGATGCTGAAGGAGACGGCCCTAATCTCCCGGTCGTAGACCGAGATCACCTCCACCTTTCCCTGGCAAAGCAAAGTAATGGCCTTCTGCCAGTTGACGACCTTGAGTGGCTCGTACGTAGCGTTGAGCAGTAAGGTCTGCTCCATCGGGAGTGCAAAGATTTTCGCGTGAAGGGGCGCGACTGTCAAGCCGACGCGGGTGTAAACTCATAACAACAATCGGCTTAGGCCTGTAGCCGCCTGCCCTTCTTGCCGATAAGTTACAGGAAACCCATGGCGCGCGTATTAATAATGATGTGCCTTCTGGCGCTGGGCTCCGCCGCCTGCGCCACGACCGGGGCGGTGCCCCGTCCTTTCCCTGGCGGCCCGGTTGCCCGAAAGGCCCCCGCTGCACCAGACACTCCTGACCCGTCCGCCCCGGTGCCTGGCCATACTGAGGCGCATCGGCGTGACAAGCCCGACGCATCCGCACTCCGCGCACGGAGGTATCAGCGGCGCTCCGGCCCGACCAGCCTGTATGGGACGTGCCCTCGCCGAATTTGCCCTTGGATTCCGTGGCGTCCCTTACCGGCTGGGAGGCGCCGATCCCGGAGGGTTCGATTGCAGCGGGCTCGTGCAGTACGTGTTTGCCCAATACGGCATCGACGTCCCACGCATCGTCGAGGAGCAGTACGGGGTCGGCGACAAGGTCAAGCCATCTGAAATCAAACCCGGAGACCTGATCTTCTTCAACACGAAGAGGAGAGGAGACGACGCCTCGCACGTCGCCATCGCCATCGGCGGTGACGGCTTCGTGCACGCGCCAAATTCCACCGGCGTCGTGCGCGTGGAAACGCTCAGCTCGACGTACTGGGGCTCGCGATACATCGGCGCGCGGCGCATCGCACCGCCAGTCATCAGCCACCGCGATTAGGACGCGCCTCGAGCAGCGCGGGCGCAGTGATCCGCCAGCGCCAGCACGAGCGGCCCCATTTTCGGGTTGTCGGGTACCACATGAGGCTTGATGCCCGCATCCGCGAGCGCCGCCTGACAGATCGGACCGACAGCCGCCACGATCACTTTCGTGTTCAATCGCCGCGACAAGTGAGCCGGCAACACCCATCTCCGCCGCAACGCGCAGCAGATGCCGTCCCTGAATCTGGCTGGTAAAGACGACCGCATCAACTTCGCCGGCCATCACGTCCTGAATCAAATCCTTCATGGGCCGGGTATCGTCGGGCAACAGCCATTCGTAGAGGCACAGCTCGTTCAACTGTGCGCCGCGGGCGCGCAGATCGTCGGCCAGCGCTCATTCCGCTCGCCGTAATGAAGGAGAGTGACCTCGATATCCCTCAAATCGATGTGGTCCAGCGCCTCGACCACTTCCCTGCTCGTGTAAGGATCGGCGGCCGACACAGTGGCGGCCAGACCGACGCGCTTCAACGCCGCCGACGGTTTGGGTCCGCGGCACACGAGCGTTGCGCGCGAAAGCGATTCCAGCAGAAACGGAAGGCGCCCCTGACGGTCTGCTTCCCGGAACAGCGCCGTGGCGCCGGCGCCGGTAAGAAACACGATCGCGCGCGGCCCTGGTGTCTCGAGGCGATTGCAGAAACTGCGCGACCGCCTCAGTGCAATCCATGCGGCGACTCGCGCACCGAGGGCACCTGACGCGGAATGCCTCCATAACGGCGAACGAGCTCGGCCATCTCGCCGCCCATCCTCGATTCGAGGAGCGCGACGCGCACGCCTCTCAGCGCTTCAGACTTTGATGGGAACATTCGCAGCGATGCCTCTGGCCGTCTGCTTGAGCGCTTTCCTGTTGGACAGGTAAGGGATCACGCGCTCGAGCACGTCCGGCAGGTCGGCACACGGCACGTCCTCCAGCAGCTTCGTGCCGGCTTTGGCGTTCGGGCCGGATCGACCGCCCACGAACACGTCCACGGCATCGACGATCTCGTCCCCGACTTTCACGTTCTTGCCGAGCAACCCGATATCGGCGGCAGCGTGGTTGCCGCATCCGGCCGGACATCCCGACCAGTGCATCTTCAACAGCTTTCCATTGGTGCCCATGGCGCGTTCGAGCTCGCGCGCCGTCTTGAGCGCGAGCTCCTTGGTTTCGATGAGCGCCATGTGGCAGTAGTCGATGCCGGTGCAGCTCACCAGACCGCGCATCAGCCCCGACGGTTCGTGCGGAAGCTCTTCGAGAATCGGCTCATTGGTGAGCTGCGGAAGGTGCGCTTCGGCAACGTTGGGGACGATCAGGTTCTGCCCTGTCGTGATCCGGACGTCGCCCGTTCCATAACGTTCCGCGATTCGCGCCACCTCACAGAGCTGCTGCGCGGTGATTCTGCCCACCGGCACGCTGAGACCAACGGAACGAAGCCCGGGCTGCTTCTGCGGAGAGATGCCGAGATGGTCTGCGTGCTCAGACGTTCGGACGTCGCGGCCGGCAGGCAGCAGCCGATAGCCGACGCGGCGCTCCAGCTCCTTACGGAACGTGGTCGACGCCCATCTGATCGATGAGAAATGCCAGCCGGGCCCGATTCCGCGCGCGACGAGAGCCATGGTCGCGAAACAGCAGCGTAATGTGACTGCACAGCGCCGCGGCTTCGTCGGGCCTCGCAAACACACCCAGCGGAGACGCGACGCGCAGGCCGCCAGAGCCCATCTTGCCGCCGACGGCAATGTTGAAGCCTTTCACTTCCTCGCCGCCGACGATCTTGATGGCGGGCGTGAGGGCGAGGTCCTGGGTTTCCGCGTGCGTGCAGTTCTCCGTGCACGCGGTGATCGCAACGTTGAACTTGCGCGGAAGGTTCGTAAACGACTTGTTTCTCAGAAAGGCGCTCGGTGAACTCACGAACCACCGGCGACGCATCGAACAACTCGCCGCGCGTCAACCCGGCGACAGGGCATCCGACGACGTTGCGGATGTTGTCCATGCCGGTCTGCAGCGAGACCAGCTCGACTGCCTGCAACCGCTCCCAGATGTGGGGAACGTCGCCGATGCCGAACCCGCGCAGCTGAATCTGCTGCCGCGTAGTGATGTCGACGAATCCCGTGCCGCATTCGCGGCTCGAGCTCGCTGATGGCGCGCAATTGCGCCGCGTTAGTGAAGCCGTTCGGCATGCGGATGCGCATCATGAACCGGCCGGGCGTCTGGCGGCGGAAGAAGACGCCGAGCCACTTCAGTCGTTCGCGATCGGCGTCGCCGATGCGTTTCCCATCCGTCCCGCGCGAATCGCGGAATGTCGTCGTACGACATCCAGGCCGTCTTTCTCCTGCTTCAGCCGCTCGATCTTGTTGACGGATTCGATTGTCGGGATGGCCGGCTCGGGATCCTGCCTCGAACCCGGAACCTGGAACTCGGAGACCCGGAACCGTTCCCGAACCGCTCCAGGCCCCGACACGTCGAGCGCCACGATCGCTTCGACCTCGGGACGGCACGAACCGCATCCGGTGGATGCACGCGTCGCGTCGCACACGGCTTGCACGCTGCGCGCGCCCTGGAGCACCGCTTCGACGATCTGCGCCTTCGACACATCGTTGCAGTCGCAGACGCGTGCGGCGTCGGGCATCGTCTCGGCGGTCGCAGCCTTCGAACCTCGCGATTCACGAATCGTGAACAGGAGCTCGGCGCGGTTTTCCGTCAGCGGAGAGGCAGCCGCGAATGTCTGGAGCAGCGACGGCACAATCGCACCGTCGCCGAGCACGATCGCGCCGGCGAGCCGGTCGTTCCGGACGATCAGTTTCTTGTAGATGCCCCGCGACGGTTCGCTATAACTCACGACCTCGTCATCGTCTTCAATGGGCTCCTTGTCGCCCATGACGGCAAGCTCGACGCCCATCACCTTCAGCTTGGTCGAGACCTTCGAGCCCGTATAGACGGCGTCGGGATTGCGGCCGCTGAGTCGATCGGCCAGCCGTGCGGTCTGTTCCCAGAGCGGCGCGACCAGCCCATAGACCTTGCCCCGATGTTCCGCACATTCGCCGACGGCGTACACGTTGAGGCCGTCGGACGCGTTCGGCCGTCTGGCACGCCAGGTCGTCGCCAACCAGGATGCCCCGGCCGACGTTCAACCCTGCCTCGACCGCGAGCTGCACGTTCGGCCGAATGCCGGCGGCAATGACGACGAGATCGCATCGAGCCGCGATCCATCGGCGAACTCGAGGCCCTGCACGTGGCCGTTTCCGACGAGCGCGGACGTTCGCGTTTCAAGATGGGTGTGAAGTCCCATCTCGGCAAACTGCCGCAGGAGGACGGCGCCCGCCGGCGCGTCGATCTGCGCTTCCATCAAGTGCGGCATCAGATGCACGACGTGCGTCTCGAGGCCCTGGTTCAGCAGCCCGCGGGCCGCCTCGAGCCCCAGCAATCCACCGCCAATGACCGCCGCTCGCCTCGCCGTTGGCCGCGTGGCTCAGGATGCGATGGCAATCGTCGAGCGTGCGAAACACGAAGACGCCATCCTTGAATCGGCCGTCTTCGTCTCGAACGTTCGCGATTGGCGGAACAACCGGGCTGCTGCCGGTCGCGATGACGAGCGTGTCGTACCGCTCCGACAATCCATCGGATGCGTGCACGTGCCTGTCCGTGCACATCGATCCTCTCGACCCGGCGGCCCGCATGAAGCGTCACGCCGTTGGCGGCGTACCACGAGATCGGATTGAGGAAGATGTCGTCCGGCTTGTGGCTGCCCGAGAGCACGCTCGAAAGGAGAATGCGGTTGTAGTTCCCGCACGGCTCGTCGCCGAAGACGATGACGTCAAAACGGTTTCCGCCGCCTCGCTTGATCAGATCTTCGACCAGTCGCGCGCCGGCCATGCCATTGCCGATCACGACCAGCCGCTCGTTAGCCATCGTGGTTTTTCAATTCGCGCGGCGCAGACCTTGAACTCCGGCATGCGGCTCACAGGATCGAGCGCGTCGTTCGTGAGACGATTTGCGGAGCGATCTCCCGACCAGTGAAACGGCACGAAGACCGTGTCCGGACGCATGTCGGACGTGATCTTCGTCGTAAAGGTCGCAGATCCCCGGCGCGTGCTGAAGCGATCACCTGCGCGCCGTCGGCCAGCCCGTGCCGTCGCGCCTGGTGCGGATGGATCTCCGCGAGCGGCTCGGGCGCCATATCGGCAAGCTGCGCGATTCGGCGCGTCTGCGTTCCCGACTGGTAGTGCGCGAGCACACGCCCGGTCGTCAGGCGCAAGGGGAACTGTTCATCGGGCTCCTCGGCAGGAGGCTGGTGCTCGACGGCATGAAAGCGCGCCTTGCCGTTGGGTGTTGGAAAGTGTCTCGGTAAAGAGGCGGCGCGTGCCCGCGTGGCCCGCGGGGCACGGCCAGAACACTCCGTCTTCGGCATCGATCCGTTCGTAGCGTGATTCCAGAGTAGTCGGCCGCGCCTCCGGCGGTCGCGCGCCGGAGCTCGTCGAAGACATCGCGCGCACCCGAAAACGAAAAGTGCGAGCCTTTCCCAGCCGATCCGCAAGCAGACACAACACGTCGATGTCGTTTTTCACCTCGCCTGGCGGATCGACGGCGCGGCGCCTGCGAATCACGCGCCCTTCCAGGTTCGTCATGGTGCCTTCTTCTTCCGCCCATTGCGCCGACGGCAGCACGACATCGGCGAGCTCCGCGGTTTCGGAAAGGAAGAAGTCGGAAACGACGAGAAAGTCGAGCTGCGCGAGGCGATCGATGACGTGAGTGGCGTTGGGAGCCGACACGACCGGATTGGAGCCCATCACCATGAGCGCCGCGAATCCCGCCGGGTTGGCCCGCGGAGTCGAGCAGCTCGTACGCGGACTTGCCGGCACGCGGCAGATCGGCTTCCGGGATGCCCCACACGTCTCGCAATGTGCTGGCGCGCGGCCGGATCGTCGATGTGGCGGTAGCCGGGAAGCTGATCAGCTTTCTGCCCGTGCTCACGCCCGCCCTGCCCGTTTCCCTGTCCGGTCAGCGTGCCGAAACCGCTGAATGGACGGCCCACTTTGCCGAGCGCGAGCGCCAGGTTGATGAACGCAAGCACGTTGTTGACGCCCGACGCCTGCTGTTCCGGGCCGCGCGCGGTGATGACCATCGCGGTCCGTGCGTTGCCGAGCAGTCGCGCAGCTTCGATGAGATCCGCTCTGCGGAACGCCGGTGAGCATCTCCACACGCTCCGGCCAATACGCGGCCGCGTGCCGCTTCACTTCCTCGAAGCCTTCAGTGCGGTCGCGAATGTAGTCGTGGTCGATCAGCCCGTCGCGAATGACGAGGTGCAGGAGACCATTGGCCAGCGCCGCGTCCGAACCCGGCTGCAGACGCAGATGCAACTTCGCCCAGGACGCGGTCGCCGATCGCCTCGGATCGGCAACGATCAGCGTGCCGCCGTTGCGCTGCTGAGCTTCGAAGTACCGCATGATGGGCGGCATCGTCTCCGCCACGTTGCCCCCGACGAGCAGAATCGTTTCTGCGCGCGCGATATCTTCGAGCGGAAACGGGAGACCGCGGTCGACGCCGAGCGCGCGAGTCGCTGCCGCGGCCGCCGAGGACATGCAGAACCGTCCGTTGTAATCGATGTTCGACGTCCCGAGCGCGACCCGCGCGAACTTTCCAAGCAAGTACGCCTTCTCGTTGGTCAGCGATCCGCCGCCGAAGACGCCGACGGCATCACGTCCGTGAGACGCCTGGACGCGCCGAAACGACGACAGCAATCCGGTCGAGTGCGACATCCCATCCGACAGGCACGAGTGTGTCGTTCGCGTTGCGCGCGAGCGGCGTCAGCAGACGATCGGGATGCCGCAGCGTGCCGGCGGCCGTCCATCCCTTGACGCACAAGCCTCCTTCGTTGACTGGAAATTTCGTGTTGCCGGCGATTTCGATGCCATGCTCTCGAACGATCGCGTGCATGCCGCATTGCAGCGCGCAGTACGGACAGTGCGTGCTGGTGGACTGAGAGAGGCTCATCCACGCAACGCGACGAGCAAGGAGTGTGCCCTGAGAATCGCCCCTGTTCTCGATTGTTGGATGTTCAAGAATGTCGGCTGCGATGCGCGTGGATCGACAAGAGAGAACGTACCTGGAGGCTTGCGATGTTCGCGATGGCGATTGCAGAGCGCTTTCCCAAATCACAGATGAACATCTTCGTCGGCTAAAAATTCTGTCGATGAACATTTCCGTCTGATTCCGCGCGGCCCAATCCCTAATCCCCAATCCCTAATCCCTAGTGTTTTGCCGTTTTTCAGCAAAAACATGTGTGGCAAGCCTGTTGCTCAATGCACTGCGCATGATGAAACGCATAGCTTCGGCCGCTCTCTCTCTCGTTGTACGCAGTTGCACCATCGCAGCCGCACAGTCTCCAGCTCCAGCGCACAAACGCCGCAGATCGTGACGCCTGCGCAGCCGCCGCCCAGCGCCGAAAGCGTACGGCAATCTGCAGCTGCCATCGTGGGTTCGCGTTGGCGTCGAGTATCGCGGCCGGCTCGAAGGTTCAGCGGCCTGGGATTCGCTCCCGATCGCGAGGATCTCTACTGGTTGAATCGGTTCCGCGTGACGGCGAGGTTCACGATGCGTCGGTGGCTGTCAGCCGCGATCCAGGCACAGGACGCGCGCGTCGAAGGCCGAAACGGACCAGTCGCGGGCGCACCGTTCCGCGATCAGTTCGATCTGCGGCTCGCGCATGTGGACGTCGGCAGCTTCGAGAAGAGCCGCGTGGCCGTGCGGGCCGGACGACAGGAGCTCGTGTTCGGCGATCAGCGGCTGGTGGGTCACGTCAACTGGCTGAACACCGCGCGATCGTTCGACGCAGTCCGGGCGTGTTTCGTCACAACAAGATCCGGGTCGATGGCTTTGCGGCGTCTGTCGTCACCGTGCAGATCGATGAGTTCAACAGGAGCGGCGGAGGCAACTATTTCTATGGCGCCGACGCCCCGCTTGCCGCTCTTGCCGCTCGGCGGAATCGTCGAGCCGTACGAATTCGTTCGCAGCACACGCAATCTTCGGACCGAGGCCGGCGCATCGGGCACGCTGACATCTTCGACGACCGGCGTTCGCCTCGCCGGCAAGGTTCTCGCCACTGACCGACTACAACATCGAAATGGCCGTTCAGCGCGGATCGCTGGCGGCCGACGACATTTCAGCGTGGGCCGGTCACTGGCTCGTCGGCCGCACGATGACCGTGCGGTTCGACAACGACCTATCGCGCGTTCGGCGAATACAACTACGCGTCGGGCGACGAGACGCCTGGCGATGGCAGGCGAGGCACGTTCGATCAGCTCTACCCGACCCCGCACGACAAATACGGGCTGGCCGATCAGGTCGGCTGGAAGAACATCCATCATCTGCGGGCCGGTATCGAGGTCGAAGCCTCAGCCCAGGCTCACGATCGGCGGCAGCTATCACTCGTTCTGGCTGGCGAGCGCGAAAGACGCGCTCTATGCCGCGGGCGGGGCGGTCCTCGCCCGCATCCCGCACGGGGGCGCCGGATCGTCATGTCGGTCAGGAGCTCGACATCCAGGCCACCTTCACCCCGTCCGTCCGGATACAGTTGCACGGCGGCTATTCGCACATTTTCCCGGGCGCGTTCCTGAAAGCGGCAACACCCGGCGAATCGTTCAGCGGTCCCTACGTGATGGTGACCACGATGCTTCTCGGACTGGAGAGATAGCCAATGACGACCACCGGACCTTCACGTCGCACGTTCCTGAAAGAGACGGCTCGCGTCTCGACCATGGCCGGACTGATGTCGGGCCTGCCATCCGGCTGGGTTGGGAGCGTATATGCAGACGACTCGCCCGAAACGAAGACCGTTCGCTTCGGGATGATCGCGCTCACCGACTGCGCTCCGATTGTCATGGCGCACGAGCTCGGCTTCTTCAAGAAGTTCGGCATCGATTCGGTCGTCTCGAAGGAGGCGTCGTGGGCCGTCATCCGCGACAAGATGAACCTCGGCGAAAACCAGGCGACGCACATGCTCCTCGGCATGCCGCTCGCCTCGACGATGGGGCTGGCGGGATCGCCGGTGAAGCCGATGGTGATCCCTTGGCTGCTGAACCGCAACGGCCAGGCGATCACGCTCAACAACAAGCTGAAGCAGGCAGGCGTCAAGACGGCAAAGGACGTGAAGCCGCTCGCCGATCGCGCGAAAGCGGCCGGCGAGCCGCTGACTTTCGCGATGACGTTTCCTCCAGGCACCCACGCGATGTGGATCCGCTACTGGCTCGCGAGCGGCGGCATCCATCCCGACAAGGACGTGACGCTCATCACGATTCCGCCGCCGCAGATGGTGGCGAACATGAAGGTCGACAAGATGGACGGCTTCTGCGTCGGCGAGCCGTGGAACGCGAGGGCGATCGCCGATGGCATCGGCTACACGGTGACGACGACACAGAAGATGTGGCCCGATCATCCGGAGAAGGTGTGCGCGTTCACCGAGGAGTTCGCGACGAAGAATCCGAAGACGGTGAAGGCCGATCCTCAAAGCGCTGCACCTGGCAAGCGTGCATCTCGACAAGCTCGACAACCGCGCGAAGGCGGCGGAGATCATTTCCCGGCCGACCTACATCAACTGTCCGCCCGACATCATCCTGGGACGCCTGCTTGGCAAATACGACTACGGCGACGGACGCAAGGAACAGGATCCGATGTACATGACCTACTCGGACCGCAACTGCAACTATCCGCATCCGGCATTCGCGACCTGGTGGCTCACGCAGTTCCGGCGCTGGGGCATGGTGAAGGGCTGCGCCCGACTACGCCGGCATCAGCAAGCGGGTCATGAGGCCCGACATCTACATGGAAGCGATGAAGGAGCTCGGCGTCACGCCAAGAATCGCACCGGTCCAGAAGTTTGCGCTCTGGGACGGCGTGCCGTTCGACGCAGCCAACCCGGAACAGTACGCCCGCGCGTTCCCGATCAACAGCATCAGCGACCTGAACCATGAATCTGGTCAATCGCGTCGGACAATTTCTGCTTCCCCTGGTCGGCATCGGCATCGCCGGGCTCGCCTGGTGGGTCGCGAGCGTCGAGATTCCCGACCTGCCGTCGCCGCTCGAGACCTGGGAGGAAAGCAAGCTCTATCTGCTCGAGCCCTGGGCGAAGCGGGGCGAGATGGATCAGGGGATCGGCCGGCTCGCCTATTACAGCCTGATTCGCGTCGCGCGCGGGTTTCTGCTCGGATCGGCATCGGCGCGCCGCTCGGGTTTCTGCTCGGCATGTCGACGGCCGCCCATCGCATGTTCGATCCGGTCATTCAGGTGCTGCGGCCGATTTCGCCCCTGGCGTGGCTGCCGCTCGGCCTCGTCCTGTTTCAGAAATCAGAGCCGGCCGCTCTGTTCGCGATCGCGGTCTGCTCGATGTGGCCGACCGTATTGAACACGATGGCCGGCGTGCGCGCGATTCCGCAGGATTACTGGAACGTGGCGAAGGTGCTGCGCCTTTCGCGGGCCACGACGTTCACGAAGATCGTCCTGCCGGCGACGCTGCCCTACATGTTCACCGGCTTCAGGCTCAGCCTCGGCATCGCCTGGCTCGTCATCGTCGCCAGCGAGATGCTGACCGGGACGCCGGGCATCGGCGGATTTCTCTGGCAGGAGTACAACAGCCTGATCTACTCGCACATCCTGCTCGCCATTCTGACGATTGGCGTCGTCGGGTTCCTGCTGGATCGCATGATGGGGCTCGCCGAGGCGAGGCTGCGATCCATTTGATGAGATGGCGCTGATCGAAGCATCGAACGTCTCCGAAGACGTTTCAATCGGCGTCCGGCCCGCGCCAGGTGCTCGAGCGCGTATCGCTGTCGGTCGAGCGCGGCGAGTTCGTTTCGATCGTCGGCTTCATGGGATGCGGCAAGTCGACGCTGCTGCAACGTGCTCGCCGGTCTCATTCAGCGCCGACACCGGCGAGGTGCGGCTGGACGGCGAGGTGCTCACCGGCGTCAGCGAGCGCGCGTCGATCGTCTTTCAGAACTACTCGCTGCTGCCGTGGTTCTCGGCACTCGAAAACGTCGAGGCTCGCGGTGCGGGCCGGGCGGCCCGACTGGTCGCGAGTCGAGCAGCGGGCGCAGGCCAGCGCGATGTCTCGAGCTCGTCGGGCTGGGCAATGCGCTGCACCGCAGACCCGGCCAGCTCTCCGGCGGCATGCGGCAGCGTGTCGCGATCGCCCGTGCCTTCGCGACCGAGCCGGAAGTGCTGTTTCTCGATGATCCATTCGGCGCGCTCGACGCGCTGACGCGCGCCAACCTGCAGCAGGAGCTGATGCGCCTGTGCTCGGTCGCAGAGCGGCCTGTCACCGTCGTGATGATCACGAACAATCTTGACGAGGCATTGCTGCTGTCCGACCGAATCATCCCGATGACGCGGGGACCGCGAGCCACGCTCGGATCGCCGGTCAGCGTCGATCTGGCGCGGCCGCGAAGCGTCGAAGGTCTGCTGCACGACGAGGAGGCCGTTCGCGCGAGAGCGCGCGTCGTGGAGTCGCTGACCGATCACGTGCACTCGGCAAACGCGCGCCGGACGAAGACAGACCGCTGCCGAGCCGCGATGACGCTGCCGGACCTTGCGCACTCCGAGCCGGCACGCGAAGCCGACGCATGAGCCTCATCGTCCCGCTCGAGCTCACCGGGCTGACCAAAGTCTTTCCCACGCCGGCAGGTCCCTTCGTGGCGGTCAGGAACGTCAACGTCCGAATTCAACGATCGGAGTTCATCTGCATTCTCGGCCACTCCGGCTGCGGGAAATCGACGGTGCTCTCGATCATCGCCGGGCTGCAGCAGGCTACCGAGGGCGGGGTCGTGATCAACGGCAGACAGACGGTCGCGCCGGGCGCGGATCGAGGCTGTCGTGTTTCAGACACCGTCATTGCTGCCGTGGCTGACGGCAAGAGAGAACGTGCTGCTGGCCGTCAGGCAGAAGTTCCGGACGCTCAACGGCCGCACAAGGACGAGCGCACGCCGACAAATACCTGGAGCTGACGGGCGTCGCCGATGCCGCCGATCAGCTTCCCGCGGAGCTGTCGCTCGGCACGCAGCAATGCGTGTCGCTCGCGCGGGCGCTCGCGCTCGAGCCAGAGATGCTGTTGCTCGACGAGCCATTTTCGATGCTGGACTCGCTGACGAGGCTCGACCTGCAGGACACGCTGCTCGCGCGCCTGGGAGCAGAATCGGACGAATCGTGGTCATGGTGACGCACGATGTCGACGAAGCGCTGTTTCTCGCCGACCGCATCGTGCTGATGACCGACGGCCCCGAAGCGCACATCGGCGACATCATCACGCTGCCATTTTCCCGGCCCCGCGATCGGCACGAAGTGCTCGAACACCGTGACTACTATCCGTACCGTCAGGGAGTGATCGACTTTCTCGAGAATCACGCTGCGGCAGTCAGCGGTAGTCGGAGCCGGTAGCTGGTAGACCGGTAGCGTTGGGTGATACCATTCGCCGCATGTCACGCAAATATCTCGCCGCAGATTTTTCTGGCTCCGAGTGATCTGTACTGGCTCCGTGCGAGATTCGGTCCTGCCGACGAGCCGCACAGGTCACGGGCACCGTCGCACCCTCGCTCACCCCGGCGCAGATCAAGGCAAGCGAGTCTCTCGCGCCGAAGTTCGACGAATCCGCGGCGAAGGAACAGGCGCGGCTCAAGACATTCGCCGAACCGGCCGCTCGGCGGCGTCATCCAGCGGTCGTTCAACATCTTCGCGAACTATCTCGTGATGGCCGCCGAAATGATGCCGGAGTCCGGTTACGCTCTTCCGGCCGACGCCGGACGTTCGCACATTCGGCGAGCAGATCAATCACGCGACCACGACTCATTATTCGTTCTGCAACCAGACAGGGCTTCCACCCGGCGTTCAGAAGCAGTCGGCGCCCGATCTGCGGGCGGTCAAAGCGAAAGGCGAGATCGTGAAGGCGTTGAGAGAATCCATCGCGTACTGCGATCGCATTCTCGCGGCAGCGTCCGAAGAATGGCTCAGCGAAGTGGTTCCGGCGGTAGGCGGGCCGTCGAGCGGTCAAATCCGCGGCATGCGGGCGCACATCTTCATCTACAACGCCGTGCACAGCGCCGAGGACTACGGAACCATCACGACCTATCTGCGCATGCAGGGAGTGGTTCCGCCCTCAACGGCGCTGCATCCTGCTGCGCCGGCGGGGACCAAATAGGGATTGGGGTTGGGATTAGGGATTGGGGATTAGGGATTAGGGATTAGGTGGCGTCTCGGGGGAGAAGACGAGGAGCGCCGGCGATCTTCACGGCACCAAAATGCCGGAGATCAAGTGTCGCAATGGCTTCAGCGCGTAACCGCTCGGCGATCGGCCATGACGACTGCGTCGACCAGTCCCAGGCGCAAGGCTCCGATATTTGCGGGCTATGACGTGCGCGCGCGTGACATCTTCATGTCTGTCCGTATTCGACCGCGAAAGCCCCATCTGCCACGATCAGCCAGAAACGAATCCTGCGCACGCGCGCCGAGCTCTGACGCCACGAGATAATCGACTTCCGGCAGAATCGCCCACGGCAGGAGCCAATCGTTGGGACGCTGCTCATACAGTTCGCGTACAGCGACGTGATGGCGGTCGTCCTTGTCCAACAGGGCCAATACAGCGCCGGTGTCGGCCACGATCACCGCGAGCGGCCCATCCCTTTCAGCAGGTCCTCTGCGCGCTCGCTCAGATCATGGCGCCCGCTGCTGAACGCACCGATGCTCTTCGGGACCCGTCGTCCTGCGTGGCGGGCGGCATACTCCGCACGGCCTCCCGGACGAGCTCCGCCGGAGGCCGTCGAGTCTTTGCGGCGATCCGCTTCAGGGCGCGGTAGTCGCCTCATTCAGATAGACGGTGGTTTTTTGCATATGGCTGCCATATATGGTAGCACAAGGCTGGTAACTCGTCGCTGGTAGCTCGTAGCAGGTATGCTGTCACTTCGGCTGCATTCCTGGCCAGCGTTCTATGAGGCCATATTGTTCTATGGTATCGATGCTGGTATCCTCGGGCCATGGGCACCGCGCGGAAAGTGACGGTGGAGCTCCCGGCCGATCTGCTGCGCCGGGCGCAGAAGTCGAGCGGCGAGGCGCATCACCTCGACCATCCGTCGGGTATCGAAGCTCGTCGCCGCAGGTCAGGCGTATCGCGATCTCCGGCGCCTGAAAGGGCGCGTCTCCTTCTCCCACGACCTCGACTCGCTTCGCGAAGACGGTCGCCGAGAGCGAGTCGATGACGGCATCGAGGTGGTTGCTGGGCGAGCGAGAGCGAGCCGAGATCCTCAAAAGCACCAATGATCGCGGCCGATTCGAGCTCGCTCGTCGCGTACCTGTCGGGCCAGCAGGGACCTGATGTCGATGCGATTGATCGTTCGCTCGTCGATCAACAACTCTGCCTGCCGCCCGTCGTGCTCACCGAGCTGCTGAGCGACCCGAACCTGCCGAACGACCTGGCTGTTACGCTGAGGCAAATACCGCTCCTCGAAATTACGGATGGATTCTGGGATCGATCAGGCGCGCTTCGCGCCAGGATGCATCGCGCGGAAGAAACGCGCACGGCTTGCCGACACGCTCATCGCGCAGTCGTGCCTCGACAACGACGTCGCTTTGATAAGCCGGGACGGCGATTTTCGCGCGTTCAGCCAGGTGGGCGGATCGAGATTGGTGCCGTCGGAAAGGGCCGGGAACCGCCGATCGCGAGAACGTATATTTACCGTCGGTCCGAAATCCAGCGAGACGGGACGTCAACGTCATTCTGGAATCCCGGTGGTCCAGTTCAGAATCACAGTAAACCGTTGTGCATCCGCAGCTTCTTCGCGCGCGGTATTGATCAGAAAGCGCTGACCAGCCTGGCAGATATCGTACGGTGTGAACTCTCCACGACGAACGAGCCGCCGCCTACGGTCGCTGTTTGAAAATAAGGGAACGGGTCGTCACTGAAGCCGACCACTGCCTCGACAGTCGACTTGCGACTGTCGACTGTCGTCTACTCGACCGAACTAATCCCCAATCCCCAATCCCCAATCCCTAATCCCTAGTTAAGTTAGCTGGGCAAGCGAAACGCGATCAGCTCTCCACTGTAACCAGCGCCGCTGACGGCCAGGACGATGTACTGCTTGCCGTTCAGCATGTAGGTCATCGGCGTTCCGGTTTGCGGCGCGGGGATGTACACGGCCCCGACTTCTTTGCCCGTCGCCTTGTCGTACGCGCGCAGCATCGCGCCGCGCGCCCCGGTTGGCGTCGGGCCGAAGCCCGCTTCTCCTGAAATGACGAGCGTCTTCGTCGTCAGCGAACCGACGACGCCCGGTCGTCCCGTGCGCGGGATGTTCAGCCCTTTCAGAGTCCGGATGATTTCGAACCGTGTCAGGCGTGTCGCCATGAGGAACCTGCCAGAGAATTTCACCCTTGCCGAGATCGATCGCGCTGATCTGTCCGTACGGCGGCTTCATGATGGGCAATCCGCGCACGTTCAACCCCGGCGCCCCACCACCGCCTTCACCAGCCGCGCGGGGGTGCAGCCAGGCGCGGGCGTCGACGCGCCGGGAGCGGGCGCGACACCGCCTCCTGCCGCCGAGCCGGTGCCACCCGTCGTCCTCGCGCCGGTCAGTGCGTTGCCCATGACGTACGCGAGATCGTTTTTCGACGGATCGCGCGGCGGGACGAGCCCTAGCTGGCTCACCACTCTCTGCGAGTTCACATAGAGGATGTTCGTCTCGGGATCGTATGAACCGCCCGGCCAGTTGGTCCCGCCGCTGGCCGCCGCCATCGTCAGGGTCGCGAGCGGGCCCTCGGCCTTGCTCACGACCGGCGGCGTGAAGATCGGGCCGAACTTGTACCGGGAGATCAGCTTCCGGCCTTCTGCGCGCAGCTCCGGTGTGAAGTCGATCAGGTCGTCTTCGACGAATCCCTGACGGTCATAGTTGAACGGCTGTCCTTTGGCGTTCAGTGGAAACGGCTGCGTCGGCGCGTAGTACTCGCCCGGCACATCGCCTTTGGGCACCGGCCGTTCTTCAATCGGCCACAACGGCTGGCCGGTCACGCGATCGAATACATACAGGAAGGCCTGCTTGCCTGGCTGAGCAACGGCTTTGATGATTTTTCCGTCTTTCCTGATGTCGACAAGCATCGGCGCGCACGGGATATCGTGATCCCAGATGCCGTGATGCACGAACTGGAAGTGCCACTTCCGTTTGCCCGTCTGCAGATCGACGGCGACGAGGCTTTCGGCAAACAGATTGTTACCCGGTCGATCGGCGCCAAAGTAGTCGCCGGTGGCGCTTTCGACCGGCAGGTAGGCGATGCCGAGCTCCGGATCGATGCTGATCTGTCCCCAGGCTCCGGTGTTGCCGGTGTAGGACCACGAATCCTTCAGCCACGTCTCGTTGCCGAACTCACCTGGCTGCGGGATGGTGTGGAAGATCCACAGCCGCTTGCCTGTCCTACGTCAAACCCGCGGATGTATCCCTTGACGTTCGTCTTGCCGGTCGGAACGCCGCCCGATCGGTGCGCGGCGCCCACGACGACGACGTTGCCGGCCACCATCGGCGTCGAATGAAGGCCGATTTCGCCCGACATCGGATCGATCACCTGATCGTTGTTTTGCTTCAAATCGACGATGCCGTCAGTGCCGAAGGCCGGCACCCGCATGCCGGTCTTCGCATTGAGCGCGACGAGCTGATAGCCGGGCGTCACGTAGAGGATGCGCTCCTCTTTGCCGTCGGTCCAGTACGCGAGCCCGCGGCCCGAGAGTTGTCTGTGGCGCGGCCGCGCCGCGCGCGCCTTCGCGTTCGCTGTGCATCCACAGCTCCTCGCCCGTCTCGGGATCGAGCGCCACGACCGCGCGCCGGCTGCCGGCTGTCGTATACAGCACACCGTTGGCCATCACCGGCGTGCCTTCGAACATGAACTCGGGCCGCGGGCCGAGATGATCGGTCTTGAATCGCCAGGCGACGACGAGCTTGCTGAAATTGCTCGCGTCAATCTGCGTGAGCGGAGCGTAGCGCGTGTGCCCGGCGTCGCCGCCGTACGCGCGCCATTCGCCGTTGACGCCGCCCATCTGTCCACCCACGGTGCCAACGGACAACGCGCAGCCGACAGCCACCGCCGTGAGAAGCCGCGCGTAACGCGAAATCGTCCTCAGCATGAAACGCTCCTGTTCTGTAGGTGATCCGGCGCGGATTATATGCGACTTTACGGCGCCGCGATCGTGCACCATGTTATCGGGCGCGCTCTCGTCACCTGTGCTAGTATCCCGTTCCCGCACTCGTACAAAGGAGCGTCTCCATGCAGATCGCCGAACGCTCGGCCGGCATCGTGAAGGTTCTCGATCTCTCTGGTCCGATTACCCTCACCAGGGGCGACGACCAGTTGTTCAAGGACAAGGTCAACAGCCTGGTCCATCAGGGGCACAAGAACATTCTCGTCAACATGGGGGGCGTGACGGCTGTCGACAGCGCCGGGCTGGGCGAGCTCGTCGCCGCATACACGACCGTCACGAAAGCCGGCGGCAGCATGAAGCTGGTGAATCTCACCAGGCGGCTGCACGATCTGCTGAGCATCACGAAGCTCCTGACCGTGTTCGACACCTTCGAGTCCGAGCAGGACGCGCTGCGCAACTTCAACTGAGATTGGCAGGGCTGAAGCCCTGCACTACGGCTGACCCGCATTTTAGCCGCCACACGTCGGCCTCACGGCTCTCGATACCGCAGCACGAGCGCCGTCACATCGTCATGCTGGGCCGCGCTCGCGGCAAAGGCCGGACGTCGGCGAGAATTCGATCGAGCAGATCTCCGGCTTGCATGCCCGTGTGCGTCCAGGCACGCCAGCAGCCGCTCCTCACCAAATTCGTCGCCGGCGGCATTCAACGCTTCGGTCACGCCATCACTGAAGACGACGAGCGTATCTCCATCTTCCAGCTCCGAGCGTCTCCTCTTCATAAGTCGCATGAGGAAACAGCCCGAGGATCAGCCCTCCCTTATCGAGCCGGCGCACGCCGTTGCGGCCAATCAACACGGGCGGATTGTGTCCCGGCATTGCTGTAGGTCAGTCGCCCTCAGGCGAAAGGATTCCGTACATCACGGTCGCGAAGCGTGACTGGATCGCTCGGCGGATGAGCGTTCGGTTGACGTGCGCCATGAGCGCTGCAGGCGATCCGACTGATGTGACCTGGGCGGCAAACGCGCCTTGAATCATCGCCGTCAGCAGAGCTGCGGCCGGACCTTTGCCGGCCACGTCTCCCAGCGCAAACGCGAAATGACCGTCCGGCAGATTGAAGTAGTCGAAGAAATCGCCGCCGATCGCGCGACATGGGATCGACGCGGCAGCGACTTCGAAATGGGGCCCGGATTGCAGCGCATCGGGCAGCAGCGCACGCTGAATTTCGCGCAGCGAGCTCGCAGCTCGCGCTCCATCCGTGCCTTCTCCGTTGCCTCCCGATAGAGCCGCGCGCTTTCGATGGCCGACGCCGCCTCTCCCGCAACCGCCTCCAGCGCATTGCGCGCGGCCGCCGACATCAACTGGCCTTTCTCACGGCTATCCAGATACAGGACGCCGATTGGCCGCTGATCCGCCGCCGCCTCGGACTGCTCCAGGTAGCGGACGACGCGAAGCGGCTTGCAGAGGACGTGGCGGATGCCGAGCGCGACGGTTCCGAGATGCTGGCCGGCAATATCGCCGTCCATCAGGTCGGCAACGATGCGTTCCTGGCCGGTGGCGAAAACCTCTTGCGGAATCTTCTGGCTCGTCGTCGAACGACTGGCCCGACAAGCGTGACCTTTCCTCGCGCGCGCGCGATTTTGAACTCGAGCTCGCCTTTCGCGTTGGCGAGCATGATGAACCCGCGTTCGGCGCCGGTCGCGTCGATCGCGGAGTCCATCACGAGCACCAGCACTTCGTCGAGCACACGAGCCGAGCCCAGTGCCCGAAGGCGATCGAGCAGCGCTCGTCAGCGGCCGGAAATCGACGACGCCGGAATCGCGCTCGAGCGCGAATCTCCTCCATCGTCTGCAAGGAACACGAGCTCCGAGCTGCCGCTTCGACCGAGACGGATCTTGTCGCGATGCCGCAGCGGCCGCTCGGTCACCTGTTCGTCGTTCACGAACGTGCCGCAGCGCGACCCGCGATCCTCGAAGCACGAAACGGCCGTCGTCGAGCCGCACGATTTCGGCGTGCTCGCGCGAAACGTCGGTGCCGAGCGACCGGAGATCGCTCTGGCTCTTGCGGCCGATGCGGAATACGGGCTTGTCGATAGCGACGATCCGCCGGCCGAGCGGGTCGTCGACCTGAAGGCGGGGACCTTGATGGGCGTCGTCTCACCATGGTCAGGCAGGCCGGGCCGTGAGGACGCCGACTTCGACGAGGAATCCGGTGAAATCGTAGATGCGTTTTTCATGCACAACCTGACCGTCGCGAAACGTATAAATGAACGCCGCCGGGAAGGTGAAGGGCAAGCCGGTCGGAGGCAGGCCCATAAAGCCTCCTGTATTGGTTCCGGTCAAGGTCAACACCTGAACGACGCGATCGCCGTCGACAATCAGGTCGGAGGTGGTGATGGCAAGGTCCGGAAAGCTCTTGAGAAGAGCCACATAAACGTTCTCAATCACCGCGCGCCCGATCAACTTTCCTGCAAACGGGCTCTCGACGACGCAGTCCTCGGCATGGTCGAGCGTGAGCGTCTTTATATCTCGACGCCGCCATGCATCGAGCCAGCGATCGAAGAATCGCTGGGCTTCAGAGTTGGTCATGTCTCCAGGCCGCAGTGCGTAAAAGCGGGATTATATGCGCAGCGGCCTGTCTTTGCAGGCGAATTTCCCGAATCCGAGATCCGCGACGCTCTGTCCTTCGGCGGCGATTCTCGCAAACTGGTCGGAACATGACTGGCATCAGGCGGACGGTGTTCAATTGCAGACACTCGAGCAGATGCAGCGGCGTCATTGTACCGAACTTACAACAGTGTGTATGAGATTTTTATCCGCGGCGGCTCGCCGGGGCACGTGCTCGTGAGAGGTGGCCGATTTTTTCAGGAATTCACCGAGGCGCATCTGTCGGGCAGTTCGCTCGGCGGCGGCTTTCCTCAAACAGTACGGAATCTACATCGGCCTCCGGCTCGAGTTCAATGTCGGACAGCGAGACAATCATCACGTCGCCGATTTTCGGTATTTCTGTTTCTCCACTGTCGTCTCACAGCCACCGCCTGAGTTATACTGATCTCCTTCATCCGATCGATTGCGACCTCATCAGTCCTGACGATCGGAGTGTTGCCATGTTCTCGACCACGACGCTCATCAATCGCATTCGCAGTCGAGTATCAGAGTCTCCCAGGACTGAAGCTCACCATCGAACAGGCGCGCCGTCTCTGGGCCGTTGACGATGAGACGTGCAGAGCGGCGCTCGACGCGCTCATCGCCGAAGGATTTCTCCACGGACAGGGACAGGGAAATTCATCGCGCTGCCGAGACCCTTAGGCTATTCGACCAAGGCAGGTGAATCGGCCGCACTCACAAGACACGCTGATTCGCTGTCCGCATTGCCAGAAGCTCAACACGCCTGGAGCGGGTAGCACGGTCAAACGGGGCGACTGGTTGGAATCGGCTTCCGCTGCGTCGCCTGCCGGAAGGTCGTCAGCTTTACGTCGATTCGGCGTAGCCTCCTCCTTCATCACGTAACTCAGGCTCGTTGGAGATGGTCATTTCGGCCGCTCGGCGCCGGGAAATGGTCTTGGTGTCCGATCAGGTGCATAGGCCTGCCCGCCGGAGCGCCGCTCGAAGGCTCCGGCGCGTAGGTGCGTGCGTCCAGGGGCGCTTCTTCGATTCGCTCACTCGTATCAGTTTCGCCGGAACGGGAGATTCAGCTGGAGCCGGCACCGCGACCACGGGCGGCGGTGTGATGTATCCCATGCGCGCGCGAATGATGCGCTGACGTGCCCGAAGCCGGCCGTTGGGATGCGCAATGTTCAGCACGCGCGGATTGACGATGGCACCGGCCATGAGAGCGGCCTGATCCGGGCCGACAGCGGAAGCGGAGATGCCGAAGTAGGTCCGTGCCGCTGCTTCGGCGCCCCAGATGCCGTCTCCCCATTCGATGTTGTTCAGGTACAGCTCGAAGAATGCGCGTCTTGCTCAGCTCGTTCTCGAGCCGTCGCGCGATCCACAGCTCGCGGAGCTTGCGAAACGGATTTCGCGACGGTGAGAGATAGAGATTCTTGGCCAGCTGCTGGGTGATCGTGCTCGCGCCGCGTGTAAAGCTGCCCGTCTCCCAGTCGGTCTCGAGAGACTTTCGAATCTCCACGAGATCGATTCCTTCATGACCCCAGAAGCCGGCGTCCTCGGCAACGAGCACCGCACGCCTCAGATGAGGCGAGATGCTGGCATACGGAATCCATTGCTGCACCCGCCGCACTTCGCGCCCCTGCTCGCGCGCTTCGCGCGCGCGCAAATCCATGAATGCGGTCGAGCTGAGATTACGCGTTCGAAGCTCGCGAACATCTGGAAGCGTCAGATACAGGAACGCGACGTATCCGAAGCCAAAAGCCGCAACGGCCGCGAGATAGCGGCCAAACCGGCGCATTTTCAATTATCGCATCAACTTTCGGGGGATCACTTCGGCCGGACCGCAATGACTTCGATCTCGACGAGCGCTCCGCGCGGCGGCGAGCCCGGCGACCTGTACGGTGCTGCGCGCCGGTTTGTTCGGCTGTTCGGCCGTGCCGAAGAACTTCGTGTAAGCGGCCATCATGCCCGCGAAATCCATCTTGTTTCCCATCGCGGGATCGCCCACCAGATACACATGCATCATGACCACGTCGCGCATGCCGAGCCCTTGTTCCTTGAGAATCCCTTCGATCTTTCTGAACACGCTTTCCGATTGCGCGGTCGTACCGGTGGCGTACACCGCGGGCGTCTTTTTGACGGGATCAGCAGGCGTCACAGGATCGGGAACCTGTCCGCTGACGTAAAGGGTATCGCCGTGCCACACTGCGGTCGCGATCGCTGCGGTGGGAGGCTGAATGCGGCGAACGGTCTGGGCTTCCGTGTCGGAGAGACCGACGAGCAACAGGCAGAGAGCCAGTGCATTCGGAGTAAGGATGCTCATTTTCATGGTCCCAATAATCGCATGATATTGCGCAGTTCTCCCGTATAATCGCGCCGTTTCAATTCTTTGAAGGAGGGCAACGTGCCTGGAAGAATCATCGTCGCCGCGCTCATCACGCTGGCACCGGCGCTCGCGGGCGCCCAGGCGGCCGATCCCCTTACGAGTGCGATCGAAATCTCTCGCGAGTATCTGATCACTCCCAACATTACCTACCTGACGGCCAACAACTGGGAGGCAAAGCTCGACGTGTATCGGCGCCGCGAGATGCCCGCGCCAAACCGCACGCTGGTTTACATCCATGGAGGCGGATGGACGGGCGGAAGCAAGGAACAGAGCTCGCTCGGCTTCCTTCCGTTTCTCCAGATGGGCTGGAATGTTGTGAACGTCGAGTACCGTCTGGCGAGGATCTCGCAGGCGCCCGCGGCGGTCGAGGACTGCCTGTGCGCCTTGCGATGGGTCATCCGCAACGCGAAGCAATACAACATCGACACCAACCGGCTGGTCATCACAGGAACTTCGGCAGGAGCGCATCTCGCTCTGACGAGCGCAATGTTACCGGCCAGCGCGGGGCTCGATCGCCAGTGCCCGGGCACCGAGGAGCTGAAGGTCGCCGCTGTCATCAACTGGTACGGCATCACCGACGTCGTCGACTTGCTCGCCGGTCCCAACATGAAGGTGTATGCCGTCACGTGGCTCGGCGCGCAGACCAACCGCGAGGACATCGCAAAGCGGGTCTCGCCTCTCACCTACGTACGGGCGGGCCTCCCGCCGATCATCACCATTCATGGCGACGCGGATCCAACTGTGCCCTACGCGCAGGGCGTGCGGCTTCGCGACGCGCTCGACAAGATGCAGGTGCCCAATCGCCTGGTGACGGTCCCCGGCGGGCTTCACGGAGGGTTCTCGCAGCAGGAGATGGTGAGAATCTACTCTGAGATTCAACAGTTCCTCGGCGCGCACCTCCCGACCGAGCGATCGAGCCGCTGATTTCGCACCGCGGGCATGGTTCGTGTTCGCGCGCGGGTGCTCTCGTGGTTGAGCGGCCCTGCTGTTGTGGTCGCCGCGGCGCAGCTGCCGGCGCAGACGCTCGACCAGCGGCAGGCCGATCGGACGCGGATGGTCGAGACGCAGCTCAAGGCACGTGAGATCCGCAGCGCGGCAGTACTTGATGCGATGTCGCGTGTGCCGCGGCACCTGTTCGTTCCCACAGACATGCGCCCGTTCGCCTACGACGATCGGCCGCTGCCAATTGGTCGGGGACAGACGATTTCGCAGCCCTACATCGTGGCCTACATGACCGAAGCCCTGGATCTCCAACCGGCGCACACGGTGCTGGAGATTGGAACGGGCTCCGGTTACCAGGCAGCCGTGCTTGCGGAAATCGTCAAGCAGGTTTACTCAATCGAGATCGTTCCCGACCTTGCCGCGAGCGCGCGACAGGCGCTGGCGCGGGCAGGCTATCGCAACGTCGAGGTCCGCACCGGAAACGGTTATCGCGGATGGCCGGAGCGCGCCCCATTCCTGCGCATCATCGTCACCGCCGCGCCACCTGAAATTCCTCAGGCGCTCGTCGATCAGCTCGCGGTCGGCGGCATCATGGTCGTGCCGGTGGGAACGGGCTATCAGGAGATGGTGATCATCACCAGGACGCCGGCAGGGGTCGCGCAGAAGAAAACGATTGCCGTGCAATTCGTACCGATGGTGGGGCCTAAGTGAGTCTCTGGGGATTGGGGACTGGGGATTAGGGATTAGGGATTAGGGATTAGAAGGCGCGGCGGGGAGCCGCCGTTGTGCACGTACACGCGGTATCCGCGGCCGGTCAGGTCTCGCACCTGCTCTTCGGTAGGTAACTGTTCGTAGGCGACGTACGGGGTGTAAAACATCGCCTCGATGGGATGTGCCGTTCCGAAAACGACGGCCGGCGCACTGCCGATCTGCTGATTCAACGAGCGAAGCTCCTTCGTCCATGCCGGATTCCGTTCCCGGAACTCGAGCGGGCCTGTCGGTGACAGCAGATGGCGTGCCGGCAGGAGCGCAAAGACGACGACCGCCAGACCGAGCGCGACGGCGTGTGGCGCCGACGTGGATTTGCGAGCCGATTCGCGGAGATGCCACCAGAATCCGGCCTGGATGAGAAAGATCGCGGGCGCCGCCATCATCACGTATCCCGGCATCTTCGTCATGACAAGCGAGAACACGGCATACGGCACGAGCATCCACGCGACGATGGCGCGGCGCGCCGTATTTGCGCGATCGATCAACGATCGGTAGAGGGCCCACGCTATCGGGATGTAGACCAGCTCTCCGAAGTACCTCGGCATTTCCCACACGTACTTCCACGGTGGTCCTCCCTGATTCTCGAGCGTCTCGGTGGCATGCCGCAGCGCGTAGGCCCCTTCCCATCGCCATTCCGAAGGAAACACGCTCGCGGTGTAGATGCCCCAGGGCGCCGCAATGGCGGCAGCCACCGTCGTCGCGATGACAGCGTCGCTGACGAGTCGTCGAGCGCCGTACATCTGCCACCGCATCGCCATCCAGATCGGGATGAGCACGAGGCCCGAAAAAGACTTCGTCAGGCAGCCAACGCCGGCGGCGGCGCCCACCCCCAGGGCGGCTAGTCGAGGGCGATCGCGTCCGAGCACCGCGAAGGCGAGCACGCCAAGCTCCATGAGAAGGATGAGCAGCGTGTCGACGTGATCGCTCGCGCGGCGGCCGGCGGCGAGGTCGACGAGGAACCCGTTGAAGATTCGGAAGCCGGCGGCGAGGACGCCCACCGCCGGACTCGAGAGGACCTGGCCGATCAGGAACGTGATGCCCACGGCCACAGCCGAGGCAACGAGGCTTGGAGCACGGAGGGGTATCTCGCCGACGCCGAAGAGGCGCATGGAGAGCGCCTGCAGCCACAAGGCGCCTGGCGGCTTGTGGAGCCATACGTGGTTGCCCGCCCAGTTCGTGTAGTCGTAGGGGAGCACTGGATCCCGGTACAGCGTGGGCACGAGCGGGTTGTCGATGAGATTCTTTGCGACGAGCGCGTGGTATCGCTCGTCCCACGGGTGGAGCGTCAGGTCGGCGGCGGCGTATGCGCGAACACAGACGGCCGCGGCGACGAGCGCCACAAACGCGAGGCTGGTTCGTCGACGCCCGGCGCAGACCAACGCTACGCCGACCAGCACAACCGCGAGGATGACCGTGCCGATTGCGCCGATCGGAATCCACATATCGCGGTGTTCAACAGGGATTTATTTGCCCGCACCGACGCGATCGGCGATCGTGTCCCAGTGCGCAGCAGAGTTCTGCCGTACTTCGAACCAGCCCTGATCCCCGGCCGCGACGGCGGCACGAGCCGCCGCCATGTCCTGCCACGAGTTGTAGCGATCGAGCGTGAGAAACTGCCACGGCCCCCCTTCGAGGTGCACCAGCGTCGCGTGGCTGATCGGCACTTTGGCGGCCGGGTCGCGGCGATCGAGAAGCTCCTGCAGCTGCACCCGACGGCCCGGCGCCGCTCGATGGACGCCCACGACATAAACGGATGAGGGCGATCCGGCCATCAGTTTGGAGAGCTCGGCCCAGGAGGGTCCCGCCACAAACGCATCGTTGTGCCACGCCTGCGTAGGCGTATCGGAAGCTGGGGGCGGTGGGGTCACAGCGACTGTGGCCTGTTTGCCTACGTGCTGAATGAGGCAGTAATCCCAATCGTCGCCTTCCTGGTGACGCAGCATCAGGAAATGGCCGGCCATCGGATCCTTGGGATCCTGCTGCTGAAGCTGTTTCGCGAGGTTGGCGGCCTGCCCGGGAAGCGCTTTGACGAACATCACATGGTAAACGTCGGCTGCTCCGGCTTGCGCCCAGGCGGTACCGGACATCGCAACAACAACGGCAGCACAGAACGCGACAGAGAAAGTTCATCGATGCTCCTTGTGAATGAAGGATGAGGAAGGAAACTGGTCGGCGATGCTATAGCACGGCCACATCCAGCGTCAATGCAGACCCCCGCAAATGTCGGACCGTCGCAAATAAGTTCTTGAATTCCGCGGCTGACGATGCCATCGTCGTCGTCAGGGTCGGAAAGGTGTTCGAGCGATGGCATCGGTTCGCGCTCTCAGGGAGAAACTTGGCGATGAGGCCATGTCTGGCCTCCGTACGGTCATCAGCGATGGCGGTGAACAGTGGAAGGAAAACGTGCTGACACTAGCCGGTGAACGCTTCGAGCGCAGGCTGGCAGAGGAAATCGGCGCCTTGCGTGTCGATATCACCAGACAATTGGCCGAGCTGCGCGTTGAGCTTCTGAAATGGTCCTTTTTGTTCTGGATTGGCCAGTTTGCCGCGGTGAGCGCCATGATGGCGTTCCTGCTGAGGACTATCGGCGCGCGTTAGCCCCCGAATCCCTAATCCCCAATCCCTAATCCCCAATCCCTAATCCCTGGTTTTGGCCGGCCAGCGTTCAGACGGCGTTCTGGCGGTTCGGAGATACGCCTCGATCTTCGCCACCACGTCATGCTGCTGCGCGGCGATGTTGCGCGCCTCCTGAGGATCGGTCTGCAGGTCGTACAACTCGAGCGGAGCATCGGCTTTCAAACGCACGGCCTTCCAGCGCCCCATGCGCACAGCCTGTTGAAAGCCCCGCTCATGAAACTCCCAATAGAGGAACGTCTGCCCCGGTTGCGACTGCCCCCGCAGGGCGCCCGCCATCGACATGCCGTCGAGGCCAGGCGGCGCCTGGCCGCCCGCGAGGTCCGCAAGGGTGGGCAGCACGTCCCAGTGCGCCCAGACATGATCGCTGACACGTCCGGCAGAAATCGTTCCCGGCCACCAGGCGATCATCGGAACCCGTATGCCGCCTTCATAGAGATCCCGCTTGATGCCGCGCAGCCCGCCGCTGCTGTTGAAATAGTCAGGATCTCCGCCGCCTTCGCGATGCGGACCGTTGTCGCTGATGAAGATCAGGAGCGTCCGGCGCTCGATGCCACGCGAGCGGATGACTTCGGCAAGGGCACCGATGTCGCGATCCATGCGGGTGATCATCGCAGCGAACGCCGCATGCGGATTCGGCTGCGATCGATAGCCAAGTGTGGCCACGTTTGGATGCGCTCCCGTGAGCTTCGCGTCGGCCGCTGAATTTTCAAAGGGCTTCTCTGGAAACTTGCCCCTGAATAGAGCAACATCTTCGACCGGGGCATTCAGCTCGGCGTGCGGCACCGTGTAGTTCAGGTACAGGAAGAACGGCCGCGCATCCTCTCCCTCGACGAACGCTTTCGCCTCTCTCGTGAACAGATCGTTGACGTAGTCGTTGCGCACATCGGTCGCGACTCGCTGGCCGTTGCGCCAGAGATGGTCGGTGAACTGGCGATGCGCGTGCCGGTGATCGAGAAATCCGAACGAGTGGTCGAAACCCTGTCGATCGGGTTGACCTGTGCTCCCGGGCTGCCCCAGGCCCCATTTGCCGATCACCGCCGTGCGATAACCTGCCCGTTTCAGGACCTCCGCGATCGTGACGTCCTCATCGCGCAGCGGCGTGTCGCCTTCGGGCAGCCTTCCGTTCCCTCGAATCCACGCATGGCCCGTGTGCATACCGGTCATCAGCGCCGTTCTCGAGGGAGCGCAGACCGTACTGCCACTGTAGTACTGAGTAAACCGCATGCCCTCACGGGCCAGCCTGTCGAGGTGAGGCGTCGAAAAGCGCGCTTGACCGTACGCGCTCAGATCCCCGTAACCGAGATCGTCCGCCTGGATGAGCAGCACATTCGGCTGCAGGGCAGCAGCCTGATTCGCGGTCGCACTCTCATCCCGCGAAAAAACGACACGGGCTTCGGCGCTCTCCTTGTAGCCGTACCGGATCGCCTTCGCGCGAAGCGTCATTCCCGCATTCACGAGAATGGGACCCGTGTACAGGCGCCACTTCGGCGATGGCCCCTCTTCGGTGGTGTAGCCGATTGACGCGCCTTGTGTCGGCACGTAGATGACCACTTCCATCGGCGCTCTTACCGTCATCGAATCGCGGCGAGAGGGAGCGTCCAGTTCGCGTCGGGGCACGATGTAGGGCTGTGCGGTTTCCGGCTGAACCCCGCCAGGCCACATTCGTTGAATCATCTCCGGCTCGTTGACGAGGCCTTGATCGCCGGTTCGCGTCATCCACTCCCCAACCACCCTGCGCATGCGCTCGAGCGTCGGCCGCTGCGCCATTTCGCCGGCAAGATTGTGGACCTGGTCGGGATCAGTTTGGGTGTCGTACAGCTCCTCGGCGGGCCGGGTTGTTCGCATCCACAACGCAGCAGTGCCGGTCAGCGCCCGTTCGGCCTGCAGTCGGAGCCAGTCCTGCATGATGGCGCTCTGGTTCCGATAGATGATGTGGCCCGCGTAAGGCTGCTCGGGGGCGAAGTTTCGAATGTACAGGAAGCGGCTGTCGCGGACCGAGCGCATCATGTCGTACTCGATGTCCATCCGGTCGCGCGCGCCGAAGACGAACTCTGGCGCCGGCGCCGCCTTGGGGCCGACGAGGACTCGCCCCTGGAGATGCGCGGGAATCTCCACGCCGGCGAGCGCCAGCACCGTCGGCGCCAGATCGATCATGCTCACGAGCTCATCCCTGGCCGAGCCGGCCACCGCCGGCGACATCTTCGGCCATCGGATCATGAGCGGTACGCGGAGGCCCGAATCGTACAGCGAGCGCTTCGATCGAGGGACTCCGTCGCCGTGGTCGCTCCAGTAGAACACGATGGTGTTGCCGGCGAGGCCGTCGGCCTCGAGCTGCCGGAGAAGCTCCCCGACCTGGCCATCCATGTCGGCGATGTTGTCGTACATCCGCGCGAGCTCTTCACGGACGGCGGGTGTGTCCGGGTAGTAGGGCGGCACCGCGATTTTCGCCGGATCGGTGACGAGCGGTTTCCCCTTGCGCGCAGGACTGCTCGGGAAGATCTGGCTCTCGTGCGTGACTTCGAGATTGAACACCGAGAAGAACGGCTGGCTCTTGTCGGGCCGGTTCCGCCAGTGAGCGCCGGGGCCGAGATCGTCCCAGATGGTAAAGGGCACGCCGAACTGGTAATCGGTTTTCGCACGATTGCTCGTGTAATAGCCGGCCGCGCGCAGGTATTCCGGAAACGCCTTCACGTAAAACGGCGGCACTGCCAGATACGGTCCCGGCAGCTCCGGCACCCGGTCCTCGGTCGTCCGCATGTGCTGCGCACCGATCGTCGTCTGATACATGCCGGTAATGATCGCGGCGCGGCTCGGCGCACACACCGGCGCCGTCGTGAACGCGCTCGTGTAACGGATTGATTCGCCAGCGAAGCGATCGAGCACCGGCGTCCGCGCAAGCGGGTCGCCGTAGGCACCGAGGTGCGGGCTCATGTCCTCGTTCGAGATCCAGACGATATTGGGCCTGGACGTCATGCCGGCGGCCGGCTGTTGCGCCGCATCGGCCTTGACGCCGCCAGGACGCGCCCCGGCAATCGCCAGCGCCAGCACGCCCGCGAGAGTGACAATGCGTTTCATATCACGCTAGCTCCCTCTCACGCGCCGGAGCAGCGCCTGCATCTCGGCCACGGTTTTTCGATGCCGTGGATCGGCGGCGAGGTTTCGCATCTCGTCGGGATCGTCATGTTCGTCGTAGAGCTCGACCCCGCGCTTTCCTTCGTCCCATTCCGTGTAGCGCCACTTCTCAGTGCGGACGCTGTACCCCATGAACATGTTTTCGGCGGCGCCCCTGCGGACCTGCGTCAATGCCGGATGATCCCATGCTGCTTGCGGGTTCCGGAGCAGCGGCATTACCGAGCGCCCATGCAGGCCGGGAGGCGGGCTCACTTTCGCAAGCTCTGCGAGCGTCGGATAGATGTCGAGGAACTCGATCACACGCGAGGACGCGCGGCCTTTCGCAGGCACGCCGGCGCCGGCGATGATGAGCGGCGCCCGGGCCGATCGCTCGAACAAGGTCTGCTTCATCCACTGCCCGCGCTCACCCAGGTGATATCCGTGATCGCTCAAGAAGATCACGATCGTGTTGTCGGTCAGCTTCAGGCGATCCAGGGCGTCGAGCACTCTCCCCACATTCGCATCCAGGAAGCTGATCGACGCGTAGTACGCGCGGATGGTCTCGCGCTGCCCGTCCTGGCTGACGCCCCAATGCGGTGGCGTGGTGAACCACGCGGCCGGTGGCGGCGCGGACTCGCCCGGCATTGACCGGGGCGCCGCGATCCGCTCCAGTGGATAGAGATCGAAGTATTTTCGCGGCGCGATGAACGGGCAGTGTGGGCGGTAGAAACCGGCACCGATAAAGAACGGGCGGTCCCTGTTCTTCTCGAGGAGCGCGATGGTTTCGGCCGCCACCTTTCCGTCGGTGTGCGCCTCGTCGGGCGCCGGCGACGCGTAAAAGGCCAGCGCGCTCCCCAGTTGCCGCGCAGGCGTGAGATTGGTGAGCTGTGATTCCTCGTCTTTGTCGATCCCGCGGGGGTTGACGACGAGATCCCACGAGGCCGGATCGTCCAGACCGCTGGTACCGATCTGTCCTGGATTCCCGTAGTGATAGATCTTGCCGACGCGCGCTGTGAGGTACCCGTTGCGCTTGAACATCTGCGGCAGCGTCAGCACATCGGGCAATATCGTCCGGAAATCGGTTTGCAGTTCGTGAATGCGCGTGGTATCCGGCCGGAGACCCGTCAACAGCGAAACCCGGCTCGGACTGCAGAGCGGAAACTGGTTGTACGCGCGATCGAATCGCACACCGCGCGAAGCGAGGCGGTCGAGGTTTGGCGTCTTCACCATGGGGTGCCCATAGACGCCCATGTCGTTGTTGAGGTCGTCGGCCATGATGACGAGGACGTTCGGACCACGCAGACCCTGTTGAGCGAGGCCTGGCTGAGGCGCACCGATCACGCAGGCAAAGAGAGCGGCGATGACCGCACTGGCAGAGCGCGACTTCAGCCGCGCTGCAGGTCTCACGCTCCTCATACGGGCACGCTCACTTGCGAACCTCAAGCGCCAGCCGGAATCCGAGATTTGACGCACCACTGGTCACCTCCGATTTGCCACGGCTTCCCACCAGATAGCGGGCGCAGTATTGGTCTGTGCAGAGATACGATCCGCCTTTCAGCACACGCTTGACGGCACCCGGCTCCTGCGGATCGATGCTGTCCTGGGGCCCTTGTGGATTCACCGCGATCGGCGCGGCACCGGCAAGAGCCGCGTAGTAGTCGGGCCGATACCAGTCTGCGCACCACTGCCAGACATTCCCTCCCATGTCGAACAGGCCAAACCCGTTGGGAGGAAACGCGGTGACCGGCGACGTTCCGGCGTACCCATCCTCGCCCAGGTCTCGAGCCGGAAATCTCCCCTGCCAGATGTTGGCGGCCGGTTTGTCGCCCGGCATCAGCGTATTTCCCCACGGGTACAGGTTGCGATCGAGCCCTCCGCGCGCCGCGAATTCGAATTCAGCTTCCGTCGGCAGGCGCTTGCCCGCCCACCTGGCGAAGGCCGCCGCATCCTCGAACGCGACGTGCACGACAGGATGATCCGCACGGTTCCGAACAGAGCTGCCGGGACCCTCCGGGTTCTTCCAGCTTGCACCCGGTGTGTATCGCCACCACTGCAGATGATTGTCGAGGCGGACAGGTTGCGATGTGGCCGTGAACACCGCAGAGCCCGGCACCAGCTTTTCTTTCGGGACCCCGGGATAATTCCTGGGATCGAGCGGCCGCTCGGCAACACTGACGTAACCGGTGGCCGCGACGAACCGTTGGAACTCCGCATTGGTGACGGGCGTGCGATCCATCCAGAATCCGTTCACCTCCACCAGATGCACCGGCAGCGCGTCGGGCATGCCGCAACCGTCGCACCCCATCCAGAAGATGCCGCCCGGGATCCACACCATTCCCCTGGGCGTGGGAGCGGGCGCCGGATCGGTGTTGATGCGGACGGCTGCGCCCGAGGGATCGCCTGCAGTTGCTGCGGCCGCGGGAATTTGATGGCCGGCGTGCGTTTGGAGCTCCCCCTGATCGTTGCGTATTTGTGCGGGCGCGTCAGCGGGGCGAGGACCGCAGCCGGCCCCGATGACCAGGAGCCCCGCGAAGTGCGATCGGGATCGTTTTCATCTTCTCCCGCCGCGTATGAATGCCTATCTCGACGCGGCCTGAGCTTCTCAGATACTGGTCGAACCAGCGAACGACTTCGGCGGTGAACGTTGCCAGATCCGGATGGGGCTTGCCTTTGACCGCGAAGGTCGGCCCGTGCGCGCCCCCTGGGGCGGTGACGAGCTTCACCGGCACGTTCGCCGATCGCAGCGCCGCTTCCATGGCCACCGACTGCTGATACGGCACGGTCTCGTCAGCATCACCGTGAAGGAGCAGCGTCGGGGGCGCCGAACCTGACACGTGCGTAATCGGTGATGCCGCAGCATAAGCCTTTGCCGTGGCCGGCGAAGCGTTCGGCAACTGCATCAACAGCGAGACTGCGCCACTCCCACCCGGGCCTACTTTGCCGAAGTCTGTCGGGGCCGCTCGAAGCGCGATGCATTGCAACGTCGCAGGCTCTCGATTGACAGGATCGGGATCATCTTTGATTCCGGCCGCTCCAAGCATCGCTGTAAGGCCGATGAGGTGTGCGCCCGACGACCCGGCGAGCGCGCCAAGCGGCATCGGCTGAACGCCATACTGCCTGGCGTGATGGCGCACGAACCGGACCGCGCGCTGAACGTCTTCCAACGGCGCCGGATACTGGAATCGTGGCGTCGCGCGGTGGTTGATCGCGAACACGGTGTATCCGGCACGCAGGAGCGGCGGCAACCATGCCGCGGTCTGTCCACCGCCGTCTTTCAAACCGACCGCGTTGTACTCGAGCGCCGCCTGCCAGCCACTGCCTGCCACGAAAATGACCCCATGTCCGTTGGATTGCTCCGGACGGTAGACGTCCATCAACAGAGCCAATCCGGAATACATGCCGTAGACAACGTTCTTCTCGGCCGGCGTCTGGGCGGCGACGTCGCTCTTTCCGGCAACGATAAGGACTATCGCAATCGCCGCGGTAAGCCATCGATGCATCGAACTCTCCTCCTGCTGGTCAAACGCCGGGCGATCATGACATTGGGAGTGCGCGAAATTATAGTGTCGGAGCTGGCGCGAATGCGCGGAAATTGCGACGCCCGTCACCGCATTGATCGTTTTTCGGCCCGAAACACCCTTCAACGCCTCGGCATTTGACTTGCCATGACGATGCTACAATCGCCGGTAATGACGCCGGCGCGAAAATGGCGGGCGGGTGAATCGATGCCGACGTCGGACGAGCGTCTGGCTTATCTCGAGGGGCGATTTGAGGAACATTCGGGGCTGCATATCAGCCGTGAGGGATGAGATGTCAGGCTTGAGAGGCGAAACCGCAGGTCTTCGCAGCGATCTTCAGGACCTGCGAAGGCTTGTTGAGCTGCTCGGCCACAGACTGGACACTCGAATCGACGCCATGGATGGCAAAATGTCCCGGCAGTTCACCCGGCTTGCCGGAATGCAGGTCGCATTGCTGATGGCCTTCGTCAGCGCGCTTGTTCGATTCGCCAATCCCTAACCCCTGCGCCGGAATCAAGGCCGGCCAACGCCACGCTTTGATTTATCCGCTGAAAGCATTCCGCGCCGCGGGCACGCCGCGTGCTACGACGATGTACAATCGCGCTGGAATGGCTCCGGCCCGGCATCTTCGGATGGCTCAGGCGATGACGCTCGAAGAGCGAGTGGCATTCCTGGAGGGACGTCTCGAGGACCATTCCGGCGCCGTCGCGGCGGTGCGGGGCGATCTCGCTTGCGCTGCGCGGCGATGCGCAGGCTCTTCGTGGAGAAATGCGCGCCTTTCGCAGTGAAACGCACGACGAATTTGCCGCCGTTCGCGGTGAGATGCAGACTTTCCGCGGCGAAACGCGTGCCGAGTTTGCCGCCCTTCGCGGCGAGCTCCAGGCCTTCCACCGCGACACGCGTGCAGAATTTGTCGCAGTCCGGGGCGAAATGCGCGCAGAATTTGCCGGCGTCCGCGGTGAGATCCACAGCTCTTCGTGCGGACGTTTCGCGCCAGTTCACCTGGCTCGTGGGAATCCAGATCGCCTCGCTCATCGCCATCGTGAGCGCGCTCATTCGACTGAGCTGACACCCGCCATGAGCACATGATATCGCCCGGTTCTTGCGGCGCCGCGCTGGCAATCCTGCTCGTCACACACATGGCAGCCGCTCAAACTCCCCCGTCCGACGCCGCAGCCGATACGCCCGCCGGCCGAGAGATCCAGTACGGCGTGCGATTCGGACCGGCGTTCACCTCCTTGACCAGTGTCGAGACGTTCGACCAAACGGCAGTCGCTGCCGCCTCCGAGCCGACGATGAATTTCGGCGGGTTCCTCGTCATCGACATCGCCGGCCCGCTTTCGTTCCAGCCCGACGTGCTGTTTGCGGCGAAGGGCCACAGACTCCACGACAAGGGTGCGCCGCCCGTCGTCACGGGCAGCGGCACCAAGCCGCCGCGGGCCGACAGAGTGATTCTGCTCCGGTACCTCGAGATTCCGCTGCTCCTGCGTGCCTCGAAGCGGAGGGGTACGGAGACGTCGGTTGTATTTGATAGGCAGGTCCCGCATTGGCGATGCGGCGCAACGCCGTCTTGAGACGAGTCTCCGACCCGGCAGGCTCGAAGACATCGAGGACGAGGTCACCACCAGTAACTTGTCGTGGCGTCGTCGGCGCCGGGTTTCAGCGCGGCCGATGGCTTGTCGACGCGAGGATGACGAAAGGGGTCCGCAACGTGGCGGTCGTCCCCGAACCCGGTGAAGTCAAAACGAGCGCGTTCGCCGTGCTGCTCGGCATCAGGCTCTAGGCATCCTCGGTCGGCGGCGTTGGTTGATCACTGCTGTCGCAGGCCACAGCTCAGAGCTGGTATTTCACGCTGCCCAACTGGACGGCGATCCCGTCAGGATCCCTCAGCATCACGCTTCTGACTTCGGCGGCTTTCGAGAACTGATTCTGATTGGCTCGGGCCTCGCTGCCCGGAAAACGCTTTTGTACCATGTTGAGCGCGGGCTCGGCGCCGGGCCACGGATCGAGCCCGATCGCGAAGTGATCGACGCCGGGCGCTCCGCGGCCGCCAGAGACCGTGACGAAGCTATCGCCGAGCAGGAGGTCGATAGAGCCGACTTGTTCGGACCTGCGGGCGTCGAGCAGCACGCTTGCGCCGAGGAGCTCCTGATAGAAGCGCCGCGACTCCTCCACGTCCTTTACCCTCAGGGTGACGTGGTTGATGATGCGGCCCCGGAACAGCGCATTACCCGGCGGCGGCGTCCCGGTAAGATTCAGCGCAGGTTTCTCTTGACTGGCGCCGGCGCCCAGTGGAGTCGCCGACGCTATCAGCAACGCGCCGATCAGCTGACGCCGGGTGATTCGATTCTCGTCGTACGCCGTGACCAGCTCGTCGATCCTGTCCCGCATCACAGACCTCCCGGACGCTGGGTCGTTCCCAAGGCGTCCTTGATTTCCACGCACGCATTATTCCCTAAACCGCTTTGACACGCCCGGTTGTAAGGAGGGAAATCACGAAAGTTGTCCGCCAGTTCTTCGTCAATGACGATCGACAGAGGCGAGAGCTCGCCCACATTCGCATCCAGGAAGAGTCAGCGCGCTTGTTCGATTCGCGCGCAGTCCCGAAGGTACCAGCATTCGAGGTTATGCGGCGAAAGGTCACCGGGCGCGTAACACAAGGTTATCAACACCGATAAATGCTGTCGCTGGTTGAGTGGGTCCGCGAATCACAATTCGTAAGCCGCCAATAACTATTCCCGCCGGGCCCATGGTCGACTGTGAGGCCGGAAACGTGAATGGGCGGCACTGTTGCCAGTTAATCCCGCTACTCCCAGTCGTGGATTGGCACGTACTCGAGGCGAGCGTCGTTCCCCCCTGCTCGACCCTCACCTCAACCACCACCGGTACTGCGGGGGCCGACCGGGGAGATCTCGCTCCGACATTGAAGCTGAGCTCAAACACGCCGGGGCGTGTCACCTCGACATCCTGCTCCACCCCTGCCGTGGGACCCATAGTCGATTTGTCGTCCGCCAGATCGATGAAAAAGTTGCCGTGCGCTGCGCGAATGTTGCAATCTTGGTACACCTCGCCGCGCCAGGCGATCTTTGTCCCTGTGCGCCGACAACCCTCCATCCAGCGATATCGCGATTGCCGTCGCCGAAATCCATGAGGTTTTTACACGGCACGTTAATCGAATGATGCGAGGAGAAACGACCGTTGACGTTTTCGAAACTGCCGTTGATGAGATTTGCCCGCCCAAACCGTAGGCCATAAAGGAAGCCTGCGACTATAGCGATTACTACGATGACACCGGCAGCTACCAAGGATGCTCTGAACCCCATAAAGTCCTCCGTGTTGATTGGAGCACCTCATCGTCGGCCGCTTGCTTGCACCCTGGCAAGCCTACTCCAGTGAGGAGCGGTCCTTCAGGTCGCCGCGCACCATCTCTGCGCCCAGGCCTCGCAGGCGCGTGACCTTTTGGAGGTTAGACAGCAGCGTGACTTGGATCGGGATGACGATATCCGAATTCGGCCAGTTTCCTGCGACAGACATTTGCAAACATGGCCCGCCCGCGGTACAATCCTGCGCGTCGGGAAGGAGCTCTGACATGGCGAGGGTGCACGCCACATCGCGCAGACGTAACTACGAGTATGACCACCATTATGGCGTGCCGCTCGCGACCGCCAGTAAGTCTCGTCAGCGCGTTGTGTCTTCAAGTGGAAAGGCGCCGAGACCTGTCCGGAAGGTGAAGGCAACGAGGGCGGCAAAGAAACGTTAGTTCCTGTCGGGCCCCGCGCTCGATTGCGAATCACTGCGGCGTCACTCGGGAGTATGGGCGCGCTGCCGCTCCGCCGTATAATCTCCGGCAGCCATTTGGCCCTCACCCCCGGCACGCGCCTCGGCCCGTATGAGATTCTCTCCGCCCTCGGCGCGGGCGGCATGGGCGAGGTCTACAGAGCCCGAGACACGCGACTCGATCGAACGGTCGCCATCAAGGTCTTGCTGAGTGAGGTCGCTGGCGATCCCGATTTGCGGTCCCGCTTCGAGCGCGAGGCTCGCGCCATCGCCGCCCTGGACCATCCCCACATCTGCGACATCTACGATGTCGGCAGCGTCGATAGCACTCATTACTTGGTCATGCCGCATCTCGAAGGCCAGACGCTGGCCGCACGCCTCGAGAAAGGGCCGCTTCCACTCGATCAAGCGCTGAAGATCGCCACCGAAATCGCGGACGCGCTCGATAAGGCGCATCGCCAGGGCATCATCCATCGCGATCTCAAACCAGCGAACATCATGCTGACGAAGTCGGGCTCGAAACTGCTCGACTTCGGTCTGGCAAAGTTGCGGGCGACGGCGGGACCGATTTCGATGTCAGGACTGACGCGGATGGTCACGCGCGCCGCCGAGACCACGCACGGGACGATTCTCGGGACCGTGCAGTACATGGCGCCCGAGCAGGTCGAGGGCAAGGAGGCCGACGCGCGCAGCGACATCTGGGCACTGGGCGCGGTGATTTACGAGATGGCGACAGGGACGCGGCCGTTCCAGGGCGACACACCCGCCAGCGTCATCGGGTCGATTCTCAAGGACGAGCCGCCGTCGGTCTCCGCGCGGCAGCCGCTCGCGCCGCACACGCTCGATCATTTGGTCCGGCTCTGTCTTGCGAAGGAACCCGATCAACGCTGGCAGTCGGCCGCCGACGTCGAGCGCGAGGCCGAGTGGATCGCCCAAATCTCCAACGACAAGGCCCAACAATCTGCGCCGCCGCGGGCTCGATGGATAACGGGCTGGGCTGTCGCCGCCATACTGCTCGCCGCCCTCGGCGTCGTGCTGACTCGTTCCGTTTTACCGGGGACAGCGACATCGCCGCCCGAGGCTGTTGTTTTCAGCGTCTACCCGCCGCCAGGACAGGTCTTCGCCGGAGCACCGGCATCCGTCCAGGCGCCGCAACTTGCCGTTTCTCCCGATGGTCGACACCTCGCGTTTGTTGCTGCAGAGCCAGAAGGCCGATCGTCTCTCTGGCTCCGTCCGCTTGGAGAGAAGGAAGCCCGGCGTCTACCCGGCACCGAGGGTGCCGGGAACCCCTTCTGGGCGCCGGACAGCCGCACGCTCGCGTTCTTTTCACAAGGTTTCCTGAAAAAAACGGATCTTAGCAGTATGGTCCCTCAAACCATCGCCCGTGTGACGGTCGAACTGCGCGGCGGTACCTGGAGTTCATCGGACACGATTCTGTACGCCCCCTCAGGCAACGTTGGCTTACATAGAGTCGCTTCCGCTGGAGGCGGCACTGGATCGCTCGTGAAACTGGTTTACGCTTCGGGCGAATCCTCCACGGCTCGATGGCCCTCCTTCCTGCCCGACGGACAGCATTTTCTGTTTCAGATGAGGGACGCGGATCCGGAACGAAGAGGTAACTATCTCGGTGCGCTCGACAGCTCGAGCACAAGCCGGATCAACGGATCGGATTGGGCAGCGCGTACGCGCTCGGATATGTGATGTTCTTGAACGGGACGGCGCTAGTGGTGCAGCCGTTCGATCTCGCCACAAATGTTGTGCGAGGTACACCCACGATGCTCGTGCAACCGGTAGCTGGTTCAGCCACGGGATATGGCGCGTTCTCGGTGTCGACGACGGGCGTTCTAGCCTACTCGAGCGGCTTCCTGGCGCCCACCGAACTGCAATGGCTCGACCGCGCAGGCCAATCGTTGACGACTGTCGTCCCAGCCGCTGACTACGTCGATTTCCAGCTTTCGCCTGACGACTCGCGGTTGGCTTTCTCGCGCACGGACGCACAGACACAGGCCGCCGACGTGCACGTGCGAGATCTCGCGCGCGGGACAGAAAGCCGGTTGACCGCGGACCCATTGACTGACTCCGCCCCATTGTGGTCACCGACTGGAGATCGGATCATCTTCCGATCCAGTCGGCGCGGCAGCGGTCAAGAGTTGTTTCAGATGCGGCCGAGTCCTGGTGCCGACGCCACGCTGGTCTTCAGCCGGGAACAGCAACAGACTGCTCACGGGTCAGGGCCGACCAATAGTCTCTCCACGGACTGGTCGCTGGACGGAAGGTTTGTGATCTATCACACGACCGGTGAGACGAGCTTTGACGTGTGGGCACTCCCTCTCGAAGGCGATCGCAAGCCGATTCCGATTGCTCGTACTCAATTCAACGAAGTGTATGGTACCGTGTCGCCCGATAGCCGATGGATCGCGTACGCCTCCGATGAGTCCGGGAGACACGAGATCTACGTTCAGCGCTTTCCGGATGCGAGCATCGACCAGAAGACACCTGTTTCGACCGGCGGTGGTCTGCAGCCGCGATGGAGCAAGGACGGCCGAGAGCTGTTCTACCTGCGTGCCGATGGGATGCTCGTGTCGGTTGCTATCAAGACGCAGCCGACCTTCGAGCCCGGGAAAGTGACGCCGCTCTTCAAGACGTCGCTTCCAACGACCCTCAACCCTTACCGGATGGACTACATCCCCGCAGGCGACGGACGGCGGTTCCTGATGAAGATCCCCGTCGAAGGATCGACGCCACCCTCGATTACAGTCGTTCTCAACTGGCCGGCGTTGTTGAAACGATAGATGCCAATAACCGTGTGATTTCCGCGAACGTCGCCAACCCCATTGGGAACAGTGCAGCGCGCTGCGCGGCGTAAGGTGACTAGGCTTCACTCCGGCAATCCGGTCGCAGTAATGCCTCCCGGCTGGATGTAGGGCGAACCCTGCCGCTCGTCTGGGGCTCGCTACAGGCCGGTTACCTGTGTGCCGGCGCGCTGGGCCGTGATCAGCCAGCGGCCGTCCGCCTGCTTCATCAGCACGAACGTGGTCCTCGGCCGACCGGCACATCTCGGCCGACTCCGCAAGGCGCGCAGCATAACGTCAAAACCGCCTCGCAGGAAATCGTCAAGCTCAACGTCGCAGGGCACTTGTTCAACTTGATCTCATCCGACGATGGCGGATTCGACCGATCTGCAGACCACCTCACCAGCGCGGCGCGTATTCCGGCGAGGTGGTTAGGTCCTGCCTTGTCGCTAGCGTTCAGCAATCCGGGAACATGCTCGAAATCGCACTATCGAATAGTGAGACGAACGGCAGCGGTTCGTACATCGCGAGAATCGTCCGCGGCTTGTCGGTCGGGACCATTTTCACCACGGGGCTGCCAGGCTACGCGCTCGCGCGGCGTTCTCAGCGGGATTTCTACCGCCAGCGCAGCAACCGGCGCTCCAAGCGCCCGGCGAGCGCAAACAGCACGAGCACAAACCCCATGATCACGACAATCAGCGCCATCGTGAGGCGGGCGTTGTATGTGCTCTGCGCGAACTGCAGCAGGTAGCCGAGGCCGCGGCTCGACGCGACGAACTCGCCGACCACGGCGCCGGTAAACGCGAACCCCACCGCAACCTTGAGGTTCCCCATCACCCATGCGGTCACCGACGGCACGTACACTTCACGAATCAGGAACCGCGTTCCGCCTCCGAGCGTGCGGACCCGTTCAACCAGCCGCTGATCCACCTCCTTGATACCGTTGTAGACCGCAAAGAACATCAGCACGGTGACAAGGATCAAAGCGAGCGCCACCTTCGACGCCAGGTCAATCCCGAGCCAGATAACGAACAGCGGCGCCAGAATCACGCGGGGGATGGCGTTGAGCAGGATCATGACCGGCTCCAGCAGCCCGGCCAGCATCGGCGAAAGCGCTGCCGCAAAACCCAGGCCCACGCCCAGCACGAGCCCCGCTGCAAGGCCTCCGAATGCGGCGACGAGAGTCGCTTGAAGGTGCGGCCAAATCTGCCCGCCGGCAAAGAGTTGAACCATCACACTGCCGACCATGGATGGAGCCGGCACGTAGAAGGGATCCAGCCATCCGAGCCGCGAGGCCGATTCCCACAATGCGAGCAACAGAACGAGCGCGAGGATGCGACCCGTCCTCATGACGACAGCTCGTTCCACAGGCGCTCGAACATCGGTGCGAACAGTGGATCGCTCCGCGTCGCGAGCACACTGCGCGGCCTCGCAATCGTGACTTCATGGCGCGCGCGAACGGTGGCTGCCGGTCCCTGCGACAGTACGTAGACGACATCCGACACGCTGATCGCCTCGTGCAGATCGTGCGTGACGAGCAGCACCGTCAGATGTTCCCGCTCGACCCAGCCCAGAAGCTCCTGCATGATGCGCGTTCGCACGATCGCGTCGAGCGAGGCGAATGGCTCGTCCATGAGGAGCAGCTTCGGCTGGAGCACCAGCACCTGCGCGATCGCCACGCGCTTGCGCTGGCCTCCGGAAAGCTGGCGGGGATAGCGGTCGGCAAGTCCTTCGAGTCCGAGCAGAGAGAGCCAGCGCTCGGACGTCTCCGTGGCGATGTCAGGGGCGACGCCGCGGATGCGCAGGCCGAGCGCAACGTTCTGACGCACGGTCCTCCACGGCAGAAGCGCGTCGTCCTGAAACAGGAAACCCACATCCTCGAGAGGAACATCAAGGGTGACCGTGCCGCGCTCCGGGTTGAGAAGCGCAGTGACCGCGCGCAGGATACTCGTCTTGCCCGAACCGGACGGACCGATCAGGCTGGTGAATTGGCCCGGCCTCACATCAAGGTCGATGTCTTCGAGGATCCTCTGGCGGCCGAACGCAACTGTCAGGCCGCGAACCTGGAGCACCTAGCCCTCGACGACCGTCATATCCAGCAGAGTGTTCAGATCCACCGCTCCCGGCTCGAGAAGCCTGGCGACCTCCTGAGCCCGCACCACCCGCTGAACGGCGTCGAGATCAATCCTCACGTTGTCGGGATAGAGCGAAAGGCGGTAACGCTCGATGATCCGTTTGAGCCGCGCCTCGTCGCTTCCGGCGAGTAACGGCTCGGGAAGCGCGGCGATGATTTCGTCGGGCGGGATGGTTCTCGTGTCGGCCAGGCCATTGGCGAGGGCCCGGGCAACCCGGCGCATCTCGGGCAGGCGCTGGTCTCGCTCGGCGGACCGCACGGCCACGCCCATGAATTCGTACGACCCGCCAAGATGCATGCGCGAATCTTCGATCTCCATGAAATTCACCAGCTCGCGCCCGCCGGCTTCGGCGATCAGGGAGAGCGCCGGCTCCTGAAGCATTGCGGCATCGACCTGCCCGATGCGAAGGGCATCGAAGAGATTGGTCCCGATCGTCGCGAAGCGGATCGTGCTCGCGTCGGCGCCCGCTTGATCGAGGAGATAGAGCAGCAATGCGTGGTCCGCGTTGCCCAGGCCCGAGATCCCGATTCGGGTGCCTTCGAGGCCCTTGACGGTCCGGATCGTCTGGGCCCGCTGTGGCGCAACCGCAAGCGCGAAGAGAGGCAGCCGGCCGGTAGACGCAAAGCGGCGGATCGCCGCGCCGTTGGCCACAGCCTGAAGCGCGACGTCAAACGAAGTACCAGCGTATTCGACAGCGCCCCCGACCAGCGCCTGCATGGCCGCGTTGCCGCCGCGAGTGTAGACGAGCTCGATATCGAAACCCTGGTCGGCGAAGTGACCTCGCGCGCGCGCCACTTCGTACGGCACCACACAAAGCTGTTGGCCGCAGAAGGCAAGTCGCAACTTTGTCGTCTCGCCGACCGGCTTCGGGCCGCACGCGCTCACAAACATGACGCCGGCGAAGCCAAGTATTCCTTTCAGCGCCGTGCGCCGGTCGAAGGGGATCGACGCTCCTCCCTGATAAGGAGGAACGCCGATCAGATCAGGGTTCGTTGCTTCACAGCAGCCCATGGTGGCCCTTAGGCCCTATCGCGGATATTCGGCGTGGTCGTTATTCTGCCAGTCGTTCCTATCTTCAAGGCTGCCGATCTCCTCGAAGGTGTCGAGCGTCCGCACGAACTCGGACTCATCTCCTTCGAGCGAGCGCAGGAAATACTTGTAGCCCCATCGCGCGACTTTCATGCCCTGCGATCGCCCCTCGGTGTCGGCGAACCGGAAATGAATCCCCATGTAGACGCGCGCATCGACGACATCGTCGGCCGCGTCCGAGAATCGCGTGTAGAAGCGGCTCCCGGTGGGAGAAATCACTGAAAAGTTCACCTGATCGTCCCGGAAGAAAAGCTTGAACATTTCGGTGGCGGCGCCGGAGAGACTGTTCGCGCCCGACGTGAAGTCGGGATAGTTGGGGTTGGCGAACAATGGCTGCCAGGCTGGGTCGGCTGCCGTATGGCGATTACCGTCGGTATCTCCCAGTTGAATGGCCGTGCTCGGACGCCAGATGTTGTACTGAATCTTCGCTTGCCACGAGCTCATAGCGGCGTCAGCCATGGCCATATTCACGAGCGCGAACAGCCGCGCGCTGTCGCCGGCATTGGTGACATACTCGTTGACAAGCCCACGCATCGTCTCGTTCCAGTAGACCAGCGCATTCTGGGAATAGAACGTGGCGATCGCAGTCTGCTCCGGCGTGCGGGTCGAGCCCACATTCCTTCCGAGCGCTTTCACTTCGTTGTAGTCGTTGGTGTAGCGGCTGCTCGTCAGGTGCGGCGGCCCGGGCGCAAAAAACTGGGAGGAGTGCATCACCGTAAACGGCATCATCGTGGCAAACCACGAGATCGACATCGGGGCGGGGTCTCCCGTGGGGGTGAAAACTGTAGGCCGCCAGTCTCCCGGGTCAGTGCCGCCATAGAAGGCCGGCGGAGGCACAGGGTAAGCGCCGTCGTTGACGCGCCCCTGAATACACGCGGCGGCCGCTTGCGCGCCTGCGGCCAGGCCCGGATCGTTGGTTGCGATCTGATGCGTCGTCAAGTACGACTGGTAGGCGGCATCGACCGCAGCCGTCTGGGGCGGAAAGCGATTGACCAGAACATCGCGAGCCGCCTTGGCAGCCGCCGCAATCACAGAGCCCGACGCAGGCGTTATGCCGGGAGAATAGGTTTCGAATCGTTGCTGAATCGCCTGAATCGCGTCGTGAATCGCGATATGGACCATCGCGTACTCGATCAGACGGCCGGGGCCCGGCACTGCGGGGGCTGCATTGATGGTGCTGATGGTGATTCCACTCCAATCGGTGACGACGTCGGCTCCCGCAGGGGTCGCCGCATTCAGGAAAGCGCACACGAAGACACCGATGAGCCGTCGCACTGCAGTCATAGCCTCAGTTTCCTTTCGCAGACCGCGTTACCTTTTTGAGATCGTGTGGGAAGGCAGGCGCACAGTATGCCCAACTGCGGGAAAAGACAAGGAAATACACGTGGGATCACAAACGATCGAGACTGCCTCCACATCCCACGGTCGGCCCTGCCACCCTGCGGCTGTCCACGAGATGTCGCGGTCTGGCCGGAGGCCCGAGCGCCCCGCCATAGCCGCAACTGCTTGACGGGCCATGCGATGTGCGTGAGCCCGCCCCCGGGTCGGGCGGACGCGGAGTTGCACCGGTGTTGCGCACGGCGCCAGCGGCGCGAATCATTGAGGAGGAGCGACATGCTTTCAACCAGAGCCATCGGCACTGCGCTCGTCGCGATCATGCTCGCGGCGGTACCCGCGCGGGCAGACACACTGCTCATTCCGCTCTTCGGCGTGAATTTCGGCGGTGATTCCGGCAAGGAGTTCTCGGAAGCGTTCGAGACCAGTCAATTCAACTGGGGCGTGAGCTTTGCCTTCATGGGCGGCGGCGTCTTCGGCATCGAGGGCGACATTGGTTTCAGTCCAGACTTCTACGGCAAGACCGATCTGGGCGGCAGCAACGTGCTCACGGCGACGGGCAACCTGCTCATCGGGATTCCCTTCGGCGGCCAGGAGGGCTTCGGCATCCGTCCGTACGGCGTCGCCGGCGCGGGCCTGCTCAAATCGAAGTCGGACTTCGGTACCGGTGTCGCCGAGATCGACGAGAACGATCTGACGTGGAGCGCCGGGGGCGGCGTGCTGCTGTTCTTCGGGACCCGCACCGGTATCCGTTTCGACATCCGCTACTTCCAGACGTTCGACGACCTGGAGATCCTCGGCCTCCCGATCGCCCAGTCGCCCGGGAAGGTCGATTTCACGAGAACGTCGCTGGGTTTCGTGCTGAGGTTCTGACCCTCACCGAATCGATCCTCTTATCGTCCATGGTTGTCGTAGCGCGAGTATGACCACCATTATGGCTTGCCGCTCGCGACCTCCAGCAAGTCGCGCCAGCGCGTTGTGTCTTCGAGTGGAAAGGCGCCGAGACCTGCCCGGAAGCTGAAGGCATCGAGGGCGGCAACAACTCACCCAAGGCGACGCAGTCGAATGATACGGTCCTCGATTGGAGGATGAGTCGACAGATAGGCGCCCAGACCGAGCGGGTCGGGAGTCCGATCGAGTGCGCGAAGGCGTTGAAGCATGCTGATCGCCCCGGCGGCGTCGAAGCCGCCCGCGCGCATGAGCAGGAGACCGAGCGCATCGGCTTCGTACTCTTCGTCTTGCGAGTAGGCGCGTTCCAATGACCAAAAGCCGACCTGGCGAGTCCAGGACGCGAGCGCCCCTCGACCCGGCGACACCATCGTCGCCGCGGACATGACCTTCTGTTTGAGCAGCCTGTCGATGGCATGCCGCCGGATCACATGCGCCATCTCGTGACCGAGGACGAAGGCCATCTCGTCCCTGTCCCGGTCGCACAGCTGCACAAGTGGTCTCGTGACGAAGATGAAACCGCCCGGGAGCGCAAAGGCGGTAGGCCGATCCGCCTTGACACAGGTCATTTGGAAGCGATGAAGTCGATTCCGGACAACCGCGGTGAGCTTGCCCCCGATCTCGTCGAGCAACTGCTGCGTGGTCTGATCGGAGTCGCGAGGTGTCTCGTCGAGAACGATCGCGGCCATGTCGCGACCGACACTCTGTTCCGCCTGAATAGCGTCGGCCTCGCTTCCGGTGGCCGAGTCCCAGATCCATTTGGCCTTGCGGAGTTGAGCGCCCGCCACCCGGCCGAGTAGGTAGAACGCGCTTCGGGGCATAAACAAAGTGTACAGTGTTGGCTCGTCGCCGATCTGCATGGAGCGAGATGAACATCGGATCGGCGACTTCGTTCGCCCTCTCCCCGACCGACCCAATCTTCGGCATCTCAAAGACCAGGCCAGGGATCTGGTCAGGGCCGGCACTGCCACGTCACTTACCGATGCGCAGTTCAAGATCGCCCGCCGGTACGGCTTTCCGAGTTGGCCGAGGCTCAAGGCGTATGTCGAGTCCGTAGCCGACACTCGACAGCTGACGCCGGCAATCGACATCGACGATCGCTCTGGAGCCAACGGAGGCAACCGCGCACTCCAGCTTCCCGTTCACACCACCGAGATGTACGGCGCGTTCAGTCCCGATCGCTCGCGCCTGCTGACGGGAGGCGATGGACCCAATCCGAAGGTCCACCTCTGGGATGTCGAAACAGGGAATTGCCTGAACGAGCTTACAGGCCATACACAGCCCGTTGCGGCGCTCGCCTGGAGTGATGACCAGCAGTGGATCGCTTCGGGCGCCTTCGATCAATCCGTTCGCGTGTGGGATGTTCGGTCAGGCAACTGCCTCTTCGTCCTGGAGGGTCATCGGCCGTATGTCCGCTCAATCGCCTTCGGTCAGTCACGGGAGCAACTGCTGTCAGCAGCCGGGGACGGAGTAATGCGTCTTTGGGCGTTACCAGCCGCGAAGCAGCCGCAGGTATTCGAGGGGCACACGGATGGCGTCTACCACGCCATCTTCGACGCGAGCCACAGTCGAGTCCTGTCCGGTGGCCGAGACCGGACGATCAGACTCTGGGACATCAGCACCGCGCGCTGCGTGAAAGTGATAGAAGGGCCGGGAACCCATGTCCAATGTCTTGCGTGGCACGCAGACCAGCGGCGGTTCCTGTCCTGCGCCCGCGATATCCGGCTCTGGGACGCGGAGACTGGCGGGTGCCTGCGGATTTTTCAGGGGCCACAGCGACACGATTCGATCCGTGGCTTGGAGCCACGATTATCGCCAAGTTCTTTCGGCCTCCCATGACCGCTCAGTGCGGATTTGGGATTCCGAAACAGGGCGCTGCGTTCAAGTGCTTCAGGGACACGAGGAGTGCGTGGTCAATGCTGTCTGGACGACCAATCACAGATCTATTCTTTCGTGCGACTCCAGCGGCGGACTCCGGGAGTGGGCAACGAACGGATAGTGCTCAATCGAGACGAGCCCCCCGGAAAGGCGAATCCCGTAACTGATAGACAGAACGATTAGTCCAGAACAGTCGCCTGGTGACTTCCGAACACGTGCCGAGAATCGGAAGTCCCTGCGGCGTTAGTCGTTACCGACAACCCAGCACGGCCACGGATTCTTCTGATCGAAGGTCATCGTTCTCCAGATCGCAAGCCAGGCCCCGTTGGTGTGGTGCCGGAACGCGAACACATCCTGGCCGGTCTCGTGGTTTGGGACACCGCCGGCTAACCAGGCCATATCCCAGCGGTAGCTTGCGACTGCCGTGTCGCCCCACACGTGTACGACGAGCTGCTCTTCGCGATAGGATGTCAGCGTCACCCGTTCGATGAACTCGCGATAACTCGCGACGATCGCTTCGCGTCCCTGGAGGAGGCCGCTGAATCCACGCAGCGTGAACACCATGTCCTCTGCGAACATCTGGCAGAGGTCGTCATAGCGACGTTCCCGCCACGCGGCGTTGATCCGGGCAGTCGCCGCGCGAACGGCGGCGCTCGCATCTGACATTGCCGCGATCGTAGCACCGGATTTAGAAGGCGGTAATTCAGACTCTCAGCGCCCCGATGCCTGATTCTTGAACCCTGCGGCGTTATCGCGAGTAAACGCGAGACCGCCCGCGCTCGTCCAAGTGGTTGCGGCCAGGAGACTCGAGGATGCGTACGTTGTTTGCCGATCTTCGTTATGCGGTCCGGGTGATGTCCCGAACACCCTCGTTCGCCGTTGCGGTCGTCAGCGTGCTCGCGCTTGGCATCGGCGCGAACACCGCGATCTTCACCATCGTTAACGCGGTCCTGCTGCGTCCTCTGCCTGTGGAAGAACCGGATCGCCTGATGCGGATCTTCACCCGGACGCCGGGCGGCCGACTCTTCGAGCTCTCCCCCGGCAAGTTCTACGACTGGCAGCGGGATGCGCAGTCGTTCGAGGGCATGGCGATGTATCCATGCTGCGGCTTGAGGGAGCTCGCGCTCAGCGGCACGGGCGCCGCGCGAACGGTCAGTGCGACAGCTGTGACCGCGGGCTTTTTCGAGATCGTCAGAGCCCGGCCGGCACTCGGACGCGTCTTTCGGCAAGAGGAGGACACGCCAGGCGGCAAGTACGTGGTCGTCTTGAGCGACCGGTTCTGGAGAACCGAATTCGGCGGCAACCCGGACGTCATCGGCCGCACGGTCAAGCTCAACGACGAAGCGTACACCATCGTCGGAGTCATGCCGGCCAGTGCCTCTGTCGCGTCATGGACGGCGATGGCGAGCGATGTCTGGGTCCCGATGGCACTCACCGACAAGCAGCGCGCCGCTCGTAGCAATCACTATCTGGACGGCGTTGCGCGTCTGAAGAGAGACGTCGAAGTAGCCCAGGCGCAAGCCGAGATGGACGCGATATCAGCAAGGCTCGCGCGCGAGTTCCCGAAATCAGACGACCGTTGGGGAGCCTTGATCATCCCGATGCAGGAGGAGATTGTCGGCGACAGCCGCACGATGCTGGTCATGCTGCTCGGCGCAGTCGGCTTAATCCTCCTCATCGCCTGCGCCAATGTGGGCAACCTGCTGTTCACTCGCGCCCTCGGCAGACGCAAGGAGATCGCAATTCGCTCGGCGCTTGGCGCGGGCCGCGGACGCGTGTTTCAGCACGTGTTGGCCGAAGCGTTGCTGCTCGCGGCCGCCGGTGGCGCGCTCGGGCTTCTGCTCGCGTACGGGACCCTCGCCTCAGCCTCGACGCTGCTCGCCAGCCAGGTGCCGAGGGCGGAGGAAATCTCGATCGATGCGCGAGTGCTGCTGTTCGTGTTGGGGGTGTCGATGCTCACCGGCATGCTCGCCGGCACGGTGCCGGCCCTGCACGCAGGCCGGTCCGACCTCAACGACGCGCTCAAGGACGGTGGCCGCAGCGACGGTGCGATCGGCGTCGGCACGCGCCGCTTGCTGATCACGTGCGAAGTCGCGCTGTCGTTGGTGCTGTTGATGGGCGCTGGCGTGATGGTCCAGAGCCTGCTGGCACTCAGACACGGTGATACCGGCTTCGATCCAAACAACGTCCTCACGATGAATGTGACGCTGGTGGAGACGCGGTACCCGACGCCGGCGCGGCGATCGGCATTCTTCGACGCGGCGTTGCAGCGCATGCGGGCCCTGCCCGGTGTCGAGGCTGCGGGAACGATCGACGACCTGCCCCTGGTCGACGGATCCTCACAGACGCTCCATCTTGAGGGATACCCTGCCCAGCGCGATCCGGTGGCGGTGCAAGTTCGGCAGATCACCCCCGGCTACCTTCGTGCCATGGGAATTCCTGTGCTGCATGGACGCGACATCGTCGAAAACGATGCGGAGGTGCTGCTCGTCAGCCAGGACGCCGCGAAGCTGTATTGGGGAAAGGACGATCCGATCGGCCGCCGCGCTGCCCTGCCCTTCTCGAAGACGGTGCTTCGGCAGGTGGTCGGCATCGTGGGCGACGTCAAGCAGCGGAGTCTGATTGAAGCCTCCACACCCACGGTGTACTTCTACACGCAGGAGCCTTATGGCAGGGCCACGTTTGCCATACGGACATCGGTGCCGCCTGCCACGCTCGCTCAGCCTGCCGTTGCAGCGATCCGCGCGATCGATCCAGAGCAGCCGGTCGGAGATATCCGGACGATGATGCAGCGGCTCGATGCGGGACTGACGTCGCAGCACTTCAGCGCGCTGCTGCTTGGAGTCTTTGCAGGAGTCGCGCTGCTGCTCGCCGCCGTCGGAATCTACAGCGTGCTCTCTTACATCGTGCGTGGACAGAGCCGCGAGATCGGGATCAGAACTGCGCTTGGCGCGGGCACGGGCGACGTCCTTCGTCTCATCATCGTCGAGGGCATGTCGCCCGCCCTCATCGGCATCGCGGTCGGAGCGATCGCCGCGCTGGCGTCGGCGAAGGTCATGGACACGCTCGTCTTTGGCGTGAGCGCATCAGATCCACCGACGCTTGCTGCCGTCGCGGCCACGTTGGCCCTTGTTGCGCTGCTGGCCAGCCTGGTGCCCGCGTACCGGGCTTTGCGGGTCAACCCGGTGAAAGTCTTGCGCGCGAACTAGGGATTGAGCGTCAGGGGTGCCAGTCATGATCAGGCGTCATCGTATGCGAGGGAGGCGGACAGCTCGCGGTGGGCTTCGGCCTGCGCGAGCAGCGTTTTGGCCTTGGCCTCGAACGTCTGCACTGCATCGGCGCCGGCAGCAAAACGGGCCGGCGGCTCCTTGAGCCCGACGAGCGTGACGAGGGCCTTGGCGAGCTTGGCGGGGTCGCCACCTTGTTTCCCATCCATACTTTTCCAGGCGGCGACGATCTCCCTGGTCCGTTCGGCATAGCCGTCAACGGTGGGCCGAGCGTATGTGGTCGAGTCGTTGCTGAGTAGCTCGGTACGGAAGAATCCAGGCTCGACCAGCATCGTCCGAATTCCGAAGGCGGCGATCTCTGGCGTCAGCGACTCCATCCACCCCTCGATGCCGAACTTCGCGGCGGCATACGCCGTGCAGAACATTTGGCCGGCGATGCCGGCGGTCGAAGAGATGGCGACGAGCAGGCCGGAGCGCTGCTTGCGCATCACTGGCAGTGCGGCGCGAGTGACATTCATCGGACCGAACAGGAGCGTCTCGATCTGATTGCGGACCTGTTCCGGGCTGAGTTCCTCGAAGAAGCCGGCGAAGAAATTACCCGCGTTGTTGACCAGAATGTCGATTCGGCCGAACGTCGTGACGGCGGCCTCGACGGCCGCCTCCGCATCCTGCGGGCGAGTCACGTCGAGCTTGATGGCCAGCACGTTGTCGTGGTCGCCGACTGCTGCCGCGACCTTCGTCGCATCGCGGCCAGTGGCGACAACAGCGTGGCCGGCGGTCAGGGCGGCCCTGGCGATGTCGACGCCCAAGCCTCGACCAGCGCCGGTGATGAGCCACACTTTCTTTTCACTCACGGCATGTCCCTCACTTGGGCCAGGAGCGACCAGGAGATCGAACGTGCTGCTTCAGAACCGGACGTCCGCCGTCTCAATCGAGCGCTCGGTCGATCCACGATCGCAGACCGTTCGACCCCTACCGGGGTGCCGCGTTCACGAGAGACGCTGCTGCTTCGTACCTGGGTCTGTTCGAGCAGGCGTCGTAGTTCAGCCTGCATCTGCTGAAGGGTTTGATGGGCGTCGGGACGGTCAATGATGTTCGTCTCTTCGTAGGGATCCTTTTCGAGATCGTAAAGCTCGTCCATCCCCTGAAGCTCGCGGTAGTTGATGTACTTGTGCCGCGAAGTTCGAGCCGCCACGTAGCCCATGTTCCGAACGCGCGGATACACGGTGTCGGTGAAGTACTCGATGAGGAACGATGTGCGCCACTCGCGTGCCTCATTCTTGAGTACCGGGCACGAGCGAGCGGCCTTGCAATCCTGCGCCAGGTTGGAGTCCGGCGACTTCGAGTAGAGTCGGGGCGATGTCGAGACTCAACGCCATCTCGGACGGTGTCGAACCCGCCATCGCCAACGGTGGATAGCGGAGGACGAGCGGAATACGGATCGTCTCTTCATACGCCAGACGCCGCTCTTCGTTGAGTCCGTGCTCGCCATAGAAGTATCCGTGGTCGCTGGTAAACACAACCACCGTGTCGTTGAGGATGCCCTTGCGCTCCAGCGCTGCGAGGATCCGCCCCAGGCTCTCGTCGACGGCAAGCAACATCTCCAGGCGGCCTCGGATCTCCTCGTCGGAGGTGGCGGTCTTCGGGCCAAGTGGAGGAAGCCGGTCAATCTGGCGAAGCAGCGCGGGTTTCCCAAGTGGCGGCTTGAACGCGTTCGCGCGCCGAGGCATGGTCCGACCGACGTAGCGACCGCGGTGCCGCTCGGCCGCGACGAAACCTCCGGGTTGGCCGATGTGCACCCCGCGGCTGCCGTCGTCGTTCTGAATCGTGTTTGGATGGATCGCCTTGTGCGCCAAGTACCACCAGAAACGGGCGGTCGTTCACGCGCTCGATATAGCGTTCGACGTAGCCGGTGAGTATGTCGGTCACATAGCCTTTGACCTCCAATCGTTCGCCGTCCACGTTCAGATTGGGGTCGAGTGCTTCCCCCTGGCCGGGCTGGGCCACCCAATGGTCGAAGCCGGGGCGCGGAGTGTCGTCGTTGCCCATGTGCCACTTGCCGAAGAACGCCGTCGAGTACCCGGCGCGCTGCAGATCAAGCGGAAACACGGGCAACCCGTGACTCGGCCTGGCGGTATTGTCGATGATGCCGTTGGTGTGCGGATACTGGCCCGTGAGAAAGCTCGCCCGGCTGGGAGAGCACAGTGGCGTCGTGGCGAATGCGTTCGTGAAGCGCGCCCCTTCGCGCGCGAGTCGGTCCATGTTCGGCGTGTCGACGAACGGATGGCCGGCGACCCGCATCTCGTCCCAGCGCATGTCGTCGACGAGCACCATGACGATGTTCGGTCGGCGCGGTTGCGCAGGCAGTGGAGCACTGTTCTGAGTCTCCCCTGGAGCGGCACACGCGGTTGTCAAAAATGCGCCTGCGAGCACGAATAAGTTTTGAATCTTCAAACCCTGTCTCAACTTTGATGAACGCGGCCGTCTTACAACTCCACAGGACACACGAACTGTAGTCCGATTTCGGTGCAATGTCGCGTGCAAGTGGAAATCACGCTAATCGTTGATCGTTTTGAGGAGTAATCCTGATACGGTCCGGTCAACGGTGTATAGTCGCTCCATCTTTCCTGATCCCGGCCTGTGGATTCCTCGCTTAAGGCACGTTGCGGACTCCGCGAAGTTGGATGCGAAGGGGTGCCGCCAAACGCACGAACGACTATGGAGGACTCATGTCGCGGATTCTGCTGCTAGGCCTCGATCCCGAAACTGTGGATTTTTCTGACCCTGCATTGCCGCCAGGTATGAACGCTGAGAAGGTGCACGCCGGCATCGCGGTTGCGCTGAAGCAGTTCACTGACCGCGGATGGGAGTCCGACGTTTGTTTCATCCGCCCGGATGAAACCGCCGGACCGACAGTGGAGCGTCAGTTACGTTCGACGAACTACGATTGTGTGGTCATCGGAGGCGGCGTGCGCCTGCCGCCCCGCAATCTTGCATTATTCGAAGTGGTCATCAACGCGATTCGTAAGGTTGCCCCAGGCGCGGCGATTGCCTTCAATACACGGCCCGACGACAGCGCCGATGCTGCCGCCCGAGGATTGGCGCTTGGAAGCCGAGCTGTATAGATTGGCGTGACATGGTTGGCAGCGGCGCAGGGTCGGTAACCAGCACAGCGAGAGGTGTTCATGACCGCAGAACAGGTCCGACTGGAAGAGTCCCGACAGCAGAAGGCCGCCTGGAAAAAGTGGGGACCGTACCTCAGTGAACGACAGTGGGGGACCGTACGCGAGGACTACAGCGTGAACGGCGACGCCTGGAACTTCTTTACGCACGACCACTCCCGCTCACGCGCCTACCGGTGGGGCGAAGACGGCATCGCCGGGATTTCCGACGACCAGCAGCGCCTCTGTTTCGGCCTGGCCCTCTGGAACGGCAAGGATTCGATTCTCAAAGAGCGGCTCTTCGGGTTGACCAACAGCGAAGGCAACCATGGCGAGGACGTGAAGGAGTACTACTTCTACCTCGATAGCACGCCGACGCACTCGTACATGAAGTACCTCTACAAGTACCCGCAGGCGGCGTATCCGTACGCCGACCTGGTGGAGACGAATCGTCGGCGGGGCCGTCACGACATGGAGTACGAGCTCCTCGACACCGGCGTGTTCCATGACGGCCGTTATTTCGACGTGTTCGTGGAGTACGCGAAGAGCGCCCCCGAAGACATCCTCGTGCGCATCACGGCGGTCAACCGGGGACCGGACGCGGCCGACCTGCATCTCCTGCCGACGCTGTGGTTCCGCAACGACTGGTCGCAGTGGATTGCTGAGTCGAACAGGACTCCCGAGAAACCGCACATCAAGCGGGTCGAGGCACCGGCAGGTGCGACGGCGGTCGCGGCGGCGCATCCCCTGCTGGGGGCGTTCATCGTTTCATGCGAAGGCAACGTGCCCCTGCTCTTCACCGAAAACGAAACCAACCACGCCCGGCTGTTCGCGACTCAGAACGAGAGCCCCTTCGTCAAAGACGGCATCAACGAGTGTGTGGTACACGGCCGGCGGGATGCGGTCAATCCCGACAAACAGGGCACCAAGGTCGCGGCGCACTACCAGGTCACGATCGGCGCCGGTCAGACGAGCGTGATCCGCCTGCGGCTCGCCAGCAGTGTTCTGGACCGGAAGGGCCAACTCTTTGGCAAGTCGTTCGACCAACTCTTTTCTGATCGGCTTCATGAAGCCGATGAATTCTACAAGTCGGTCACGCCGCCGTCGGTGAGTCCAGACGCGGCCAACGTGATGCGCCAGGCCCTCGCCGGCATGCTCTGGAGCAAGCAGTTCTTCTTCTTCGACGGTGACAACTGGCTGGACGAGCACCACTCCAATCCCCTGCATCACGGATATCGCGCTGCCCGCAACTCGGAGTGGTTCCACATGCTGAACCGGGACATCATCTCGATGCCCGACAAGTGGGAGTACCCCTGGTACGCGGCCTGGGACCTGGCGTTCCACACGCTCCCGCTCTCGATCGTGGATGCCGACTTCGCCAAGGAGCAGATGGAACTGATGCTCCGCGGGGCATACCTGCACCCGAACGGTCAAATCCCTGCCTACGAGTGGAACTTCAGTGACGTGAACCCGCCGGTCCACGCCTTTGCGACGCTGTTCCTCCATCGCACCGAGCAGGCGCTGCGAGGCGAGGTGGACGTCGATTTCCTCAGGGCGACGTTCAACAAGCTGGTCCTGAACTTCACCTGGTGGGTCAACCGCAAGGACCGGTTCGGCAAGAACGTGTTCGAGGGCGGGTTCCTCGGCCTCGACAACATCGGCGTGTTCGACCGCAGCGCCCCGCTGCCGACCGGAGGTCACCTCGAACAGGCGGACGGCACGGCGTGGATGGCCCTGTTCAGCCAGAACATGCTGGAGCTTGCGCTCGAGCTCGCGACGCACGACCCGACCTATGGAGAAATGGTCTTCAAGTTCGTGGAGCACTTCTACTACATCGCGGCGGGGATCAACCGGTCGGGGTCGGACGGCATGTGGGACGACGAGGATGGCTTCTACTACGACCTCCTGCTGCTGCCCGACGGCAGCGCCACGCGGCTCAAGGTGCAATCGATGGTCGGGCTCCTCCCGCTGTGCGCCACTACGGTGATCGAGCAGGCGCAGCGCGAGCGCGTCCCGAAGACCATGAGCACCATCCGGGAACGGCTGCGCCGGATGCCTGAACTGTCGGCGACGATGCACCCGGTCGGACCGAATCACTACGGCGTGGCCGGGCGGACCGTTCTGGCCCTGGTCAACCCGGAGCGGCTCCGCAGGATCCTGACCAAGATGCTCGACGAGAACGAGTTCCTGAGTCCCTATGGCATCCGGGCCCTGTCCCGGTTCCACCAGGACCACCCCTACGTCTTCCGCGCAGACGGCCACGAGCACCGCGTCGATTATCTGCCGGCCGAATCGGACAGCGGCATGTTCGGCGGCAACTCGAACTGGCGCGGGCCGATCTGGATGCCGGTCAACGTGATGCTGATCAGGGCGCTGCTGAACTTCTACGCGTACTACGGGGACACGTTCAAGATCGAGTGTCCGACCGGGTCCGGGAAGATGATGAACCTGTTCGAAGTCGCCAAAGAGATTTCCGATCGCCTGACGCGGATCTTCCTGCGCGATGGCAGCGGACGCCGGCCGGTGTACGGGGGCACCGAGACGTTTCAGAACGATCCTCACTGGCGCGACCTGATCCTGTTCTACGAGTATTTCCACGGCGACAACGGGGCGGGGCTCGGGGCGAGTCACCAGACCGGATGGACAGGAGTGGTAGCGAAGCTCATCCAGCTGTTCGGACTGCTCGACGCGGACAAGCTGCTCGAGGGCGGCAAGGACGCCGCCTTCGCAGCCGAAAGGACCTGATATGCACGGCCCTCTCTGTCCCTCGCTTTATCAGGTCAACACACGCGTCTGGTTGACGGAGCTGTCCCACGTGCTCGGGCGGCCCGCCACCCTGGACGACATTCCGGACGCCGGGCTGGATCGCCTCGCCACGATGGGCTTCGACTGGGTCTGGTTCCTCAGCGTCTGGCAGACCGGTTCCGCAGGGCAGCGCGTCTCCCGCGCCAACCCGGAGTGGCGCAGAGAATTCCAGGAGACGCTGCCGGACCTCCGCGAGGAGGACATCGCAGGTTCCGGCTTCGCCATCACCGGCTACAGCGTTCATGACCTGCTTGGAGGCGACGCGGCGCTTGCTCGTCTTCGCGAGCGGCTCCGCACGCGCGGCTTGCGGCTGCTCCTCGATTTCGTCCCCAACCACACCGGCATGGATCACCCCTGGGTGGAGGAGCACCCGGAGTATTACATCCATGGCACCGAGCAGGATCTCGCGCAGGCACCGCAGAACTACATCCGTGTCACACGAACGCGAGGAGATCTGCTGCTCGCGCACGGGCGCGACCCGTACTTCCCGGGCTGGCCGGACACGCTGCAGCTCGACTACGGCAATCCGGCCACTCAGGCAGCGATGATCTCCGAGCTCGTGAAGATCGCGGGGCAATGTGATGGGGTGCGGTGCGACATGGCGATGCTGGTGTTGCCAGATGTGTTCGAACGCACCTGGGGCCGCCGCGCGGCACTCTTCTGGCCGGACGCCATCGGACGTGTGCGCGAGAGCGTTCCGGGCTTCTGCTTCATGGCAGAGGTCTATTGGGACCTCGAATGGACCATGCAGCAGCAGGGGTTCGACTACGCGTACGACAAGCGGCTGTACCGATCGGCTGCGCGACGGTCACGCGCGACCGGTGCGGCAGCATTTCCACGCCGGGCTCGACTACCAGGGCAGGCTTGCGCGCTTCATGGAGAATCATGACGAGCCGCGGGCGGCCGCGGCCTTCACGCCTGGGATGCACGAGGCGGCGGCCGTCATCACCTACTTGTCGCCCGGGCTGCGGTTCTTCCACCAGGGTCAATTCGAAGGTCGCAGGAAGCGCATTTCCCCACACCTCGTCCGCGCGCCGCTCGAACCAACCGACGGCGCGCTGCAGCGGTTCTACGACCGCCTGCTCGCCGTGCTCCATCATCCGATCGTTCGCGACGGTGACTGGCGGCTGCTCGAATGTACGCCCGCCTGGGACGGTAACTGGACGTCAGATTGTTTCGTCGCGTGGCTCTGGACGAGCACAGCTGGCGATCGCCGGCTCGTGGCCGTCAACTACGCCGCGAACCAGAGCCAATGTTACGTTGGCCTGCCGCCGCAGGATCGTGGTCATCGGCCGGTGCGCTTTGAGGATTTGATGGGCGCGGCCTCTTTCGATCGTGATCGAGACGACCTCGACGCACGCGGTTTGTACCTGGACATGCCCGCATGGGGCTACCACGTGTTCGAGATCACCGCGATCGACCAAGCGCCTGCGGACGGGCACCGGCCAGCCAAGTTGGCGAGCGATCGCGGGCTTGCAATTCAGGTTCAACAAAGCAAAGGGCTGCGACAGCAGGTTTAGCGACGCAGGTTCGTCAGCGCCTCGGCAACGGAAACGAGATCGTGACCATTGACGATTTGCACCGCTGCCGACCACCCGGCGTGAACGGAATCGGGGTATCTGGCTCCGGCGATGCCGCCCGCGATCGAAGCCACGGAGTCGCTGTCACCACCGGTATTTGTGGCTAACAGAATCGCCACCTGAGCGGAGTCCGTGATGGTCGCAAGAGTCAGCGCCAATGGCACGATGGTCAATGGGTTGTCTGGGAAGTAACGGGCTGCGAGTCCTGCGGGGTGAAGCGCCTGCCATTGTCTGAGCTCGTGAAACATGCCAGCAAGCGCTTCTGCAAAGGTGGTCGTGGGCGAGTCAGTGTGTTCCCGTTCGGCCATAGCCGCGGCACGCCGTGCGAGGTCGATAATCTCGACCGCCGACAGACCATCGACAGCCGCAGATACCGCAGCAGCGGTTGCCGCGGCGCCCGCGAGGGCAAGAGTGCCTCCGTGTGTTGAGATCGAGGTCTCCCGAGCAGCAGCGACGAGATCTGTGAGTCGTGCTGGCCGGTACAGGATGCCCACCGGTGCGACGCGAACAGCCGCTCCACATCCGTCATGACCTTGAGCAACTCGCGCGGGATCCCCACTTTCGTGGAACTCCCACAGCGACCTGATCCCCGGATGCACACCTTTGCCGCACTTGAGCAGCTCGCGACCGACGCTCGTATGTGTGACAGCGCCGTCTCGAAGGATCGCGCTCGCAACCGCGAGGGTTCGCTCGGTGTCGTCAGTCGTCTCGCCGAACAGCCATTCGCGCTTCTTGCTGCCTCGGTACCGTGGAATGATCGTGCCCGGTGGCCCTTCGAATCCATTGACGCCGTTCGGATACCAGCGCTGAACATCTTCACGGGAGAGGTTCTCAGTCTGTTTGCCAACCGCGTCGCCCGTGGCGATGCCGTGCAAGCAGGCGAGAACTCGGGCCTCCATTGTGTGTTCCACTACGCGAAGACTAGCAGGAAAGCTCCGGGACGTGCGCCACCCCAGGGTCTCACCGCCTCATGTCACCTCGCCATAACAGTCGTCGTTGTGGTTGATGTGTTGTTCGCCTCATCCGGATCGGGTGTGGACGCCGTAACGCTGGCCGTGTTCGTCAATGTGCCCGCCTTTGAGGGACTGACGACGATGGTCACAATGGCGGGAACGGACGGATCGATCATGCCAAGAGCGCACGTCACCAGGCCGTCGGACTTACCACTGCCCGACCGCGTGCACGACCCCTGGCTCGCGGTCGCGGATACGAACGTCACGTCCGGCAACTGGTCCGTCAGTGTCACGCCGCTTGCCGCGCCCGAACCAAGATTGTTCACCGTTATCGTGTACGTGAGGTTCGCGCGGGCGGTAACCGGATCGGGCGAGTCACTCTTGTTCACGCTGAGATCGGCGGCCTCGCGCAGATCGGCTACGTAGACGTCAAACGCGAAGTTGACGTCTGCCGCAACGAGGTCCGCGGCCGTGATGAGCGAAGCCACCTTACCGTCCGGCGTCAAGCCGCTGCCGATCGCATGGAACCCCAGGTCGGCGTCATCAGCAGCGATCCGCTCGGTGACGCCGGTCAGGAGGTTGCGTCTGAAGACGTCGTACAGGCCGTTGGTGTCGTCCGCGACGAGGTTTGTGGCTCGAGAGCTGAAAACGACCCGCGTGCCGTCCTCGCTGACAAAGGGTGTCTCGCTTTCTGCGGCCGTCGGCGCTGATATCTACGCTGTTGGCCGAACCCTGACCAAGCTCGCCGCTTGCGTTGACGTCGACTCGCTCCATCGTTTGCGTCTGCCGGTCGAACACGTAGACATGATCGTTGGTGTCAAACTCCGGATGGCCCGCGACGAGACTCTGACCGAACGAGATGAACGCCACGAATCGGCCGTCGCCGCTGATTGCCCCCTTTCTGCCCGTTCCGGGGTTGCCGTCGATGTCGCGGCTGATCAGCTCGGTCGTCCCCGTCAGCCGGTCGCGCAGCAACACTTCGGCGTTGGCATTGTCGTCGCCGCGAACAAGGTTCGTCGCTTCCGACTCGTATACGACAAAGCGTCCGTCGGCACTAAGGCCCACGCGCTCCGAGGTAATCCCGCTGTGACCGTTCCCCTCACGGCCTCTGGACGTCACGCTCACGCGCTCGGTCGTTCCAGCCAGCCGATCGCGCACGAACACGTCGGACGACAGGTTCGTATCGCCGGGCACGAGATTATCGGCAAACGACACGAAGCCGACGAAGCGACCGTCAGCTGACACTCCGGTGCGAGCGCTGCGCAGTGTCCCACACCCGGATCGTCGTTGTCCTCATCGCGACACCTCCAGACACTTAGCAGCATTCTCAAACGTGCCGCGATGGATGAATCTTACGGAAGTTGAAAGCGATGGACGTAAATCTTACGAGCCGGCGACGACGATCTTCAGTCGCGTTCCCGGGGAGGGCTGCTGGTCGATCGGGTACTGGTTCATGATCGCAAGCGTGAGGGGGCTCACCAGCCCCTTGCCGGCATGCTGCGCGATCGACTGCCACGTGTCACCTTCGCGGGCGGTGTAGAAGTCAATCACGTTCGGCTGCACGGCATCGGCTTCGCTCTGGCTCATCTGCCTGAACGACTGAATCGTCCGATCGAAGCTGGCGACCACGCGCGGGTACAGATCGGGCGCCGCGATGCCCCCGACGAAGAAGGTGCTCCGGCCCATCACGATGTGGGCGCCACGCGCGATCACCTGGCCGATGCCGGACGCGTTGCCCTGATAAGTCCCCACGAGCGCTTGCAGCCCGTCAATTGTCGTGAGCGTCGAATCGGTCATCTTGTATCCCGACCCGCGCATGTGCTGCAGGGCGACCTGATCGAGCGCCCGTCCCATGCCCGGCTCGATGGTGCGCAGGACGATGAACACTTTGTTGCCCGGCTCCTGCGCGACGACCTGCTCTTCGCTGTTGGTCACTTCCCAACCGTCGGGAAACTCCACGGCGAAGCGCAGAGGCGGATGGAGAAAGACATTGCCGCGGACGACGCCGTCCTCAGGGTTGTCGCCGAAGACGAGCCCCTCGATGTGGGCGAGATAGCTGTCGCGGTCGAGCCTCCAGGTTCCTTCGGCTTCACTCGCCGTCATCACCTTCTTCACCGTCTCGATCACGCGCGATGCCCGGTTCTCGGGCTGCGGATGTGTCGACAGCCAGTTCGGCGTGCCGTTGCGATCGGTCGCTTCGGCGATGCGCGCGAGCGTCGTCAGAAACTTCGGCACCTGCTCCGGGTCCCAGCCGCCGCCCGCCGTGTATTCGGCGCCCAGCGCGTCTGCCTGCAGCTCGTCGTCCCGCCCGAACTTGAGGAACAGCACGCCCAGTCCGCTTTCGGCGAAATCGGTGAACGGTCGAACCTCGGGAACGAAAATGCTGCCGACGAGCACGCCCAGCGAAGCGCCCATCGATCGCGTGTACTGCTGGGCCGAGTGACGCGCCGTCACATGGCCGATCTCGTGCCCGAGCACGCCGACCAGCTGCGCTTCGTTGTCGAGATAGCCGAGGATGCCGCGCGTGATGTAGATGAAACCGCCCGGCAGCGCAAAGGCGTTGACGGCGGGCGAATCGAGAACGGCGAAGCTCCAGGGCAGATTAGGCCGTTGCGAACGCGCCGCCAGCTGCATCCCCAGCTCCTGGACGTAGCGCTGCAATTCGTCATCCTGATAAACGCCCATCTCCTGCCGCACCTGGGCGTCGAGCGTGCGTCCCATCGAAATCTCCTGAGCCTCGCTCATGAAGGAGATCTCGCGTTTCCCGGTGACCGGATTGGTGGCGCACGCTGCAGTTGCCGCAATGATTAGTGCAAGGAGAAGTTTCATGGTTGGCCGGAGCTGTCCCCTACATGCTACAAGCTACCGGCTACAAGCTACCAGCAAGTCCGTTGTGCAACCGCTGTACCAATCGTAACGTAGGGCCTGCAGGCGCGTTTTCAAGGAGGACGTGATGAACGTAACTCGCTGGACGATCGCCGCTTTGATTACGAGCAGCCTCTTCGCTCCCCGGCCCGCCGGTGCGCAGGTCGCCACCGGAACAATTCTGGGTAACGTCACCGATACTTCGGGAGCCGCTGTCCCTGGTGCGACGGTCACCGTGACGAATGTGGATACCCAGTTCTCGCGCACGACGACGACCGACGAGTCCGGGCAGTACTCCGTTCTGCTCCTTCCGCTCGGCAACTACAAAGTTGACGTCACGCTCGACGGCTTCAAGAATTTCTCTCAAACGGGCATCTTGCTCGAGGTCGGGCGCAACGCCCGTATTGACGCCACGATCGAGCCCGGCAACGTCTCCGAGACCGTGTCGGTCGTCGCAGACGCGCCTCTGGTGGAGACCACCTCCGCCTCCCTTTCGCGCGCCGTCGGCCAGAACGAAGTCTTGAACCTTCCTCTGGTGAACCGCGATCTTTACTCGCTGCTCAGCATCACGGGCGGCGTCACCAGCAACGAGAGCTCGAACGCGCTGGGCGGTCCCGAGCAGAACACCACGATCAACGGATCGCAGCGCGGTCAGGTCGGCAGCGTCAACTTCCAGCTCGACGGCGGTAACAACACCGCCGGACTGCGCGGCACCGGCAACCCTGCGCCAAATCCCGAGGCCATTCAGGAGTTTCGCGTCATCACCAGCAGCTACGCGGCCGAGTACGGCCGCTACCCGGCCGGCGTGGTCGACGTGGTCACCAAGTCGGGAACCAATCAGCTTCACGGCGCCGTCTTCGGGTTCTTTCGGAACGAGAATTTGAACGCCAAGCGCTGGGTGCCGCCGGATCTGACATCCACAACCGATCCGCTGGATCGCAACCAATACGGCGCGGCGATCGGCGGACCGATCGACCGCGACAAGACATTTTTCTTCGCGAGCTATTCCGGCCTAAGGCAGGAGGAAACGTTCTATCGAAACACCGCCGTCGTCCCAACCTCGCGCGAGCGAGCGGGTGACTTTTCTCTTGTCTGCCCGCAGACCAAACGATCCGGTGACCGGTGTGCCGTTTGCTGGAAACATCATCCCGGCCTCACGCTTCGACCCGGCGGCGAAAACCATTCAGGACCGTTACATTCCGGAAGCGAACCTGCCGAACAGCTTCTACGAGGTGGGCCGCCCCGATCCTCTGGAAACCGACGAGGCTACGCTCAAGGTCGACCACAATTTCTCGGCGGCGCGCTCGCTGGCCGTGAGCTACTTCTTTTTGACTGGAACCGATACGCAGCCGCTCTCGGCGGCAAGCGTCGGTTCCGGTCCCATCCCATGGGTCGATCGCGACTTCAAGTGGAAGCAGCACAACCTCAACGTCGCCGACACCTGGACGCTGAGCCCGACGATGATCAACCAGCTGCGGTTCACCTACACGCGGCAGTTCGGCGCCCGTGTCAACAACCCGACGACCTCTCTTGGCGATCTGAACTCCAGTTTCAAGATTCAGGGCGATCCCACGCTTCCACGCCTCACGATCACAGGATTCATCACCGGGCAGACATCGATAGCGGGACCAGATGCCGGGAGCGACTACTTCTCGGTGAAGGATCACGTGACCATCAGCCGCGGAAACCATTCGTTCAAGGTTGGCGGCGAGATCTCCTACGAGAAGATCATTCACGACACGCTGCTCGACAACTACGGCGTCTTCACGTTCAACGGCAGCAAAACGGGGAACGCGTATGCGGACTTCCTGCTCGGTCTTCCAGCGACGATGACGCAGGACGCTCCCGTGCGGAAGATCGATCAGGGCGCCTACTTCAGCGTGTTCGCGCAGGACGATTTCCGGATTCACCCGCGGGTGACGCTGAACCTCGGCATCCGCTACGACCTTCAGCAGCCGTTCACCGATCCCATGGACCGCAAGCTTGCGTTCGTCCCGGGCCAGAAGTCTCAGGTGTCGCCCAACGCGCCCGAAGGCCTGCTGTTCCCCGGCGATCCGGGCATTTCGCGCGGGATCGTCCCGACCGACAAGAACAACATCGCTCCGCGCCTTGGCCTCGCGTGGGATCCGAGAGGCGATGGACGGATGTCGGTTCGAGCAGCGGCCGGCATCTTCTACGGCAGCATCACGGGCAACGAATGGAACACGACCGCCGACAATCAGCCGTTCACGGTCCGCCAGTCGTTCCCGACGGTCAAGACCCTGTCGGATCCCTACGGCAATCTGCCAGGCGGAGTCGGGCCGTTCCCGTTCGAATACAGTCCGGAGAGCCCCCGTTTTACGTATCCGGCCCAGGTGTTCGGCCCTTCGCTCGATTTCGCGTGGCCGAAAACGTATCAGGCGAACGTGACCGTCGAGAAGCAGTTGTTCCGCGATTTCAGCCTGAGCGCGTCGTACGTCGCCGCGCTCGGACGCAACCTGCCTGCGAGCATCGACCGCAACTACCCGGTCTTCAACGCGACAGCGACCGCCGCCAACGTCAACTCGCGACGCCCGTATCAGCCTGGGGTTCTCGGCGCTGCCCGGGTGCTCGAATCGGTATTCACGAGCGATTACCACGGCCTGCAGCTCAGCGCCGAAAAGCGCGGAAGCCGCTTCTCATCGAAGGCCTACTATTCATTCGGAAAGGCGCTCGAGGATCTCGACTACCAGGGAGGCGGCCTGCCCGCCGTGCAGAACTCGAACAAGATCTATCTCGAGCGCGCACGCACGTCGGCCGATCGCACGCACAACTTCGTGTTTTCGGGCGTCTGGCGGATCGATTACTTCAACGACTCGAGCCCCACGGTCAGGGCGCTCCTCAACGACTGGACGGTTTCGGCGATCGTCACGCTGCAGAGCGGCACGCCGCTGACGATTACATCCGGTCTCGATCGGAACCTCGACGGCCTTACCACCGATCGCGCCGACATCAACGGCGATCCCAAGCTCGACAGCGGCCGCGACCGTGACGAGCTCATCGAGCAGTGGTTCAACATTGCGGTGTTCTCGCAGCCGGCGATCGGCAGCGACGGCAACGCGTCTCGCAGCATCGTCGACGGTCCGGGGATTCGCAACGTCGATCTCGGCGTCTTCCGAGACTTCAGGCTTGGCGGCCGGGCGGTCGCGCAGATGCGCCTGGAAGCGACCAATGTGTTCAACATCGTCAACCTGATGAACCCGGGCACGAACCTCAACGCCCCGGCCACGTTCGGGAAGATCCGCTCCGCCCGCGATATGCGGAGGATTCAGCTGGGGGCACGGTTGTCGTTCTGAATGGATCGCGTTTACATCGCGCACGGGTTTCTTCCCGCTCGCGATCCGCTTGCGGCGTTTCCACCGGGGTCGGAGCTGTCAGCGCTCGACCAAATCGGGCGGGACCTGCCCGGCTTGCTCGAAGACGCGAATTTTCGAACCTACGCGCGCGGGCTGAAAATCCCCGGGTGGTGGGAAAACGCCCGCAACGATGAGACTCTCCCGGCGCTGCGCCTCTATTACGTGCGCGTTGGATTTCTCGCCTCTGCCTACATCAATCAGGTCTCGCAGCCCAGGGCCACGACGCTGCCGGCGAACCTTGCCGTTCCTCTGTGCAAGGCCTGCGCACTGCTGGGCCGGCCGCCGATTCTCAGCTATGACGGTTACGCGCTCTATAACTGGAAGCGGCTCAATCCGGACGCACCCATCGCCCTCGGCAACATCGACACGCTGCAGAATTTCGTTCACCTCTACGACGAGCACTGGTTCATCCTCGTTCATGTCGAGATCGAAGCGATCGCAGCGCGCATTCTGGCTGCCATAGATCGCTGCTCACAGGCTGTGCGCGCCGGGGATGGCGAAACCGCCAGCGGCGCACTTCGAGAAATCGCGTCCGCCGTACAGCAGCAGGTTACGGTCCTGCGCAGGATTCCGGAGAAGATGGATCCGACGCTCTATCACCGGACGTTCCGGCCCTACATCCGCTTCTTCGAAAACGTCGTGTACGAAGGCGTCACCGAGGCCGCGATGAATTACCGCGGCGAGACGGGCGCCCAGAGCAGCATCATGCCGAGCCTCATCGCGTTCATGAAGATTCCGCATCGCGCGTCGGCGCTGACCAGTCACCTCGCCGAGATGCGCCGCTTCATGCCTGCCGCGCATCGCCAGGTGATCTCCGAAATCGAGGCGATGCCATCACCACGCAACCTGGCCGATCCGCAGGCGTACAACGACGTCCTGGAGGCCATGGCCACGTTTCGCGAGATCCACTACAAATGGGCGCAGGAATACATCAACCGATGGACGGAAGATCCGCGCGGAACCGGCGGGACGCCTTACATGCAGTGGCTGAAGCAGTTGATCGACGAAACGCGAGCGCCACAAGCTGGGTTGACATTTCATGAGTAAGACGATATCTTACCGCTATGAAGACGACCGTCTCGTCCAAGGGGCAGATCGTGTTGCCTGCCGAAATCCGCCGGATGGATCGTGTCGAACCCGGGTCAGGAATTCGATGTCGAGCGTCTCGACCGCGGCGACTATCGTCTCGTCCGGCGAAGCCCTCGGCCGAATGACGGGGCCGTCGATTGGTTGCTCGCGTGCCCGGAAAAAGGCTACTTCGTATCTATCGAATCTGAATCGACGGATGCGCTGTGAAGTACCTGGTCGACGCCAACGTTCTCAGCGAGCCAACGAGGCCGGCGCCGGATGCGCGGGCGATCGAGTGGTTGCGCGCACACGAGCACGACATCGCGGTCGATCCGATTATCGTCGGCGAGATGCGATTCGGCATCCTCCTTCTGCCCAAAGGGAAGAAGCGGGCCGCTCTCGAGGAGTGGTTCGCTGCGGGGGTGCAGCGGCTTTACTGCGTTCCATGGGAAGCCGACACGGGACTGAAGTGGGCAGAACTGCTTGCGCGCTTGCGAACAAGCGGAAAGGCGATGCCGGTCAAGGATAGCCTCATCGCTGCCAGTGCACTCACCCACGATCTGACCATCGTCACACGCAACCGCTCTGATTTCGAAAAGGCTAAAGTGCGAATCGTCGACCCGTTCGCCGGCTAGATGACTTCTCAAGTGGAGGTAACGATGCGGATTTTCAGCGCCGGCGTGCTTGCGATATTCACAACCGGCGTGCTCGACGTTGCCGCGCTCGCGCAAACGTCGACCGGCGCCAACCCGGTGGCGTCGGCTGCTCGAACGGCCTGGGACGGCGCGAAGCGCAACCTCACCCAGTCTGCCGAATTGCCGGAGATGGATTACGGCTTCCGGCCGGTGGATACCGTCCGCACGTTCGGCCAGATTCTGGCTCATGTGGCTGGAGCGAACTACGTGTTCTGTGCGGCGGCCAAAGGCGAAAAGCCACCTCATGGCGAGGACGCGTTCGAGAAGACGGCGACGACGCGGGCGCAGATCGTCAAGGCGCTCGGCGACTCGATCGCGTACTGCGACGCCGCGTACGCGAACCTGGACGACAAGCGGGCCGCCGAGGTTGTCGAACTGCCGTTCGGGATGGGAAAAGGGGCGCGAGCGCTTCCGCTGATGCTCAACACGGGGCACGTCCAGGAGCACTACGGGAACCTGGTCACCTACTTCCGGATCAAGGGCATCGTCCCCCCGTCATCGCGGCAGAAATAGCGGAATCAGCGATCGGTGGCCATTTCCATCCAGTCGAATTCCTCTTCGAGCTGATGGAACGCGTCATCGCCGATTTCATCCTGCTCCCTCATCCGAAAGACGACCTGTCGGGCCGCCGCAAGCGCACGCCTGTGAAGGTCGTGATGGTCGATCCCGGAGGGTTCCGCAGCGTCTGAATCACCCGGCGCCCGGCGCAGGTGGGCGGCGAGCTCCTGGCGCACTGTGCGAGCCCCCTCTGACGTCTCGCCGTCAAGGGTCGCCATTGCGGCTCTCAGCGCGCGCTCGCGCGCCGCAGCGACTTCCCGTTCCACCGGCAGATCGTCGCCGAGCTCGAGGACGCGAAGAAGCGGCCCCAGCGTCAGGCCCTGGATCACGAGCGTGCCCAGCACCGTCGAAAAGGCCGTGAAGACGATCATCTCGCGAAAGGGAAACGGGCCTCCGTCGACCTGCAGCGGAAGCGCCAGCGCCGTCGCCAGCGAAAGAATGCCACGCATGCCGCTCCAGGAGACGACCAGAGCGCCGGCGAGAGACGGCTGCGGACGCGGCCGCCGCGGATGAAAGCCGAAACGCCGGATCTTCCACCGGAGGATGGCATAGTAGGTCATCACCCACGCGACACGCACGACGATGACGGTGACGAGGACAGCGGCTGCAATGTACAGATATTGCTGCAGCATCGCCGGATCCAGGCCAATCAGAATCGGACGGATCTGCAGGCCGATGAACACGAACGCCAGCACGTTGAGCACGAACACGACCGTCTCCCACACGGCGTAGGACGGAATGCGCATGCGTGCGGGCGTCACCTGCGGCGCCCGGCGCGCAATCGCGACGGCATAGCACACCATCGTCAGAATGGCGGAGAGCCCGATGCGCTCGGCGAGGATCCACACGCCGAACGTGGTGATGAACTGCAGGATGATCGATGTCGGCACGTCGCGGACTCTCGCCAGCAGCCGCAGGACCAGCCACGCCGCTGCGGGACCGGCCACCAGGCTGCCGGCCACGGCCAACAGAAACGCCGGCGCCACCGATGCGAGGGAGAACGCATTTGCCGCGAGCGCGCCCAGGGCGAGACGGTAGATCAGCAGAGCGCTGGCATCGTTCAACAGGCTCTCGCCTTCGAGGATGGTCAGAATTCGGTGCGGTGGCTTGACGTGGCGCAGCACCGCCGTCGCCGCGGTCGCATCCGGCGGAGAGACGATGGCGCCAAGGGCAATCGCCGCTGCCCATGGGACCGCCGGTTCGAACGAGCGAACCACCCACGCGACCGCCACCGTCGTCAGTCCGACGCTGACGACCACCAGGTTGAGCAGGGGAACCCAGTTGTCTCTGAGATCTCGCGGTGACGCGTCGTAGGCCGCATCGAGCAGCACGGGTGCAACGAAGAGGGCCAGGGCAAGGTGAGGCTCGATGGCGAGCGCCGGCACTCCTGGCAGGAAGGCGAGCACCGCCCCGCCCAGCGCAAGAAATGCGGGATAGGGAACGCCCACGTTACGGGCCACCGCGGCGAGGACAACGGCGGCGAGCAGCAGGCCAATCAGGGCTTCGAATTCGGTCATGGTGCCCGTGAGCTCTGTAGAGCCGCGGACACGATGATAGACGACGAGAGCAGGGCTGAAGCCCTGCGCTACGGTGGCGTAGGTGGCGGTATTGCGGCGGGATGCTAATTGCTGCGCAGCAGCCTTGCAGGAAGCATGACGAGCCCGCGGAGAAGTCCGAGGACACCATCGACCGCGATGCCCACCAGCCGAAACGGAATCAGCAGGATCCACACGAGCGGATACGCCATCAGCGCGAGCAACGCGAGCGGCCAGCAGAGGATCAGCAGGACACACCACACCAGGAACTTGAGCATCGATTAATTACGAATCAGGTTGATCTGGCCGATTCCGCCCTTCACGTCCAGCCGAATCGTCACCGGCGCGTTGACACGCTCCGGATTGATCCAGACGCCGTCGCGCTTTTCGAGGCCCTTGGCGTCGATGTCCCCGATGCCGCCGGCCGCGCTGGCCGAGATGCCGACGTCCCTGGGCAGGTAGACGGTCGCTTCTCCGACGCCGCCGCGAATCTGCACCGTGTAGTCGCGCCCGGGCTCGCCGCGCAGGTCCATCTTCATTTTGCCGGCCCCGACGTTGACCGTCACACTTCGAAGGTTCATCCGGCCGAGATCGAGGTTGGCCTCGCCCGCGCCCAGGCTCGCGGTGACGTCGAGCGGCAACTGGTCGTTGAGCTTGAGCTCCCAGTTGTTCACCGTGTGGCCAAAGCCGCCGAGCGTGTTCGGCTGCGAAATAGTGAGATCGCCCCCCGACGCGCCGGCGCGGTAGTCCACGACAGGCTTCCAGTCCGGAACGTTGTAGGTGAACTCCGCTTCCAGAAGCTTCGGCGTTCCACTCGTGACACGCAGCTCCCCGGCGCCCATGCGTACGGCGACGCGCGCCATCTCCGTCTTGTCCAGCTCGATCGCGCTCGTTTCGTGGCGGGTTTCGCTCGTGGCCAGCGAGCCGGCCTCGCAGCCGCCGAGAAGCAGCGACGCTGCCGCCGTCGCGATCGTAGTTCTCACCATCTGAACCTCCATAGTTTCAGACCCGGGTCACCGAAATTTCACCACACTGGCAATACGAGACCCATCCAAATAGGTTCCACAGCCGCGATGGTACAATCCGTGCGACTGGAGGCGGCAGTGGAGCGGCAGCATTCCACGACCAAGCTCACCTACGCCGATTACGTTCGCTTCCCGGACGATGGTCTGCGCCACGAGATTATCGACGGGGAACACTACGTGACCCCGTCGCCGGCGACCCGCCATCAGCGTATCTCGCGCAATCTGTTGTACTTAATCCAGAGCTACCTCGAGACGCACCACCTCGGCGAGGTCTTCTGCGCGCCGTTTGACGCGCTGCTCTCCAATTTCGACATCGTCGTTCCCGATCTGCTCTATTTGTCGAACGAGCGGGCAGCGGTTCCTGACATCGAAGAATCTGCAAGGGCCGCCGGACCTCGTGATTGAAATTCTTTCTCCCAGCACGAAATCCCGCGACATGCGGCTGAAGCGCGCCCTGTACGAACGTGTTGGTGTACGCGAGTACTGGATTGTCGATCCCGAGCGCAATGTGGTCGAGGTCAACCGCAGTGACGCCGGAACCTTTGAGCCGGCCATCGTCTTCACCAGACAGGATGTCCTGACGAGCCCGCTGCTGCCCGGACCTGGAGCTGCCGCTCGATCGCGTGCTCCCCTAGCGCCTGACGCTGTTTATGGCATGTCTACGTCTTCACGGCACACCGCCTCAACCGACTGCCGAAAAGACGGCTATCTGATCGCCCGTTAACCGAAAGAGCTGAGACTCGATCAGGCTAAGTAGTCCCACATATCTGCGCCACTGATCAAGCCTCGCAACAACATCTCGCGCACGTCTTCGACGTCCTGCTGATGACCACGCTCGATTTTTGCCAGCGCCTGCGCGTACAGATCGAAATGAAAAAACCCGACGTTGCCTTCCTGCGCCACAAAGAGGCTACGCTCCTGCCAGTCCGGTCTCACCGCAATGAAGTCGACTCTGCGACGCCAGCTCGACGTTCAACTGCAGCGTTTCCTTGATGCGCGGGATGGTTCGAAAGAGCTCGTCGCTGTCCGACTCGACTCTGATGTCCATATCATCGAGCCGCTCCGCCATCCCAGGAGAACGGTCTGTAGCTCCCCAGCAAAGTACACCCGTGCGTGTACTCGAGCGCCCGTCCCGAAGGCGCGCATGAAGCTGCGAATTCATCGGCGTCGGCTATCTCACGCACGGGTCCGCGGCGGCGGCGCGCTCGAAGCTGACTAACCGCCGAACGAGCGCGTTGTAGCGGCCATGAGCTGAATCGGCGTCTTCGGCGTGGAGACGCTCGTAAAGTCGGCGCGAGGCATCAGGAATGGGATTGACCACCTACCCTCAACCTGGCCAATACGGCCGTGATCAGATCAACCCATCCACGGTTCCGGTCTGCCAATACTGCGGAGATATATTGCGCATAGTGGGGGGACGCCCTGTTGGGTCTTACTATGAAACGACGCAGTATGGATGTTGCAGGAAGGTGTGACATGCGCGAATTCTTCGGGCCAGTCGTTATCGCGCGCTCCCGTCGCTGAGCTAAAGTCCTCGTTCCAGATTCTTTTGCGGTCGCTTCACGTTTGACGACTCATGAATGGTCATGTAGGATGACCATCATGGGCTTCGCGAAAATCGACCTTCAATGTTGCCGAGGCCAAAGCGCAGTTTTCCAGCCTCATCAGGCGGGCGACAGCGGGCGAGGAAATCGTCATCGCCAAGGATCACAAGCCGCTGGTGAAGATTGTCTCGTTGGTCGAGTCCCGCAAGACGCGCAAACCTGGCTCTGCCAGGGGGCGCGTGCGTATCGCCCCCGACTTCGACAGGACGCCCCCCGACTTCGACGGCTACGTCTGATGCGCGTGCTGCTCGACACGCACGCGTTCTTGTGGTGGATTTCCGACGCGCGCGAGCTGTCCGCACGCGCGCGCCGTACCATCGCCTCCGCCGAAAACGAATGTCTGGTCAGCGTTGCGAGCTGCTGGGAAATCGCCATCAAAGCGAGCACGGGCAAACTCGACATCGACGGCACCGTGGAACGGTTCGTTCCGCACCAGCTCGCCGCCAACGGGTTTCACGAGCTCCCGATCGAAACCCGGCATGCCGTCGGTGTCGCGCGCTTGCCATTTCACCATCGCGATCCGTTCGATCGGCTGCTCGTGTCGCAGGCGCTCCACGAAGGTCTTGCGATCGTCACGTCCGAGGTGATCTTTCGCCGCTACGGCGTCAGGCAAATCTGGTAGCGTGCCCTTGACGTCGTCAGAACACGAACCTCAAACCGAACTGAATATGCGCGGAAGCTCATGAAAGCGCCTTCAGCAAACCGCGGGCGACGAGCAACGACAGACCTGTAAGGAGGTTCCTCGGATCGATGCGGCCGACTTGACGGTGATAAGCCTCGATGAAAGACGCGACGTCGCGGCTGCCGGCCGCGATCCGTATCGCGTCCGGCAGGTTCACCCCTGCAATGAACCGCACGGGCGATTCGACGCCGGGCACCACCACTCCCTCGCGCATGACGATTAGACGTCCCTCGATGACGGCGGTTTTCTCGAACCTGAGCGACGGCCCTCGCGCCAGACGAAACGTGCGCGCATCGCGAAGGCGCTCGAAGGCCAACCGGACGCCCGGATCGGCTGCGACGCCGGCATCCGTCAAATCGCCGGCCGATGCGCTCGGCCGAATCGGATCGCCACTCGCGCGCGCAGACCAGAAGCGGTCGTCGTACACCAGGGCCGCCTCTTGAAAGAAGGCGGCGGAGCGCCGCTGGTACTCGTCGAACACCTGTCGTTCGCGTCGATCGTGAAACTCTGATGCCGCCGGCAGCATGCCGGGCTCGTTCAGACAGGTGTTGACGAAGACGGCGGCACGCCACGCAGAGGACAATGCTTTCTTCACGCCACCCGACGACAAGGGTTCGACAAACGAGGCCGCGTCCCCTACCAGAAGCGCGTGGCCGTCGAACGCTCTGACGCAGTCGTACAACGACGCGTCACAGGCCCACGGCTGACCGTCTTGCCGGGCGCCGGTGAGGCGCGACGCCGATGCTTAGCGCCTTTCGAAGCTCCTGACCGTAGATCTCCGCCAGGCTGGCCTTTCGGACCGTCGTGCGGTCGGCGTCGATCATCACGGTGCACTGACGCCGGGCCGGCGACAGCGGGACCGACCAGGCCCAGCCGTCCGCGTAGCTGTCGACAAGAGTATGAGCGCGCTCACCAGCAGGCCATCCTTCGCAGTCCCACTCGGCCGCCAGGGCGAGCGTCCGATAGCCGATGTGGGCACGGCGCAGGCCTCGGCTGGCGATCACACCCGCGCGGCCGGAGCAATCGAGGACGAACCGGCTCCGGTAGGAGCGGCGGCCCGATCGGCCCGACGCATTCGATGGTGGCCGGACTGGCCAGCTCGACCTTCCGTACTCGTCCTTCAACGAGCGTTGCCCCGCGTGCGCGGGCATGATCGCGCAGCAGCCGATCGAACCTTGCGCGCGGCACGTGATAGCCCGATTCGGCCGACTCGGCGACGGCTTCTCTTCCCGCCCAGCGCGAGATGTTCCCCTTGTTCGGGTGAAAGCGCGCGGCCTCGATCACCTCGAGCAGCCCGAGATGCCGAAGCAGCTTCTTCGTGCTCGCGGGCAGCGACTCGGCCAGGCTCGGAGAGTCCGATTCGCAGTGCACCATGACGACCGACCGGCCCCACGACGCCAGCAGGGCGGCGGCGGTGGCGCCGGCGGGACCGCCCCCAATCACGAGCACGTCAACGGCTGATGCGTCCGTCATCGCGATCCAGAAGGCCCTGTTCGAGCGCTGCAAGAATCTCAGCCGGCCCGTTGCAGAAGGTCGTCCCCAGGGATTCCAGCGCGCGGGCCACGAATCCGGTGGCGTTCGCCACTGCGAAGCTGATGCCCTTCAGGTTTTTCTCACGCGGGACGTTCGGGATGTCGCGCGGGAATCCGGATGCCGCGACGACCTCGCGGCCGTCGGCCGTCGATCAGCCGGTATGTGTCGCGCGGGCACTCCCAGTCGAGCCGCACGGCGATGACACCCTCGAGGCTTCCCGGCAGCCAGGCAACTCCCCCGTCTTCGATGGCGGCAACAATCAACGGCGCCGCGGCCGGCTCGCCCGGCCCACGGCCGCTTCCAGTAAAGGGGCATGAGCCGCATTCGAGGTACCCAGGCTCAGGTTGATGACGGTCGCGCCACGCGCGCACGCTTCGTCGACACCGCGGACGAGCGAGGAGACATCGGTAGAGAGCCTGTGCCAGAACACCTTGACGGCGATGATCGCCGCGTCGGGCGCCTTCTCGCGGATCGCGGCAGCCACAGCGGTGCCATGCCCCAGCCGGTCCGCGAAATCGCGATCGAGCGATCCGTCGCTGTTGACGGCCACGCCCTGTTCAACGCCACCCACGTGAGGGTGGCCGGCGTGCACGCCGCTGTCGACGACCGCCACGCGCACGCCGCGTCCTGTGTATTCGTTCAGATACATCTGCGATCACGTCGCGAAGAGCGCGGCGAACGCACCGCCCTTCGCCTGCAGCTCTGCCGGCTCTCCCTCCTCCAGGATGCCCCGGTCGCCCAGCACGACCACGCGGTCGGCTGCCGACGCGAGCGAGAGATGGTGCGTAATCAGGATGGTCGTGCGGCCGCGCATGGCCGCTTCGTATCCCGCCAGCACCTGCCGCTCTGATACCGGATCGAGAGCGGCCGTGGGCTCGTCGAGAACGAGCACGTCCGGATTGCTGAGCAGTGCGCGCGCAAGGGCCACGCGCTGGCGTTCCCCGGCCGACAGCGCCGCGCCCCGTTCGCCGACGACGGTCCGGAATCCCTCGGGGAGACGCGCGATCAGCTCATCCACGCCGGCAGCCGACGCCGACCGCCGTACGTCCTGCTCGGACGCGTCCGGACGCGCGTAGCGGATGTTCTCTTCGATTGTCGCGTGCAGGAGCGCCGGCTCCTGCTCGACGAGCACGACGTGCCGGCGCAGATCGTCGAGCGACAGCCGTCTGAGATCGGCGCCGTCCAGCCGGACTGCGCCCTCATCGGGATCGAGCAGTCGGACGACGAGGTCCGCGATCGTCGACTTGCCGCTGCCGCTCGGCCCGACCACGGCAACGGTCTCTCCGCGATCGACAGTGAACGACACTGCCTTCAGAATCTGCCCGCGGCCGAGATCGACGCTGACGCGATCGAATTCGACCGCTCCGCGAACCCGGCTCAGCCGATCCGGGTTGGGCGCCTCGACCACATCGGGCGGCGTGTCCAGAAGCTCGTGCACCCGGGCGAGCGACACCTGGACCGTGGCCAGGCTCGAGTACAGCCCCATCAACCCCTGCACGGGCTGAAAAAGACGCATGTAGTACGCCATGAACGCAACGAACGTCCCGAGCGTGAGCGTCCCGGCAATGACGCGATGTCCGCCGTACACGAAGACCAGCACATACCCGGCCGACAGCACCAGTCCCGGCGCGCTTCCCGACAAGTACGACCAGAGCTGCATGGACATCAGCGCACGGACGAAGGTGGCATTGGTCGCGCGAAACCGTTCGGCCTCCCGCGCCTGCGCGTTCGAGGTCACGACGAGCCGTACGGCTTGAATCGTCTCGATGAGAAAGCTCCCGATCGCCGCGCTCGCCTCGCGCATCGCCTTCACGTGCGCCGCGAGCGCGACCCGCGTGCGCGAGAGGACCCATGCCGCAACGGGCACGAGCGCGACGCCCGCGAGCGCCAGGCGCGGGTCGAGCCAGAACATCGCGGCGATGCTGCCCGCGAGAAACAAGACGTTGCCCACCCACGCCAGCAGCGATTCGGCAGCCACGCGCTGGATCTCGCCGACGTCGTTGTTCACCCGCGCGAGAATGTCGCCGAGCGGCGTGCGCGCGTAAAACCGGGGCGAGAGGCGCAGCAGATGCCGGTACACGGCCAGCCGCATGTCGAAGAGGACGTCGGCCGACACGCGGGTGTACCGCAGCCCGACGATCGCCGTCAGCGCGAAGCCGCCCGCCGACGCCAGCGCAAAGAGCGTCACCGTCGAGTAGAGCGCGGGCAGGCTCCTCCCGATGAGCGCGGAGTCGATGAGCGTCTTCGAGAGATAAGGCAGCGTGAGCGAGAGGGCTGTATTCAGCGCGCTCAGCAGCACGACGAGCGCCAGCCGCCGCCAGTAGGGAACGAGATACGCCAGCGCGCGCCGGAAATCAGGGGGCATTCGCCGGCGTCAACGCCAGCACCGCGTACGCAGTCGCCACGTCATTCATCATCTGGCCCGCGTCCGACTCGGGATCGCGTTGTTTGTTCAGAGAAGACGCCAGCCAGCGCCCCGTCGCTTTGTCCTGGTGCGCGACCAGCCAACCGAGCGCTTTCGCCACCTGTGGATGCGTGGACGCCAGCCCCGCCTGCTGCAGGGCGAAGGCTGCGAGGCCCGTCGCGTAGCCGTCGCTCGCCGTGTCGAGCGCGGTGCCGTCGGTGCGCTGCCACGGACCAAGAGAGGCGATGCTCCATCCGCCGTCGCTCTGCTGCTTGCCGATCACCTCGGCGACAACTGCATCGCGCTGCTCCGGCGTCAGCACGCCCGGCAGTTTCGCCGACGCCCACAGGAGCATCAGCCGGTTGAAGGTGTGCTGCTTCTCGAACTGCTTCGTGAGGTAGCCGCGCAGCAGCGTGACGTTCGGCTGAATGTCGGCGCTCGACGCGTAACCGCCCGGCGCGCCCCCAACGGCAACCGCCGCGAGCGCCGCGCCGAAGTACGCCGACTGCGCGCCTTCCCACGGCTCGAGACGAAACGTCAGCCAGGCCCACGCGCCCGACAGGTCGCCCGTGCGCATCTGCTGGCCCCAGAGGTTGGAGAACGCCTGGCGCGCGTCGGCGCTCAACACACCGTCCGCGGCGTCCCTGCTGGAGAGGACGAGGGCGTTGATGACCGATTCGACCCCTCGCGATTCCGCGGTCTTGGGAAGGCCTCGCGTTTGATCCGGATACCACGGCTCCATGTCTCTCCACGCTCTGACACGCTTGACGACATGGTCCATCTGCTTCGATTCGCCCGGCGAGGGGCCGCGCTCGTTCAACGCGGCGCGAAGCGCAGGGCGCGCGAGCGCGTACGGGAGCGACGTATGACACGACACGCAGGCCGTGTCGTGGTCGCGCGCCGCGTTGGGCCAACTGAGCCACCAGGCCTGGCGGCCATCCAGGTACGCCGCGGCGCTCTTCGCGTCCCACGAGGCCGGTTCCGCGGTCGTGGCGACCGTCGCGGTGGATAGAATGCCGGCGACGAGAGACACTGCAAAGACGACCGCGACTTTCATCACTTGCTCCTTGTCGCCTGCCTGGGCACGACGTAAAACCCCGTCGTCACGTCGCCGTCGAGCGTGATCGTCCTCAGGTACCGGTACGTCGCGGCATCGTAGAGATCGATCGTGTTGCCGGCGTTGTAGATGTAGAGGATCCGCCCGTTCGAGCTGGTCTTGAGCGACATCCGCGGCCGTCCGTCGAATTCCTGGCGCGAGATGACGCGGCGCTGCTCGAGGTCGAACGTCCAGAACTGATAGCGGCCGACAGCCGACTCCAGACCGTATCCGCGTTTCTTGTCGGGCGCCAGCACGAAATTCACGCCGCCTGCCGGACCGATGGTGTAGAACTCGAAATCCTTCTTGACGAGGTCGATGCGCGCGACGCCCATCATGCGGCGATGCTGCACCGGATCCTCGACCGTCATCGTGGTCGTCAGAAAGCCGGGCTCATCGTTGATGGTGTCGAGCCCGCCGAACCCGCCGAAGCTCATGGAGACCTGGCCGAGGCCTTCCTCGAGATTCGACAGGTCCCATTTGTCGACCTGCGTGAACTTCTCGGTCTCGAAGATGAGGATCTCGTTCGCGAGGACGTACAGCAGCTTGCCGTCGGGCGAGAACATCAGGTTTGCCTGGTCGCGTTCCTCGCCGTCGGGCCACGGCACGGTCCGCGATGATCTTGTGCTCCTTCAGGTCGTACTGCTGCAACTGGGAAGGCCCGATCTCCACGCGATCGCGCAGCTTGGTCGCGACCCGCGTGATCATCATCAGGTATCGATGCTGCGGGATCCGGCTCGAGCGACGCAAACGCGGACCCGCTTGTTGCCCTCGGTCAACTTGAACGAATCGATCGTCGTTCGTGACGCGATGTCGAGGATTTCGACCTGCTCGGCGGTCGCATCGATGTTGTAGAAGCGCTTCCGATCGCGAGACAGAACGAGGCGGCGCGGGATACCGGTCTTCGTCTGAATGGTGCCAGTGACCTTTTCGCTCGCCTCGTCGATGATCCAGATCACGTTGGGATAGCCGCCGATGTACAGCGTCCCGTCGCCGCCGGTCAGCCGCGGGGTCTGCGCCTGCGCGGAAACAAAAGACCAGGCGAGCGCGAGCGCGGCGATCGTCACGCGAGGCAGGTACGTGGCTTCATCGCCCGACCTCTCTCGACTCCCAGTCGATATACAGCGGCACGGTCACGAGCAGATGCGCTCGAGCGCGCAGCGGCTTGGAAGCCGGGTCAGCGCCTGCCGGTGTATGGACCGCGACGACCCAGACGTCTCCGACGTTGTTGCGATTTCCCGAGCGCTTGGGGTTCGGGCCGTCCACGTTCGGAACGAACAGGCCGTCCGGCCCGAGCTCTCCCACGAACTTGATGTCGTCGTCTTTGAACGTCGCCGTGTACTCTTCGAGACTCCAGCGAGCGTCGACCGGGCCGAGATCGAGATCGTCGGCGTTGCCCGGTTTGCCGTCCGGCCCGTTGCTGACGCCCCTGGCCTCGAACTGCTCGGAGCGAATCGGGAACGCCGCGCCGCCGAGACGCGCCATCCCGGCCTGCGGCGTCACCTTGATGCCGTCCATCTTGTTGTAGACCACGATCACTGCGGGCCTGGTGGATCCTCCCACCGACAAGTCGCGCGGGCCCATGCGCGCGTCGGCCGCAACGTCCACGTCGACCGCGAGCATGTCGGCCGAGACGCTGGCCACACGCGTCACTCTGATGCCCTGCCCGAAGTCGATGTCGGCTGCGGTGATGCGCTCGGGAAGATTCGCGCCGTAGATGCGCACGCGCTGTGCAGGTGGTCGAAGACCTGAGCGAGCCGATGTCGGTGCCTGTCACCAGCGGATCGTTCGAAACCCGGCGCAGCGTGACGTCGATCCCCGTCTCGTCGTACGCGCCCGTAAACCAGCGGCCCTTGATCTCCTGCCCGTTCCTCTCGATGAAGGCCACTTCGCGCCACGTGCCCGGATCGTCGGGAGCGTCGGCCGATCGGCCACGCCACTGGAATCCCGTGTAGACGATGGCGCGGCTGCGGCGCGTGACGGTCTGGCCGGTCCGCGTGTAGGTGAACCGGCCGTCGGTGAGGAATGAGTCTGCCACTTCGGGCCGCTCGGATATCGTGACCTGCCCGTAAAGAGGTCCCTTGCCGATTTCATATCCGGACAGCGCCCACCGGCCGGCCAGCCTGGGCGTCCGCATCGCGGCCGACCAGGTGGTCCATTCCTGCGAAGCGAGCGGAAACGCGCCAACGAGATGGTTGAGCGCCAGATCCACCGGGTGCTGGTTCTCGCTGCCGCGGCCGCCGTCTCGCCCCTCGGCCTCTCGCCGCCTGGCCTTGTCCGCCGCCACCGGCGCGCCGCCACCACCGGGGCCGCCGCCGCGACGGAATCCGCCCGAGGCGCCGTCGACGCCCGGATAGTAATAGCGGTGCATCGCGATGAGGCCGCTCCATTCGTCCTTCGTGCGGCGCTCGCTGAGCACGCGGCCGATCGAGTGGCACCGGCGGCAAAGCTCGTGGGTCCCCTTGTCGGCGGTGTAGGTGAAGTCGATCAGGCGCCGCTCGGCGTCGAACATGATCGTTCGGGCTTCTTCAGGCGCCAGACCGTGGGAGTCGGACAGAGACTTGATGACGCGGCGCGCGACGTCCGGCGTGATCTGGACGTTGTTGAGCGACATCATCCGCCGGATCGTCAGCTCCCAGTTTTCGGGCGTCGCACGCCGGTACGAGATGCGCGTCATTCGCCGCTTGTCGTCGGAGACGTGGCAGCTGCCGCACGCCTTCACGACTTCGGCGTCGGTCACCGGAATGCCTTCGTCAGCCGCGGGTGCCGCGCCGCTTCGCTGGCCTTCTGCGTGCAGGCGCCGGCGCGGGCTGCTGAGGAGCCGCCAATGGGCGGCAGCACTGCCAGCAGCACGAGAACGCCGACAAGCCATCGATGCATCACTCAGCCCGGGAAGACCAGATCCAGCTTGCGCCAGTCTTTCTGCGCCGCCGCGCACGTGTTGGTCCAGTTCGGCGCGTGGTTCAGCTGATCCGGCACGTGGGCCGGCCAGAAGCACCCGAGGTGGCAGTCGAAGATGTCGCGCTCGACGGGCTGGCACAGCCCGGCCGTGCCGCCGGTCGAATCCGCCTCCCAGCCTGGCGAGAACGCCAGCGAGCACCCGAGCGGGATGTGGGGCTGCGCAGGCATCTGCTGGAGCGCCACCACATCCTGGTCCTTGGCCGCGTTCACGTGGTCGATCACGCGATGGGCTTTTCGATTAATCGCTTTGAGATGCGTCACAACACCGCCTCCGCCTTCGCCTCGTCGCGATCGAATCGCGCGAGGAAATCGGGGTTTCGCACTGCCAGCTCGCCGTACACCTGCAGGCACGTGTCGGTCCATCCGCGAATCCACTCGCAGTAATGCAGATTGGGCCGCCGGGTGGTCCCGTAACGGACGTGCGCTTCGTGGTAGCACCCGCCGGCACACAGCGGGCGCGCCCAGCAGGTGTGGCAATCGGTCTTGTCCGCGATGTGATGGTGCTTCAGGAATTCCGACTGCGCCTCGCGGTCGATTCCGTCTTTGACCGTTCCGAGCTTATGGTCGTCGGAGCCTGCGAAGCGGTGGCACACCGCCACATCGCCGTCGGTGGACACGCCCATCAAGCCGAGGCCGGCGCCGCACGGGTACGCCTTGCTCACGCCCTTGTGAATTTCCTCGAGCGTGTCCTTGACGTTCGAGAAGCCGTGGTGCCTGTTCACGGCCACGTGTTCCTGGAATTCGTGCGCGAGCTCGCGGAACTGCCCCAGCATCCGATCGAAGCCCGAGTCGCCAATCGCGTACTGCTGGTTGGGCGACGTCGTCACCGGCGCGAATCCGACTTCCCAGAACCCGAACTCTTCGGTCAGGTGCCGGTAGATCCGCGTCACGTCGATCGTCTCGGACGTGAGCGTCACGCGCGCGCCGATCGGCCGGCTCCGGTGCCGCCTCAAGAGCTCCTTGATCTTCGGCGCCACGACGTCATAGCTCCCAGCGCCGTTGTGAAACACGCGGAACTTGTTCTGCAGCTCGCGCGGGCCGTCCATCGAGATGGTCACGCCGATGTCGTTCTCGGCGAGAAACTCGATGATGTCGGGCTGAAGGAGCGTTGCGTTGGTCGTGAGGCTGAAGTCGATCTCCTTGCCCTCTTCCGCCGCCCGCCGTCGCGCGTAGGCGACCGTCGTCTTCAGGACCGGAAAGTTGAGCAGGGTCTCACCACCGAAAAAGGTCATGTGGGCGACGCGGCCGCTTTCCTTGAGCAGGAATTCGACGCTCTCCCGGGCCGTCGCCTCGGACATGAACTTCGACTGCTTGCCGTGGACGGTGTCGACGATCTTGTCTTCGCCGTACTCGTAGCAGTACGTGCACGCCAGGTTGCACTGGTTCGTCACGTTCAGCACCATCGTCGTCAGCGGAAACGGCATCATCGGAAGCATGCGCGGCGCTTCCTCGTCTGGCTGGTGCTCGTACGCGACGGCGCGGACGTCCAGGAGCTCGCGGATCGCCGACCGCACGGCCGGCGCGGGAAAGCGTCCGGAGAGCGCGGCGACAACCGCGTCCTCGGTCTGCCGCGCGCCGGCAGAGCTGGAGCAGCACGGCCGCTCCGGTCGCGTCGAGCTCGAACACGGCTGCGCTCGGAACCAGGTACAGGAACTGGCGTCCGGACGCCTGGAACTGGTGGAACTCCCGCAGCACTAATGCGATCACCGGTGAACTCCCGCGGTTAGGCGTTCGAAAAGTGTGCCAACTATAGCAGACAGCCCGCAAAGCACACCGATGATGGTTACAATTACTTTCACTGTGACCCGCGTGACAAGCTCCTGACATGACGTCCCAGCGTTCGATCTTCTGGTGGCTTGTCGGTTTGCTGGCTGCCTTGTTCACAGTCACCGCGACCACACAAGTGACGCCAACCGCTGTCAGTCGCGCCTCTCAGGACGCTCGTGTAGAGCTTGGCCGGCTTCTGTTCTGGGATCCGATTCTCTCCGGTGACCGGGATACTGCGTGCGCAACCTGTCACCATCCGGATCTGGCGTATGCCGACGGCCGCGACCTCTCCCTCGGTACGGGGTCTGTCGGCCTGGGTCCACGCCGGGTCGACATTTCGAAGGGACGAATTCCCGGCGTCAGGCGTAATGCCCCAACGATTCTGAATACCGCGTTCAATGGCGTAGACGATCGCCGTTCCAGGCGGGAATTCGACGGCGCGGTCATGTCCATGGATCCGGCGCGGGGCCCGATGTTCTGGGACAGACGCGCGCGAGGCCTCGAGGCACAGGCGCTCGAACCGATCAAGGCGCTCGAAGAACTGCGAGGGACAGCCTACTCCGAGGAGGCGGCCGTGGGTAGCGTTCTGAGGCGCCTGCAGAATATTCCGGAGTACGTGAGCTTATTTCGCGATGCCTTCGGGCCAGACACCTCGATTGATGCCCCGCAACTCGCGCAAGCGATCGCCGCGTTCGAGCGCACACTGGTCGCGACCGACAGCCCGTTCGATCGCTTCCGTGCGGGCGACGCGAACGCGCTGACCGCTCAACAACGCCGCGGCCTCGAGGCCTTCGACGAAGTTGGCTGCGATCGATGCCACGACGGCCCGATGTTTTCCGATTTTGATCTGCACGCTGAAGGGGTGAGAGAACACCCGAAGCTCACGCAGCCGGATACAGGCGGCGGTCGGTTTCGCTTCCGTACGCCGTCTCTCCGCAATGTGACGCTCACCGCGCCCTACATGCACAACGGAACGTTGGCAACTCTGCAGGACGTGCTGCGATTCTATGACAACGGCCGCTCGGAGAATCCGAACGTGTCGAACGACGCAGCCAGGCGTGAGCGACGCGATGCCGATCGGCGCACACCACGCCTCGACCGCGATTTCCGAAGGGTCGACGACATGAGCGAAAACGAGATGAAGGACATCATCGCGTTTCTCGAATCATTGACCGACTCGAATTTCGACAAGATGATCCCGTTGCGAGTGCCCAGCGGGCTGAGCCCCGGCGGTCAGACTCACGCCCCGCTGATCGAACCTACGAACCAACGAACCCTACGAACTTACGAAAACCAGACCTACGAACCAAAAAAAGGGGTGAGCGGCTTTCGCCACCCACCCCCGATCGAAACGAACGCGATGCGTTTAGAA